>JAYZCO010000090.1:0-275329 GCA_036338285.1 Pseudomonadota bacterium
TCTACAGATCGCTCGATCAACTGACGTAGTACATTCAGGTCAGTACCGGTAAGTCGTCCCAAATACAAACAAGACGAACCTGTCCTGTGCTTGCCAAGCTTGGCAAGCAGATTTTGGTAGTCTGAGAATCCCGGCATGATATAGATCACCATGTTGGCTTTGCGCGGAGCAAAGCCAACCAGCATGGCATGACCCTCCCGGCCGCTTTCGTAGGCATAATGGTATTCACCGAAACCAATTATCGTCGGGCCCCACATACGAGGCTTCTCTGCCGTGATCTCAATCATCATTCGGAGAAGAGTTTCTGCATCCTCAGCCCGACCTTTATTCTTAAGCGATGCTAGATAGTCATAAACGTTTGCATCGTTTGGTTGAGTTTTGTTGTTTGCCTGCGTTCGTCCGGGCATAGTTAACACTCCAGTTCGGGAGATCAATAATGAAAATTTATCACGCCCCCGGCACGCGGGGTATACGCGTAATCTGGCTCTGTGAAGAACTCGGCATACCCATCGAAGTCGAAAACATCGACTTTTCTATGCAAGCCCGTGCACGCCCTGAATGGCGAGAGATCAGCCCACTGGGCAAAGTCCCCGTCCTAGTAGACGGGGATATGACTATGTTCGAGTCCGTCGCGATGATGGACTATATCTTAGCAAAATACGGCAACGGCAAATTCCAACCCGAACCAGGGACACAAGCACACGCCGAATATCTGCAATGGCACTGGTTTGCCGAAGCCACCTTCTCCCGGCCTTTAGGAGAAATCGTCAACCATGGCCGAGAATTCCCGGGCGATAAAAGAATCGATGCCGTGGTTACAGAAATGGCAACTCGTGCCGTCGCAGCCGGTCAGATGGTGGCCGATCATATGCACAACCGCACTTATCTGGTGAACGACACCTTCAGCGCTGCAGATATTTCGATGGGATATACCATCGGACTACTCGATGCATTTGTCCCCGATGCCTTTCCCGAAACATTAAAGCCTTACTGGGAGCGTCTTCTACAACGACCCGCATATCAACATGCTCGCGCGGCCTAAAAACTAACCAATCAGGAGGTCACCATGCCTACCATCACCTTACTCTATGCAGGCATTCTCGGCATCATGTCGATCGTATTGACAATATTTATCGTCTTCATCCGCTCCAAGACAGGAATTTCTGTGGGTGACGGTGGCAATCAGGAACTTCTGCTGGCCATTCGCCGCCATGGCAATTTTTTGGAATACGTACCCATCGCTTTGATTCTCATGGCGCTGTTGGAAATGAACGGTCTCAGCAATTTGACCATGCACATCTTCGGCATCGTCCTGTGCGTTGCCCGCATTCTGCATGCGACAGGGCTAAAACTCGAGGACTCCTCAACCCTCGGAAGAGGTTTAGGTGCGGGGGGCACATTCCTTCTCACAACGATTATGTCAGCCTGGGCCATCGTCGAGTACTTTGTTTGATGCAGCAGACTCAATGAGCTGAATTATCAAAGGAGTAAGTTATGGCTGTCGCCGAGTTTGCCGTCAGAAATCACGTAGCCTACATCACACTAAACCGCCCGAAGGCGATGAATTCTTTGAATCCCGAGCTCCGTTTTGCCCTCACTGAGTGCTGGGATCAGGTGGAGCAGGACGACGACATCTGGGTGGCCGTTGTCACCGGTGCCGGTGACCGTGCTTTTTGTGCCGGGATGGATCTGAAACATCGCGCCCGTGAGGCCGAGGCAGACCAGACTCAGAAGGATGCCTGGCAGGACATGATGAACAACACACGACCGCTTAACATGCGCTGGCATTTTCCGAAACCGGTCATTGCCAGGGTCAACGGCTTCGCGCTGGGAGGTGGTCTCGAACTGGCTCTGGCCTGTGACATCATCGTCGCCGCTGAACATGCAGAGGTCGGGTTACCCGAGCCTCGTCGTGGACTGATCGCCGGGGGTGTGGGCGTACATCGACTGCCCAGGCAGATAGGGCTTAAAGCGGCAATGGGTTACCTTCTGACAGGTCGTCACATGAGTGCACAGCGCGCCTACGAGCTTGGACTGGTGAATGAAGTCGTGCCCGCCGACGAATTAGACGACTGTGTAGACGGTTGGGTCGACGATATACTGCGCTGCGCGCCTCTGGCGGTACGCGCCACTAAGGAAGCCGTGATGAAGGGACTCGACACCCATCTATCAGAAGCATTCAGCACACGCTATGAATCCGAATTAATTCGCGCAAACAGTGCAGATGCCGTAGAAGGCCCCCTTGCCTTTGCCGAGAAACGTTCACCAGACTGGCAAGGACGCTAGTCAGACCGGATTCCCTTCAACCATGAAAGTCGATGCCTCATCATCTGTAGATTCCATACCAACCCCTGATTTCATCAATCACTCGTGGCAACCACTCAGCACCGCTTCGCTAAACGGCGGGTTTGTCAATCTAATCTGGCCTGATGGGCTTACATTCAGTGCATACGGACTGTGGCTTGCGGAAAATTGCCTGGGATTTGGGCTCGATCCCGTCACACGGGAATCTACCCTGGATCCACGCGACCTTCCCTCTGCCAATGCACTGACCCGTTGTCGAGTAGACCCAGACGGGGCCCTCATCGTTTGTTTTGCAAACATCGGTGGCTCAAGCGACGAGTTTCGTATACATCCCGGATGGTTACGCTACGTTGCCCTTGCCCAACTCGACCCCCACGCATCACTGCCAGAACAACAACCCTGGTGTAGCGCCGATTTTAGCGAACCACCCACCCTTGACGCAGCCTCAACGACAGACAACCTGCTGTGCGAATTTTTGTCGTCTCTGATCAGATATGGGCTTGCCAGGATCACCAACACCGCAATGAACGATGAATTCCTGCCATCATTCGTCGCAGCCATCGGCCCTGTTAGAGCTTCGAACTTTGGTTCGATATTCACCGTTGAAGCCAAGGAAAACCCCGATTCAACCGCTTATACAGGGTTCAGTCTCGGCCAACACACCGACCTGCCCACTCGAGAAACGCCCCCGGGATTCCAGTTTCTCCATTGCACCCACAATTCCACAACCGGGGGCGCATCAAGGATGACGGACGGGCTTTCCCTGATTCAGGCGCTCAAGACCGAAAAACCTTTGCTCTACCAATCCCTCACGAACGATCAATGGATCTTTATGAACCGCGCCGCGGACGCTGAGCATCGATGGGTTGCGCCGATGATTGAATTACCCGTTGCCGGGCGGCCAATGACGATTCGCGCCTTCTACCCTGTGCGCAGCGCACCCATGATGGACCGCGAACGCATCCCTTTGGCCTATGAGGCAGCACAAACCTTTTCTCACTACGCCCAGGACCCCAGATTTCAAATCAGTTTTCAATTTAAACCTGGCGACCTGCTTGCCTTTGATAATCGCCGCATTCTCCACGGTCGGGATAGCTTTGCAGGGTCAGGCGAACGTCGTCTAAGGGGGTGTTATGTTGATCACGACGAAATTCTGTCACGCCTTCGAGTGCTAAACCGCACCGCATTCACCCAGCAGGAGTCGACCCGGGACCAGGCGCCGTCGTGGCCTCATCCACCTGATACATTACCGTTGCATCGCTGATGAGGAAGTGGGTTTCATCCTCTCGAATCGCAGCCATGACATCGGGTTCGCGAATTCTTTCCCAGAATGCCGCAAGGTCTGCATCATTCTCAAACCACAGTTCAGTGAGCACATCAAACGCAGGTTTTTCTCCCTTGCCTACGACCGCGGGCTCATCCGGCAGATAGTTGCGCGCATAGCGGCTGACCATCGGCAGCAGCCTGGCGACTAAAGGTGCGTGATTGGCTTCATAGTAAGCCGCAAATTCTGCTCGGCTAAGTTGTGGCTGTTTTCGAATAAGGGCGATGAGTTTTGGCATGAATTTAGCTTATCATCGAGGTGTCTTTTCAGTACAGGCAATCTCATGAGTGAACTTCGCTGGCCTTTTCTACCCGGTAGAAACATCCATATTCAGAAAGCCGAAGGCATCTATCTATACACCAAAGAAGGCCAAGAAATCATTGATGCCGCCGGAGGTGCGATTGTCGCCTGCATCGGCCATGGCAACGAGCGTGTTGTTCAGGCTGTCGCACAAGCAACCCGAGACACCAGTTACGTCGTGCCACCGTGGCTCACACCTTCACGTGAAGCCATGCTCGAGGCACTCTCTGACTGGTTGCCTGCTTCACTTTCCCGTGTGCATTGCACCTCCGGAGGATCTGAATCCAACGAGGCAGCGATCAAGATCGCACTGCACTATCAACAAGCGATCGGACAAACCTCACGCACAGAAATCATTGGTCGCTCAATCGGATACCACGGCACCACGTTGGCCACCGCATCAATCAGTGGCCACCCAGGACGCAAGAAAGGCCTTGAAGCAGCCCTACCCCGGTTTCTCGAGGTTGATACACCTTATCCGCTGCGTTGTCCTCAAACCCACAACCAGGGTGACTATTACGTCGACCAGCTGCTTTCTTTGATTGAAGATACCGGGCCTGAGAAGATCGCCGCATTCTTATCTGAACCCATCACAGGCTCTTCAGGTGGCGCAATCGTACCGCCTGACGAGTATTGGCCTCGCGTGCGCGAGATCTGCAATCAATACGGTATCTTGCTCATTGTCGATGAAGTCATGACAGGCTTCGGTCGCACAGGTCGGGATTTTGGTTTTCAGCACTGGCCCATCGAACCGGACATTCTGGTGGGTGGCAAAGGTCTCGCCGGCGGCTATGCACCCCTTGGGGGAGTGTTTGCGCAGGAAAAAATCGGTGCTGCCATTGAGCAAGCCGGCTACCAGGTCATGTTCAACACCTTTGGCGCGCATCCTGCTGCCTGCGCGGCCGCCGGGGAAGTACTGACCATCATGCGTGAGGAGGACCTCGTGCAGGGTGCGCACCTGAAAGGCGAATACTTCGATCAACAGTTGCATGCAGCTTTTTCCAATCACCCCCACGTCGCTGAAGTCCGTGGCAAAGGTCTGTTGAAGGCCATTGAAGTGGTTGCCAATCGGGATACGCTCGAACGATTCCCTATGGGTACCGGGCTGTCGACCAAAATCGTGGTCAACGGCCTTAAGAAAGGGGTCTTTTTCTACGGTGGTGGTACCGGTGATGTTCGCGACATCGTCTGCATGGGGCCGCCCCTGACGATCGAAAATGCGGCCATAGATCGGATCGTCCAAGTTCTCCTTGAGTCGGTCGACGAAGCCATCGCCGCCGTCTGATTATGCGGGGTGGCTTAAGGTGCTTTATCGCAGGCGCGCACCTTGCGCTTGGTCCCCAATATCGCCGTTTCATCGTCTGGCCAGCGCTCTTAAGCCTTTTAATTGTGGTCGCCGGCATTGTCCTGACCTTCGGCTACATCGGTTCTTTTTCAGCCTACCTTCGCGATCTCGGCATCTGGCCAGGCATCATCGACTGGTTGATACAACCGTTAATCTATCTGTTTGGCATCCTGATCAACGTATATCTCTTCAGTTTCCTTGCCGTCATTATCGGCGCTCCCTGGTACAGTGTCCTCAACGAACGGGTAGACCCGCCACCATCCCAACGTACAACACGCTGGTATAAGGAAATATTCCCATCCTTGCAGCGTGAACTGATCAAACTCCGTTACACACTCCCCCGTCTGCTCTGCCTGTTGCTGCTGGGTTTTATACCCTTCGTGAATCTCATCGCACCGCTTCTCTGGCTCGGCTACGGTGGTTGGTTAATGGCGGTGCAATTCTGCGACTTCAGCTTCGAGAACCGCGGACGACCCTTTAACGAAACCGTGGATCGCTTGCGCATACATCGCACCACCTGTATGGGTTTTGGTGCCCTGGTGACTTTGGGTATGTCGATCCCGTTGTTTAACTTTATCATCGCGCCCATCGCCGTTGCAGGGGCTGCATTGCTGGTCAAATCTTTGCCCATCGATGCGAATCCTTAAGGTTGCTATGATACCCGTGCTTCACGGCCTTGCTGGATCATGCCTATGCACTCTTTCCGACTGATCACCACATCACTTGCCCTGGCAGCGGCTTTGCTGCCGCTTACGGTGACCGCTTCCCGGGTGGATAATTTTGTGCTGCTAGGCCACAAGGGCAATGCCCACGAGCTTTATTATCATCAAAATGCTTCCGCTGTCGCGATCATGGTGCAGACCAACAACTGCTCGGCAAACGATGCAGACATCAATGAGTTCAACCAGATAGCGACCGATCCTGAAAGAAGCTCGGCCGTCTTTTTCATGCTGAACTCAACAGTCGCTGACGATCGCAGCGCTCTGGCAGAGGTGGCCGAACGCCTGAACATCAGTACACCGATACTCAACGATGAAACCCAGCTTATCGGTGAATCTCTCCAGGCTTTAAAGTCCGGTGAGGTGATTGTTGTCGACCCGCAGACATGGGCGGTAACTTATCGTGGCGGGGTTGATCATCTGCCTGCAGTGCTTGATGCAAATGAAGTCGACGCCGCACCTTTTCCCGGGTGCGATATTGACTATCCTCATGCTGACAAGGCACAGCATGCAAAAATCAGCTACAGCCGGGATGTAACCCCGATACTTAAAGAGAAATGCCTGATCTGCCACACTGCAGGCGGTTTGGGTCCGTGGGCTATGACCGATTACAACATGGTACTGGGTTTCTCGCCGATGATCAGAGAAGTACTGCGGACAAAGCGAATGCCTCCCTGGCATGCGGACCCGCATATCGGGGTCTGGAAAAATGATATCGGCCTGAGCGTGGCACAGATCCAGACCCTCATCCATTGGATCGATGCCGGTTCGCCCCGTGGGAAGGGCCCCGACCCGTTAGCCGAGTCAAATATTACGCACGTGGATTGGCCTCTGGGTGAACCTGATCTCATCATCGATATACCAGAATTTACCGTTCCTGCAACCGGGGTAGTTGACTATCAGTTCCCAACAGTGCCAAACCCGTTAGACACCGGTGTTTGGATCAAGGCGGCGTCTGTCCAGCCAGGTGATCGCGAAGTCGTCCACCATATACTGGCCGGGACGATAAGTGCGTCAACAACGGACGAAAAACGTAATCGCCTGGAGTTTGATAACTATCTAATCGGCTACGCACCGGGTAACGAATCCCATACGTTTCCTGCCGATACGGGTGTCTATGTTCCGCCGGGCGGTGAGTTTCTTTTTCAGCTGCACTACACACCCGTTGGGCGCGAAACAGTGGATCGGTCCAAGATTGGACTCTACCTGCACCACAAAAAACCACGAAATTTTTACCGGCAGGATGTCGTTATAGATCCCACCATCAGCATCCCGCCAAACGAATCCCGCCACAAGGAGGTGGCATACTATTATTTTGACAAACCGGTACTCCTGCATGACCTTCTACCGCATGCACACTATCGGGGTATTGCCAGCAAGTTCGAACTGGAGCGCAAAGACGGCAGCCGGGAAACCATCCTCAGTGTGCCGCACTATGACTTCAACTGGCAGCGCACGTATGAATTTGTCGAATCGAGAAAGGTTGAACCGGGCACGCGCCTTATTCACACTACCTGGTATGACAATTCAGCCGCTAATCGAGGTAACCCGAATCCTGAACGGGTAGTCACCTGGGGGCTGCAATCCTGGGATGAGATGCTCTACGGTGCCTTTTCATTCACCTATGTCGATGAAACGACCGAAGCACCCATCCATGACAATGCGCTTGCTGATACGACCAAATTTGTAGGCTTTCTGGACAAAAACCTCGACGGCAAGGTCTCCTGGCGTGAACTACCGAGAGCAATCAAGAAAAGACTCGTTCAGGGCTTTAGCGCCGTTGATACCAATGGCGATGGCGGGCTCAACATCAAAGAGATGCACCAGATTACTCAACGCATGCGTAACAGCGACGCAAACACCAACAACCAAGCGGCCAGCAAGCCCGACGATAACGTCGATAAATCGCCCAACAAAATTGTTCCTTCAGTCGATGCACGATGAGTCAACCACCGAAATTCGACGTCGCAGTATAAAGCGACACTTAAGACACGAGTGGTTCGTCTCTTTAATGCACCTCTTAGCTACCAAAGGGGAGACAATCTACGCTGCACACTAAACCTTCATGTTACGCCCGGTACGAAGGGTGTTGGTTTTGGCTCCTTACGCCCTCAGTTCCCGCTCGTCAGCAGACACCCGCTGTGCGGAGCGACGCAGATAAACGCTGCCAGCGCTTAACAAGATGGCAACACCGGTCAATGCCCCCAGCGCCACATTGAAACCACCGGTCAAGTCGTAAAGCAGGCCAATCCCCAGGGGGCCTAGCACCCCGCCGATTTCTGCGGCAGAGAAAAACAGGCCACTGGCCATCCCCGCATAGCGATCACCAATACCCGGCAATTCAACCAGCGTCAGTACCAGCACCGTCATCAGACTGGAGCGTGCAACACCCTGAACAATTAGCCCGACAGTCAAAGGGAGCATATCTGAGAACTGCAGTAAGACACTGGAAGCAACTGCCAGTAAACACAACCCAAGAAGGATAGAGAACCTGCGCTCCGGGGTGGCCAAACGCGGGATCACCAGTGAACCTGCGATCCCAACGAGCGTTGGCAAGGTCGCCCAGTAACCCGCATCTGCGGCACTGAATCCATGCTGCTGCAACAGTTCCACCAGCCAGTTATTAAGACCATGATTGAAGAGAAATACCCCAACGCTCATCAACAACACGACCCGAACTGCACCTACCCCTACGAGTTCCCGTATAACGATTCGCTGCGGGGTTCTAGAAATTTCCTGCGCTTGTTCTCGCAACCAGTAGCGGGCCAATATAAACCACATCACACCCACTGCTGCCGCGACAATTGCCCAGGTAAAAAGCACCGCGCGCCAATTATTGTCATACAGCGGCATCATCCACCCATGTGTGGCTGCGAGTGCAACGACGCCGCCGAGGGCGGGTCCCGTCATATAGACCCCCATCGCAAAACCTCGTGAACTTCCTGAAAAAAGTTCAGCCACCAGTTTTGGTGCACCAGAGGAGATGATCGGACCACCCAGCCCAAACACCATGACTGCCAGAAGAAATGTCCAATAACCCTCTGCCAACGCACGTCCCGCAGCTGACAGGCAAATCAGCAACACACCTATGAGAAGTGCCCAACGGACACCGATTCGGTCGAGCAGCATGCCGCTGGGAATTGCGGCAAATATATATACGAGTTGCCAGGCACCCATCAGACTGCCCATGGCCGCATGACTCATGCCAAGATCACGCTCGATCGGGCCGACCAAAGGTGCCAGACTCGCGGCGATCAGCCCGAAGCTTGCATAGACAGCCCATACTCCGGCCAGGAGAGGCCAGCGTTTCTGCCGAATTTGACCTGTGAGCGAGTTAGGAATACTTTTGCCTTTTCGCGGTTAAAGAACAACGTATGAACCTTACAACTTACGACCCAGACACACCGACCGAAATTCTCGTCGAAGCTGTTAAAGAAGACGGGGCAGCGATCATTCGAGATGTCATCGATATCGACACCGTGCAAAAGATGACCGAAGAGGTGCAGCCCTACATCGATTCTACCCCGATGGGCGGTGACGATTTCGCAGGCCGCCACACGCAACGAACGGGCGCGCTGGTCGCACGCACCCCTACATGCCGGGATCTTGTGATGGACGAACGTATTCTCGACACTGCTAAGACGTTCCTCGCACCCTATACCGACAAGATCATCCTGCATCTGACGCAGACGATTTATATCCATCCAGGTAGCCAGAAACAACCCCTACACCGGGATCGTCTCGCCTGGGGCAATTACATTCCCAAGTCCATCGAACCACAATTCAACACCATCTGGGCCCTGACCGACTTCACTACCGAAAATGGTGCCACGAGATGCGTGCCAGGAAGCAATCATTGGGATTGGCAACGCCGCGCCGATCCGGATCAGGTTGTACAGGCTGAGATGAGTGCGGGGTCTGTTTTTCTTTACAGCGGCAGCGTCCTGCACAGTGGCGGTGAGAACAGCAGTGATGGTTCACGCCTGGGGCTAAACATCACTTACACACTCGGATGGCTGCGACAGGAAGAAAATCAATACCTCTCCTGTCCACCCCATATCGCCAAAGATCTCGACCCGGAATTGCAAGCTCTGCTCGGTTATACACAAGGCAACTACGCACTGGGTTATTTTTCTGATCCGGAAAATCAGTTCGCAAACTATGACCTTCTCCCACCGGAAATGGCCTTAGGGCGTACCCCGAAGAAAGGTTCCTCACTAAGCGAGGCGGTAGAGGACGAACTCGAACTGAAGGAATCGGGCCAGTTGTAAAACTGACATCGTTTCACTCAGGCGCCAATAGGAACAAGCTGCCAACAAAGGCATGGACGGCTCACTCATACTGCCGCACCCACTCAAGCTGTAAGACAAAGTCACATCTTTTTTATCTGCAGGTTTATTAAAAGACACGCAAAGAAGATGCCTGGCACTCGTAACATCTACGATTTAACGAGACCCCGTTCTATATCGGTTCAGTCGAACTGTTTGTCTCCACTGGCAAGAAGCAAATAGAACACCAGCCCCACAACCGTCACCCCCCCGGCAACCTGGAAAACGAGCGCCCACGACCCTGTGGCTTCCAGAATATATCCGCTAACTGTGACCCCAATGATGCCGGGTATGGTACCAAACGTGTTGGTGATACCCATGAGCTTGCCTGCATGATTCGGGGCAATGTCCATGTGGTTGATCGCAAAACCACCTGTCACAAATGCACCCAACGCATTGCCAATACACATCACAGTGATGGCAAGCCAGGCGATCTCGATTTCACCCACGACAAACAAAGCTGCCGCGATCCCGCCGAATCCGATCGTCTGGCAGATCTTGCGTACTCTCGTGACAGCCATACCCGATTGCACCATACGATCTGCAACATGCCCGGCAACATTCAGGAACACAAACGACGCGAGATGTGGCGCCATGCTTACCAGACCGGAGTTCGCAAAATCAACACCCAGCCCTTGAGTCACAAAAGTGGGCAGCCAGGAAAGCAAGACATACAGAGACCAGTTGTTGCAGAAGTGGGCAACGATGATGGCCCATACGGGCTTGGATTTGAAAAGTTCGAGTATAGGGGTCTTGGCATTTTGATCAGGATTAGCGGGTGGGAGTCCATTGGCAATCTCCTCGGACTCCTCGGCACTGATGCTCGGGTGCGAAGCCGGGTCCTTTGCCGTGACGAAATACCAGATAACGTACCAAATCCCGCCCACCGAGCCGAAAATGTAAAAGATCCATTCCCAGCCCCAGGCAATCGCGATCAAAGGCGCCACCACCAACGCTGCAACCTGCCCGATGGGTATACCACTGTTGGTCAGAGCCATAGAACGCGCGCGTTCTCGCGTCGGTATCCATTTACCGTATAGGGCGTAGATAGAGGGGAACGTCACCCCTTCACCCATCCCCATCAGGACTCGGGTCGTAATGAGGATGGCGATGCCCAGAGCAGCAGCCGGTGGAGTAAGTATCGTAAAGACCGACCACCAGATGACACCAATGGCGAGTATCACCTTGCCACCGAATTTGTCCGCTAACCATCCGCCAAGAAACTGCGTCACCATGTAGCCAAAATAGAAACAGGAGAGGATCAAGCCCTGGGTCGCTTCTCCCCAACCGTATTCTTCAGCCATCGGGATGATGGCCACTGAAATATTGACCCTGTCGATATAGCAGACGAACACCGCAAAAAAGGACAGCCCCACCAACGAATACCGCTTACGCCATTGATCAAACAGCAACATCTCCCTCTCCTTTTGTGTGCTAAGCCCTCAATCTAACTGGGACCGTACTTCAGCCAATCGCTCAATTGTTGCAAGCGCCTCGCCCTGGTCACTACTCATATTCCGTACAATAACGTCTGTGTATCCAATGTCAGCGAAAGCCTGCATTTGCTCGGCCACCTCTTCCACAGAGCCGGTCATAAGCGCATCCTCTGCAAAACCTCTGTAACCTTTGGCGAGATAAGATGCCTTAACCGCTGCCGCCTCCTGAGATGTGCCGCCGATGAAAATATCCCGACGAATGGCGATTGCAGATGGTTCAACGCTGTGCTCCGCACACGCCTGACGATAGCGATTCGCCTGATCGATCGCATCTTTAAGCCCCATACCAGGCTGCGCCAGCCACCCATCGGCAACGCGCGCAGTACGGTTGATTGCTGCGGTTGCCACCGCACCCACCCATATTTCTACCGACTCTGGCGGCACGGGAGAGATGCGGGCCTCCTGAATATTCCAGAAACGTTCATGCGTAACCGTTTCGCCAGCCCACAGCGCTTTCATGATCGCAAGGCCTTCGTTAAACATCGGCACACGATCCTTGAGATCCACACCCATCGCGCTGCTTTGTTGGCGTTCTCCACCCAAAGCACATTGCATAATAAAACGGCCTTGCATGAGGCTGGCGAGTGTCCCTATCTGCTCAGCCAGGAGAACCGGATTCCACAGCGGCAGTAGATATAACGCCCCTGCAGGTTTGTTGTGCCACTCTGCAAGCATCCTGCCAAGAACCGGGGTGTTCTGATAGTAATTTGTAGGCGTTGCGTGATGATCACCAACAAACAGCGTATCGAGATCTGCCATCCGTGCCGCGCTCGCGCGCTCAATCATGTAACGCGCGCCCTCCCGCGGATCTTCAGTGCGGTAATTTGAACAAACCGATATACCTATACGCATCGTATTCCCCTCTTCTCCCCTATCGCTGCGCTCAAGTTGTCTTGTGATCGGTGGCCACGCCAATGACCTGCCGTTAAGATCACCGGAAAGTATACGCGAGCGGGGGGAATATGGCCTGGCAGGATCAACTACGAGGGAAGTTCGTCGATGTGGAGTCGGCTATTGCAACGATCGGCTCAGGACAGGTCGTGCATGTTGCGCCCTATTCAACGACACCGATGACATTATGCAATGCGCTCAAAGACCACATCATAAAAGCCGGCCTGACCAACATACGCATAGACCATCCGGCCGCAGCATTTTCATGGACCGACCCCGAGCTACGCTCAGCATTACGACTTAAGGACAATTACGCCACGCCACCGAACCGCGAAGCTTGCCACGAAGGCGCCATGGACTATCTCCCGGTAGGGATCTGGAAGAGCTGGGAGATTCCATCAGGATTCGATCAAAACCCGGACGTGTTTCTTCTACCTGTCTCAACACCCAACGAGCTCGGATATTGCAGCTTTGGTTCGGGAGTCTGGTTGTCGAAGACCGTCAGTAAGAGAGCAAAACGGGTGATCGCCGAAGTTCACCCAGAGTTCATTCGCACCCACGGCGAGAATTTCATCCACATCGACGAAATCGATCTGTTTGTCGAACCGCGTGCTCAAGCCGCTGTCGAACCCCCACCGCCCACCAGTGCAGAAGACATCGCGGCAACAGAAGCTATTTGCACCCAGGTCGCCGTCGAGCTCATCAACGACGGTGATACACTTCAAATGGGTGTTGGCACGGTTTCAGCGGCCCTCGCGCCATTTCTCGATTTTAGAAACGACCTTGGTGTGCAAACTGAACTCATCACCGGGGGCGTCGTTGATCTCGTCGAAAAAGGAGTTGCCACCGGTGCCCGCAAAACCTGGCATCCAGGAAAAGTGGTCGGTTCTGCATGCGTTGTTATGCCCGATGAAGAGCTGAATCGCATAAACGAAAACCCTGTATTCGAACTCTACGATTTCGGCTACACAGACGATCTACGGCAGCTTATCCAGCAGGAAAACTTCGTCGCTGTAAACAATGCCTTACAGATAGATTTAACCGGCCAGCTCTCCGCCGAAGCTTTGGATCACCGCCCTTACACGGGCGTCGGCGGACAAACGGTCTTCATGCTCGCCGCTGCCTATTCCAAGGGTGGCAAATCCATCAGCGTCCTGCCCTCCAGCGCGCTCCCCACCGGAACAACGCAAAGATTGTCACGTATTGTGCCCACCTTAGGTACTGGCGCAGCTGTCACGGTGCCCAGGACATATGTAGATTATGTCGTCACCGAGTTTGGTATTGCCCAGATGAAGGGCAAGACGCTAAAGGAAAGAGCGGCTGCCATGATAGAAATCGCCCATCCCGAGTTCACAGAAGAACTCAAAAGTGAAGCAAGACGTCTCTATGGCGCTTAAATTCTACTGGCAATACTCGACTCGTTGCGCCAAGCAGAATCGAGCAGTTGACCATCCTCGAAGAGGAAGTCAGCAACCAGAGGTTCGCCTTCAGACCGCGCCAGAATTTTAGGCAACCAGATCGAATCATCCGGCCACATTTGAGCGTAGGGGATTTCTGTCAAGGGACACCAAAATGGGTCCGCTTCGTCAGTTTCTCTCAACTGACCTCGGTAGGCACTCGCTAAACACGCAAAACCCAACCATTGGGGACCTTGTCTCTCGACAAACCGCATCTCAAGGGCGCACCAAGCGTCCAGGGGGATGAGACCCGTTTCTTCCTCGGTCTCACGTACTGCGCACGCCACAACGCGCTCACCTTCATGCAGCTTGCCACCCGGGCCATTGATCTTACCGGCACCATGACCCGTCTTTTTATTGATCAGCAAGATCTCATCATTTGAAACAATGAACATGAGCGTGCCTACAAATTCGGGCTTCCAGTCGTTCTCCCAATAAGTGTCGAGGGAAACGTCGAGCGACCAGTCAGTCATGCTTGATTCCACATAAATCACTTTTTTATCGTTCGAATAAACAAATCCAGGCCTGCCTTGAGTCGAATAAGTTACGGTCGCAGGTCTTCAGCCCAGCCCCCTAAGCGATGAAGCATCCCATTTAATGGCCGCCAGATTCTCTCGCAGGCGGCCAGCAACCGCATACCACGAATGCGATTCTGCATGCGCACGGCATGCCGCGCGGGGTACTGCCAGGGCACGATCTATCGCCAGACTGAGCTCATTGTCCAGAGCACCGTTCACACCTTCCGTAATCACATCAACGGGGCCCGTGACTGGAAAGGCGGCGACGGGTGTACCACAGGCATTGGCTTCCAGCATCACCAAACCAAATGTATCCGTGAGAGAAGGAAAAACAAAAACGTCTGCACGTGCATATTCTCGAACCAGATCGTCGCCATACCTGTAGCCCAGCCAATGCGCATCCGGATAACGCTTTTGCAGTTTCTGCCTCATCGGTCCGTCACCCACTATCACCTTATCCATTTCCATGTCGAGGCTGAGGAAAGCTTCGACATTTTTTTCGACAGCAACTCTACCTACATAGAGACACCTTGGACTAGCAGATGCCTCTCTGGGCATTTCGTGAAATTTTTTGATATTCACACCCCGGCCCCAAACCACCAGATCACCTAAGCCCCAACTTTCCAGTTCCAGCTTGTGACTCATCGTTGTACAAAGCGTACGGACCGCGGGGGCATGGAACCAATTGAGGATTCGATACCCTACCGGCAACGGCAACCGTATCCGTTTGTGTACATACTCCGGAAACTTAGTGTGCAGAGACGTTGTGAATGGCACACGCAGCTTATTCAATAAAATGCGGGTATACATGCCAAGCGGTCCTTCCGTCGCTACATGCACGTAATCGGGTCTGACCTCCTTAAGTATCTGTTTCATAAACCAGGGGTCGCGGGCGATTCTGATCTCTGGATACGTAGGCAGGGGCCAGGTATGAAAAAGACCAGCGTGCACGATTTCAACGTCAAGTCCCGCCTCGGTCAAACATTCAGCCACATTGCGCAAGGTCGTGACCACGCCGTTGGTCTGGGGCGTCCAGGCATCGGTAATCACGAGAAGCTTTTGTGCCAACATTCTGCCTTCATATCTCTGGGATATTCGCGATATCCTCGGTCCGTGCATAGAGGATAAGCATGGAAATCGAACTGACCACCGACGATATTACAACGCTTTCGGTCGACGCAATCGTAAATGCCGCAAACGAAACACTGCTCGGCGGCGGCGGCGTCGATGGTGCGATTCATAGAGCAGCGGGTGACGAACTGCTCGACTACTGCAGAGACTTGCAAGGGTGTCCCACCGGAGAAGCCAAGATTTCTCCCGGATTTAACCTGCCCGCCCAATGGATTATCCACACTGTCGGACCCATATGGCACGGTGGTCAGGCGGGTGAAGCAAACCTACTGCGAAGTTGTTATGAATGGAGTCTCGATCTTGCCGCTTCAAAAGAAGCCGCAAGTCTTGCCTTCCCAGCGATATCTACGGGTGTATACGCCTATCCCAAAGCAGCTGCATGCACGATTGCAGTTGAAACAGTAAGCCGATGGCCCGGCATATTCCCCATTAAAGTGGTGTTTTGTTGTTTTGATCAGCACACATTCGACCTTTACCGAGCTGCAACTTCTTGATTCGAATAACGGTCTTTTAACGCCACGTACAGTTCGTCCGGGAGTGCTTCCGGCGCGCAATCAAGTTCGCTGAGGATCTCCATCAGATGTTCGTTATCTTCTCTGCCCTGCCAGAGTTTTTTGTACTCACCCGTCTTATACCCGTGATCCTGCCGAAACCTGTTGAGGATATTCTTGCCGATGTAGAGCTTAAAAAGCTCCTCATACGGCAATGGCAGCGCGTCCATCGCGGTAACAAAAGTTCTCAGCTCAAACGAATGAGAGGTAAGTGAGGCAGCGGCAAGCGCTTCGATCGCCTCGCGGAACTCGGTAGGATCTGAGCCTTGTGCTGCTACCCCTGCCAATTCAATGCCAACGGCATCCGTGAGCTGCCCCGCTCGAATGAGTTCTGACAACGCAAAGTGCCAGATATCAACGAGTTCCAGCTTTACTTGATCAAGATCCGGGTCTTGTTTTTTCCACCATTTCCAACCGAAGTGATCCAACATCTCGGCACATTCGACCCAAATCGCGCGATAGTACTCATACCCTTGAGAGCGCCACTGCGGATGGACCTGTGTATTGTGCTCATCCTGCATCGTCGCCATCGTCTGTAGCATGGATATAGCCCGAGATGCTTTGATTTCCCCCATAGCGACCCTGTTAATGATGTTGTTGGAAGATGGAGATTATGGGGTATTCTTAGCGTCATGGCCAAAAAGCCACAAACGGCAATGCTTATGCATCCTGTGGTTAAGGACGAACTTTTCCGTCCTGACCACTTGGACGCGATGGCACGCGTTTGCCAACTCATTAAGCCAGAATCTTTTCGTGATCTCGAGGAAATCACACCTTACTTACCACAGATTGAAGTGTTGCTGACAAGCTGGGGGAGCCCGCGCATCGATCAACAATTTATCGATGCAGCACCTCGGCTGAGGTTGGTGGCGCATCTTGCGGGTAGCGTCAAAGGCTTCATCGACGACATCGCCTGGCGACGTGGCGTACAAGTGGTCAATGCGGTAGCTGCCAACGCCGTACCGGTCGCGGAGTTTACGGTTGCAGCCATTCTCTTTGCCAATAAAAAGGTCTTCCAACTCAATCGGTTTTACACCCAATACAAGGAAAACAGAGCCCCCTGGACACTCGAAGCGCCCGATGCCGGCAACTATCAGAAAACTGTCGGCATTGTCGGTGCGTCTCACGTGGGTCGTATTGTCATTGACCACCTGTCGGATTTCGATCTGCGCATGCTACTTTATGACCCTTATATCACACCCTTAGATGCCCGCCAGTTAGGTGCAACGAAGGTGGGATTAACAGAATTGCTCAGTCAAGCGGATGTGGTAAGCCTGCATGCGCCATTGCTGCAGGATACGCGTCATATGCTCGGATCCAGGGAACTTAAACTTTTGAAAGATGGTGCAACCCTCATCAATACTGCACGAGGCGCCATCATCGACCAGGCATCCCTTGAAGCGGAGCTCACTAACGGGCGGATATTTGCGATTCTCGATACGACCGATCCCGACGAACTGCCAGCTTCTAACCCTTTGTTCACCCTGCCTAACGTCTTCCTCACACCCCACATAGCAGGGTCGCTCGGAGCCGAAACTCAACGGCTGACCGACTACATTATTGCGGAACTCGAACGCTATCATAAGGGCCGTGCCCTCAAACATCTGGTGCGAAGAGAACATCTCGCCCGCCTCGCCTGAATCACTTCAATTTGCGCTCGCGAAAACACAGAGTAAGATTGCGAGCGTTTTATATACCCGGCCCGCACCATGGATCTTGCATTCAGACAGTTGTTCCTGAATCTCTGCCTTGGAGATGGGACTTTGCAGATTCAGAAGAACATAATCAGTAAGAGGGATCCCCAATTGCTGCTCGAGCCAAAATTCGGGAAGGCCAAGTAGGAGACAACCATGCAATTCGCAAAACCAGAAGAGCAAGTCCAGCTGCGCGACAATAACCGCCATTTTTTGTACAGCAATCTCTCCTTTAAAAGCCTTCGTGCCGACCTGCAGGGACTTTCCTGCCCATGAGTGACACACTCCCCGTTCTGCCCCTCAAAGACATCGTTGTTTTCCCAAAGATTGTTGTTCCGTTGGCCGTCGGCCGGCAGAAGTCGCTGGCCGCTATCGAGACCGCCATGGAGAACGGCAAGCAGTTCATTGCGGTCGCTCAGAAAGACCCTTCACTGGCTGAACCTGATCTCAGTGATCTCTACGCAATCGGTACGATCGTCAGCGTCACGCGTGTAGAAGACCAACAAAAAGGTTCTCAGGTTATCGTACAGGGCGATCGTCGCGTACGCCTAGTGTCGCAAACGGAGGTTTCAGAATATCTCGAGACAACCTTCGAGCCGGTCGTCGATCTGACGCTTTCCGAAACAAGCCCTGACACGTCTGAGATAGACGCGCTGCTGCGGGTTAATCGAGAAATCGCACAGCGTATTGCCACCCTTTACGACAGTGATAACGGTGCCCAGATTTATCAACAACTTGTTGGTCACATCAGCGATCCGGTCATTCAGATGTACCGCATCACCTCCTTGGCAAATGTCGACATTGTCCAACAACAACAAGCACTGGAGTGCGAAACCACGCTCGAACTCATGCGCAAAGTAAATGGAATCCTTGCTCATGAACTCAGAGTGACGGAATTGCGCCGAGAAATCGCAGAACAGGCGCGTGACGACATCGAAAAACAACAGCGCGAACACGTTTTGCGCCAGCAGAAACAGGCCATTGAAGAAGCGCTCGGCGAAGGTGGCGAAGATGAGGATATTGCGGAGCTGCGACAAGACCTGAAAGACGCAAATTTACCTGAGAACATTCAGAGCGAGGTCGACAGGGAATTAAAACGTCTTGGTCGAACATCTGCCCAGGCAGCCGACTACCAAGTGGCGCGATCCTACCTGGAACTTATCGCTGAGCTTCCCTGGGATGCACGCACTGAAGACAACCTGGACCTTAGCCATGCCCAGGAGATCCTGAATGAGGATCACTACGGCCTGGAAGACGTGAAAGAACGCATTCTCGAATCACTGGCAGTTATGCAATTAAATCCGGAATCGAAAGCACCGATACTCTGCTTCGTCGGTCCGCCCGGGGTTGGCAAGACTTCCCTTGGCCAATCTATCGCCCGTGCCATGGGCCGCGCATTCGAGCATCTGAGTCTTGGTGGCTTGCACGACGAAGCAGAACTGCGAGGTCATAGGCGCACCTACATCGGCGCCATGCCCGGTCGTATCGTGCAGTCACTGCGCCGTGCCAAGGTCGTTAATCCGATCATCATGCTCGATGAACTAGACAAACTGGGACGGGATTTTCGCG
The DNA here is from genome assembly GCA_036338285.1 of Pseudomonadota bacterium. Taxonomy (GTDB): domain Bacteria; phylum Pseudomonadota; class Gammaproteobacteria; order Pseudomonadales; family Azotimanducaceae; genus UBA4421. The sequence goes on from JAYZCO010000090.1 coordinate 19,628, forward strand.
GTGATCCTTCCGCTGCACTGATGGAAATACTGGATCCGGCACAAAACAAGGCGTTCAGAGACAACTACCTCAACCTGCCCTACGATCTCTCACGGGTTATGTTCATCACGACTGCCAACACCCTCGAAGGGATTCCACGAGCGCTCCTTGACCGTATGGAAGTACTCGACGTCAGCGGCTATTCCGACCTAGAAAAGAAGGCCATCGCGCGTAACTATCTGATCCCCCGCCAGCGCCAGGAAGCAGGGCTTACAGAAGCCCAGTTGGTTCTGAGCGAAGATGCCCTGAATTACATCATCCGCCGCTATACACGCGAAGCCGGTGTACGAGGGCTGGAGCGTGTCATAGGGCGGCTCTCACGCAAACGTGCACGCCAAGTAGTTGAGGGACAAACGCTGACTGACGCATTGGAGATCGATGAGGCCACCGCCCTACTCGGTCCGGAAAAATTTAAGCAAGACGACAGCCGCCACCAACAACACAGTGGCGTGGCTGCCGGCCTTGCATGGACCGAAGCGGGCGGCGATGTTCTTTACATTGAAGCAAGCCTCACCCCGAAAGAGGACAAAATCACGCTTACTGGGCATTTAGGCCAAGTGATGCAGGAATCTGCCAAGGCCGCGCGTAGCTACGTCTGGTCAATAGCCAACGACATTGGCCTCGATCGGTCCAAAATTGAGGCCGAAGGAATCCACATACACGTACCAGCCGGCGCCGTGCCGAAGGATGGTCCTTCGGCAGGTGTGACGATCGCAACTGCCATCGTATCTGCTTATGCAGATACACCCATGCACCCCAAGGTAGCCATGACCGGTGAACTAACACTTACCGGGCTGGTCCTGCCAGTTGGGGGTATTAAAGAAAAGTTGCTGGCTGCACACCGTTCGGGCTTTACCCAGATTGTACTTCCGAAAGAAAATGAAGCCGACCTGATCAAACTCCCCGAAATCGTCATCAAAGACCTCGCGATCACCTTAGCGGAAAGTCTGGATGACGTGCTTAAGATAGCCCTCCCGGAGCTCGGGAACGGGGGGTGAGGTATGGTCGGTTTCGTTGATTACATCCTCGGCGTCGCCGGTGAAGGTTTTCTTATCGCTCTACTGTTCTGGAGCATCTCGTACATTGCGATCGAAAGTACAAGTCTACGCGGGGCGCTCAGGGCCGGTCTTGTTTCCGAAAGCATCGGCAACATTCCATATCTTTTCGGCGCGACCGCACTGACGGCACCTGCACTCGCCATGAGCGTTGTGGGCGGAATTATTTTCGTGCGGATGATTCTGAGCGTTGGCGAACTCACACTCCTGAAAGCAATCTATGGTGTCTCAATGACCTACTTTGCCCTCATTGCCATCGTCTCGTGCGCCTACTAACTCAGCAAAGACTCAACGGATAAACGCCTCTCGAGCAGATCCTAAAGCCCTCCACAGACCTAACCCGGCGAGCCTTTGCACCAACCAGTTCGTGCATGGCCAAAGATAACATCTTGCGATGATGGAGAAACTGAGCATGCCGAAAATACAATAATCAGATGATGCACCTACAGCCCGACCTCGATCAGGAGGTCTTCAAATGCATCCACACGAGCCTCAAGGCTGTTTATCGTCTCGCGCCAGAAAGTCTTCTTTGTTAAGTCAGCATTGAGATGTCGCGCTGCAAGATCCTCTGCTGTCATCCGCCCCGTATCACGCAGTAGTGCGACATAACGCTCGAAAAAGTCGCCGTCTGCCAAATCTTTACGAGCATATACACTCAGACTGAAAAGATAGCCAAAGAGATAGGGAAAGTTATAGAAGCTGAGTTCTGAAATGTAGAAATGCAGTTTACTCGCCCAGAACATCGGATCCGGCTCAGCGAGTGCGTCTCCGTACCACGTTCGCCAGGCTTCACTCATCAGGTCCTTTAATTCGTGAGGTCGAAGCGGCCGAGTGATTCTGCGCTCATAGAGTTTACGTTCAAAATCAAACCGTGTCGGTATGTTTAACAAAAATGCAGTCAAGGCCCCTATCTCTTCCCACATCATGTTCAGCCGAGGTTGCGGCTCCTCGGCTTGTGCAAGCAACGTATCTCGCACCAATGTCTCGCCAAAGGTACTCGCAGTTTCAGCGAGAGACATCCCGTAACTCTTCTGACTTTCGGGCATATCACGCATCACCCAGGCGTGGTATGCGTGTCCCAACTCATGGGCAAGCGTGATGATATCGCTCTGACTCCCACTGTAGGTCATATACACCCGAGGCGTACGTGACTTCGCAAAACCAGTGCAATAGGCCCCTGGTGATTTCCTTGGCCCCCGGGTGCCTTCAATCCATTCTTTATCCGCCATCATATAGACGAAATCACCCATACTGCCGTCTACGTGACCATACGCCTGTGCGATCAGATCTATCGCTTCATCAAACCCAACCCCTGAGGTATGTTCTACACCACCCAGGAGGGGTGCAGGTGCACGTAAATCCCAAGGACCAAAGCCGGACTTACCACAGCACCTTGCTTGCAGCAGGGCCGCCCGTTGGGCCAACGGTTTGGCCTCTTCGGCAACTGCAAAAAGGGTTTCCAGCGTCTGTTTGGACATACGGTTCATGTGTGCCGGCGCATCGAGAAAATGGACTTCTTTCGTGTGACTACGCTGCTTACACATTTCAAGGCGCCAGCCTGCAATGGCATTAATGCCCGCCGACGCGGCTTCTTCATGACCTTCCCAGGCGCTATTGATCGCGCGCCATGCCGCTTCGCGTTGATGATCTTCCGGTTTGGCCATGAGCGCATTCGCCTCGGCAATCCCCATCGTTCTTTGTTGATTACCAACGGCGACGTGGCAGACAATAGAACTCGCTAACTGATCGTACAGTTTGCCCCACGCGTGTATCCCATCCTGGGCCAGCCCGTTGACAAGACGCTCTTCGGTGAGACTGAGATTTTCAAATGCGCGTTGCCGACTGTGGCGAACCAGAAACTCGTTGGGAGCGACATCTTCGTCATCAAGGTAGGCGGTAATGGCAGCATCATCCGCATCATCAAGGAATTGAGATAACGGTTCGAACACATCGCCATAACGTTTACGGTAGGATTTAAGTTCGCCCGAAAGTGTTTGTGCCTGTTCATTGCCACTGTCAACAGACAACAGGCAATGGGCATATGTGCCAATATTAGATAACAGCTGGCCCGCATTTTCACGGAGTCGCGTCAGAGCCTGAGCGGTCGCGACAGCTTCATCACGTTGTAATTTTGAATTCAGTTTCTCAGCCCTATCGAAAAGCCGATTCATCTCTGCAAAATCGAGTGTGAGCTGTTCATCATCAACAGAGTGATACGCTTCAGACAGGTCCCACGAGGGCCCAGAAATTTCTACGGCATGGTTTGACACTCAATCGCTCCTAGTGAATACCGAAATCAGGTTACGTCCGTCTTGAAGGTCCAGTAGCTGTTAGCAAAATAGTTTACGAGCGCAGCAGGGAAAATACTCAGAAACTGGGCAATGACTAATGGTTCTTGGGGCAGCAGCCATCTCAGCAACACGAAGGATGAAAAGCTGATGCTGAGCGTGATGAGCGAAACCGCGTTGAACTTCAGCCCCCTTATACGTTTGCGCGACTTAATAACGCGATCGCGGAATGTCCAATAGTTGTTAACAAAGAAATTCCATACGATGGAAAGTTCGATGGCAACCACCGAACAGATGTACGGATTCAGATCAGAAACCAGCAACGCCTCGAAACTTGCTAAATTCACCACCACCCCGGTCAACCCGGTCAAGGCGAACTTGATAAACGTCTTGCGCGAAAGCAACCGCAACCACCAAACGTGCACAAAAAATTCAACCACATCCCGTCGGCCAAGCTTGGTGACCCCAGCGCTACGATCAGCAAAGTAGATGGGTACCTCCACCACTCTTGCCCCCGATATAAACAAGGCATGCAAAGACGCAACCTGGAAAACATAGCCCTGCACATGCAGGCGTAGGGGAAAAGCCTTCCGCAAAGCTTGCGTACGGATCGCCTTGAATCCCGCAGTACAATCCTTGATACGGTACAACCCGGCCACATAACGGGCGAATAGATTGCCACACTTCGATATTGCCCGACGCCGACGCCCCCAGGCAGGGTCGATGCTGCCACCCGCGGTGTAGCGTGATCCAATCGCAACATCGGCATTTGCCAGGGCAGCAATCAGGCGCAGCGCGTCAGCCGGCGCATGCGAAAAATCCGCATCCATCTGCACGATGGCATCGACCGACAACTCACGTAGAACATGAGAAAATGCTCGACTGTAGGCTGATCCAAGCCCTTGCTTTTCCCCCGACAGGAGCGTGACGAACTCATTCGCCAGGCCCTCGACTATCTTCCCTGTTCCATCTGGCGAATGATCATCCGCGACAACAAGATGAACGGTTAGGTCTTCTCCCGCGAGACCAAGAATCTGCCGTACAATGGCCTCGATGTTGTCCGCCTCGTTGTAGGTGGGTACAACGAAACAAACGCTGCGGATATGGGAGGATCCACCGTCCGACATGGTTACCAATAACATCGCAAGGGAGGTGGGACTTATACCCCAGAGCACAGAGAAAGTCATGGTAGCCGTCGTCGTGTGTGCAAGCCTTGCATGGCTCGCGCCAGACTTTGCAAGTCTCAGTCAGGACCTGGACCCCCTGGTATATCAGAACATTGCCATGCGACTCATGCAGGGTGAGGGTGGGTTTTGGATGCTTCCCTATTTCGAATCCAATGTCGTGAGGTTTACCGATCACCCACCCTTGGGAATCTTTACAGTCAGCCTCTGGTATTCAATGTTCGGATCAGGCCTGCTGGCAACGAAACTCCTGATCATCACCATTCTCTCGGCCGTCATGCTGGCCCAGCGCGACCTTGCGAGACTCACCGGCATACCCGTCTGGACAAGCATGCTCTTATTCGTGGTCATGCCCCTCACGCTGGCCACCCTGACTGAGCTCTATCTCGAGGGTATGCTGACGCTCACAACCCTCCTGGCGGTTGCCGCTTGCTGGCGTGCACAACAGAACCGCCTATGGTCTATCCTTTTCGGACTGATGGTCTATGTTGGTTTTCTAATCAAGGGGCCGGTTGCGTTATTCGCACTGGCCGCACCATTGGGTCTTTGGTGGTATCAGGGCCGTTTCCTGCAACCACTTGTGATTGCCGGCATTGCCCTGGCCATAGCTTTAGTACTTTTCGTACTGACACTTATCTCGTTTCCGGATGCCCAAGTTCACTTTTCTTTCTACCTAGAAAACCAGGTGCTGGCGAGTGTGCTTGGTGAGCGTACGATTCAGAACAATCGCCTGGACCAGTTAGGTGAATGGAGCAAACAGGTCGCCATCGCAGGCCTTGTTTTAGCTGCCCTGGCTAAAACAGTCACATTTCCCAAGGTCGCTCGCTTCTGGCTGATCCTTAGTTTGTCGGGATCTTTACCATTACTCATCAGCAGCAGACATTACTCGCATTACCTGTTACCAGCGCTGCCGTTCCTCGCCCTCACCCTGGCAAGTTGTATCCAACCCAGGACACTCCCCAGCCATTACAGATTGCCTGCCATCGGGTTGCTGGGCGTTGTTGCCATCATGCTCTTTGTAACAAATCTTGGGGGCAACGGCCGTCATGATCGTGACCTCGCAGCCGTTGAGGTCATTGAAACTGTTGTGCCAATGAGCGAACCAATTGCCTTTTGCCCAGAGGATCGTAGTCTGCACATCCGTGCTTTTCTGGCAGCGTACAGAGGCCGGGATTTACACCATGTCACTAATGCAGAAGCAGCGAATATGTGGTTAATTTGCACCCATCCGTTAGGGAGGCGGGATTTCAATGTGCCGATGAAGAAGGGAATCCGAATCTGGGCTCCAAGTCCGGAACTCGTCAACGAACATTTATAAGAGGCGTATATGCACAAAACCCGAAGCCGACTTCCGATCCTGTTCGTGGCGCTCCTGCCACAAGCCGTCATGGCCGCGCAGGACCCGGGAAGTTTTATTGCCTTAAAAACATCGATCGGCGATGTGACCATGGACAATGTCAGTCACGATAACACCATTGGCACAGGCCTAATCATTGGCAACGATGTTGACGGGCAATTGGAAGAAACCACACTTGATGATTACACAGCGGGCATTGGCTTGACGGTCGGTCGCCATCTGGGCGCCTGGACCGTCGAGGGCGAACTCGTCTGGCGGTATAGAACGGACTGGGATCTCGTGGCACCTACCCCATCCATCGCCACGATTACAAACATTTTCTCCAACGTCGAAACAACCACCCTGATGTTCAACTTCCTGCGACGACAAACCATCGGCAAAAAATGGCGCTTAGAAGCGGGTGCGGGTATCGGAATCGTTCACAACAGCATCGAGGCACAATACATCGAACGGGCCAGCAGTATTTCACCTGAACTTTCTTTCAAAGACGATACTCAAGAAACAGATTTTTCATATAACGTCTTTGTCGGTCTCGTGCGTCCCATTAACCATAGCTGGTCTGTCAACATCCGCTACCGGTATATCGATCTCGGTGAACTTAAGGCAGGCCCTTTTCCGAAACGGCAGGGGTTAATCAAAGGAGACCACACTTCCAATGAACTACAACTGAGTTTTGAAAGGACATTCTGATTGGGCGATCAGCGCTACACTTTAAATTGCAAAAAGCTGAAAATGCGCCAACTGATTGACAAACGAACCTTAGAACGACAAAAAACAGTCAACACATCCGCATAGCCCCAAGTTAACTGGAGGACCACCCCATGGCGCACATAGAAGGCAGGATTGTCCATGACGCAGACGCACATACCATGGAGACCCCGAACTGGTTGGAACCATTTGCCGAACCGAAGATGCGCGATGAGGTGCAAACCTATTTCCATCGTATTTTTCCCGACGCGCGAAAAAACGCATTCCAAGAAACCATAACGTTGCACGAAGACGATACCTTTAATGCAAAATCGGAAGAGGAGTTTATGGCGCGAAAAAATCATTTGGCTCTCGGCTCTTTCCGTAAAGAAGACCGGCCCCGTGCCCTTGACCTTCTGGGTGTGCAGAAACAGCTGCTCTTCCCAACGACCTGCAATGTCTTGCTTGAGCAGCTCGAATTCAGTGACAACATGGCGTTACTCTACGCAATGGCACAGGCCTCGAACCGCGCACAAATCGATTTCTGCACGGTGGACGAGCGCCTGATGCCCGTGTGCAACGTACCGCTGGCCAGCCTTGAGCGCGCGCCCGTTGCGGCTCGAGAAGCGATCGAGTTAGGGGCTGCGGCACTCCTCATACCATGGGCATGTCCCAAACATCATGCAACCAGCCACATTGGCTTGGACGAGGTCTGGGCACAGGCAGCAGAAGCCGGTATTCCGATTATATTTCATGTAGGTGCTGCTGATTTTGTACTGCCCAAAGCCCACGCAGTTAATGGGCTGCCGAACATTCCTGACTTCCACGGCGGTGATGAGAACTTTCGCTCTATTTCTTATATGGCCATTCCCTCAGGCCCGCAACAGGCACTATCGATGCTGATCCTCGATGGCGTGCTTGATCGCTTCCCATCTTTGATGGTGGGCGTGATCGAACTTGGGGCCATCTGGATACCAAGTTATCTGCGACAACTCGACGCTGCGTTGGAAGCTTTTGGCCGGCACGAGGAGCGTCTGCAATCGCTCGCACTCAGGCCCAGCGAATATGTCACTCGGCAGGTCCGTGTGACGCCCTACCCTACCGAGGATACCGGTTGGATCATAGACAACAGCGCACCTGAGATTTGTATGTTCAGTTCAGACTTCCCGCACGTTGAAGGTGGAAGAAACCCTTACGGTCGCTTTCAAAAGACAACCGAAGGGCAACCGGAGGCTGTTCTGGACGCTTTTTATCGAGGTAATTTTGAGCAACTTATGGGCATCAATTCGTAACGTCGCCGGCGATTCGCGCCTTGGCTTTGTCTGCTTTGTATCCTTAAGCCTGCGCAGTTTGCATCGCCTATTCGAACCTTAATCTATTTTGTGCCATCACAGGCTAAATCCGGGCTCCCAGATAACCACAAGACGCCTTCATCCGCAGCCACAGGAGTATGCAAAACTTCCAACCGCCTACTCTAACCCACACCCTATCAACGAACTCCTTCATTTTACCGTTGCCACCCGTGGATTAAGCGCATAGAGGAGCGTATTGCCTTGTTTTCCGATCACATCCGCGACCTGGGTGTGTTTCAGGCAATAGGCCATTTTTCGTGCCATCGCCACAGGCTGATCGAGCGCTTCTGCCAGATCCCGAGTGGTAAACGGTTCGTCTAGCTCGCGCACAAGAAATCCAAGCAAGTCTTCTGCAGATTCAAGGTGAATTCCATCAACGACCTTTAGCAGGCGCCTTTCCATTACCCGCCAGCCACCTCGCCGACGGTTTTTTTTTGGATCAAAACGACGAATGTCTTCTTCTTCGGTAAGGACTACCTCAATCGAGAAGTGCGGGTGGTTGAGCAATTTTGGAATATAGACGAGCTCATTCAAGATCGATATCAGCGCCCCGTGTTTAGGCGACTTTCGGCGCGGCAATAGCTCGCCTGTATCGTCCAATTTTACAATGTAGCTCGTCTGTGCAATAGGATGAACGAGCACGACCGGTCCGCGTTCGACCAGGGTGCTCAGTTTGCGTCCCAGTCCGGAGAAACTACCCGTTTGGATTTCGTAAATGACGCCTTCGCGGACGGCATCGGCAACAAACCCGTCTATCGGCACCTCGGCATCACCACCATTGGCAACATATGTCGCTTTCAGGGCAGCGTGTAGCGGGCCTTCGTTAAGGGTTCCGATAGACATTGGGCGCGAGCCTAGCACTCGTTCGTGAATCTGGCGAGTATCATTGTGTGAGGCTTGAAATTCGGCGCTATTACATGTTTCCGCAATCGGCCCCAGGTATGCGATACTAATCGGTCCATTCTTCCACAATGCATAAAAGGAATCTCGATATGAGTGCAGACGGTACCTGGGACACAACCATTAACACCCCTATGGGGCCACAGAACGGTACACTCACCCTGTCAACCGAGGGCGGAAATCTGACAGGAAAGATGGCGTCTCCCCAGGGTGACATGGACATCCAAGACGGCGCTATCGATGGTGACACCCTTTCCTGGAAAGCGGACATCACCTCGCCCATGGCCATGACCCTGGAGTTCAGTGCATCAGTCGAAGGCGATGAGCTTAAAGGATCGGTCAAGCTTGGAGCCTTCGGTAACGCTGACTTTTCGGGCACGCGGGCATAGGCGAAATATCAGAACGTGTCTTGGGATGAGGAGATCCAGGAAATGCGGGCGCGTGAGGCGCTCGCATTTGAGATGGGAGGGCCTGACAAAGTCGCGCGACAGCATGAATTCAACAAACTCACGATTCGTGAACGAGTTCATGCCATCTGCGATGAAGACACCTTCCATGAAATCGGTACTCTGGCCGGCGTTGGTGAGTACGACAAAAACGGAGATCTGAAAACCTTCACGCCTTCGAATTTTGTCTTCGGTACTGCCGATATCGAAGGCCGGCCCGTCGTGCTGTCCGGCGATGACTTTACCGTACGCGGCGGCTCTGCCGATGCATCCATCGCTGCAAAGCGCGGCCGGGCTGAAGGGCTGGCGGTTGAACTCCGGCTTCCACACGTTCGGCTCGTTGACGGCATGGGCGGGGGCGGGTCCGTCAAGACCATCGAGACCGCCGGGCGAACTTATATTCCTGAAGTCAGAGGTTGGGAAACGGTGGTCAATCAGTTAGCAATTGCTCCCTCCGTATCCCTGGCACTTGGTTCGGTTGCCGGTATCGGAGCAGCCCGCGTTGCAACCGCCCATTATTCTGTAATCGTCAAAGACAGTGCCCAAATGATGATTGCAGGACCTGCGCTGGTCGATTGGGCAAGCCTGGGTGATGTATCCAAGGAAGAGCTCGGTGCATCCAAAATACACACATCCAACGGCGCAATCGATGATGAGGCTGGCAGCGAAGCAGAAGCTTTCGAGATGACCAGACGATTCCTGTCCTACCTCCCATCAAGCGTCGATGAGTTGCCACCGGTCATTGAATCCCTCGATGACCCAGAACGAATGGACGAATCTCTCCTCGATATCGTCCCTAAGGACCCTCGCAAGGTTTTTAAGATGCATACCATTCTTGAATCCGTGTGTGACCAGGAATCATTCTTCGAAATCGGGAAGAAATGGGGGCGCTCCATCATTACAGGACTCGCTCGACTGAACGGAATTCCCATTGCAATTTTTGCTGAAAACCCAAAAATCTACGGCGGCGCCTGGACCGCGGATGCATCCCGCAAACTCGTCCGCCTCCTCGATCTCGCAGCCACATTTCACCTGCCGCTGGTACATTTAGAAGACTGTCCAGGATTTCTTATCGGCAAGCAGTCCGAAGAAGAATCGACCATACGTTTTGGTTCTCAGGCCCTGGCGGCACTTGGTCAAGCCAACGTTCCATTCTGCTGTGTTGTCATTAGAAAAGCATTTGGCGTTGCGGGCGCAGCCAATCACAAACCGGGCGCGCATCACTTCCGTGCTGCCTGGCCATCCGGGGATTGGGGTTCACTCCCCATCGAAGGCGGGATCGAAGTGGCCTACAAGGCAGAGCTTGCTGAGGCGGACGACTACGACGAGCACCTCGAAAAAATCAAAACACGCCTGAACCGATTGCGCTCACCTTTCCGTTCAGCAGAATTCTTTGAGATCGAAGAGATTATCGACCCCCGACAAACCCGCAAGTACCTGTGCACGTGGGCTAAACTTGCACGAGCAGCCTCGCGCACCGATCCACCCCGGTTCTGGTACCGGCCATAAACCAGACACCGCAAGGAATGCCCTCTAGGATTTATCTAGAATCTCAGTCAGCACCGCATCCAGCTCACTGGCTGGCAGATCTTTAAGATCGGCCATGCGCCGATAAATCTCTCCCGCACTCTGGTGGAAGCCACCAGGTAAGCCTAATTTTTCGAAGGTGACTGCGATCTCGGCCATCTCTCCGACAAACCGCCAGGCCTTGCGCGACGAGCCTTTGGCCGCAGCATCGCTGCGCTTATCGAGGCCAGGCTGGCTGATCGACCATTCGCGTACGAGTTCATCGCGCACACCCCCGGCCTCAGCAAGGGCGTTCACCGCAAGGATGAGGGCGCTGCTCCCTTTGGTGTAGGCGGCGTAAGCCATTTTCAAAGTGGAAGCCCGCACCTTGCCTTTGCCGATATCGATCACTTCAAGATTTCCTTCAGACAGCCATTCGACCACTTCATCCGATAAATTACCCGACACATACATACGAGTACTGCCGGGATCATTTGCAGGCGGCCCGATGATGCCGCCATCGACGTAATTCGGACCAATAATCTCACTGATAGATTCAGCAGTCGCAGGTGAAACGGCATTGGCATCCAAATAGATGCCCTCATAGCCCGTCGATGCGACTGCTTTGGCTAGAGCTTGAGCCGCATGGGGCGGACACACCGAAATGATTCCGTCTGCCTTACGGCAAAATTTCTCAAGCGAACCAATGGCCATCGCATCCACGCTTGAAGCCCGCTCCAGAGTCGCCCGACTTCTGGCTTCGCTACACCACAACACCTCATGTCCCGACGCATGTACAGCTCGGCATACGCTGATACCCATTTCCCCTGGATGCAATATGCCGATCTTCACTCTCAGTTCCTATAATCAAGCGGCGGTGTCCGGTCTCCTAAAAGGGCGGCATACTTAAAATCAGTCCCGCGCGCACTGTGCAATTCATTCATCGCCGCCTTTATGAGATCCGGCTTTGCAATAAGATCCGCACCCGTCTTTCCGAGCACCCTGGCTGCCAGCATCATGCCTTTGTGCCCGATAGACATACCCCCTGATGCCACCGCCTGCCAACTGTGTGCAGGCGTGCCCGGCACCCATGTCGCCGTCGTGAATCCTACTGTCGGCACCAGCCAGCTTACGTCCCCAACATCGGTGGAGCCCATGTTTTGACGAAACTGGAAGGGTTGGATGATGGTCTCACTACCGAGCGATAGCGTCGGTTTAATCATTGTTTTTCTGATTGTGCGGGCAAATTCTTTCTCAGCATCCGTGTAAGTCAGGCCGCCAAGTGCTCGCATGTTGTCATCGACTACCTTAGCGAGCGAATGGTTAGGCAAAACAGGATAATTGCCATGCATGACTTCTACGTCCACCTCCGTTTCCGTTCCCATTGCCGCCGCACGGGCCGCATTGACTACCCGGTCGAACAACTGAACCACCATATCCGCCTTGGGGTGGCGGACGTAGTAATAAACCTGTGCATCTTCAGGGACAATATTCGGCGCATCACCACCGTCCGTAATAACGTAGTGGATACGGCTCGTTTGCGGGACGTGTTCGCGCATCATGTTGACCATATAGTTCATGGCTTCAACACCATCTAGCGCAGATCGCCCTTTATCAGGCGCTGAAGCTGCATGTGCCGCCTTACCGCGAAAGGTAAAGCGTCCGGACTTGTTCGACGTCGTCGCATAGGGCGATGCAGAATTCGAACTTCCCGGGTGCCAGTGCAAAACAACGTCGACATCCGCAAACAGGCCTGCTCTGGCCATGTAGACTTTTCCGGATCCGCCTTCTTCAGCCGGCGTGCCAAAGACCTTTACCTGACCCGAACGTCCGTTGTCCTCCAGCCATTCGGCGATCGCAATCGCCGCAGTTACGGATGCCGCACCAAATAGGTGATGCCCGCACGCATGGCCCGCGGCACCCGCTACTCGTGGATTGCGCCCAGGACTCGTCGTCTGACTCAAACCTGGCAAAGCGTCAAACTCAGCCAGAATCCCTATGGTCGTGCCCCCGTCTCCGTAGCTGGCGACGAATGCCGTAGGAATATCAGCCACCCCACGCTTAATCTTAAATCCGTGCTGCTTCAACGCGGTCTGTAAGACCGCTGTACTCTCATATTCCTGATATCCGACTTCAGCAAGCGACCAGATCTTATCGGCAAGAGCAATCCCGGCCTGCCCATGCTGCAGAACTATATCGTCTATTTCAGTCGCGCAAACAGATACACAGACGGCGGCCAGCACTCCGCATACGAGCGCGCGCAATTTGTTTTTCAACATGTTTCTCAAATTCACTAAGAAACCTCATGGTATCAACTATCCGGATGGGGCGGGAGATTCACGAAATCAGGCAGCCAGCGTGTTGGTCAGACCGAATGAAAAGTCCGTTGTTGTGGCCGGCTCTTGCCTGCAAAACACAAAGAAATCTCACTCACACCCCACTCTTCATCGATATCCCTCGCCCCTCAATCGTTCATAGTTCGTTCAGGCAAGGCCGTTCAATCTGTCGGAAATTACACAGTGGCTAGATCCCATGGAAAGCAAACAAATACTTACCAGCCTCATCTTTGTGGTCATTGCTTTGACGGCAACAGCAATGCCGGCCAACCCCGGCACGCCCGTAAAAAAAATTCCTTTTGCCAACCAGATCGATGGCTGGGAGGTCCTGGACAACAAACGCATCATCGTCAGTCGCAGTGCATTGGAAAACTATCTGGTCACGCTGCGCCGGGAGTGTCATCAACTCGGCTTCACGCACACAGTAGGCATCAGCAGTTCCAACAATACCGTCTACGCCGGTTTTGATCATCTCACAGTAAAGGGACAGCGTTGTTCCATCCGCTCAATTAACGAAATCACGCCTGCCCAGAAAGATATCCTGACACGTTTGTGATGCTGTATAGACGTCAGCGCCTCAGGAGTGAAAATTGGGGTATGTCAGTTTTGTAAGCGTTACGCGGGATATAACCCTAAGGGATGGGTATATCTCGTCAGTCAAACCAAGCTGGATTCCGGCAATCGCCTTTAGTCGGTATAGACTGGGTTGCAGATTGTGCCGTCGAAGATATTGGGGGAAGACGGTTGCAAAGCACTCGTCGCCTTGCCCCACTCATTAAAGAGTACCTGTTATCCTTACAGGCCCGCAATCCATGCGGGTCAATCTCTTCGAACCACCGGCACTAGACTGCCCGTTTCAAGCACATTTCCATTCGCGCTCGTGCTGGAGATCCGGGTGCGCCGACTGCTTAAAAGACCACGTGATTCTCTCAACAGCGCACCCGGTTGCTCGCAACCATCACGTCCTCATCTGCGTTTCCGCATCCGTGCGGCGTGACAGGTGCAGAGTACTTGTAGGAGGGATGTAAATGTGCGAATCAGTTCACACTTATGCAAAGACGAAATAAGGAGCGCAAAGAAAGACGCGTACAAACGTAGGCTCCTCGGCCGCAAGTCCCAGCCATCGTCTGGCCAGACCGGACAGCCCTACAGGCTTGATGGTGAGCACCACACCCAGGAAAGCCACACTTAAGCTAAAGCTTAATTGGGTCTCCCATGCCGCTAATCACGGATGAGGGGCGGGTAGGTGATCGGACGTTCGAATCACTCTTTAACTGACACCTACATGGCGCACTGAGCGGCTAAACTGCCAATCGCCACACCTCTGCGACCCTGACGCACATTGTTGCGGTCATGGCCTGAAGTGAGGTAGGCGAGTGACAAACCCGTCGCTGGATCAGCCCAGCAAAGCTGACCACCTGCACCGTTGTGACCAAAAGTTTCCGGTGAGTTGGTCTTACCAAACCCACGAAAGTTTCGATCATCATCGCCCGAGATGATGATGCCGAGTGCTCTATTCGCTGCTTTACGGAACATCATGTCGGTTAAATCACCTGACCGTATGCGTCGGACGTCATCACGGGTCGCTTGATTCCAGAGTTCAACGCCGTCAAGTCCACCATGTAGCAACGCCTGATAAAAAAGTGCCATATCGATTGCATTGGCATATCCGCCGCCGCCTGGCACACCAACCGCACGCACGGCTGGATCGTTAAAACTCAGCAGCGCTTCTTCCGTAACCTCCGTTTCCGGTGGCACCGGCATGCCAAGCTTCCTGTAATCCTCTTCGGTCATCGGATCACCACTGTGCTCGACAGGCAAAGCGCGCGCGTTCTCTCCTGCAGGTAAACCCACATATAGACTCTTCAGCCCAAGCGCCTCGATGACACGTGTGCGTACGAATTCTGTATACGACATCCCACTGCGTCGTTCAATGAGCTCAGCAATGACCCACATCGAAGACGAAGGGTGGTATTCAAACTTGGTTCCCGGTTTCCACGTCGTACGCCATTGCGCAAAACGGGAAAGCGTTTCCTCTTTGGAATTCCATTGCAAAGGGCGAAAAGGTGCGTGAGGAAAGCCGGCTGTGTGAGTAAAGAGCTGCTGAACCGTGATCTCTTCCTTACCGTTAGTGCCGAACTCGGGAATGATGCTGGCCACAGTCTCATCTTCTGAGAGCTTGCCTTCCTGCATCAGCAACCATGCAGCCGATGAGGTGATGCCTTTGGTGGCGGAAAAAATGCACATCAACGAGTCGTTGTTTGCTGTACCGTAGCTTTCGCATACACCTACTTTCCCATACCGAGCAATCGCCACCTGTACGCCCGGCAGCAAGCCCTCATCCACCTCTTTGCGTACCCGTTCAAGTAGCGCGCCTACCTTATCCGGGTTCAGTCCCAGTTCTTCTATACTTGTGCGTCTTGAATCGTCCGTCATATCGTTCCCCTCCTGTCTCCCAATCTTTTTTAGCTCAGTCCATCATGATTAGCCTGCTCATTTTCTGGACCGCATCCTCATGCCTGCGTTGTTCCTGCCGACCATTGTCCTCCAAGGGTGGTGGTAGCAGGTCAAAATTTCCGTAGTTATCGACCCCGTTGACCAATACTGCCGTGTCCGCACCTTTAGTCTGGCGCACATGGGTAGCACAGAAGCGTAGCACCATCCCGATCCGCCTGTCCGAACTTAAGTTCGCACTGCTACCATGCAGGGTACGTACGTGGTGCAACGACATCTGCCCCGCATTAAGGGGGGCGAGCTTTGTATCGTCATCGTTCACGTCAGTTTGTGCAACCTGTCCTCGAGTCAGAAGATTGTCCTCGGCAAAAGTATTTTCGTGCGTATACAGCTCACCCCGATGTGATCCAGGTAAAAAAAACATCGGGCCGGTCGTCGGAGCGGCATCGGACAAAGCGATCCAGGCCGTGCAGATGTCGTGAGGCTCGAGACCCCAGTAGTTGGCATCCTGGTGCATGCTCACATACTTTCCGTCACGCGCTTCTTTGATAAACCAATTCATCGACCACAGGAGTACGTTTTCACCGAGGACACTCACGATGGGATCAATCACGCGACGATCCGTTACTGCCTGCCAGGCCCACTTTTCGAGCAGGTGTAGATCAGTTCGCAAGCCCGCAGCAAGATCTCCATGACTGCGTTCAAATCGTTCAAAGGCCGAACGAAAGGAGCGGACCTCGGTTTCACTGAATATGTTCAGTGGCGAGAGGTATCCGTCCCGGTCATATTGTTCAGTCTGGGTTCGACTCAGTGCAAATTCCATAGACCCTAATATACACCCTCCTTGGTCCGATTTGCTCACTCCACCAACGTGCGCCTAGAATGGATGGTCCCAACCTATAAGAAAAGAGGATGGCCACGAAAGCTGGACTCGTCGGCTCGATCGGCAACACACCGTTGATACGTATCGACAGCCTATCCAATGAGACAGGCTGCGAAATACTAGGCAAAGCGGAATTTATGAACCCAGGCGGATCGGTCAAAGACCGTGCAGCTTGGTGGATGGTACGAGAAGCCGAGAAAGCCGGAACACTACGGCCAGGCGGTACCGTAGTTGAAGGTACTGCCGGGAATACAGGCATCGGCCTTCTGCATGTATGCAACTCGCGTGGTTACAAAACCGTGATCTACATGCCTGACAATCAATCCCTGGAAAAAATCGACATTCTCCAAACCCTGGGTGCCGAGGTGCGAGTTGTGCCCACCGTCCCCTACCGGGACGATATGAATTACCAGAAACAAGCCGGACGATTTGCTGAGACCCTCGACAATGCAGTTTGGACAAACCAGTTCGACAACATCGCCAACCGTCTTGCACACTATGAATCTACTGGCCCTGAGATCTGGTCGCAGACAGAAGGTTTAATGCATGCGTTTACCACCGCAGTAGGCACGGGTGGCACACTCGCGGGTACAGCGCGTTTTCTCAAAGAACAAAACCCTGATATCCAGATCGTGCTCGCCGATCCCTACGGCAGTGCACTGTATAACTGGGTTAAGTCAGGTGAGGTAGAAATGACACCCGGGCCTTCCATCACCGAAGGGATCGGCAATTCACGAGTAACGGATAATCTGGCCGATACGCCAATCGATGACGCGGTACAGATTCCTGACCAGGAGATGGTGGCCATGGTCTACCGCATGCTGCGAGAAGATGGCTGGTTCTTTGGCTCTAGCACAGGGATTAACTTGTGCGCTGCGGTGGAAGTTGCCCGACAGATGGGACCCGGCCATACGATTGTCACAATGCTGTGCGACGACGGTTCAAAATACCGCTCGCGGCTGTTCAATCCGGATTTTTTATCTGAAAAGAACCTCTCCCTATAGGCCTTTGCTAGCTTGCTACCCAATCGGCACTCTCGCAGCCGGCACTGGGAGGCCAGCAAATTCGGTGCGTACAACGAACACGCCGCCCCGCCGATCACCTTCTAAGCCATCAGAACCTGACACAATATAAAGATCTTTCAGGTCCGAACCGCCAAAACACACACTCGTACACATAGGATGAGGTATTTCAATATATTCACGCACACTGCCATCAGGGTTGTAGACGCCGACAGCACTGCCACCTGCAAGTGCCACCCAGACCGCACCGTCCTCTGATACCACCAATCCATCGGGTACACCCCGCTCAGTATTGACATAGATTTCCTTTGCCCCAAGCGACCCGTCATCGGCCACAGCATAGCAATGCACCGCTCGTCGGCCCGAATCGCTGTGATACAACCTGCTACCATCGGGAGAAAAACCAAGGCCATTGGTCAACCGCACATCCTCGGCAACGACACGTACACTGCCGTCCAGGTCTATCAGATAGAGGTTTTCAGACGCGGGCTGTCGGCCGTCTTCAAATACGGGACTAGAGCCGAGGCCGCCCGCATACACACGTCCCGCCGCATCGGTTGTGATGTCATTAAACCCAACAAGCCCGGCGTCTTCATCGCGATCGAACAAGGTGATCGTATTGCCGCCTGCAAAACGCTTGAAGCTGATATTTCGGCCGCTCACTACCATGCCATCGTCAACGTGCATGGACATGCCCCCAATACCTTTGCGATGGGGGAAAATTTCCGACACTTCGCCTGAATCTGATAGGCAGAACACCCCTCCTGCCAGTACATCGCTGAAGATCAAACCCTGTTTTGCATCCCACACAGGACCTTCGATTAAACCGTAGCCTTCTGTCAACGTATCCATCACTGCCTCCCCTTGGCCAACCACCGCACTTATAGCACGAAACGGTGTCCTAAGGTGCAGACGTCCACGTGCGCTGCAATGTTACCCGGGTTTAACGATCGATTTTGAGCTCAACCTCCAGAACGTACGACAACATCTATATCAAAATAACGCCCATACAGATCGATGCAGCTAACCGTGCTGCCACAGTCTTTATCTCGTCAATGGGGTCAGACGCAACCCACTGCTCGTGCCTTTTGGCGCTTAAGAGCGACTTTAGATCACCAAGCCATTCACGCGCGCGATACCGAGTAACCCGAGGTCACACCGTTTCGTGTAAGCAAAGAAAACAACCTTTCCCAATGCCGTTCCGCTGAAACTTTATGGTACATACCATCACGCAGCGGAAACACAAATCCGTGGTGTGTACCAGGATACGATTCGACCTGATAACGAATACCCGTTTCCGAAAGATAACGATCCAAGCTCTCGACCATCTCCGGAGGCGCCCACTCATCCGTCTCGGCACAACCAAAGTACATTTCTCCCACGATCTTATGCGCATCAAGATGGGGTGAATCAGCAGCATCACTAAACAGACGCACGCCATGGAACGAGGCGCTTGCTAAAATCCGATCCGGAAATGCCGCTGCCGCCGCAAATGCAAATGGACCACTCATACAATATCCGACGCAGCCCGCGGGTCCGTTGCCCGCAGCGTCATCACCCGCCGCGTGCATAAGAAGCACTGAAATGTCTTCGCATACCATTGCGTTCGTCAGCGAGTTCATATGCGCGAACATTTCTTCTCGCCTGTCCGGCCCCATCACAAACTCTCTCACCGTGCGATAGTAGAGATTAGGCAACATCACGTAGTAACCCACCGTCGCAATCCGCCGAGCCATATCGTGAAGTTCCTCGCGTTTACCCGGCGCATCCATCAAAAAAATAACGACCGGAAAGGGACCGTCAGCATCGGGATGCGTGATGAAGGTATTCATCGCCCCATCATTGGTCTGGATATCCAGTTCCTGTTCCTGCATCTTCAAAGACTCCTATCGCATACCAAAATCGAACCCCTCACCATTGCTAAAACGTCGCAGGATGCGACCCCCCGTGTTCTGTATGTGCACCTCATCTGCACCATCGTAGATACGGGCAAAACGCGCGTGACGGTACATGCGCTCAAGAGGCGTATCTTCAGTAACGCCTAACGCGCCATGCACCTGTATCGCCCGATCGATCACGTTGTGCAACATCGACGCGCCATACACTTTGATCAATCCGATCTCTATCCGTGCTTCATCGCCTTGATCGATTTTCTGCGCCGCGTGTAAGGTTAATAGCCGGCTCGCCTGAATTTCCGCTGCAGACTCAAAGACAAACTTTTGAATCTGTTGGTGCTCCGCCAGTGTTTTGCCGAATGCGACTCGATTATTGGCACGATCACACATCAGATCAAAGGCCCGCTGGGCTTGCCCAAGCCATCGCATGCAATGGAATATACGTCCCGGGCCAAGCCGGTCCTGCGCAATTTTGAAGCCCTGTCCTCTTGGGCCCAGCAGATTTTCTTTCGGTACCCGCACGTCGTCATATACAACCTCGTAGTGACCATCTTCCTGGCCCATCACTTTGACATCGCGCAATATGTTATATCCCGGTGTACTGGTCGGAACAACGATCATCGAAAACGCGCGGTGAGCAGGCGTATCATCATCTTCGGTACGCACCATCGCAGTGGTATAAGCCGCATTGCCGGCACCGGAGGTAAACCACTTACGTCCATTGATGACCCATTCGTCACCTTCCAAGACTGCACGCGTCTGCAGTTGGGTTGGGTCCGAACTTGCAACATCGGGTTCGGTCATGCCAAAACTCGGAAACACTTCACCTGCAACCAAAGGTGCCAGGTATTTATCGCGCCATTCATCGTTTGCATATCTATGTAGCATGATCGAGTCCTGCAGCGAGTGCGTTCCCAGAGCAACAATGGCCATTTCACTACGCCCGACCACTTCATTAATGAACACGTAATCCATAAATGGCAGCCCACCGCCACCAATTTCTTCGGGGTGACCAAGCGCCCATAAACCCTCAGCCTTCGCTTTGTTCATGAGCCCCTTGAGCACCTCGCCACGACGAGACCCCACTTTGTCTTCCGCCAACGCCTTTTCGACTGGGTAGACTTCCTCCTCAATGAAATTGAGTACCTTTGTGCGCAGTGGCACGATGTGTTCGGGTATAGATAAGTTCAGCATGGCTCCCCTCGGTTCCGTTTAAGTTAGTCCAATGCTAACGATTGTAGTATCGTTCCCACATCATAAGAAGGACAAGCCATGTCAGGCAACGACTTAAGAAAAGCCGGTCTCAAAGTGACATTGCCACGGGTTAAAGTCCTAGAAGTACTCGGGCTGGCCGATCCCCACCACTTGAGCGCGGAAGACGTATACAAAAAACTATTGCAATCGGACGAAACCATTGGCCTTGCCACGGTCTATCGCGTTCTTACCCAATTTGAGAGTGCAGGCATGGTTGAGCGCCATAACTTCGATGACGGACACTCCGTCTATGAATTAGCGAAAGAAGAGCATCATGATCACATGGTGGACGTGGATACCGGCAACGTGACCGAATTCGTTAACGCGCGGATTGAAGCCTTACAGAAGGAGATTGCGGAAGAATACGGTTTCGAACTCGTGGATCACGAGTTGGTCCTGTATGTCCGCAAGCATTCAACCTGAAGTTTCTTGTCGCGGCAACATCGCGCCAGAATAGACGCAGCGTATACAAGAGTTCGCAAATAAGAATCATTTGTATTTAAATCCATTCAATGTCAGAGTAGCTACCCTTTCCTGTGGGTTATGCATCGGCGATGGCACACCGATTAACAGACCTCGAACCCGGAACGCGCGTCAGGGTATTGAGCCTCACTGGCGATGAATCTACATCTGATCCTGTCTACATAAATCAGATTCTCCGTCTGGGGCTCACGCCAGGGACTACATTTACCATGGTCAGACGTGCCCCCCTCGGCGACCCCATCGAAATACGCCTCCGCGGCTATTCCCTGGCGTTGCGCCCAGACGAGGCAAGTGCGCTCGACGTACAAGTGATCGAATGACCACGATTGCACTGGCGGGAAATCCGAACAGTGGCAAGACCACGCTGTTCAATGCGCTGACCGGAACCCATCAACAGGTGGGCAACTGGCCCGGCGTGACGGTGGAGAAAAAAACGGGCCACTTCTTCCTTGCCGACAATCAAACCCGGCTAGAAATAGTCGATCTACCAGGTACTTACGGCATTGGCGAACAGGCAGCCGGGATCGACGAGCAGATAGCACGAGAGTTTCTGCTTTCCGGCCAAGCAGACATCGTGCTTAACATTGTCGATGCGCTCTCGATTAATCGTAGCCTCTATCTAACCAATGAGCTGCTGCGACGCAACATACCAAATGTCCTCGTCATCAACATGATGGACGTCGCCAAAGCCCAAGGATTGTCCATTGATATTGAAGGACTCCAACGTTCGTTGGGTTGTCCTGTTATCCCGATGGTTGCGAGTAAGCGTGAGGGGATTATGGAAGTAAAAACCGCCATCACTAGAGCGACGACCGGTCAGCCCATACTCCCGTCAGGGTCAGATATCGAAGTTTTTAATGCCATTGATCAACTGACCGATGTCGTCGTCTCGAACGCCCCTGAGCACACCACCGCATCACAACGCATCGATAATATCGTTTTACATCCCGTCCTGGCTTTTCCAATATTCCTGGGCGTGATGTACTTGATGTTTCTCTTTTCCATCAACGTCGGCTCGGCTTTTATCGACTTTTTCGACCTGCTCGGCTCAGCTCTGTTCGTCGAGCTACCCCGGTCAGGCCTACAGGCTCTCGGTCTGCCCGATTGGTTGACCATCTTCGTTGCAGATGGTGTGGGCGGTGGTGTGCAGCTGGTTGGCACCTTCATTCCGGTCATCGGCGCACTTTTCCTGGCACTCTCACTCCTTGAGGACTCAGGCTACATGGCACGTGTCGCCTTTATCATCGACCGTCTTCTACGTGGCATAGGCCTGCCGGGGAAGGCATTTGTACCCCTCATTGTTGGTTTTGGTTGCAATGTACCTGCTGTGATGGCAACCAGGTCGCTTGGATCTCAACCCGATAGAATTCTCACCACACTGATGGCACCTTACATGAGTTGTGGCGCGCGACTTACTGTGTATGCCCTCTTTGCAGCGGCCTTTTTTCCCAACAACGGCCAGAATGTGGTTTTCGTGCTTTATCTCTTTGGCATCGTCGTTGCAGTGCTTTCAGCGCTGGCCGTTCGACGTCATTTGCTACCAGAGCCACCCAGCCATTTTGTCCTCGAATTACCGCCCTACCATGCGCCCATAGCACGCAACATCCTCATTCAGACCTGGCAACGCCTTAAAGGATTTGTTGTGCGTGCAGGTAAAGCCATCGTCATTGTGGTGATCGTTTTAAATGTCGCCAATTCGTTGGGTACTGACGGCAGTGTAGGCAACGAAAACACTGAAAATTCCTTACTCAGCCAGGTGGGTAAGACAATCACACCGATATTTACGCCGATGGGTATAGAAGAAGACAACTGGCCGGCAACGGTTGGTATTTTTACAGGCATCTTTGCCAAAGAAGTAGTTGTCGGCACGCTCGATGCACTCTATGCACAAACGCAAAGCGAAGAAATACCCGTCTCAGACCTGATTGCCGGTGCATTTGCCAGCATTCCGGCTAACCTGTCAGCGCTCGGTCAACAACTCACAGATCCGCTGGGCCTGAACCTAGGTGACCTAGACGATTTAGAAGCACAGGCCCAGGGCCAGGAAGTGGCTGTATCGACAATGGTCGCAATGCAGACCCTCTTCGTCAGTACCAGCGCTGCTTTCGCCTATCTCATTTTCATCCTCCTCTACATGCCCTGTGTTGCCACCATTGGCGTGATCTACAAAGAAATAGGCGGATTCTGGGCGAGTTTCTCGGTGTTGTGGTCAGCCGTCATTGCCTACAGTTCGGCGGTCACGGTGTATCAAATCAGTCTGATTGCATACAGACCAATTGCCAGTACGCTTTGGATATTGAGTGTTTTCACTTTGACGTTTCTCGTATTCAGAGGATTGGTTCTGTGGGGGCAGCGGCGCGACCCCCGCCTCCTCAAAGTCGTGCATCTAAGTTAAACTTGCCGGGTTATTATAAATCTAAATCATAACCATTCTCATTTAGATTTATATCCGCTATGATATCGGATCTTTCAGTAAACAGAGCGTCCGTCATGCCTTCCATAGCAAGTTTTCTCAGATTGTTTGTATTGTTCATATTCATCAGTAGTGCACCTGCATTGCGTGCAGAAATCAGCCTTGAGGCACTCCAAAAGATTGTTCAGGCGCAAGGTGAGCAGATCGCTCGCCTGCAAAGTCAACTCAATGCAACACGCACTGATCTTGGCGAGGCGAAAGAGACCCTAAAAGGCACAAAAGCAGAGCTTTCCAGCACGGTTGCCTATCTCGAAGATCAGACAGACACTTCCTCGGCGGGCAGCTGGTGGGACCGAACCAGCGTCGGGGGGTATGGCGAAATCCATTACAACAATATAGAGGCAGACGATTCTAGTCGGGATAAAAAAGAAACCGACATCCATCGCTATGTGCTCTTTGTTAATCACGAATTTAACGACCGCGTGCGTTTCTACTCTGAATTCGAGATCGAACACGGCCTTGTCAAAGACACAGCCAGTGGCAGCAACGGGGGCGAAGTGGAGATCGAACAGGCCTATATCGAGTTGGACCTAAACGAGAACCACCAAGCAAAAGCCGGTCTATTCCTCGTCCCCGTCGGCATCCTCAATGAGACCCACGAACCGCCAACCTTCTACGGGGTCGAGCGCAACTCCGTTGAAAATATCATCATGCCCGCCACCTGGTGGGAAAACGGTCTGGCCCTCAGCGGACAATATGAGAATGGTCTCTCTTGGGACTTTGCCGTACACAGCGGGCTGGAAGTTCCAATCACAGGTAGCAGTGCAATACGTATCCGCAGCGGGCGACAAAAATCCTCCCATGCGGTTGCAGAGGACTTAGCCTACACCGCTCGCCTTTCATACTCGGGCATTCCCGGCCTACAACTGTCGACTTCTTATCAACATCAAACGGATCTGAGCCAGATGAACGGCGATGGCGTGGAAGACGCAAACTTAGTGACTGCGCATGCGATTTTTAATCGCGGCGGCTTCCAGTTACGGGCTTTATGGGCAGATTGGGACATTGATGGTGCGCTTGCCGCTTTCACCGGTGCTGATGAACAATCCGGCTGGTATGTCGAACCTTCCTACCGCTTTCGCACACCGGAACTTAAATTGCTTGAAAGCCTGGGTATCTATACACGCTTTGAGCATGTTGAGGGCATTCGCAGCCAGGATCAGTTTGAACAATGGGAATTCGGGATCAACCTCTGGCCTACCGACAACGTTGTTTTTAAGATCGATTATCGTGATCGTGAACACGACTTGGCGGCAGCACGCGGTCGCGACTTTAAGTCAATCGACTTAGGAGTCGGCTTTCAGTTTTAAGCGGCTATTTTTCATCAACTCAATCAACCGTTAAACCAACGCAATAAATTGGTAAATTTCTGCCCGTTTATTTCCAATCAACGGTTCCATTTTGAAAATTGTCTGGCACAATAGCTACATGCAAATGAGAATGATTATCGGCATCATTTATATCTTCATCTGCCTCCCCGCTTGGGCAGGTGAAGCGGCGCACTTGGTTTACCAAAATCCGGAAAACTATGTCGCCGATCACTTCGAAGGCCGCGTTCCTGATACCCGTACTCTCTGGCCGTCTGCAGACCTGCGCCAAGACCTCACTCAGATCCTTGGCCACAAGCCCGGCCTGCGTTTCAAATACTGGGGGGCAGAAGGACGTACGGTGTGGGTACTCGATGAGATCGGTAAAGACCGACCCATCACTGCAGGCATCGTTGTTGAGGCGGGCAAAATCGCTGATGTACAGGTGCTCGTTTTCAGGGAAAGCCGGGGATGGGAGATCAAACATAACTTTTTTACCCGTCAATTCGCACAAATGTGGCTCGATGACGAACATCACCTCAGCGGGCGTATAGATAACATCACCGGTGCGACCTTGTCAGTCAAAGCCATGACGCGTATGGCTAAAGCCGCGCTTCTGCTACACGCACACACCAGCCAGAATACCAGCGTACTCGCACACGCTCGATAATCTGGGCCTCATGCCAGCCCGCACGATCCACAAGGTAACCGGGCTTTGTCTCGTAGCTCCGGTTCTACTACTTGTGGTCACAGGCATCCCGCTGGAACTCAGTGACCGTCTTGGACTCGGCCGCACGGGCGTGCCTTATGAATGGGTTCATGCCCGTTATGGGATCTCAGCCCCCAACGAAGCGCATGTGGTTGGCGACGCCATCGAGCTAGGGGACCTTCTGCTTGTACACCAACGCGCGATTGAAAGTTTCGGCAACCTCCTGGCCGCAAAGACGAGTGGTGATTTGACGTTTATTTTGACTTCAGACGAATGGATACTGGTGCCGACTGATTCGACCATTCCGGTAGAACGAGGTACATACCCCAACCCCATCTCACAAGCTACTTTCGTGGCAGGTCTGCCGATGCTTGCAACCGAAGCTGGAATAATAACATCTACGGACTATGGCGCCTCCTGGCACCCGGCACTCGCCCCCGTACCCAACTGGTCCAAACCTGAACGTGTCGCAGTTTTACCTCGATGGCATGCCCGGTATGCAGCCTCCGTACTCACCTGGGAACGCTGGCTACAGGATCTGCACAGCGGCCGGTTCTTCGGCACAGTGGGTCAGTGGATCATGACTTTTGCATCGTTAGCTTTTGTGCTCCTTGCCATCACGGGTATCTGGGTCTGGATCCGAAGTCTTCGTCGCTAACCAGGGCCCTTCGAGATCACCGGACCCGACATTTCTATCCGGGGACGAAAGCGCTTCTGAAATACCCTCACGACAGGTCAGCGTCCATCATCTTCAACTAATTCCCGATACTGCCGCATGTGCCGCAGTGCGCTTACCTCATCTCCTTTGAGTTCGTAGATACGCGCCAGGTTGTAGTGCGCGTCAGGGATTCCCTGTGCCTTTTGATAGTACTCAGACGCTTGTTGCACTTCATCAAGTTCGTCAAACACAGTACCGAGATTGTAGTAAGCCAACTGATGGCCTGGACGAGCAACCAAAGCCAACTCGTAGTGTCTTTTGGCGTATTTCAAATTACCCCGCAGTTGGTACAGCCGCCCGAGGTTCACTTGTGCATCAGCATTTTTCGGATCCAGACGGATGGCCTGCTTGTATGCATCTGGCGCTTTTTCAGGCTGGGCGTCTTCCAAATCCAGCCCAAGGTTGTACCACTCATCGCTATTAAGGTCCGAATCCCGCCCGCTTTCGAAACGCGGTTGCGTGGCCATTGCCTCAACATTGTCGACAATCTCCTGCACCGCAAAATCAAGTGATGTCTGTCCGGTTTCGACTTCCCAAACGTGGTTT
Organism: Pseudomonadota bacterium; assembly: GCA_036338285.1. GTDB lineage: Bacteria > Pseudomonadota > Gammaproteobacteria > Pseudomonadales > Azotimanducaceae > UBA4421. The sequence goes on from JAYZCO010000090.1 coordinate 46,522, forward strand.
TCGTCACGAACAACGACATTCGGTCCATTTGCATAGATGCGCACGGAACTCAGTGAGTCAACCTGAAACATTTCGTCTTTGAGTTTCACCAGCGCACGGTAGGTTTTGCGCGAGCTGACATTTGCGTCCAGTAACCGCTTCGCTGTGCGCAACAGCACCACGTCCTGAAACGAAAAGCGAAATTCACCACGCACACCCCGACCGGGCTGCAAAAGCTTCCGTCTCACATAGTGACGGACCTGGTCTGAATTGATGCCTATGAGTTCAGCGACTTCTTTAGTGGTGTAACCAGGCATTGAGATCCGAGTAATTCGTAACTGTTTAACCTTACGCTCGGATGTGGATTGTGCCTTGGTTGCGCTCACCTTTCTACCCACGCGTGCCCTTGTTTTACTTTTTTGACCAAAACTACAGACTTCTCCAAGCCTCAACGTTGAAAAAAGACTTTAAAGAAAGGTTCAGGGTTGCTGGCCCTGGCTAAACACGCACTCCTAAGCTTTAAACCGACCCATCTGCAGTTAATCACTGAATAACCGATGACCACCTGAGCCTGCTTCTTCAGGCCGTACACTTCATTCACACCAGCAGACGGTATCTGCCGATCGGCTGTCATAGCCCATCGGTCCGATGCAATTCCAAGGCTTTCAGATCTGCTGACGGAACGGTTAAAGTGGGGGGGGTGTTTTTCGCAGTCATCACTGTGACCTAGGGAGGAAAATTTGAAACTTCTAATCGCAAACCGAGGCGAAATCGCTATTCGGATCCATCGTAGTGCCCAAGATCTGGGAATCGCCACGGTCAGTGTCTACGCCGAAGACGACGCTTTATCGCTGCATCGCCAGGTGACTGACGAGAGTTACGCGCTCTCTGGCCATGGCCCTTCGGCCTACCTTGATATACAGGCCATCGTCAATGCCGCACGAGAGACCGAATGCACGGCCGTTCACCCAGGTTACGGTTTTCTTTCCGAGAATGCCGATCTGGCCCGCGCACTGACTGCAGCAGGCGTTAAATTTGTCGGACCTTCTGCTGACACACTCGCGCTCTTCGGCAACAAGTCCCTTGCCCGTAACGAAGCAATCAATGCCGATGTGCCGGTGCTCAAGGGCACAAACGGCCCCTCGAGCCTGGAAGATATAGAGGCTTTCTACCTTTCGATGCCTAATCATGGCCCCATTATTATAAAAGCACTCAACGGTGGTGGGGGTCGCGGTATGCGAGTGGTCACCCTTGCTGAGGAGATCGCGGATGCATACACACGATGTCAGTCTGAAGCCAGGGCCTCGTTCGGCGACGACGGCCTCTACTGCGAACAGTTCATGCCCAACCCAAGACACATTGAAGTTCAAATCATCGGTGACGGTGAGCACGTCATAAATCTTGGCGAACGTGACTGCAGTCTGCAAAGACGGCATCAGAAAATACTTGAGTTTGCGCCTGCGCCCAATCTTCCTGAGCACACCCGTAGGCAGATTATCGCGGCTGCAGAGCGACTTGCGAATGCCGTAAATTACGAGAGCCTCGGCACCTTCGAATTCCTCATCAGTGCCGATGACCCGGAAGATTTTGCTTTCATCGAAGCAAATCCCAGACTTCAGGTTGAGCACACCATCACAGAAGAGGTGACACAGACGGATCTCGTTGCCATCCAACTTCAAATCGCTGAAGGCACTTCGCTCGCGAAGCAGGGGCTTGAAGGCTCCATTAAGCCCAGAGGAATGGCCGTACAAGCCCGGGTTAACCTCGAAACAATCAACTCGGATGGGGAACTGATTCCTTCGGGTGGGCGGCTTGATCATTTCGACCCACCGGGTGGACCAGGCATCCGGGTGGATACGTTGGGATACACAGGCTACACAACCAGTCCGCGCTACGATTCACTGCTTGCCAAAACCATTGTATCCAGCCAAAGCAATGACCTTGCGACCCTCACCAGAAAAGCCCGCCGTGCACTGGCAGAATTCAGAATCACAGGCACCAAAACCAATATCAGCTTTCTACAGGCACTGCTCGATCACCCGCTGATCAACGAAGGCAAGCTAAGCACGGCCTTTATTAGTGAGCATCTTGAGGAATTGACGCAATACGTCGGCACATCAACTCATTTCTCCAGCACATCAAACGAAACCCATATCGCCGGCGCACAGATCGATGCTAATGACCCACTGGCCGTTCTCGACTTCGGCAAAGCCCAAAGTTCGCAAACGTCCGCCGACAACCATGCCATGCGTGATGCCCCAGAAGGTACGCTAGCCGTGCAATCCCCCCTTCAGGGCACGATCGTTAGCGTGGAAATTACTGAAGGCGAAGACGTCAGGCGTGGGCAAATTCTCGCCATCATGGAATCCATGAAAATGGAACACGAAATCAAAGCTGAGGGCGGTGGAAAGGTATTGCATATCCATGTTTCACCAGGCGAGGCCATCTGGGAGGGGCACACTCTGATGCTCTTAGAGGAAGGACAGGTTGAAGCCGCCATCGACGAGGAACACGATGAGATCGATCCAGACCACATCCGCCCGGATCTCGAGGAGTCTTACCGCCGCCATGCGAAAACCCTTGATAAAAATCGCCCTGATACGGTACGCAAACGCCACGACAAGGGGCTGCGCACGGCACGAGAGAACATCTTAGATCTTTGTGACGATGATACGTTTGTTGAGTATGGTCCGCTCGTCATCGCCGCACAACGCCGGCGACACTCCGTCGAACACCTGATGGAGATGAGCCCTGCCGATGGCATGGTGACCGGTATAGGTGCAGTCAACGGCGATCTGTTTGATGATCCCGATGCACGGTGCGTCGTCATGTCTTACGACTATACCGTGCTGGCGGGCACCCAAGGCGCACAGAACCACCGTAAGACAGATCGTTTGATTGATGTCTCAAGCAACGGCCAGATGCCCATGATTATCTTCGCAGAGGGTGGTGGGGGCCGGCCTGGTGATACAGATGGGTTAGGCTCGGGGCAACGGACCTTCTCCAGGTTTGCGACCCTTTCGGGATTGGTCCCCATGATTGGCATCACGACGGGCAGGTGTTTCGCGGGCAACGCATCACTTCTTGGGTGCTGCGATGTCATCATCGCCACGGAAGGATCCAACATCGGTATGGGCGGACCCGCGATGATCGAAGGGGGTGGACTCGGTATCTTTGCGCCAGAAGACATCGGTCCTACATCAGTCCAGGTCGCAAGTGGTGTCATCGACATTCTGGTGAAAGACGAAGCCGAGGCGGTTGAAGTCGCCAAGAAGTACCTGTCTTATTTCCAAGGACCATTACCAAGCTTCGAAGCGCACGATCAGCGGCGCATGCGGCATATCGTGCCTGAAAACCGGCTTCGGGTGTATTCTATCCGCGATGTCATTGAAACGATCGCTGACCTGGATTCCGTTCTCGAACTACGCCCCAACTTCGGACACGGCATGATCACTTCCTTAATCCGTATAGAAGGACGGCCAGTGGGGGTCATTGCCAACAACCCACATCATTTGGGCGGTGCGATCGATTCAGATGCGGCGGACAAAGGCGCGAGATTCATGCAGCTTTGCGACGCTTTTGACATACCGTTGCTTTACCTTTGTGATACCCCTGGCATCATGGTGGGCCCTGAAGTTGAACATACAGGCTTAGTCCGACATTCGAGTCGCATGTTCATTGTCGGTGCGAACCTGAACGTCCCGTTTTTCACAATTATTATTCGCAAAGCCTATGGCCTCGGTGCCATCGCGATGGCGGGTGGCTCTTATAAGGTCCCCTATTTCACAGTGTCATGGCCTACAGGTGAATTTGGAGGAATGGGTTTAGAAGGCTCCGTGAAACTGGGCTATCGTAAGGAACTCGCGGCCATCGAAGACCCGGTAGAGCGCCTGGAGAAATATGAAGAGATGGTCGCGCGTGCCTATGAAGTCGGTAAAGCGGTCAACAATGCAAACCTCTTCAGCATCGACGACACCGTCGATCCGGCAGACTCTCGGTGGTGGGTTGCCAGCCTTCTTAAGTCCATTCGCAGCAGCAAACGGTCGGGCAAGAATCGACCCTGCGTTGACGCCTGGTAAACACATGGGTCCTTAGCACAACCATTCAGACCAACCAAGCCGCGCCGGGTCAGGCTTTCTTCCGCTTACGTTTCTCCGCTTTCAGGGCGTCCTTTAAGTGCACCAGTTGCTCCTTGGTGATGCTTTCGAAACCAGGTATTCGACACCTGACACCCGGACGCATGCGTCCAAACCCCCAACGCTCCATCGTCCGAAGCGAATCATGAACACATAACGTGGCCGATCTCGTTTCGTACATGATCGGTTGACCACGGCGTAAGCCCGGACAACGATGTTGAAATTGAACGAGGAAATATTTGTCATGCGATACTTGAATGGAAACGTGCTTTTCATCAAGCACCTGCATTTGGCGAATACGATGGCGGTTAATGCAACGTTCTTTATCCACATAGTCCGAAACTTCAGGGTCGCGATTTAGAATTTCTTCAACCGCGTTGGCCGCGGATTTAGTATCTTCTGACGGCTTAACCGCTGCTTTATGTTTCTCAGGCTCATCCTCTGCCCAGGTCGCACTGGTAAGACAAAGCAAGATTATCCATGTAAATCTGGACATCACGAATTACCCAATTCTCTCTTGATGACAGCGACCTGTTCTATGACGAGGGGTTCAAATTGACCCCATCGACAGCTCACCGAAAACGGACTCCCGGCCCGCTCCTGAGCCTCGAACCGGTCATTGGCACAGATCTGCGCACCATATTGGTGCACCGCAAGTGCCATGTCGTCACGAAGTCCGTGGCACTGATTACGTAATTTATTGAGCCAGTAGCGTCCATGCGTACCCCGCAGAATGAGTATTTCTTCATTTACAATCTCAACCGACCTAATCAAGCGTACTTTGATACAGTTTGACGGTTCAATATCTTCAGAAGAAAGACCCTGGTCAAGGACAATGCCTGTTTGCGGCGGAGACAGTGCCCACACGTGCACGAGCAGACCGCTCAAAAGAAGGAACAATGTCGTTTTCATAGTACCTCCATTGATCATTTTCGTAAGTTTCCGCCTCTGTTTAGACAAAGTACACCCGATATTGTTCACTAAAGCCGCCTCCCCTGGGTAAGGTCATGTTACGGATTTTTTACACAGCGCCACTCACCCGTGCCGCCCTGAGACGAGACACTGAGGTTGCCGATTCGGACATTGAGGCAGGATAAATGCATGATTGAATATCTGATACCGGGCTAAAGCCTGAAGCCTGTCAGCGCCCTGCCAATTTTGATTCAAGGGCTTGGAGAATCTCCGCGCAGTCACCCTCCAGCTTGCACTGAAAAAATTCATCTGCACGGGTCAAGCCACGGTTAATGGCATAGATCGGGGTCTGGCGCGCGTGTGCTGCTCGGACAAATCGAAGGCTTGAAAACACCATCAACGAACTCCCGACCACTAGCACCGCTGGGGCTTTTTCGATCCATTGATAGGCCGCCTCGACCGTCGCCTTAGGGACGCTGTCGCCGTAAAAAACCACGTCAGGTTTTAACACACCAGCACACACCTGACACTCAGGGACAGCAACATCAGCAAAGTTTGCGCTTTCAAGGTCCACATCTCCGTCTGCAGCCAGGACGGCCTCTGTGCCCAATGCATGTATATCCGGGTTGTGCTGTTCTAACCAGTTTTGTAGATCATCCCGAAGCGTCTGTGCGCCACAGCCAAGACATACCACTCGATCAAGGCGGCCATGAAGATCAATTACCTTGCGACTCCCTGCAGCCTGATGCAGTCGATCAACGTTTTGTGTGACCACGCCCTTAACAAAACCTGATGCCTCCCAACGAGCAAGTACGTGATGTGCCTCATTTGGCTTGGCGCGTATAAATTCCGGATAGCCCAGCTGACTCCGTGCCCAGTATCGCTGTCGCCAGCTAAGATGATTAACAAAGTCACTGTGTTGGACCGGCTGCATGCGTTTCCATTCACCGTTTTCATCCCGGTAATCGCCGATGCCGGAGGGTGTACTGCATCCGGCGCCGGAGATAACGATTAATCCACCCAATTCTGACATTTGGATGGCCAGTCGATCCACCTCCGCATCAGTCACATTTTGCTCGCATATAGAAAAGGCCTGTGTGTAAAATCTTGCTCAATCTACAATAATTTAAAGGGGAAAAAACATGATTCAGCTCTACGGATTGGGGATGAGTAATTACTACAGCCTGACCAAGGCATTATTGATCGAAAAAGGCGTAGATTTTGAAGAAGTGAAGGCACCTCCGACCCAGAAGGAAGACAATCTTAGTCGCTCCCCCATGGGCAAGATGCCCTCGATTGGCGCGAACGGACAGTTCATGTCGGAATCATTGGCCATTGCAGCCTATCTTGACCGACTGCAGCCGGAACCTGCACTCCTGCCAAGCGATCCCTTCCAGGCCGGCAAAGTAATCGAACTGATCTGCCACATCAAACTCGACGTAGAACTGGTTGCCCGTCGTTGTCTGCCCGAGGCTTTTTTTGGTCAGACCGTTACCGACGAAACCAAGGAGACGACCAAGGCTGATCTTGCTAAGGGGATGGCTGCGGTCCATCGCATATTTGTCGGCGACCCCTGGGCCGCAGGGGATTCGATGACTTTAGCTGACTTCTACACTTTCTACAGTTTCGGCCTGGCAAATGGCATTGCGCAGAAGATGTTTGGTCAAGACCTTCTCGCTGATCAACCGAAAATTCAGGGCGTGATGGCACGCATGGCAGAGCATCCCAGCGTGGCAAAGGTCGAAGCAGACAAAGCCGGATGATGCACCAGCTTGTGCGGCTCAGCGCGATGCTCGCCTGCATCGCGCTGGCCACTTCAGGTCTGGCCGCAGAGATTCCACGGACTAAGCCCGAATCCGCTGGCATGTCGAGCGAGCGTCTTGCGCGCATCGTTCCTGCCATGCAGAAATATATCGACGCGGAACTGACCCCTGGCATCATCACTGCGATTGCTCGTCACGGAAAACTGGTGCATTTCGAAGCACAGGGCAAGATGGACGTAGCAACAGGCAAAGCCATGCGACCTGACGCGATCTTCCGCATTGCCTCGATGACAAAGCCCATTACTTCGGCGGCGCTCATGATTCTCTGGGAAGAGGGGCACTTTCAGCTTAGGGACCCGGTATCAAAGTTTATCCCCGCCTTCGCTGCTGCCAAAGTCAGCACCACCGCGGATGCCAGCGGACTCACCGGTCAATTGGTCGATCCAAAACGCGCCATCACCATTCGCGACATGCTGACACACACAGCAGGCCTCGCGAACAGTTACCGCGGAAATGTTCGGGCCTATCGCGAGGCAGTTGCCGGCGCCGAAGACAATACCGAACTAATCGCAAAATTAGCCAAGCTACCGCTCAACTATCACCCTGGCGAAGACTGGCAATACAGCATTGCAACTGACGTGGTGGGGCACCTTGTAGAACTCATTTCTGGGATAAGTCTTGATGAATTTCTACAGGAAAGGATCTTCAAGCCGCTGGATATGCCCGATACACATTTCTATATGAATGCCGATAAAGCCAATCGACTTACAGCACAATACACGCCCGGCGAAGAAAACAAAGGAATCACCCTTCAAGATCCAGGTTCTGCTGAAAGTCGCTGGATATCAGGACCTAAAACGCTCTTCCGTGGTGCCGGTGGTCTTGCCTCGACTGCCCGGGATTATCTTCGTTTCCAACAAATGATGTTGAACGGCGGAGAATTGGAGGGCGTCCGTCTTCTCGCACCATCGACCGTATCATTGATGCTAGAAAATCACACAAGCGGTATGGATTTGTGGTTGCCGGGACCGGGAATGGGTTTCGGTCTGGGCTATGGTGTCGTCGTCGATCGAGGCAAAGCAGCGACGCCGCTTTCTAAAGGTGCAGGCTATTGGGGTGGTGCTTATTGCACACTTTCTTGGCTTGATCCCGAGCAAGGAATCGCCGCCGTACTCATGACTCAGGTGAGACCTTATCGTCACATCAACGTAAGACAGGACTTTCAGGTGCTGACGTATCAGGCAATTGTGGATTAACTGGCTCTGCACGCATACTGAAGAGCCAGTATACGGCGACTGATGCAACCAACCCAGGAAACACCTCGTGCAGACTTTCCCGCAAACCACTGATCATCCACCCGATCAGGGTCAAGACACCAACGCCCATGGAAGCCAGCACTGCAGTCGCGGTACCTCTCTGCAAGTGCAGGCCCAGAAGCACGGCCGGGAGAAAGCAGACGGCATATAGGCTGCCGGAGAAGATCGTAATTTCGACGATGTCTCCGGGTGGCTTGAACGCAAGCAACGCGGCAACCACGGCCAGTCCAATCACGGCCAGGCGAGTCCATTGAACTTCACGATCAGTCTGGACGAACGGGCGAAGCAGATTCTTAAAAAGTGTCGATGCCGCCACCAGCAGCACACTGTCCATTGAAGACATACCTGCAGCGACAATTGCCACAATAAGGAAATCACCGGCCCAGTAGGGGAATACCGCAGGATCAACGACCAGCGTAGGCACAATGAGGTCAGAATCGGTCACACCCTCGAGAAGAAAATGGGCATAAATGCCTACAGGAAAAATGCAGGCTTGCACGATGAGCAGACCCAGAATGGCAATCCACATGCCACGTTTGGCTTCCTGCTCATTTTTCAGTGCGTAATATCGTGAGAGTTGCCTCGGATCAACGATGAGTTTCAACGCGCCAGACAACGAAATCCCCACAACAATTGCAAACGGGATACCACCATTGAACTCAAAAAGATGCGCCTTTTGCGGTTGCTCAGCCAGTTGTGCCACCACGGACACACCACCGGCGGCATCGGTAACAAAGTAGAACATCATGACGGCCCCCACGACCATCAGTACACCCTGCACTACATCCGTTCGAACGACAGAAACAAAGCCGCCGATCGAGGTATAAACCACCACAATCGCCAACGTGACAAGCACTGCCGCTTCATACGAGATAGAGAAAAACTGCTCGAAGAGGTGACCTGCACCTTTGAATATAGCAATCAGGTAAAGAAGACTTGCGAAAACGATGACCAACGCTGCAACGTATCGAAGCGGATGCCGCTCGCTGTCGTTGGCACCTAAAAACCGAGTACCCAGATAATCGGGAATGGTCAGGGCATCGAAACTGGCAGCAAAGGCTCTTAGCCTCGGACCGACGAAACGCCAGGATAAGTAGGTAAACACAATGAGCGATGCGGCAAGAAAGAACCAGGGCAGACCATAAAAGTACCCTTTACCCGCATGACCTATATAACTGTTGGTCGATGCAAAGGTCGCATAGAAAGAAATGCCGATAGCAATCCCCCCCATGTTGCGATTACCCACGTAGTAGCCCGCCATACCGGTACTGGCGCGGCTCCCAATCCACGCATTACGCAGTAACACCCCGGTGTAGAGAATCAGTAGAACGATTGCAAACCAATGATCTGCAGCCCAGGTCATATCCCCAGCCTATTCATGCACAAAAATCCTGCGCTTTGCACGCTGGAGACGACAAGGTGCCAGGCCAGCACCGCTTTGATATGCTCTGTTTCCGGCAATAAATGCTCCTCGCGAGCCCCCAAGATGCGCTACCTGATACAGTTTGCGATTCCCGCGCTCATATTTCTAAGTGTGGTATATGCGGTGACGAAACGACGCAGTGCGCCATCCAGTGACCACGATAATACCACGTCCATCTTTCTCACCATCCTTGTCATCGGTGCCGTGGTTGCCGTTGCCGTGCTGTTCGTTCTTCAGGTTAACTGGCACAACCTGTGAAGCTGTCGGTCGAAGCGAACGCCAACGGGTTTGGCGCCGCCATACGTGGCGTATCTCTAGCTAAAGGTCTCGACACGGACGAAGTGGCCCAAATTCACACATCCTGGCTCCATCATCAGGTTATCTATTTCACCGACCAACCCCTGGGACACGATGAGTTAAAAGCATTTACTCTGGCCTTTGGACCCTTCGGCGACAACCCTTATGTCAAACCTGTCGATGGGCATGCCGATATTCTGGAAATCCGTCGCGAACCCGATGAGTCCGTGCCACCCTTCGGCACCTCGTGGCACTCCGACTGGTCTTTTCAATCCACACCACCCGCCGCCACCATCTTGCACGCAAAGATCGTACCTCCGGTTGGTGGTGATACGCTCTACGCTGACGGCTTCTTAGCTTACGAAACATTGTCCGAAGCATTGAAGAGCGAAATAGAAGATTTGCAAGCCGTACACAGTGCCAGAAGGCCTTACAGCCACCAGGGCTATAAAGCTTCAGGTGGGGCTGATCGATCCATGACCATCCGACCAAGTGACAAAGCCTGGGAGACACAGTTGCATCCTGTGGTGCGCACACACCCTGAGAGTGGCAGGAGAGCTTTATGGGTGAATCCCGTCTATACCATCGCAATACACGGTGCTCCTGAAGCAGCGTCCAAGAGACTACTTAATGAACTCTTCCAACATGCGCTCAAAGAGGATTTCATCTACACCCACAAATGGCAACCAAACATGCTCACGATGTGGGACAACCGCTGCGTCCAACACTGCGCGCAGGGAGGCTATGACGGCTATCGACGGGTCATGCATCGTACAACGGTAGCAGGTGATGAACCTGTCTAGTCACCTTTTGAATCATCCCACAGCCTGTAAATCTCTCTTTTTCCTAACGAGAAATTTGTTCTTACATACAGATCTGAATAAATGCCTGCCCGGCGCGACACCCAACCGCCTCAGGAGAAAAGGAGACCCTCTACAATGAGTGATTTCCAATTGCACGAACGCTTGCAAGCCGATACTACATACGTCACGGACCTTCCTGTCTGCCGCGTCCTGTTGAGCAATGACGCGCGTTATCCCTGGTTGATCCTGGTGCCACGACGCCCCGGATTGCGCGATCTTGATGAGATAGACGAGCCCGAGTCGACACAGGTTTTTGCAGAAATCAGCAAGTCATCCCGGATACTGAAATCGATTTACGATCCCTTTAAGCTGAACGTCGCAGCCCTTGGCAATCAAGTACCTCAGCTTCACATTCACATTATCGCCCGGACTGAAGGAGACCCCGCGTGGCCGGGTCCCGTTTGGGGCATCGACGACCCTGTCGCCTACAAAACCGACACACTAAGAGATACGTTGAACGCGCTGCAAGAGGCTTTTGCAAGCGATTAAAGCGACACCAGGGTACGGACTACGGCAACGGGATGGGATTGACATGCACGGGCACATCGTAGCCGCGCTGCACAGCAGGTCTTGCTGCGATGCTCATATACCACCGCTTCAGATGTGGATATTCCGCCCAATCGATACCTTGCCACTCATAGCGTGAAATCCAAGGCCAGGTTGCGATGTCGGCAATCGAGTATTCATCAGCAAGATACTCGTGTGTCTGCAGGCGTTTATTTAACACGCCGTAAAGACGTTTTGCCTCCTCGGCATAACGCGCTTCCGCATAAGGTGCTTTGCCTTGGTTGAAGTGAAGAAAGTGGTGTGCTTGACCCAACATCGGTCCTACGCCGCCCATCTGCAACATCAGCCACTCAAGTGTCACGTAACGATCCGACCCCCAGAATTTTTTGTAACGGTCCGCCAGATAAATGAGTATCGCCCCCGACTCCATCATGGCGCGGCCCGAATCACGATCGATAATTGCCGGGATCTTATTGTTCGGACTGATCTTAAGAAAGTCAGGCGCAAACTGTTCGTCCTTACCAATATGCACCGTGTGAACTTCATAAGGCACCGCAAATTCTTCTAGCGCAATTGAAAGTTTGCGCCCATTGGGCGTCGGAAATGTATACAGATCAAACATGCAATCTCCTGTTTCTTTTTGGGACCCAACATTGTCTTCGGTAATCTATTGGGTTTGACCTTTGAGTGATACAGATCTGCCAGCGCATCGAAACCCTTTCTCCGTGCCCGGCAGTATTTTCATGGGTTTTCAAACCACCCTATCAATGCCTTTCGGCTGAAATCCCATGACCAACCAGCCTTTTTACCCTCGTCGTTTGTCGACTTATTCTGCGCACCACCATGACAGGATCTTCTACCTATTTAAGGAGAGGAAGACCATCAAAAGAATCGGAACATAAGTATGCACGCCCGGTAATCATGTGTGTAATCGAGATCGGAAAATAACACAGCTCAATCGAGTCGCACGGCCAGATCATCCATCGTTGCTACCATCGCCTTCACGGTCGACGTTTTACCACCCCCACGTGACAGACTCGCTATACCCGCTGAGATAACCATCACAAAAGTCCACACCGCCCATGTCGGTTTGAATGAATAACTGCGAAGCTACCCATCAGGAATACCCAGCTGGCCCGCTGATCGCAAAACTCGATCATCGCTGCGTCCAGATGGAGAACACAAGGATAGGTACGTGTTGCAATTGACCCTATGGTCCATACCGCCGGTGGCAGCAGCGATCATCTCGCTGATCGCTTTCCGGCGCGCGTCGGACACCGCCCACGTACCTGGCGGGCAAGCCTTACGCTTTCTGTTTTTGATGATCTTCCTCTGGTCCGGCCCACAGACTTTGGAGACTTTTTTCGTTCAGGAAAGTGCCAAGTTATTCTTATCCCAACTTTCCTACGTGGGTATAGCCCTCACGCCTGTCGCCTGGTTTCAGTTCGCACTGACCTATAGTCAACGGGTGCTGAAGATGCCTCCTCTGCTCACGTATTTCATCTCCATCATCCCCGTGATCACCCTTTGTTTGGCTCTGACCAACACCTACCACCATCTCCTGTGGAGCAACTGGTACCTGGTCAACAACGATGGCTACATAGGCCTCGTGACAGAACACGAATTTTGGTTCTATGTCCATGCGTTCTACTCATACGGCTTAATTCTGTGCGCGACAGCAATCCTCACCTTTGCACTGTCACAATTCCACCTGCAAACCCGATCACTGCTTACGGCCATCACCGCCCCACTCATGGGTGTTTTGGCGAACCTTTACTACCTGTCCCCCTTCAACCCTGCACCCTGGCTCGATTTCACAACCCTCGGATTCCTTGCCGGGATTCTTCTTTTGTATCGCTATATTCTGCAGGAAGACCTACTCAAATGTATTCCGGTGGTTCGTGATCGAGTCATGGAGCAACTCACTGACCCGATATTTGTAATCTCCCACGAAGGTAACATCATCGATGCCAATCAGTCGGCTTTGCAGGCTTTCGCTGATATGGAGCAACCCGTCCTGCACACACACATCAACACGGTCGCCGAACATCTATATCTCGAAAGTATTCGCAATCTTGATGAAAACTCTGAGGTCGCCATCGGCCTGCGATCTTATGAAGTCGCTTCAACCCAACTGGATTCAACAAACAAGCAATCCGACGTGGCACTTGTATTTAGAGATGTAACCGAGCGCAGGCTCGCCGAACAGAAATTGCGGAAACTCAAAGACGAACTCGAACGTATGGCGCACACCGATGTGCTAACCAGCCTATTCAACAGACGTTATTTCATGCAACGCCTGAGTGAAGAATTTGAACGTGTCAATCGTCAGGGCAATGCCCTTTCCGTGCTGATCTTCGACCTGGACCACTTCAAGAATATACACGACACATTTGGCCACGATATCGGTGACCACGTCCTCGAATCCGTCGCTACGGTCACCCGCCAGATCAAACGCATCGCCGACGTTGCCTGCAGATTAGGCGGCGAAGAATTTGCGCTTCTGCTGCCTGAAACAGACAAAGCAGGTGCAATCAAAGTTGCTCAACGTCTGCGTCAGGGCATCGAGGAGTTTCCTTATGCCAAATGCACCGGCAAGGATGTCAATGTGACCGCAAGCTTTGGTGTGGCAGCCGTCGGCCGTCGAATGCACGAACCAAACATCATTCTCCAGGTGGCTGACCGTGCCCTTTACAAAGCGAAGAACGGCGGTCGCAACAGGATCTGTTCTACCGAAGAATAGCGTTACTTCAAAGGGATGTGCAGGGTGAGGGCGGCCCCATCACGCAACGGCAGCAGTGAAATTCGCGAGCCATCCGTCCGTTCTGGCATGAACGCCTCATACATGAATTCCGAAACAAAATGTCCCATCGCGTATCCCACTAAAACATCGCCCAGATAATGTTTGCCTGCTTCAACTCTGGAAAGACCCGTAGCCGCAGACACCCCATGTAATCCCCAGGTTGCCACGCGTTTCTGCCAAGGTGCTATGTCCATGAGGCGAATGTTATGGATGGCCATATTGGTTCTGGACGACGCTTTTGAGGCATGACCGGAGGGCATACTTTCGTCATTCGAACTTTCTGGTCGTTCACGCCCACTCAAATTCTTAAGGCCCTGATTGATCACCCCATCGGCAAGCATGGTCGCTGCACCCAACGTAAGACCCCGACCTTTATCTGCAACCGTCTCGCTGGGGGCAAAGACTGCTGTGAGGAGGTATGCCGCAGTCGCGACGTCCCTGAAGTCACTACTCCTGTCTTCAGCATCCTCACCGAACAGGTCTTGTCGTTGCCGAAGATCTTCCGACCAGTCCTCGTCCTTATCGTCGATCTGCAACGCACCAGCAAGCAGAAGAGGCACCCAGGTCTGTGGCTGGCTGGCAGCTTTCTGCGCCGCGCGACCCAGGTCTTCCGCAGCAGGCCATTTCACCTTGCCCCAGTTACCCGTTCCCACACAACCACTTAGGAATATAAGCATCGCGAGGCTGCCAACCGTCAACAGCAATGGCTTTATTGGGCGTAATCGAAAGTGTTTAACCTGCATTACTGGCGTCCCCAGAAAGCCCTTCTTGCGATCTTGCATCTGACTCTTCCTCGTTTTTTGCGGCCAAATCGGCATCGGTCATCAGAAGTTGTTCTGCGATGTAGGTCGCCACTTTAAAACCAGTCGCCTCACCCGCATTGCGGACCACATAGTCTCCATCTTCGCCCTCGCGAAGAATTTCAAGCGCCTGGGTGACAGGGTCACCCAATTTAATAGTGGCCAATTGGGTGAGGGTCTTGTCGCTCGTGTACACCCCGATCACTCTAAGCGTCTTGAAGCGGTCAGTGTATGTTTGCGCTTCAGCCTGGTTTGCGGCTTCGTCGTCTACCAACCACCCTTCGGCTTGCTGCCTAAGCACAGTTTCGCGCCCGTCAGAAAACCTTGCGGCCACTTTCGTGGGCGAGTCTTCGCTGGCCAGCAGTGCTTTGTCAAGCCAGCCGTCAACATTGACCGGCAGTTCATAGTTGGAAAGCGCGACGCTATATACTTCGTCGTCCTCGCCCTTGCGTGCATGCACTCGTTGATACCCCGGCGAGGTGCCAAGGTATAAATCAAGCCGAACTTCCTTACCTTCATACACGCGCAAGCGTCGCTGGAACGCCGCTTCATCCACCTCAAAGCGCTGCAACGCATCACGACTGGTCGCCACCGGCCACGGTGCTTTCAAGCCAACCAGTTTCTCTAGGATGTCGACGATCTTGCGCTCGTCTGCCGGATAGTCATCGACCATCCAGTCATCATTATCCTTGGCGACCTTGACCACAGAACCGCGGTCACTGACTTCAATTCTGTCCACCCGTTCATCGTCGAGCGCTATCCAGGGTCCCTCCTCCGAGGTTGTGGATCCCTGCGCAATCCAGAAGACACCAATCAGCACCAGTTGAAGTGCGAGCAGGCCGGTGAGCAGTGGTATCCTGTTGTTCATACCTGCGCTCCTGTCTCTTCCAGCCAGGCGCTCTGTTCAATTGTCCGCCGTTTCTGCCTCGATCGGAAATAGAGCATCACCAAACCGACACCTATGACTGCCAAGCCGTAGTTGAGATATTCGATAAGCGACTGGGTGCCCTCATCCATTCCCGGCAGCGTACGATTAAAATTG
Source organism: Pseudomonadota bacterium (assembly GCA_036338285.1). Taxonomy (GTDB): domain Bacteria; phylum Pseudomonadota; class Gammaproteobacteria; order Pseudomonadales; family Azotimanducaceae; genus UBA4421. Next base: position 62,363 of record JAYZCO010000090.1, read on the forward strand.
CCTCGCGAGCGGATACCTATCAAGCCCTGATCCTCAACTGACCAATCGACAATATTAGTCATGAGCTGAGTCGAATTCGCATAAAGCGTCCCCTCCGCGCTCCCGACCATCTGCAGCACCTGATCAGCCAGAAAATCATTCGAGCCGAAAACAATCAGGCGTGCGGATTCGGGAGATTTTTCGATGACCGTAGATATAGTGCCTAGCTCGACTGTTTCGGATGTTGCTTCTTCGTCCGTGTCCGATGACTCCGTACTTTCACTGACCTGTGTCAGCAGTGGCGAGGTTTTACCTACGAAAGCGCTCTCGAAACGCCCTTCAAGCACCACCCCGAGGAGGTGCGAACTTTGTTCCCCTGTGGGTGAGAACGGTGAAATACCCGTATCGGTAACCTGTGGGGAAACATCGGTAGATGTGGATAACCAGCTGCCTTCGCTCGATCGCAGAATTTCGGTAACCCTGACACCTTCAGCGCCTCGCACCATCAATGGCGACGCCCACGACAACGTCATCTGGTTCAATCCAGCGAGCATCGGCACTTGATCGCCAAACCCATTCGAACGTACGTCTATGAAGTACGGATAATCAAGCATGACGAGGTCCTGAAAACTGAAACCGCCTACCTGACGCGTGACCGGCACAGGAAAAGCCGAATTCTGTGGATCCATCACCAGCGACGCCCCTACATCCACACTATGATGGCTCAGCCAATCAGTCAAACCGCTGTTTCGACGAACCACGTTGAGTCCTGCTTGAGAGAATTGTGCTGCAAAGCTGCCACTACCTATAACAACAGTGCCCCCTTTCATCAGGTATTGGTCAATTGCAAAGACCTGCTTCTCACTCTGATTATCAGGATCAACGAGCACGAGAACATCCGCATTGTCCGGGACCAGCCCCGAAGCAAGATCGTCAAGCGAAACCTCAAAGTCGCCGGACAGCACACCTTGCAACTGATTGAACTCATTACCCCGCGGCATCCCCTGCTGTTGCATATACGGTGGTGGTGCCTGGGGCGCACTCAAGATCACATTTTTCAGCAGGCCCGATGCAAACCGTTTGAGCCCATCGTCGATCCCTTTCTTGAGGGCTTCAGATGACAGGCCTTCAGGTATCGGAACCTGCACAACCGTATCTTCAGCCTGCAGCGTCAGATAAAAATAGAACGAAGTATCGTCAAAGAGGCTTGCCGCCATGGGCCTGAAGCCGTATTTCTCCGCGATCTCTTCGGCTACCGCACCATCATCTGCCGCAGGGTCGATGATCGTGGATGAGAACTTCATACCACCTTCATCCTGCACTTCTTTGAGGGCATCCTGCACGATGGCCTTGAGTTCTATCAGCGCCTCGGGAAGGATCGCATCATCCGAAATGTAGCCAACGAACCTGACTGGATCGCTGATGTTGGCAAATACTGAGCTTCCACCCTGAAAGCCATAAAGAACGCGTTTAATGCCACGTGTGATATCGAACTCGGGATTCTTCAGCTGAACGTCGAGGCTGGTTTCTCCCAAAACTTTAACCTCGATGAGATCACGAAATCCCAGCACCTCATATTCGTCTCCATACTGGATGAGCACATCAAGGTAGGAGTTGACCAAACTGGCCTGGTATCGGTCTTGAATCTGAAAGGGTATGGCACGAATTCCATACTTCGTATTTGCTTCATTTTCCATCTCCGGATCGTCAGCTGGATCAACGATCTCAACACGGACCTTGCCGCCACCCGCCACTTCGTACTCTTCTAACATATCCTTCAATCGCGGCACCAACGGCGCCAAGAGCGGGTGCGTTTTTTCACTGAAGTAACCCCGAATTAACAGCGGTTCGCGTAGTTGTTGTAAGTAGCCTTCAGTTGCCGCAGATATGGAGTAGATTTTCCCCTCAGTCCAGTCAAAGCGTAGACTCGTGACATTATGCAACCACACATTAGCCAGTAGTACGTTCAAAACCAGAAGTCCTGTACCTGCACTCCAGTTGCGATGTCGCCGCGCATTGCCATCTGCCGCCCACTTAACGCGTTCAATACCAAGTACATTCAGGGCAAGGAAAGCAACGGTCACCGATGCATAGAAGAGAAGGTCACGAAAATCAAGCATGCCTCTGGTAATCGACTCAAACCGAGCGCCACTCCCAAGCGCTGTCATCAAGTCGCGCATAGCACCACCGAAAAGCTCAACGATTGCCGGACTACCAAGGAGATAAAAGATGCCGCATATGAGCGAGCTGCCAATGAGGCTGACAATTTGACTGTCCGTGCGTGCACTGACGACAAGTCCAATTGCCAGGTAAGCAGCCCCCATCATTAACGCGGCAAGATACCCCGCAATCACCGGCCCCCAATCCAGGTCCGCGACGATTGCGACCGTTACAGGCAGCGGTAGGGTGAGCGCGAGCGCAATCCCCAGCAACGCCCAGCAAGCAAGGAATTTTCCGACAACAAACTCCCATGTGCTTACGGGTAATGTCGCGACAAACTCCAAGGTGCCCACGCGCCGCTCTTCCGACCACATACGCATGGTCAAGGCAGCAGTGAGAAAAATAAGGAGTACTGGTAGCCATTCAAACAACGGTCTCACATCGGCAACATTGCGCGCGAAAAATGTTTCAATCCAGAAAAAGAGAAACAGCGACGCCAGCAAAAACGCACCAAGAAATAAATAACCAATTGATGAGGCAAAAAAGAGCGTGAGTTCCTTGCTGGCGATTTGCCGAATTAAATCAGGCCGCATTTCGTGTCTCCTCATTCACTTCAGCAAACACGACTTCAAGATCGCGAACTTCAGGGGCAAGCGAATATATGGAGATCTCTTTCGCAACCAGGCTTTCGGCGATCTGTGCGACACATGCACTGATTTCGCCATTGAGGCCAATACGCCAGATACCCGCATTTTGATGCTCCACATCAGCCACAACCGCCAAACCGTCCAAAGCGGCCGCCACCTCAGCTGTGGGGCTTGTTTTCAGCACGGCCTTTGCCGAGCTTTGCAGAGCATCGAGCCTTTCATCTACAGCCAGTCTGCCATTGCGCACGATAAGTACTCTGTCACAGACCGCATTCACCTCCTGCATGATGTGAGTGGAAAGAATAATTGTCGCCTCCTGCGCCAGTCGCCTGATGAGAGATCGCATGTGCTGTATCTGATTCGGGTCCAGTCCGTTCGATGGTTCATCGAGGATAAGAAAACGTGGTTTGTGCAAGATCGCTTGTGCCACACCCAGTCTCTGCTTATATCCACGCGACAAGGTGTGGATCGGATCGAAAGCCTTATCGTTCAACTGCGTTGCCTCCAGTGCTTCGCGAATGCATAGGCCAGGTTTAAGTCCTCGCAAAAAAGCAGTATGCGTCAGGTATTCAGCGACAGTCAGTTCCGGATACAAAGGTACACTTTCCGGCAGATATCCCATCTGTGCCTGAACTGCCAGCGGATCGTCCTGCATATCAATCCCATCGACCCGGGCCTCGCCCGAAGACGGCTCAAGGAAGCCCGTCAACATTTTCATTATGGTGGTCTTACCTGCACCGTTATGGCCCAGCAAACCAACAACTTCGCCAGGGGTGATCGCAAACGACACATCGTCAACTGCAGCCATATCCCCAAAACGGCGGGTTAGGTTCTTCGCTTCGATCATTTGAATTCCTTATTCTTCCAGGTGCGCAAAAATATTTATTATGAGAAAAATTTCAACCCCTAAATTCTCTCACCCCCGAAACAAAAGTGAATTTCGCATTTCTGTATAGGTTTACAACGCCGACCCACTAGTTGCTACTATGTCCACAGGCGCATATCAACGAGGCAATATATGTCCATTGAAGGACCCGCAGGAAAACTGGAAATCCAGGTCGACGACGCACCACAAGCAGGGAATATCACGGCAATCCTTTGTCATCCACATCCGCAATACGGTGGTTCTATGCACGACGCGGTGGTCGGTACGGCAACTGAGGTATTGCTCGATCACGGGATTGGCTGCGTACGTTTTAACTTCCGAGGTGTCGGGGGGAGCGAAGGCAGATTTGACAACGGCGTCGGAGAAGTTGAAGACCTCCTGGCGGTAGTGGACTGGCAACGTCAAACCCATCCCGAACACAGCCTATGGTTGGCGGGTTATTCCTTTGGATCAAACATCGTCTGGCGCAGCCTCGACCGGGCTAAACCTGCCTTTGCTTTACTCATTGCACCTCCCGTCGGGCTGATGGATTACTCTGGCGAGAAGACAGATGTGCCTGTAGCCGCCATTGCGGGTAATCGCGATGATTTTGTCGACGCGGAAAAATTCCAACAATGGCTGGGAGACCAGGCTTACCTCATCGAAGGTGCAGATCACTTTTTTGGTGGATACCACAGAAATCTCGCGGACCTGGTAGCCCAGATTGTTGCCGCACAACTCTCTTAGAAAACCACCGTGCCCGTATACGATTCATGCAAGTACCAGAGCAGTGCATAAGCGACAAGGCCAATCACAACGGGCAATCGTAGCTCACTGAGCTTAAGTCTGGTTTGACCCCTCATAACCGCTAAAAAGGGTACATTGCTCGTCACGCTGGTATACGTTAGCCACGCATCACCGAAAGCCTGCGCCTTTTTTTTGTCTATCAGAAAACTTCCAATAAAACTCAATATGGCAAAGGACGAGAAAAAGACGATCGAAACCAAATCACCATTCACCACAATGTGTCCGAGCGCCCAAATGATTATGGCCCATTGCCAAGGGTGCCTGGTGATGCGCGTGACGCCGGTGGCCAGACCCAACGCTTCTTCTGCACGGAGCCTGGCACCAACCATGCTGGGATTCCTGACAAAAAAACCACCCAGCAGGAGGATCAACGCAAACACCATCCCAATTTTGGGTACCCAATAAAGTTCAGGATTGGGGTGCCACAAATAAACCATTCTGGGCACGTGTGTATATACAGAAATGAAATAACCCAGGGCTGTTGCCGCCATCAGGGAGTATACGGCGAGATACCAGGGTGTACCGATGGTATTGACGAGCAAGCCACGCAATCGCGTACTGGATATGCCCAGGTGCAGAGCGATCCATATAAAACCAGCAGCCGCAACTTCAGCAGCGCCGTACGCCATGTCACCGATGCTCTAAGACAAACGAACTCAATGCATCCAAGACCTGGTTGGGTTGTTCAGAGAGCATGGCGTGACCTGCCCCATTGAGAACAACAGTTTTTTCCGCGCCGAGCACCTTCGCCACACCCAGCCCCGCACGAGGCGCAGTCATTTTGTCCTCCGAGCCTACGATAACCAACACCCGCTTCTCCAGGGCCTGGGGCTGGTCCACATACGCGCTGCATGCTGCAAGATCAGCAAAATAAGTATCCTGGCTGTTGCGTTCTAGCCAACGCTCACCACTGTTGTAGTTACTCAACCCAGGATTGGCAGCTGCACCCAGGCGTCCGGGCGTTGAATGACTCCAGGTATTTGCCATGTCGTAGGCCGCATGATCGTTGTCTCGCGCGGCCTCGAGCAACGGTGGCCCTACCGGCATCGGAGCGGATGTGCCGATCAATACAACGGCGTCTGTTTGACGTGGATGGCGATCCGCTAATGCCAGAGCAACGAGCGAGCCCATGCTGTGACCGACAACCGTCGTGTTAACGCCATTGGGAACGACCTTGTCGATCAGTTCCATCACCCAGTCCGCCATACCTTCGATGCTTGTACAGGCCGGACCGGCACTCCGGCCATGAGCAGGTAGATCGGGTGCAATCACACGCATGCCATGGCGAGCGAAATAGCGGGCCGGCATCACCCAAACACTGTGATCGAAACCCGCACCGTGAATAAAAACAACTGCATCCGCGTCAGCGTCCGGATGACCACTGCCCACGCCGTAATAGGCCTCACCATTTGTCAGTTCAACTTTCAACTGTTCACCTGCTTTTCAACCGCCCGCAAGCCACTTTTCAGATCGGCTATCAGGTCACTCGGATCTTCAAGGCCTACACTTACCCTCACCATGCCCCCAGCGACCCCAGCAGCCTGAAGCGCTTGGGCGTCCATCCTGTGATGGGTCGTACTGGCTGGGTGAATAATGAGTGATTTCGCATCACCGATATTGGCCAAGTGTGAGAAAAGCTCGAGATTTTCTATCAACGTTTTTCCAGCCTCACGCCCACCTTTGATGATAAAACTGAATACGGCACCGCATCCCTTGGGCATAATCGATTGCCCGAGTTCATAATCCGGATGCGCCGCCATGCCCGGATAACCAACCCCCTCTACTGCAGGATGATCCGCCAAATACTCAACCACCGCCTGGGTATTGCTGACGTGTTTGTCCATACGCAACGGCAGCGTTTCAATGCCCTGCAGTATTTGAAACGCAGTCATTGGTGCCATACACGCACCAAAATCGCGTATGCCTTCCTTGCGCGCCCTGGTGATAAAGGCCTGAGGCCCGAACTCCTCAGAGAAAACCAGATCGTGAAAGCCATCGTAGGGTTCGGTCAACGTTGGAAACTTGCCACTGCCCTCCCAATCGAATGTACCACCATCGACCAGCACGCCACCGATGACCACCCCATGACCACTTAAGAACTTGGTCGCAGAATGCATCACAAGATCCGCCCCCAATTCGATGGGTTTGCACAGGTAAGGGGTTGCAAATGTCGCATCTACCATCAACGGCAAGCCTTGTTCATGCGCTATCGCCCCGAGTTCAGGTACATTAAGCACCTCGAGACCAGGATTACCGAGAATTTCGCCGAACAGCAGCTTGGTATTGGGCCGAATCGCCGATCGAAACGCGCTCAGGTCTCTCGGATCCACAAAGGTCGTCTCAATACCAAAACGCTTCAACGTGTATTCAAGGAGATTGTGTGTGCCCCCGTAGAGCGAGCGGGAAGATACGATATGGTCACCGGCGCCCATCAACGTCGCAACGCCCAAGTGCATCGCGGCCTGCCCGCTTGAGGTCACGATCGACCCGACACCATGTTCAAGGGCAGCCATACGCTCTTCAAGCACCGCATTCGTCGGGTTAGATAGGCGCGAGTAGACGTGTCCGGCACGTTCAATGTTGAATAGACCCGCCGCAAAATCGGAGTCCGGGAACACGAAAGATGCGGACTGATAAATTGGCACCGCCCGTGCCCCGGTCGATGGGTCCGGGCTTTGGCCAGCATGTAGCGCCAGCGTGTCGAAACCCGTTGACCTTGGTGCCTTATGTTTTGAATTACTCATGAGTACCCCTTTACGCCTTGTGAGCCTGTCCCGTTTGCGGCACAGAATCAAGTCACATACACTCTAATACTCCCTTGAACGAAGGCCAGCATGTACCCAGATCACCTGCCACTCTCACAAGAACTTCTCGACAGTCACGCCCAATCGTGGGAGCAAATCGCTTCACCTGGGGACTTTTTCTCTGCTCGTGATCGTATTGAAATGGTGCGCATCGCTCGCGAGGCGCTGACCTGTCCACTTTGTGAAGCAAGGAAAGCTGCCCTCAGTCCTCGAGCCGTAGACGGCATGCACGCCTCGCGGTCCTCACTTGCCACCGTCATTGTCGACATGATTCATCGATTACGAACCGACCCTGGAAGGCTCACACGGTCCTGGTTCGATCAGGTCACATTAGAGATTTCCAAGCAAGAGTACGTAGAGATCGTCAGTGTAGTGAATTCGTCTGTGATCATCGACACATTACACAACGCACTCGGCCTGGGAGTGCCGGCCCTGCCGCTGGCCAAGTCAGGCCGCGCCCGCAAAAACTACAATACCGAAACCGTCGAAGCCGGTGCGTGGGTGCCTATTCTCGCGGCTGAAGAGGTGATGGCCGACACAGGCCTCCCGCAGGTACCCAACATTGCACGCTCCTTAGGACTCGTGCCAAGCGCATTGGACCTATTTTTCAGCACATTTCGCCCCCACTACGCGCTTAAGAACATCCCGCTCTCAATAAGTCAGGCGCAGGCAGAGTTTGTCGCATCCCGCGTATCGTCCATGAATGAATGTTTCTACTGAACCACCTCACACACGATGCTGCTCCGGGCGAGCGGCCAGCGCGAGGACAAAACCTACAACTTAAACAGTATTACCGACACACAGCTCACGGCAGGGGTCGACAATGAACAGCACCTGCGCCAACTCACCGAAGCTGCCATCTCCGGAGACTGGCTCACATTGCAGGAACACTTGCGAGCCGCAAGAAAAGCGATGGGATACCAACAAGCCATAGATACCCTGGTTGTTGCAGCGGCTTTTAATGGCATCACCCGCGTGGCAGATGCAACCGGCATTCCTCTCGACCGGAATACAGCTGAAACGACCATTGAAATGCGCGCAGCAACCGGTATTCAGCAATTCGAATACGTACGAAAAAGTGAACGATACGGGTAATTTCTTACCCTATCCTGCAATTGAGATTTTCCGCGTGTACACGTCGTATTGGCCCATCCCGGGAGCTAAGTCACAGAACGGGACAATCTATGCGCCGTTTCGCTATTTGGTCAAAACATAGTAGTTATTGAGTGGATTCTCCACATCGAGTTTTTGAAACCCGCCAAAGCCCGCAGCCGACGTCATTTCCTGTGCCAGGCTTTCTGTAAAACCAAGCGTACCGAGGCCTGCACCATCCGGTGTAGACATTGAGGAATTCATGCAAACCATCACCGAAAAGCCATAAAGCATAGCCGCCATCGGGTGGCTGGCCAGATTTTCTTCAAAGGTCTCAAATCCCTGGATATCTTCACACAACCACACACCACCCGGCTTCAATGAATGATATATATCCTCGATCAGCTGTGCCGGATGAGGTGCATCGTGGATAACATCAAACGTCGTCGCGAAATCCACCGATTCATCTCGTGGCATGGCTTGCACCAGCGGATTCACGACCGCAACGTTGTCAAGACGACTTTCCTCAAGGTTGGCTCGTGCACGATTAAGCGCATGCTCGGAGATGTCATAGCCAATGAACTCTGAGTTTGGATAAGTCCTCGCCATGACAAGGGTTGAAAGGGCGCCACCACATCCAACGTCAATCACTCGTGCTCCATTCGACAGCTTCTCATGCATGGTATCGATGTGAGGAATGAGTTCTGGCACCAATCGATGGTTCTTGGTGAATGCTCCCATACGTTCAATTGCACACGCACATCCAGGCCCGTGCTCATCGTAACTCATGCCGATACCTGTTCTGAAAGCTTCTTCCAATCGATCCACTGCGGGGGCCACCGTAAGCACACTGTCAAACGCACCCATGAGAAATGCAGGATGCTCTTCGTTTACCAATACTGCCTCCGCCTCCGGACTCAGCGTAAATCGGCCGTCTGCATAGTCAACCTGACCAATACAGGCCTGATGCTGGAGCCACTCACGCACCCATCGAGGATGCAGGCCTGCACGTGCTGCAAGGTCTTCGGCACTTGTCGCACCGACATCAGCCATATGTCGGTAAAGATCCAGTCGGTCACCCAGCACAGTAATCGCACAGTTAAATCCCGCGGCAACCATATCGCCAGTTTGTTTAACGAAGGATTTAAGTTTTTCATTATTAATCGCTCTCGCCTCAGGCATCGTTGGCCTCTCCAAATCAGTGGGCCCCTAGTGTTGACGAGCCTTGCATACAGCACAAGCACCCGGCGCGCGAAATATAGCCAAACCGGGTTCTTATCCTGCCCCTCCTAGAGATAAAGTGAGCGCTTGGGAAATTCCAAGGTCAGCCGCCCACCGACGACCACCCGATCGGCCCTGGTCAGACCCTCTTTGCACGGACGATATTCCAGGACGTTTATTCATATCGGAGTGAGTTTTGTCTCTATCGATTCCCCGATCTCCGGATATCCCGGATACACTCGTCAAAATCCGATATCCTGTGTCTGCCAATGGCCATCCGCAGCTCGCGCTTTAACCCGTAGGAAACGACCCATGACAAAAAACGCCGGGAGGCTCGATGCATGGCTCATTGCGACCGATAAAGCACTACAAGAACAGGGAGCTACAAACGTGCCTTGTGGCAACTGCACTGCATGTTGCCGTTCTGGTCAGTTCATTCACCTAGGGCCTGAGGATGCACCCGCGCTCGCAGCAATCAATCCAGCCCTGCTATTCCCTGTACCAGATGAAAGCGACCGTTTCCTTCTTGGTTTTGACGATGAAGGCCATTGTCCAATGCTCATCGACGACACTTGCTCAATCTATAACGCACGACCCCAGGCATGTCGCGTCTACGATTGCAGGATCTTCGCAGCAACAGGTGTAAAGCCCTTCAACCAGCCGCTCATTGAAGCCATGGTTGGACAATGGTCTTTCGAGGATAAAAGCGAACTGCACATCGCTTTATCTCGAGCTCGACGCTACCTGGCTGCCAATGCCAAGGCTTTTGGCATCACAGAACACCCGATACAACTGGCATTGAGTGCCATCAAGACACATGCTCTGTTTCTGAAAGAAGACCAACCTGACATTGACCAGGTGCGCGCGCGTCTGGCCTAAAGCAACTCCTCGGCCATAAATTGCAAGGTTGCCGGGTCTGAGCTTCCCACATTGATCTGCGTGACAGGGGAATCCTTCCAGGCCTGCAGGCGTTCACGAATTCGTTCTTTCGGCCCAACCAGCGAGATTTCGTCGGCCAGGCTATCGGGTACTGCCGCAATGGCCTGGTCGCGCTGTCCGGAGAGGAAGAGTTCCTGTATCCGTTCGGCCGCTTCGCCATAGCCGAACCTGGAAACATGGTCCTTGTGGACATTAAAAGACTTAGCCCCCATGCCTCCCACGTAGAAACCCACATTCTGCTTGATCTGGCCGAGCGCCCGATCGACATCATCATCGATAATGACCGGAACTGCAGCGGCAATCTCGAATTGCGCGGACTTGATCGCCATGGCGTCTTTGTAGACGTCTGTCATTTTGTATGGCGAGATGAACATCGGTATCCAGCCATCACATACTTCGGCCGATAGGGCAACATTTTTTGGCCCTTCAGCACCCAAATAGACAGGTATGTGTTCGCGGATTGGGTGCTGAATAAGTTTCAGCGGCTTGCCTAATCCGGTGCCACCGTCGAGTGGCAGTTGATAATGCTTGCCGTCGAAAGAGACCGGTTCGTCACGCGAGACGATCTTGCGAAAAATCTCTACCCACTCCCGGGTTCGCGCAAGAGGTTTTGGATACGGTTGTCCGTACCAGCCTTCCACAACCTGAGGGCCAGAAACGCCAATTCCGAGAATTAGCCGTCCGTTTGACAGATAATCTAGCGCAACGGCATGCATGGCCGCGCTGGCCGGCGTGCGAGCGCTGATCTGCATGATGGACGTACCCAGATTAATGCGCTCGGTATGCGCACCTATCCAGGCAAGCGGTGTAAAACAATCCGCGCCATATATTTCCGGACACCAGATCGTATCGTAGCCAAGCTTTTCACCTTCTATAGCCAGGTCAATGATCTTTGCGCCGCCCGGCGGCCCCAACGGTCCTACACCCAGTCCCAGTTTCATCAGCGTTCTCTCCAGATTTTGGAAGTCGAATGCCATAGCTTACACTGCGTTTACGTCATTTCGATATATGCGCTATGAAATTTCCACAACCACAACGAATCGATGTCAACGATATAGAATTGGAGGTCTTTCAAGCAGGTGAGGGACGTCCTATTGTCCTTTGTCACGGTTGGCCGGAACACGCCTATTCGTGGCGGAATCAGATCGAACCACTCAGCCAGGCCGGATACCACGTCATCGTACCCAACCAACGGGGCTATGGGCACTCATCAAGACCCGACACCGTCGAAGAATACGACATTGTTCATCTAACCGACGATCTCCTCGGTCTTCTCGACCATTTCGGCTACAAAGATGCACTCTTCGTTGGCCACGATTGGGGGGCCATCGTCGTCTGGAACCTTGCGTTAATGCATCCCGACCGGGTCGCTGGTGTAGTCAACTTAAGCGTACCTTTCATGGAACTCGGCCCAAGTGAGTGGGTTGGTTTTTGGGAATCCAGGCTGGGTGGCAATTTCTACATTGTGCATTTTAACCGCCAACCCGGGGTTGCCGACGAAGCCTTTGATCGCCATCGCGAACAGTTTCTACGCAATATCTACCGTACCAACCAGTGGCAGCACCCACCCGGGCCTGCAAAACCTGGTATGCCCCTCATCGAGCTCAGTAAGGCGATCGAGGTACCTGGCGACCCTCTGATGGAAGAGACGGACTTGCAGATATTTGCCGATGCTTTCGCACACAGTGGTTTCAGCGGCGGTATCAACTGGTATCGGAACTTCACACGCAATTGGGAGATTATTCGTACTTACGATCAACGCATCATTCAGCCTACGCTGATGATTTACGGAGACTACGATTCGGTGCCGAAGTCAGAAACTCTGCCTCATTATGTGCCTGATCTCGAGGTGCAAAGCTTCGCCTGCGGCCATTGGATTCAACAAGAGCGACCGGATGAGACAAATAAGGCGGTTTTAGAGTGGGTTGGGCGCCGTTATCCCGTATAAACCTCGCAATAACGGGTGGGGAGCAGGTTCCGAGACTGCCAGCATGACAGCGACGGACAATCGGGTAACGTACACGAGGATCACGCCTTCGCCAGCATGAACGATGCCGAGGCCTCAGCATATACAAGTTCGTTCTGCACCCCGACAACTCGTCCCTCCATCAACGCCAGTCTCGCTTTACGTTTGACGCACCGGCCCTCAAGTCTGACCGGCGTGTGTGCCGGCAACTCAGCTCTGTATCGAATATCTGCTTTTGCCGTAAACGTATGCTCACCCTGCAGCCACAACCAGTTGGCCATCACATCGTCTAAGAGACTGAAGATGATCCCCCCATGCGTCACCTGACTATAGCCAACGTGTTCATCTCCGGGAGTGAATTCTGCCCGACACACCGCATCCTCAAGTCTGAAGACCACTTTAAGGCCAATCGGGTTGGCATGGCCACAGACAAAGCAGTGATTGGCCTCTGAGGCGAGGTCCCCTTCGCGTCGTTCCAACTTTTCCTGATCGCTGATGATCTTTCTCTTTCAACCCACCAAAAAGGTATCATGCCTCCTTTTAACGAGTTGAGCACCCTTACGTGTTTACCCTTGAACAGATTCGCAATGTGCTCGGTTCTCATGAACCACAGCAAGTCACACCGAAAACGTCGACTCGACAGGCCGCTGTGGCGATCATCATGCGCGAGGCACAAACCGACCTTGAGATGCTGTTCATCAAACGTGCCGAAAAAGAAGGGGACCCATGGTCAGGCCATATGGCCTTTCCAGGCGGGCATAAAGAGCCCGGGGACAAATCACTTCAGGAAGCTGCGCGTCGCGAAACCCTGGAGGAGATAGACCTGGATCTAACCGGGGCTCATTACCTTGGAGCACTTGACCATCAACATGCCCAACCGCGCGGACGTCAACTCGATATGCTCATCGCACCCCACGTCTTCCTCATCACCGGAGATCCAACTTTTAACCCCAATTACGAAGTTGACGAAGTGCTCTGGAGCAGCATCGGGCCTATGGCACGCAACGAGTTCCACGACACCGAAACAAAACAAATGGCGGGTACGCCAACCATTTTCAATGGCTACCGTCTAATTCGCGGACACTTCGTCTGGGGGCTGACTTATCGGATCTTAAAGACTTTCTTCTGCACCCTTGATCCTGCCTGGACTCCGCCTACCGAGTTGTAACCTGCCATCCATGAAAGTTTGCCACCGCTAAACCAGCGGCCACACTCGTGAAAGGGTCATGTTCCACTACTCTGTCCGGGAAACGCTCATCAAGCAGCCCTTTTACCGCAGGGATCAAACTTGAACCCCCGGTGCGCAGGACAATGTCGATGTCAGCCATCGTTAACCCGGCCCTGGCAACAGCTTCGTCGACGACTTGGGAGATGCGTGCGAGTGGATCCGCGATAAGCGTTTCGAATTCTGTACGTGCCATGGGGATTTCCACGTCGATTTCTGGAATATCCAGACTTGCCTGCGGGTGTATTGACAAGGCCGCCTTAAAATCCTTAATCCGCGCAAACAGGAGGTAGCTCAGATTATGTTTGACAACCTCTCGCAGACGCTCAAACTTCCTCTTGCCTGGTCCACCCTGAGACAAGCACTCCATGATCGGTGTGGTGTACTTATTTTGATTCAGCGTATAGGTAATCGCCCAGTTCACTAAAAGATCCTCGAAATCTTCAAACGGAAAGCGTGTTTCTATTTCCCTGTCGACCCCGCGCCGTCGCCAAATCTCACCTTTGCCGAGCAAGGGAAACAGAAGCCGTCGATACAGGAGTTGGTCAATGTGATCGCCGCCGAGTGCGATGCCATGCGTTGTGACCACTGTGAATTGATTACCCGATATGGGATCCCTTTTAAGCACACACAAATCGAGGGTACCGCCACCAAAATCAACAGTCAGCAGGTAATCGCCTGCAACATCTTTATTTGCATGTAGATAACTTGCGGCCGCAGCAATGGGTTCAGGATAAAAAAATTGACGGTTTAACCCTGCATACTTATAAGCCTCACCCAGGCGGGTGAGCGCAAGATTATTTTTGTACTTGTCCCGTCCTTCAAAATTAACCGGATGACCGACGTGCGCATCCACGAATTGGCCAATTTTCTGCTCGGTTGTCCGGCACATGCGCAATAGGATCGGCGTTATGAGTGCGACCAGCCTGAAGGGGTGATCGAAGACCATCAGACGGCGCACATGCTCATCACCTAACAGGCGTTTCGTGCCTCGAAAAAGCCTCCCCTGTAAACCACTGTCCGTCACCGGCGCGCCATAAATTTTCTTAGTAGACGTTTCAACAGGCGCCGGGTCGCCACCGCCTCCGTTTTCGACAAACTGAGAAACTTCTCCCACCACCTCCGGAATCAGTTCTACGGTTCTACCTGTGTTATCGGCGATGTATCGATCAATGGCCACCTGACCCGTTTCGGACTGTAACGCTCGATCAATATAAGTCGCTGACGGCATGATCGCCTCATGTCGCTCCAAATTTATAAGTTGTACTCGCTCACCATCAAAGACAGCCGCCGCCGAGTTAGACGTCCCAAAGTCAATTCCTACGCCCGGTTTGCCCATCGTCAACCACTGTCCCTGGCAACAAGTACCGTGTCGTAAACCCGGATCTGCTCATCCGTCCAGCCAAGCCAGGTTTGTAAAATTTCGCGATTATGCTCACCCAGATGTGGGGCACCGCCCTGCACTGCAGCTTGAGACTGACGAAAGTGATAAGGAGACTGCGGAGTGGGCCTCACGCCACCATCACGATCATCGACCAGGGTGATGCTCCCTCGGGCTTTGACCGATACCAGATCCGCCACGTCGGCCACGTCGCGTACATCTCCCCAGGCAATATTCATCCTATCCAGCGCGGCGATCACACTCTCACGATCAGGACACGTCTCGTTGAGAAAACGATAGACCGCTGCTCGGCGCACCCTGATCTTCTCCTCAAGGCCCACATCACGATCCAGACCATCTTGTAGGCCACAAATTGTATGAAGCTGATGCCAGATATAACGAAACTCACCCGCCAGCATCAGATGTCCCGCAGAAGTTTCGTAGACTTCATTGGGTAAAGGCCTGCGCATCCCGTCGAGGGCATGGCACATGCCATCATTGGTAACCAGCGTCGCATCAACCATCGCCAAATCAATGTGATCTCCTGTGCCTGTGGTGGTCCGAAGGTAGAGTGCTGCCATAAGCGCAACGAGACCGTGCAGTGAGGCATTAGTATCCGCCACTGACAGAGCAATGTCTGCCGGATAAGCACTAGAGATGTCCGCCTGGCGTTTCACGAGACCTGTTTCCGCGTGCACAATGGGTGCATATGCGGCTCGGCCGCTATCCGAATTGTCGGCACCGAACCCCGATATGGACAACATGATCAAGCGGGGGTTCAGGGCGGCCAGGACGTCATAGTCAAGCCCGAGTCGCAACATGACATCGGGTCGAAAATTCTCGATCAGAATGTCTGCCTCCGCGATCAACGCTTTGGCAAGCGCGACACCATTTTGCTGACTGAGATCAATCGAAATATTCTTCTTTCCCGCATTCTGCTGGTGAAAATATCCAGAGATACCACCAATCTTTCGGCCCCAGAACCTTGTGACATCACCTTCAGGGGGTTCGAGTTTGATCACCTCAGCGCCCAGATCAGACAACATTCGGCCAGCAAAGGGTCCTGCCAGAACCCTTGACATGTCTACAACCTTGATACCATCTAATGGGAACGCCATGCCGACCTCTCTATCCTGGGCACCCAAAGCACTTTATATAATCCAGCAAATCAACACCTTCATTCAACCTGGCTTCAGGTAAACACCTGTCGCCTGCCATGAAGGAAGCGAAAACCATCTCCACGGTGGTCAGGTACTGAGAACCGGTGAGGATGCCAACACGTCCGGAACGACACGATCTGCTTGATCCCGCACTAGAATGTCCTCTAGAAGCGACGTATCGTACTGGCGCTGTCGTGCCTTGTATTAGCACGTTGTAGGCTGTCATTAGTGTCCCAGTCGTTTTCAAAATGGGCAAGCGAGTTTAAATGACACTTTCAGAATTACAATTGGAATCCAAACGTTGCCTGAACCGACAAACCTATCGAAATTCCGCAAAGTCAAACGCAAGGCCACGGCACGACAAACCACGCTCTGCAAAAGGGGGTTTCACAAATGGCAGGATGAGCCACGAAAGCAGTTTGACGTTAAAGCCGGCAAGCTCGTGAGCGAAGCCGTCTGCGTACGCTGTGGGAAACGCACAACTCGAGTGAGCTGAAGCATGCCTCCCTGAGGTTCAGTCGAGGATCACCAGCGGTGCAATATCACAACCTACGCCCGTGCCGCCCAGGCCACAATAGCCATTGGGCACCTTGGCGAGATACTGTTGATGATAATGCTCAGCATAATAAAACTCTTGAGCATCACGGATTTCTGTCGTGATCAGACCATAACCCGCATCGCTCAGCGCCTCCTGGAAGGTGTCTCTGGAGGCTAATGCAAGTTCTTTCTGTGCCTCCCCATAGGTATAGATGACAGATCGATACTGTGTGCCAATATCGTTCCCTTGCCGCATCCCCTGGGTCGGATCATGACCTTCCCAGAAGAGCTTGAGTATCTCTGCAAAGCTGATCACGACGGGATCGAATACCACCAGGACTGCCTCGGTATGCCCGGTCAATCCGCTGCATAACTCTTCGTAGGATGGGTTTTGAGTGATGCCGCCGGCGTAGCCTACTGCCGTAGTAAAAACACCTTCAGTTTGCCAATAGCGGCGTTCCGCGCCCCAGAAGCAGCCCATGCCCAGTTGCACTTGCTGCATGATTTCAGGAAACGGCGGCACGAGCGGTTGTTGGTGTACAAAGTGCCCAGGCGGGACAGGCATCTGCTCCGTCCTACCGGGTAGTGCGTCGTCTGCCGTGGGCAGTTCCAGAGGTGCGCCCCATGCCATAGCCACTCCTTGTATTATTTCACTGGCGTTAGATCCGGCCGAGTTTAGCATTTCTTCTCAACGCGCGGGGTGCTATAACACCCGCCATGCAACAACTCCTCATAGGCGTCCTCGCTGGCTTTCTACTTTATGTGCCATCCCAACCAGCACTGAGCGACGCCCAGAAATCCTCGACTCTATTCGATACTCAGGCCATTAAGGCTGCATTCGTTGCAGGCCCGGACTATGCCAAGGAACTGTCACGTCTGATCGAGCTTGAGCAACAGGCACTCTCGCTCATTGAAGATGAACCGTTGAAACTCGGCAGTATCGGTGCCGCTATTCTGGGCATCTATCCCGCCAGTCAGACGGGTCATTACGCCATGCAAAAATACTACGCTTATGTGCAGGCAGACGAATCTGTCGCGTTGCACACTGATCGTCTGGCCACCATTCAGCATGCCATGCGCTTAAGCGGTGACGGCAATCCTGATGCACCCTATTCGGTCATGACAATGTACGATGCGCACACCTATGCGCGAAGCATAAACAACATGCCCGTCGGTTCGATCTATCAAACAACACAACGCCACCCACTTATCTTCTTACTGATTGCTCGGCCAGAGAAGGCCGGCTTGCGCCAGGTATTTTTTGATCTCAGTCACACGCTACCCGGCCTCATCCATCAAGGCGATAAAGACAATATACCGCCGGACAAAAGGATGCTTCCGTGGGCAGTGATCCGTGTCCTGGCAGCCAAAATGGACACTGCGGCACAGGCAGCAATAGGCGCCTATTTAAGCAACAGCGAAAAATTCGACAATGCCATCGGCTGGCTTAAGGTCGCCTCTCGCACGGGCAACATACTCGCCAACACACTTTTGGCGCGCATCTACTGGCGACAGGCTGAACAGGCAGAGTCTCCGGATGCTCAGGCAGAATATCGGGAGTTGTCGCTGGAGAACTACCTGCACGCCATTGCCCTCGGCTCCACTGACAGCATGTATACACTGGCTGGACTCTATCTGAGCGACGTCTATGGCAAAGAAAACCGGCAAGCGGCAATTCCTCTGCTCAAACAGGCTGGCGATCTGGGCCACCCAGCATCCTTAGTCCTTCTTGCACGCATTTATAACGCTGGGGAATACGTCGAGGCTGATCGTGCCCAGGCAATTGAGTACTTCGAAAAAGCCGCCATGCTCGACAGCCCACACGCCATTATCAGCTATGCTCGGTTCCTCACCTTAGAAACGGCCAAGGATGCATCCCTTACCACCAAAGGCCCCATACACGAGTGGCTACTCAAGCTGGCAGAGGCAAAAAACGCAGAAGCGATGATCATGCTGGGCAATTTACACGCCCGGGGCATTGGCACAACGCAGTCCAACCGCAAAGCCAGGCGCTGGTACAGAAAAGCAGTAAAGATCGAACCGAATGACGCCGACACGATCAATGAGGTTGTCTGGACTCTGACCGTCACCGACGTCCCTGGCTTAAAACGGACAAAATATGCCCATCGTCTCATGGAACAACTGATGACGAGGAACCAAACAGCCTCAGTTCACCCTGAGTACCTCGATACGTGGGCGGCAACATATGCCGCTCGAGGTAACTTCGAGCGTGCCATTGAGTTACAAAATCGAGCCATTGCGATGGCTGGTAAGCAGAAGCGTCTGGATGTTATGAATATTCTTGAGGACCACCTTGACCACTTCAAAGCCCAGCAGGTCATTACCGAATCCGCACCTTGATAATCTAAAGACGATACTCAGCGTAGGCACACCCCTGCTCGATGTTCGTGCCGAAATCGAATTTGTACAAGGTGCGCTCCCCAGCAGCATCAATTTACCGATTCTGAACACACAAGAACGCCAGAAAGTCGGTACCACCTATACAAACGAGGGCAGCGAAGAGGCAAAGCGCGTTGGCCATGCGCTTGTCAGCGGAGAGATCAAACGCACCCGCGTAGATGCATGGAAACAGTTCTGTCAGGCTCACCCCAACGCCTGGCTCACCTGTTGGCGCGGCGGCATGCGTTCGCAGATCGCTCAACAATGGCTGGCAGATTCCGGTATTGCAATCGAGCGTGTGCCCGGCGGTTATAAAGCTCTGCGTCAGGCATGTATCAATGTATTGGAGTCAGATTACCAGGCTAAATCCTGGACCGTACTCGCTGGTAAAACCGGCTCTGCCAAAACAGTTCTCATCAATCGCATCGATGCGGCAATCGACCTTGAAGGGGCTGCAAATCATCGCGGCTCTGCCTTCGGTGCCTTCGCAACGCCGCAACCCACACCCGCCACTTTCGAAAACGGGCTCGCCGTCAAATTCCTCCAGATTGCTGGTGATCGGCTGGTTGTAGAAGACGAAAGCCGGACAATCGGTCGATTGGCGTTACCCGGAACCTGGTACAACGTCATGCAAACGGCACCGCTCGTGGTCGTTGAGCTATCACTCGAAGATCGCGTGGCACACATACGTCAAGAATATGTCAGCCTGCCTCTCTCGCAAGGAACAGCGGTCGAGAGCCTGCTCGAAGGTTATTCAAATGCACTGCAACGAATCGCAAAAAGGTTGGGCGGCCAGCGCTGTAGGCGCATCACCAACCTTCTCAGTGAAGGATTTGCCGGGACCCGGCAACACGACGACTGGATCACAGCTTTGATCACTGATTACTACGATCCAATGTATGAATTCCAGCTAGGCAAAAAAAAATCAAGGATTGCCATGCGCGGTGATCATCATGCGGTGATCGAATATTTCAGTGATCGTGGCCATGCGGTCGCGCCGCCATAAGTCCATCAGCCTTGTGGATTTCTTCTGAGTCCAGCAATCCTTTCTGCACGAGTATCCGACTCAGGGACTCCGCGAACAATTCATAGTAAGGATATTCCTCTTCACTGTGCGGATGATCCGCATCCCATGCCCCAACAACTTCGATCAGCATGCCCTGAAAGTCTGACCATGCCATGCGCCCCTGTTCAGCGAGGGTCACTGCCATTCCAAAGACACGCCCTTGCCAGGGTGCGTCGAAAAGTACCTCACCGTTTGCCATCGGTGGCTCGTAGCGACCCGACAGTTTCACCTCGCTCACCCTAAACGCTCCACGCCTATCATGCTGTCTCTTGTGATCCGTTCCACCAAGGTTTGTTCGGGCAACTCACGCCACGTGACGGGTTCACTCGGCAGCACCATGTAACGAACTTCTGCCGATGAGTCCCACACACGCACTTCCATGTCAGCTTCAAGCTCGGTTCCAAATTCCTTCAAAACAGATCGAGGCTCGCGCACCACCCGGGATCGATACGCAGGATCTTTGTACCATTTCGGCGGAAGCCCCAGTACTGCCCACGGATAACAGGAACAAAGTGTACAGACAACCACATTGTGAACGGTGTCCGTATTTTCCACGACCACCAGTTTCTGCACCTCGCCTCCTTCGAAATCATATTCAGCAATCGCATCTGTGCCATCGTTGAGCAGGCGCTGTTTGAATGCTGAATCACGCCACGCCCGGGCCACAACCCGAGCACCATTCAACGGTCCGACACGGTCGTTGTAACGCGCAACCACATCATCAACAAGCTCAGAATCAATCAACCCCTTTTCGACCAACAGACTCTCCAACGCCTCTGCCCTTATACGTGCACTCTCATGTGACATCGTTCGTCTCCTGAAGATAGGGTTCAAATAAATCAAGGTTTACAAACAGTCCTGATTCACAATCTTTGCCATAGAGGGCTTCGCCATCAAAGCGGACCGTGTACAGATACTGAGGAGCCTCATTTCCTGTATGGGCATTTGTGTCCGGAAAGACCCAAGCGTTATGTACCCTGACGACTTCACCCACTGAGCCTCGAGCATACCCGGGCAGTCGCGTGTGACCGCTGCTGGTGTTGCTGACGGTGGTAACACGATCACCCACAACAAAGCGCGCGACTCGATCGACCTCACGTTGGGCAGTTGGCGCAGGCTCAGCCTCGCTGTCCCGCGCAGGAAACTTGTCGGGTAAAGGTCTGGGCCGCGCCGCGCATGCAGGGGATTGTTCTCCTGAACGCTCACTCACCCGGAGATCGATGTCAGCCTGACCTAGAACACCCGCCTCAACAAGAAGGGTCTCCGCAGCTCCCAGCCAACGGCCATAGTATCCATCACTCAGATACGCGACTGGATCTATCCGTTCAACCGCATGTCTGAAATGATCGATATTTGCGGCAACGCCTCCACGCATGAGCACATTGACGAGCGCAAACACAAACCCCTGCCAGTGTTCAGGCAAAGAAACGTTTTCAGCATCAGGGACAACTGCGCCAAAACCCTGTTTACCGCCGAGGTCGTGGATTCCATCCATAATCGATTCCTAAGGCCTTGCATGCTTTCGGCATAGTTTAACAAAGGTGACATGCCATGCAGCGCTTTGGTCAACCGCATTGTCGCAGTCCTTTTATCTTTCGACATTCGTTTTGTGGTGCCATCAGGGAAAACAGTCATTGCCCAACAGCTGACCTGGATGTCCAGGTTTAGCTCAAAGGCTGGTCGTTCCCGGGACCACTCCTATGCGCATCAACGCCTGCTTCCAACACATCCTTATATCCCGCCAACGTGTCACGCAAAAAAGCCAGGAACAATTGGATTCGACGCACAGACCTTGACGCCGGATGAGTCAGTATCCAGATTTCCGGACCTGGCTGTATCGGCATGTTGTTCAATCGCTCCAGGCGACTGTCTGGTTCACCAATAAAGCAGGGTAAAACACCCATTCCTATGCCGGCAAGAATGGCCGCCAGCTGCATTTCGATTTGATCACACCGAATCGCAACCTTTACATCCTGAAAGTACTGCAATCGTAAAGTCTGATAGTGCGCCGCCACCTCTCCTTGTCCCGCCCAATCAACCCAGGGCAGACCTCGTTTGATATCGAAATCAGGATGTGTGCGTCGAAATTCGCCACTCGTATAGGCTCCGAACGCAACAAACCCAATGCGCCGCCCGACCATGCTTTCTGGCGGTGAATCCGTTACCCGCACCACGATGTCAGCTTGCGCTTCATCGAGATCTATCGATTGGTAGCCGGGAATGAGTTCGAGATCAACGTCTGGATACAGTTGATTGAAGACCGCGAGGTCTTTAAGTAGGAGTCGACTTGCAAGGACGTCCGGTAAGGCTATACGAATACGGCCCGCCACCCTCTGATCCCGACCTTTGATCGTTGACTCCATAATGCGGAACTGTCGCGCAATCACATCCGTTCGCTGGGCCACTTCTACCCCCTCGGTGGTGATTGCAAGCCCTCGTGGTGAACGTCTAAATAGAGAAACGCCCAAGGATTCTTCGAGCTGGTCGAGTCGCCGCATCACCGTGGACGCATTGACCCCCAGTATTTGTGCCGCACCTCGCACTGAACCCCGCGCCGCGACGGCAGTAAAGTATCGATAGTCATCCCAATCCATACAGGGATCTAAACATTAGTGTTGCTTTAATGCAACGTACTGTTGCGTTACTATATGTTGCATTTAATGTTACTTTAAGTAACAATGCAGGCATTGGAACTCAGCAGATTCACGGTTCCTCGAGGGATATCCGCCTTCCCCTCCCTCCCCTCTCGCGGATATCCCTCACATTTAAAAAACCCCGGTCATTGACCGGGGTTTTTTCTGCTTCATCACCATGCTAAAGCCGATCAAGCAAGTCATTCATCATGGCGATCCCGCACAGGCCATGCAGGACCCCCACTTGCGAGGTCAAATTGAATATCGTCTCGTATGTCGGTCCGTTGCACAGACCCGAAAGCAAGTGCACCGGATAGTCTACGAGGACCGCGCGCAGATCGGTTTGATTCTGATAAGGGACTAACCGATCGAAACTCGAATGATAAAGAAAAAACTCAGCACTTCCGGCAGGCCCGGTAGGAATTATATTGGTATAGCTGTTTAACTGGAGCAGCTGTTTCAGGGTGTCATAGTCCGGTTCATTATCAAGAAACCCTCGTACAAAGGACCTGCGAAACCGTGGCCCCTGCACGATATCCCTTTCAGACAGACCCGTGGCAGTGTAGCTCAACATGCCCGGTAATATGCGGTCCAGAGCGAATGGCAATGCCACTGACTCATCGACCAAGCGACAGTAATTGCCGCCATCACATGTATCATCCTGGCGAGCGACCACGCCTCGAAATGTCTCATACAGGTTATACGGCCCACCTCCCGCGAAGACCTCCCGTACGGTGATGCCGTCTTGGGACATCTTAAACAACCGCCATAACGCAAGGCTGCTGTGACCACCCTGGGAGTAACCCACCAATGCAACTTGTGAACCACTGCCGGCTAACAGCGGCACCACGGCCGGATCATCCAGAGCCGCCAGAAGAAAATCACGGGCATTCATAGCGGTGCGGCTGCCGAGAAGGTAGGTTTCCTGATTCAAAGACGTTGCACCACGACCCCAGTTATCGGGCACCACCACAACATAACCCCGTGATGCCAGCATCGCAGCGATGAGATACCAGGCATCAGCAGGATCGAGATCGCTGGGTGTAACACCTGTCGAGTGCAGGACCATCACCACCCGATCTCTCGGCACAAATCCCGCAATCACCTCCGGCACAACGATGAGGCCCGATAGCTGATCGGAAACCTCACCGTTCGGGTTCTGTGAAACATAGCGCACGCGTCTGGCCATCACAGGGTTGGGCAGCGAGGGCATCGTCAGGTTTGGCCAGGTGTTTCCAATCAACT
The DNA here is from genome assembly GCA_036338285.1 of Pseudomonadota bacterium. Classification (GTDB taxonomy): domain Bacteria; phylum Pseudomonadota; class Gammaproteobacteria; order Pseudomonadales; family Azotimanducaceae; genus UBA4421. Next base: position 86,490 of record JAYZCO010000090.1, read on the forward strand.
CCTGGATCAAGGGCTCTATCAGCGTGCTACTGCCAAGCGGCAGTTCGAGATCGGCAACTAACTGCGTTCCAAGGTAAGCTGACACCAATGTCGCCAGCGTCTCGGCAGGGAGCATGACACTGTCATCAACGCTCATTGAACTCGGCCAACTGAGCCCGGTGCTCGCCAATAATGGCACCTCGTAGTCGTCACCGGCGGCACTGCCACCACCACGTCTGCCAGTGACCGTGACACTTAGTTGGCTGTTTTCTTCGAGAGGATTGCAACTGATATGGTGTTCGATCAGACCGTTAAACGCATCAGAACTCATGTCTTCCAGCGCTCGGTGCGTCAGAGCGCCAACGGTGCAATCACCGGTATAGTTCATGTTCAGATCATCAAAGCCCGGATGAGCAAGATTAATCACACCAATTTGCGGCCGCACGGCCACTGCACCGTCTGTCGGCAAACTGTCCAGGGCCGGTAAACTGACCGGGCCAGTCGATATCGGCGCAGAATTGTTCCCTGAACCACCACCCCCACCGCAGGCTGCCAGGCAAGCCATCGCACCGAGAACCGGTATTAGTTTCAGCCCCATGCTTGCTTTACCTCGCGGGACCAAACGCTGCTAAGGTGTTCGTATGTAAGGACGTGGGTTCTCTCTTGCGTTGAGAATGCGTAAGGTATAAAGCAAATCGTAAGGGCGGGCAACGCGGGTGAACATAAACCCAGAACTCGTAAGAAAAATCAACGAACAGGAAGCATGGACCTTTCAGGAGGTGTTGGGACTGGCTGCCGACTTCAACATGAAACCGAGGTTTGTCATCGCATTCATTCTCGCCAACGGAAAAAATTACATCGACGGCGAAAAAAGTGAGTAACAATCTATTCATCGCCACCACTTGATCATCACAGGAGCGAACACCGATGCCTTATACGCACATCGAGATCCGCAAGGAAGGCCACATAGCATGGTTGCTTTTTAATCGTCCCGATAAAGCAAACGCGCTCAACTATGATCATCTTGCCGAGATAGAAGAGGCCGCACTCTCTTTCAGGGAGGATGCGCAGACCCGTGTCATTATATTTACCGGCAACGGCAAACACTTTTCATCAGGCGCGGATCTAACGGATGCCGGTGAAGCATACAAAGTACCCCTCGTGCATCGCCGCAGACGGATGCGTATGGGCGAACGCACGATCGAAGCCATTTTAGGCATCGATCAGATCACCATTGCTGCGTGGAATGGAGCGGCTATGGGCGGGGGTGCCTGCATCACGACGGCATGTGATTTTCGCGTCGGCGCTGAAGACTGTTTCATGCAGTACCCGGAGATTGATATCGGCGTCAACCTGATGTGGAAAAGCCTCCCCCTGATTGTTCATCTAATCGGCCCTGCACGCGCCAAACGTCTCGTCGTTGGAGGCGAACGTATACACGCGCGTGAACTTGAACAATGGGGCGTTCTCGATCGACACGTGCCGCTGGCTAACCTGCACGCAGCCGCCCTCGAAATGGCGGAGCACTATGCAGCCAAACCTCCCGCCGCGGCGCAGATGATCAAGCAGTCAACAAACCAGATTGCCAACGCCCTCAACCACGCCATCATGCACATGGATGTCGATCAGAACATGTATGTATCGGGCACTGACGATCGGCAGATTGCTGTGGCTTCCTACCTCGAAAAATCCCAGCCCGTGTTCACTGGCAACTAACCGCTCTACACCCTTTCCTGGATAAGGATCTTTAGGTGTTGGATCCCCAGGTCAGGAGAAGCTTGTTGCTGCCCTGGGCCATGATATTTGGTCGTCGGCCAAACCGACAGTGATGTCCCGTCGAGCATTCTCCTGAACGGACATCGAAAGCATAGCCATGCCATGGACATGTGATCGTGCCATCCTCAGCCACTCGCCCCGCCATTGGGCCCAACTGATGCGGGCAGGTTTGCGGATAGATCACCCATTCGTCCTCAAACCTATCGATGAGAAACGTTCTGCCAGACATTGACACATCGATCGGCAGATCCCCCGTCACATCAACTTCTGATTCTTCAGTCATATCGATCGCATCCAGACGAGCATCAAGCTGCTTTTGCCGTTCAGTCATCATCCAGACATCTTCGTCGTACAGCGACTCGTAAGACCTGGCGTAGGCGATTCCGACTTTCTCCCGTGCCGCCTGCGGCACGCCAGGGACAAAGAAATCGATCACGATGTCCATCTGATGTGGCCCGGTTACAAACACGTGGGTCCAGATCTCCGTACCCTGACTGGGTCCTTCCAGATTCCTCGTGATCCAGCGTCTGCAGGTGCGATCGAGCCGAAGTTCAAGCAGCCTCACATGTTCCTTACTGTCAACAACACGACAACGCCAACCCCAAGCTCCGGCGTCGAGGCAGCTTATCTGGGTAAAACTCGAGCCGTGCAGGTACGGCAGGTGTTCCCAATCAAGGGCATTTTCGTACATGCGGTCCAGATTGACAGGCAATGTTCGCTTGTAGGTACCTACATGATCCAGGCCTGAGCCCTCGAAGGGCGGACAATACTCGTATCTTAGCCCCGTCATTGCCTTTTCACTCGTTGCAGCGTGAAACGAAAGGAAAATCCATCGATTTCCGTGCTGTGCCCCTTTTCCGACACTTCACCTAACTGCCAATCTAGGGCCAGTACTTCACGACAGATATCCTGACCATGTTCACTGGCTGCTTGTGCAAGTTCACCTTCAACGGCATAAACAACCCTAATGCGGTCGGCGACGTCGAAGCCATCTTCTTTGCGCGCTCGCTGTATACGGTTCACAATCTCACGGGCATAGCCTCCACGGATCAATTCAGGCGTGAGGTTACAATTAAGGTCGACAGCGATTCGTGAGTTGGAGACTGTACCTGTACCTTCGCGCGCCTGCTGTAATACCTCGATCTCTTCATTTGTAAAACGCTCGCCTTCTATCTCGATTTCACCCCGGTTCTGGAGTGCACTGATGGCGCTTGCATCCAGCGTCATGATGGCTTTTTGAAAACGCTTCATTTCCTTACCGAGCCTTTTCCCAAGCACTGGGTAATTAGGTTTTGCCACCAGTTCTATATAAGCGCCTTCATCCGCGTCGTAGTTGACATTCTGGACATTGAGTTCATCGGCAATATAGCTCGTCAGTTCAGCCATCTCGTCCAACAAACTCTGATCACGATTCACGACAGTCAGTTCTGATAACGGGGTACGAAGCCCAATTTTCACCTCTTCCCGCTTCTGGCGACCGAGGAGAATCACCTGCTGCATACGATCTACGGCTATCTCCAACGACGGCTTGACAAAATCCTCTTCCGCCTCGGGATAGTCACATAAGTGCACCGATTCGGGTGAGGGTGCCTTGCCGGACAGCGTGGCAAGTTCACGATATAAATACTCAGACAGAAACGGAGTAAACGGCGCCATTACCTGACAAAGTTCCAGTAACGCCGTGTACAGCGCACTGTACGCGGAGATCTTATCTCCAGTCACTTCTTCACCCCAGTAACGGGCCCGATTCAGACGGATATACCAGTTGGTGAGGTCTTCGATGAAGACGAAAAGCTGTGGTACGACATTGTAGAGCTGATAACTTTCCATCTCCGTGCCGATGTTCGCTTTCAGCGTCTGTAGCCTCGACATGATCCACTGGTCAAGAACGTTATCGCCAAAATGAAGCCCTTTATCAGGAGACCAGTCATCGATCGCCGCATAGGTCTTCAGGAAAGAAAACGCGTTGTACCATGGTAGAAGCACGCGGCGCGTCATGTCCCGTACTCCGGAGTCCGCAAACCGCTGCTCTTCACCACGCACTAAGCCTGAATTGATGAGATAAAGCCTAAGCGCATCTGCCCCATATGCTTCCATGAGCTCATCCGGCGGCGTGTAGTTGCGCAGCCGTTTCGACATCTTTTTTCCGTCTTCCGCCATGACCATGCCGTTGACGATCACGTTGCGAAACGCAGGTTTATCAAAAATAGCCGCTGCCAGCACAGTCAGCGTATAGAACCAACCACGCGTCTGATCCAACCCTTCGGCGATAAATTCGGCTGGGAAACCGGCCGTAAATACATTCGTGTTCTCAAACGGGTAGTGCAGTTGCGCATAGGGCATTGAACCCGATTCAAACCAGCAGTCGAGCACTTCAGAAACCCGCCGATATTCGCCGTCCTCACCGGCCACTCTGAAGGTCAGCGGATCCACGTTTTCGCGGTGAAGGTCTTCAACTGTTACACCCGTACGATCTTTGAGGTCCTCTATGGATCCCATACACACCGCGTTGCCAGTCGTATCGTTGATCCACACAGGCAGAGGCGTACCCCAGACTCGGTTGCGGGAGATCGCCCAATCCTGTGCACCCTCCAACCAGTTACCGAAGCGACCTGATTTGATGTGATTTGGCACCCAACGAATTTGCTCATTCGCATCAATCAGCTTCTCCCTGATCGAGGTCACATTGACATACCACGACGGAATTGCACGATAGATGAGCGGCGTATCAGATCGATAACAGTAGGGGTAGCTGTGTTGAATGGTTTCCTGTCTGAAGAGTGCACCCCGGTCTTTCAGATAACGAATGATGTCTTTGTCCGCATTTTTTACATGCTGTCCCGCAAAGTCATCTACCTCCTCAGTAAACTCCCCATGAACCGTTACCGGACACGCAAAAGCCTCAATACCGTGATCTCTTAGAATCCGATAATCATCCTCACCAAAGGCCGGAGCCTGGTGGACCATTCCGGTGCCGCTCTCGGTGCTGACATAGTCGTCCGCCACAACCACAAAGGCACCCTGTTCGACCTGATCGGCAAAGTAAGGAAAGAGAGGCTCATATTTCCTCCCTACCAGCTCACGACCGGGTAGCCGAGCTTTTTCTTCATAGGCCCCATAGGCGCTCACTCGATCTGCAGCGATATATAAATCTCGACCAGCATCAGGATCGGTGACGAGCACATACTCGATGTCATCACCTACACAGATTGCAAGATTCGAAGGCAGTGTCCATGGTGTTGTCGTCCACGTCGCAAGATACGCATCTTCATCTGTGAGCTTAAACAGGACAGTAATTGCCGGATCCTGCACATCCATATAATTAGAAGTCGCCTCGAAGTTTGACAAGGGTGTGCCCAGCGCAGTGCTCACCGGCATGACTTTCACACCTTCGTATATGAGGCCCTTATCCCACAGCTGCTTGAACACCCACCAGACTGACTCCATGTACCAGGGGTCCATGGTTTTGTAGTCTTCATCGAAATCGATCCAGCGACCCAACCGGCTAATGGTGTGTCGCCATTCACTGACGTAGCGTTGCACGATCGCACGACATTGATCGTTGTACCCACCAACACCCAGCTCCTCTACTGCCTGTTGTGCAGACATGCCGAGCTGTTTATCAATCTCGTGCTCAATCGGCAAACCATGGCAATCCCAACCAAAACGACGCAACACATACCTTCCGCGCATCGTCCAGTACCGAGGAACAATGTCCTTAATCGTGCTCGCAACGAGATGACCGTGATGAGGCAGGCCGGTCGCAAAGGGCGGGCCGTCGTAGAATATGTAAGGTTTTTTGTCCTGAGTATTTTCTAACGATTTCTTAAAAGCACCAATCTCGTCCCAAAGCTTCAGGATGTCGTGCTCCATCGACACGAAAGAGAATTGCGTGCTGTCGACAAACTCAGCCATGGGTTGCTGAATACTCTAATTTCAGGAAGGCGCGTATAGTACAGATCCAAATAGCAACTTGCATCCAAAGGGGCAACATCATGCAGATAGGGGCTGTACTACCGCACAATGAAATCGGCACTGATCCCGGTGCGATGAAAGCCTATGCGCAAGGCATTGAAGCGCTTGGCATGACGCATATGCTCCTCTACGATCATGTGCTCGGCGCCGATCCGAACCGACCTGGTGGATTTCAAGGGCCTTATGACAAAGACATCGCCTTTCATGAGCCGTTTACTACCTTCGCCTTTATCGCCGCCGTGACGAATAAGATCGAAATGGTTTCCAACGTGCTAATTCTGCCACAGCGTCAAACAGCCCTGGTCGCCAAGCAGGCAGCAGAGGTCGCTGTCCTTTCCAACAACCGACTAAGGCTCGGTGTGGGCACAGGCTGGAACAAAGTGGAATATGACGCACTGGGTATACCCTTCACCCAGCGGGGGAAACGTCAGGAAGAGCAGATAGAGCTCCTACGTCTTCTCTGGAGCGAAGATAGCCTCGATTACACCGGTGACTATCATCGTGTTGAATATGCATCCATTAATCCACGGCCTTCGAAACCTATCCCCATCTGGTTTGGTGGACAAATACCTAAGGTCCTCTCACGTGCTGCAAAGATCGGCGACGGTTGGATGCCATTGGGTGGCCCAAACGCCGCATCCTCAGAAATGATCGAGCATCTAAAACAGGCCCGGACTGATGCAGGGCGTAACTGGTCAGATTTTGGCATTCAGGCACAGGCAATGTTTCGTGGTGGGGATCCAGAACGTTATGCAAAGCATGCACAAGGTTGGAGAACTCTGGGTGCAACCCACCTGGCGATCCGTACAGACAGCTGTGGTTACGACTCTGTCGATGAGCACCTGAAGTCAATAGAAGCATACGTCCAGGCAATCAGTTAGCAGGACAAACCACCCTGGGCACAACCGAATCAGGACGTGAATCGCTTAATTGGCAGCAACGGCCACCAAGTCTTCAACGTAGACAGGGTTCAAACGATGGCCCATGGCATAACCGTCGACTATAAAGTCGCGCAGCGTTTCCATTGCCTTTTGTTCAGAAGTGGCTTTTTTCAGCAATTCGACCAGCAACTCGCCTTCAATCTCGGCTTCGAAGCGGGTGTCATACGGCCCGATATCCACACCCTCGCGAGTCTGAACGTACCAGCTGTCTTCAGCCAGCATAATCACGCGTTCCGAGCGAAACCAGACTTTAGCCTCTTCATTTTGTCGTTTAGCGAGTGTTTGCATACTCCCGACCTATTGTTACTGCAAAGGACCATAGAAGTGTGCCACGACCGACTCGGTCGCGTGTGCTGGTTATGCAATAGTTGTAAGAAGGTATTTACACTCATCCTCAGGAGACATTCATGTTTGAGATATCGACCGAAGCCCAGGCTGTAAGGGATGCTGTTCAGTCTTTCTATCTTGAGAAGATTCTGCCCAATCATCACCGTTGGTCAGCAGAGGCAGAACAATACGAAGAACCGCCTATTGAGGCAGAGCTTCGCGCCGAAGCTAAAGCTCTGGGGCTTTGGAATCTCGCGTTGCCTCGGCTTGCCCCCGATGAAACAGGGACGCGGTTGTCTAACCTTGAGTTCACAGCCGTTGCGGAAATTCTAGGCAAGCTCCCCTGGGCATCTCGCGTATTCAATAGTCATGCACCCGACACACCCAACATGGAACTCCTCCAGCTTTTCGCAACGCCGACACAAAAATCGGCATTCCTAAGCCCATTACTTGAAGGTGATTGCGGCTCCTGTTTTTCAATGACAGAACCAGAAACTGCATCTTCCGATGCCGCTAATCTGAAGACGACCATTACCCGGGATGGAGACAATTACGTGATCAACGGGCGGAAGTGGTTTTCCTCCAATGGCTCGCTAAAAAGGACGCGATTCACCATTTTGGTTGGCGTGACTGATCCCAATGCCGCCAAATCAAAACGACAAAGCCTCATCATCGTTCCCCTCGACTTGAAAGGCATCAAAGTGGAGCGCGATGTGCCTATTTTCGGAGCAGTTCACAAAACCGGCGGTCACACCCAATTCCACTTCGACAACGTCGTCGTACCCGCTGAAAATATACTCGGTGAGGAAGGCGCCGGTTTCGCAATTGCGCAAGCTAGATTGGGACCAGCCCGTCTCCATCATTGCATGCGGGCGATCGGCGAATGCGAGGTGTTGGTTTCGTTGATGATCAAACGCGCGCGCGCACGCAGCACATTTGGCCGCTCAATCGAGGACTACAGTTCTACAAAAGAATCGGTCGCGCTCTCCCGTATCGAACTCGATCAGGTCCGCCTGCTCGTACAACGCGTCGCTTGGCAATTAGACACAGTGGGTAATCAAGCAGCCCGTAAGCAGATCTCCATGATCAAGGTGGCGACCTTTCGCGTATACCAAGCGATCGCCGACCGTGCTATCCAGTTGTTCGGCGCTGCTGGCATGACCGCCGATTCACCCGCTGCTGGCGCCATGGTCAGAGCCCGGGGCTTGCGTATTGCAGATGGTCCGGATGAGGTTCACCTGCAGACAATTTACAGGCTAGAGGCAAACGAACAGGACCTGGACGGGCTTGACGCCTATCTGGGTCCCGACGCACTGGGCCATTAACCGTGCACTGATTCAATCAATGCGTCTGCACGTAGTGCGAGTTTCTCCACCGTGCGGGCACCCAACGGGGCGACAATTTGCTCAACACCCAAGTCTGCGTAGGCAGAACTGGTTTGTGCGTTAATCGGATGACGGTTGGGGCCAACATACAGCATCAGGTCATCTCGGCTTCGGCCGGCCTGAGCGAGTTTTTCGTCCAATTGAGGTAACTTAGCAGCGAGGCCCTCGGGGCTGATGTCATAGGCATACCACCCTTGTCCGCGTTCTGCGACCCGGCGCATGGCCGGTCCGCTCTCGCCACCGAAAAAGATCGGCGGATGCGGCGTCTGCACCGGTTTCGGGTTGAAATGACAAGGGCTGAGCGTGACGGTCTCGCCATTAAATTCACTCACTCCAGGGCTCCACAGCGCGCGCATCGCGTCTATATATTCATCGCAAGCCTTCGCTCGAGTCCCGAAATCCATCCCCAGATTGTCAAATTCTTCTTTCAACCAGCCAATCCCAACACCGAAATCGACACGGCCACCTGATAGGAAATCCACGTCCGCAACCATTTTAGCTGTGTATACGGGTTGTCGCTGTGGCACCAGACAAATACCTGTGCCAAGACGTACTTTTTGCGTGTGACTCGCAATGAACGTCATCGCGGTAAACGGATCAAGAATACCCTCCGGGTCACCCGGGATGCGCCCCGTGTCGCTGTACGGGTATTTGGATGCATAATCGGGGAAAAAAAGTACGTGCTCCGGTAACCAGATCGAGTCAATCCCCTTCTCTTCCACCATCTGTACCGCGTCTCGGATGAATTCGGCCGGGGTATGTGCCCCAAAAGCCATTGCAGCACCTATTTTCATATATCGTCTCCTGTGGTGTTGTCAGCCATTCTTACCGGATCCTGTATGCATAGAAAGAATTCCAGGTCCGATTGGTCACAATCTTCCCCTAGTTTGCACTTCCCTGCCAGATACAACCAGGTGAGTGATGCACAGAATCCCAACGCTCATCACGCACCCACTCGTAGTCTAACTCTTCCAAAGCCCATCATCTTAGGTCATCCTTGGCAAACAGCGCATTCTCCTGTTGACGAAACCTTTGCAAGGAACGTACGGATCCAATCGTAAATCTGGCATCCTGATTGATAAAACATGGATATTCTCCGACATGATGTCGTCTCAGACGATACCGAAGCCCTGATTCTCGTGGACAACGAGGACAACGAAATCGGCTCCCTGGACAAGACTGCCTGTCACGATGGGACTGGCGTGCTGCATCGCGCGTTTTCAGTCTTCATCTTCAACGAAGATGGCGAGTTGCTGATGCAGAAACGGGCGGCAGACAAAAGACTGTGGCCAGATTTCTGGTCAAATTCCTGCTGTTCGCACCCTCGTCTAGGCGAAGATATCGATGTCGCAATACATAGGCGCTGTGAGCAGGAACTGGGGTTGTGCACCCACTTGGAATATGCGTACAAATTTGAATACTCAGCGGAATTTGGGGAGCTCGGCACCGAACACGAACTCTGCTCGGTCTATGTAGGCACCTTCGTCGGAGAGTTGAACGTCAACACTGCCGAGGTCAGCGCCATCAAATGGTTAAGCATCAAAGCCGTGGATCAGGAACTGTACGCCAATACAGATCAGTATACGCCTTGGTTTAAGCTTGAGTGGGCCAGACTCCGGGCAGATTTCGCCCACCTCCTGCCTCGAGGATAAATTTACCCTCTCGGTCAGCGCGACAGGATGGTGACCCCACTGATACCTGGTGCACCGTACACATGGGTATAGGCAACCTTCGGGTCATTTGGAACCTGGCGTTCCCCAGCCTGCCCTTTGAGTTGCAAGACGTTTTCATATATCTGCCGGAGTCCGGACGCGCCAATCGGCTCACCATTGGCAATACAACCACCATCGGTGTTAACTGGTAGACGCCCGGTAATTTCCGTATCACCGCGCTCGAGCATCGCCTCCTGTTCGCCATCGACGCAGAACCCATTTTCGGCCATGTGCATGATTTCGGCGCCCGACTCGGTGTCCTGCAACTGCGCAACATCAACGTCATCCGGGCCAATGCCGGCTTCTTCGAAAGCAGCCTTCGATGCATCCGCTGTCGGACCATCACCCTCTTCTTTGGGCAGCCAGGAGGTTTTTACCTCAAAACTCCCAAAGCGGCGTGAGCGCATAACAGCGGCTTTCAGATAGACAGGCTTATCACTGTATTTGTGCGCCAGATCTGCACGGCACACAACGAGCGCAACCCCGCCTTCACCGGGGCTGCAGAACATGTACTGAGTCAGAGGATATGCAAGCATTTGCGATTGCAGAATTTCTTCTTCGCTGAGCGGCTTTTTGCGCCAAGCCATCGGGTTCATAGATCCGTTGCGCGTCGCTTTGGCAGCAACCTTGGCCAGGGCCCGATGGCTGATGCCATGTTTTTGCATATAACGGTTGATTTTGATGGCGAAAAACTGCGGATTGATCGCCATACCACTACCACCGTACCAATCAAGCCCATCCCGGATCGGATGCACAGGTTCATCACTGGCAAAGGCACCTCGTGGGTGCTTATCGAACCCAATTGCAATGCCAACATCATACATCCCCGCACGGATCGCGTTGGCCGCGGTCGCAAGGGCGGTCCCGCCAGTAGCACAACCGTTCATGACGTTGGTGAACTGCAGGCCCGTAAGCCCCAGCATCGAAACCATCTTATCAGGTGCACCGGCGGCCATGCTGCCGCCCACGGCAAACTGCAGGTCTTGCCAGGCAATGCCAGCATCTTTGCACGCAGCGCGTACCGCGACCGCGCCTTGCTCCATCCCCGTCACACCATCGTGACGGCCAAAGGGGTGCATGCCAATCCCGACAATTGCTACATCATTCATTTTTTTCTTCCGCTGTGTTAATTCAGTTTACGAAACTATCCGGCTCTGTCGGTGTACTGACCGTCTACCGGTGCAAAGGCAAAAGTCACTACGTCATTGCCTTTATCGTCCTTATAAAGGGTTTCAACTATCAGGGTCATTGCCATGCCCTCTTTCAGCTTGGCGGGCTCTGTCTCAGTAAGGCGTGCTTCAACCACGACCTCTGGCAACTCTACATAACCCACCCCGAAGGGTTTGAATTTCTTCGGGTCGTTATCACCAAGAAACGGCGGACGCTTAGGGGGGAAGCCCTGTACAGTCCAACCCCAAAGCGTACCCTCAGTCCCGAGAGGCACCGATTCAATGTCAACACCTGCGCATTTAGGACAGCCGCTGAGTTCAGGAAAGGTGTAGTTGCCACAGCTTTTGCACCTACCACCAACGAGGTGGGGTGATTGGCCGCTGACATCAAGTACAAAGTCGTTGATCGATATTTGTTGTCCCACGCGCACTCTCTTGTTGCATATTTTTCGTTTCACATGACTTTAAAGCCACAGCTGCCACCCCGGCAGCACCTTCTTATCGTCCCTTCATTGAACTCGGCTTCGGCGACTTGCCGACCGGATCCCTTTGGGTGAAGCGATCGAACCAGGCATCCGCATCGTCCTCGAGCCTTGCACGCAACCCGGCTTTAATGCGCATTAAGCCCCCTTCCGGATATTCTGACAACCGTGCTGCAAGAGATCTGGCCACGGCAAGAACCTCAGAGTCGTCCACAGCTTTATGCGCAAGTTTCATGCTCTTAAGTTCAGTACCGTTTATCCGCTCTCCCAGCAATGCCAGTTGGGCCATTGTCTGTTCGTTGTGGCGCAGACTCAGCCACGCCATGTTATAAGGTGCCGCCATCCCGATCTGCACCTCACCTACCTGTAAGAAAGCGTTTTTGCCTACGATCAGGAGGTCGCAAGCCAATGCCAATGCCGCACCACCGTTGATTGCGTAGCTTTCGAGAGCGCCGACAATGGGCTTTTTGCATTCAAACAGCGCCTTATGTGCAGCACGCCAGATGCTCGAAAAGTCGGCAAGCCATGCTGGTGCCGGGTCTCGGTTGAACTCGCCCAGATCGAGCCCCGAACAAAAAGCACCTTCGGCGCCAGACAACACAATGACGTTGATGTCATCGCGATCGCTTGCTTCGGTCAGCCGGTCCGCCAGCGCCACACCCAGCGGCCCTGTGATGGCGTTTTTGCGCGCCGGTCGGTTGAGTATCACCTCACCCACGCCCGATTGAACGTTGAGAAGAACGTCATCGCTCATGCATCACCTATTACTATAAGACATCAAACACAGGCCCCCGAGATTACCATTGTGGATCCGATTTTACTCCGGTGCCTGAGTCAGTTCCGGTTCTGATCCCATCATAATGAATTCCCACGGTGAAGTTTCGCTGCCGCGAGGTGTGGTCACATCAATGACAACCGGTTGGTCATCCGCGAGTGCTTTCTCAAGTACGGGTTTGAGAGCAGACGGCGAATCAACACGGTAGCCCGCTGCGCCAAAGGATTCGGCAAGTTGCACGAAGTCAGGGTTGTGCAGGTCCGCCCCGACCAGACGTCCCTCGTATGCGCGCATCTGATCGCGACGTACATTGGCAAAGGAGGCATTGTTGAAAATGAGTGTCACCACCCCGATGTTGTGCGCCACGGCCGTTGACAGTTCCTGCACACCAAACATAAAACCGCCATCACCAGTCACGCACACCACCGCTTTGTCTGGGCACGCAACTTTTACACCAAGTGCCGTTTGAAAACCGAAACCAAGGGTGCCCTGGTAGCCCTCAGTGACATACGTACGCGGAGCATAGACAGGAAAGCCGTAGTAGGAGGTGAAGCCCATTTGAGAAAGTTCAGGGACAAACAATCCATCTTTGGGGAGCACTTCACGAATGACATCCAAGTACGCCATCTGCGGCTGAATTTTGCTGATCATTCGACGTGCATCCGCTTTCGCTTTGGCGACAAGCTGGAGGTTGTTGCCTGATGATCCTTCTAGGGCAGACGCCAGCGCCGTGCATGCAACGGCCGCATCCGCAACGATCCCAATATCGGGCTCAAATCGGGTCATCTCTTCCGGATCAATATCGATGCGTATCAGTTTCGGTCCACTGCCCGGTCGTTTTTCATAGGTATTCATATCACGCCAACGCATGTAAATCATTTCAAGGCGCGAACCGATGCCAACCACCACATCGACCTCTTTAAACAGCAGCCGCGCCGCAACCGATGAAACGCCGAGAGGATGATCTTCACTCACGATACCCCGCCCGCTGCGAAACGCAGTAACCGGCGCACCCAACTTTTCTGCAAGATTCAATACCTCAGCCGATGCATGCTGTGCACCCTGCCCACACATAATAAGAGGACACTTCGCCTGACTGAGAAGCTGAGCAGCCGATTCGATTTCAACCTCATCAACCGCCAGGGAAGCCACCTCCCCGGCGCCCGCTCCGATGAAAAGGTCCTCGAACTCCTCCGCCATCGTGTCCCAGCACATTTCTACCGAAACCGGTCCGGGACGGCCGCCGCGCATCGTCCGAAACGCTCGATTCATCACATCGCCAGTGTCTCGTGGATCCTCAATGTGTAACGCGTCTTTAATGACTGAACGCAGCGTCCCACTCTGGTCGGGTAGCTCGTGCAGATGTCCGCGCCCACTGCCGAGAAACTGACTCGGAACCTGACCTGTCAGGCACAAAACAGGACTGCATGTACCCATGGCGGTACACAGGGCTGCTGTGGTATTCAAAACACCGGGGCCGGGTACCACGGCAAAGGCACCGGGGCGACCAGTGGCCTTTGCATAGCCAAGCGCCATGTATGCTGCACCCTGTTCGTGGCGCGTGGTGATGACGTTTAAGCCCAGACGTGCCATGGCATCGTACATGGGATAAATCTGCGCCCCAGGAATGCCAAAAACCGTATCAATGCCATTCGCGATAGCCGCGCGAATCATTGCCTCACCGCCGGTCATCGTCTGTCCCATGAACGCCTCCTCGTTTACTTCCCTAAGCTAAAACTACACTAACAACCATATCCCCACGACGACCAGCACGATGCCGATCAACTCACGGCTTTTTAGCCGCTCGCCCAGTAACCAGATTGAGCTCATCACCGTAAAAAGCAGTTCCACCTGACCGACGGCGCGAACCACTGCCGCATTTTTGAGGGTCATGGCCGTGAACCAACCGACTGAGGCAACCGAGCCAATCAGACCGACCCACACGGCAATCTTCCAGGCGCCGAGCACGCGCCGGATTTGATCCGGTTCCCGCACGGCTAAATAACTTCCCATCAGAACCATCTGGATCGTTACCGAGACCATAACGGTCAATCCAGCGCGCTGAAGATAACCCCCTGCATCGAGCGCAAGGCTCGCCCCTCTGAATCCCACCGCTGAGATTGCAAATCCAGTGGCCGCTAAAATGCCCAGCAGCATGGTTCGATCAGGGTGCAGAAGATCTCGTAAGCGCAGGTTACCCGAAAGAAGTACCACACCAATGAGGCTGACGCCAATCCCCGCCAAAACCCAAGCATCCACGGTGTCTCCCAGGAGCACTAAGCCAACAAGCGCAGCCTGTGCAGCTTCAGTTTTTGAGTAGGCTGTGCCGACGGCGAAATTTTGACTCGTAAACGATGCTAACAAATAGGACGTCGCGACTATCTGTGCGATCGCACCCGTGACCACATACACAAAGAACGTATTGTTGAATCCCTGGGGAGATCCGTCCCAAAGGTAAAGCGCATAAATCCAGGCAAATGGCACCGCATACAGAAAGCGCACGTATGATGCGCCGTTGACAGACAACTCACCGGTCAGTCGTTTCTGCAATAGCGAACGCGCGTTCTGTAGAAATGCAGCGACGATGGTAATCGCAAACCAGAGTTCCATCACTTTCTCGGGGCATAAAGTCCTTCATTCTAGCCTCGAAAAAGGAAATAATGACCATTGACGACTTTGACCGCTATTAAACCTTTGATTGACAATAAAGATCGGCCCGAATAAAAGATTCAAATAGCTAATCCGTTTTCAGGGCATATACTATTGCCTGGTCACGCAAACGTGTGGCTCGGGAAGTACACATAAACACTAACTATGGAGTTCAGGACAACATGGATCTAAAGGACAGCAACACTTTGCAAAATCTGAAAGACGCCTTTGCGGGTGAGTCTCAGGCAAACCGTCGCTACCTCTACTTCGCAGCCAAAGCCGATGTAGAAGGGGAAAACGACGTCGCTACCGTATTCCGCTCAACCGCGGAAGGCGAAACCGGTCACGCTCATGGCCACCTTGAGTATATGGAAGCAGTCGGAGATCCGGCTACGGGCCTGCCCATCGGTAATACCAGTGCCAACCTGGCTGCTGCCGTCGCCGGTGAAACGCACGAGTACACAGACATGTACCCAGGGATGGCGAAGACCGCACGTGACGAAGGCTTTGATGAAATCGCCGATTGGTTCGAAACGCTGGCAAAAGCAGAACGTTCGCACGCTAATCGCTTCCAGAAAGCTCTGGATGGCATGGAGTAACAAAGACGGCTCGTATAAAAGGGGCTAAGTGCCCCTTTTCTTTTGCCAAGCCGATGACCATCACCCTAGGCATGACATTTCTTGCCCCTGGCTTTAAAGCCGTTAACGCGGAGGTTGGACCATGACTGTTCGAGAAGGCAGTTTAGAAGCACCCGCTCGCCAACCTCTCGACTGGCAGAGCAAGTCTTTCTACGACAAGGAAGACCTCTATCAGGAGTTGGAACGGATCTATGATATCTGTCACGGCTGCCGACGATGCGTCAGTTTGTGCGATTCATTTCCTACACTGTTTGACCTGATCGATGAATCGGAAACGTTCGAAGTAGATGGCGTGGATAAGAACGATTACATGAAGGTAGTCGACCAATGCTTTCTTTGCGACTTGTGCGCCGAAACCAAGTGTCCATATCTGCCACCCCACGAATGGGCCGTCGACTTTCCCCACCTCATGCTCCGCGCCAAGGCCCATCGATTCAAACAGGGGGATACCAAGTGGCGGGATCGGCTCATTACCTCTACCGACCCGATCTTCGACACGCTTTCATCTCCGCTTATTGCACGCATGGCGAACGCGGCGGCAGCGTCAAAAACGTTGCGTAAGGCCGGGCAATGGATTAGCGGGATCCATGCCGAAGCACCGCTGCCACATTTTGAAAAAAGGGCACTCAGTAAAACAATTGGTGACAGTCCCGTCGAAAAAGTGACCTCAACGCCCTCCACTACGGGCAAAGTTGCAATTTACGTGACGTGTTATGGCGACCACAACGAACCACAGGTGGTGGAGGATTTGATCACGGTCCTCGTACACAACAGCGTCGAAGTACGTGTTCTCAAAGACGCCAAATGCTGCGGCATGCCGAAGCTCGAACTGGGCGATCTTAATAAAGTGGCCAGGCTTAAGGATGCCAACCTTCCAACCTTTCTAAGCGCAATCGACGCCGGCTTTGACATCATCGCAGCTGTACCGTCGTGCGTCCTCATGTACAAACAGGAACTTCCTCTGATGTTTTCCGAAGACAAGGACGTTGCCAAAGTAAAAAAAGCATTCTTTGACCCATTTGAATATCTGATGCGGCGACACAAAGAAGGTCAACTTTCGACTGATTTCCAACACAGCCTGGGTAAAGTCGCCTATCACGTCGCGTGCCACCAACGTGTACAGAGTTTCGGCATGAAGACACGCGACTTTCTCGAACTGATACCGGATACACAGGTTACTCCGATCGAACGCTGTTCCGGTCACGATGGTACCTACGCCGTCAAAGCCGAGACGTACGATAAGGCGATGAAAATAGCCCGACCGGTTGTTCGTCGGGTGACTGAGTGCCAACCCGATACTTTCGGTTCCGACTGCCCCATGGCAGGACGTTTGATTGCCCATGGTATGGAAGGAGAACAAGTTCCCCAACACCCCATATCCATGGTTCGTCAGGCATATGGTATATAAAAGGTCATCATGACACTGACGCGCGCAGACTTGTGGAGCCTTGAAGAGTACGCCGAAAGGCGGGAAACCTTTCGCAACAAAATCATCGCGCACAAGAAAATTAGGCGAGTGTACCTGGGCGCACACGCCACCCTCTGCTTTGAAGACGCTCTGACGATGAGATATCAGATCCAGGAAATGCTTCGGGTGGAGAAAATCTTCACAGCAAACGAAATTGAGGAAGAGCTCCAAGCCTACACGCCGCTGATCCCGGACGGCACCAATTGGAAAGCAACCTTTATGATCGAATATGCTGAAGAACAGGAAAGACGTGAGGCCCTGGCACGCATGCAGGGCATTGAGCACGAAGTCTGGGTCGCACCGGCAGGCAGTTCGAAGATATTTGCCACCGCCAACGAAGACATGGAACGTTCAAACGACGAAAAAACCGCAGCCGTTCATTTTTTACGTTTTGAGTTCGACAGCGCCTCGGCCGAACGGATAAAAGCTGGTGCCGAGATCGAACTGGGGATCGATCATGCGGAGCTACCTTACCGGATCAAAATGGACGAGCCCACTCGCGCAAGCCTTGCCAGCGACTTGAGCTGACCCACAGCAGACAATAAAAGATTGCAATGCCGATAAAGTGAAATATCGGAGACCAATGCGAGACCCCACATCATCCTACTGAAAAGAGTTTGCGACTTACCTTGCTAATATACTGAGCGGGGTAAACGATCATGTCAGCCTTTGGCGCCATCGTCGCAGCCAAGCCAACAACAGGTTATCCAGGTGTTGATATAACAGCGGTTGACAGCATCGCATAAAGCAAAACGTCAGCCCCCTTCGCTGCCTGATCTGCGCTGATATTTTCGGCTTCGTTGTGACTCAGACCCTCATCGCACGGAATAAAGATCATAGAGACCGGCGCGACCGATGCAATGTTACATGCATCATGGCCGGCGCCAGAGACCATTTCAATCGCTTGTAAACCGGTCGCTTCCGCGGCCTCCCGAACCGCCTGGATACAGATTGTATCGAACACCACGCCCGGTGCTTCCCAGACCCGTCCACCGTCCCAATCCAGCTTGAACTTATCCGCAGCATCGTCAATCGCCGCGTCCACTGCCTGTTGCATATTGTGATATGCAGTGCCCTGCGGGTGTCTTAAATCCAGCGTTAGTTCGACTCTGCCAGGCACGGTATTAGGCGAACCAGGAGTGGCATGAATGTAGCCAAAAGTAACACGTCCATCTGGCTGGTATTGCTCTGCAAGCGCATAGGTTTGAGACACGAATTCAGCCGCTGCCATCATAGGATCTCGCCGCATGGACATAGGCGACGGTCCAGCATGAGTTTCCTGACCGATAAAGCCGATCCGATAGCGGCACATGTGCTGAACACCCGTCACAACCCCTATCGGTTTGTCCTCAGCTTCCAGTATCGGACCCTGCTCAATATGCAACTCAAATGCTGCCTGTATAGAGTGGTCAGGTTCGAAATTTCCTTTCAACCCCAGCCTATCCAATTCTTGTTCCACACTGATGCCATCTAGGTCTTTGAGTGCATAGGCATCTTCCAATGGCAATGTGCCACTCCAAACCGCGGAACCCATCATGGCACAATCAAAACGACTACCCTCTTCGTTGGTCCAGACAACAACTTCGATTGGGTGGTTCGTCTCAACGTTATAGTCGTTCAGGGTTTCTATGACTTCGAGCGCCGCCAGCACCCCGTAAACACCGTCGAATTTACCGCCGGTTGGCTGTGTATCGAGGTGACTGCCACTCAAGACCGGCGGCATGCTTTCGTTTTTACCCTGACGGCGTGCAAAAATATTACCAATTGCATCCCGACGAATTTCACATCCCGCCTGTTCGCACCAGGCTTCAAAGAGTTTCCGGCCGGCATGGTCTTCATCGCTCAGGGCCTGACGATTACTGCCTCCAGCTTCAGTCGCGCCAACGACAGCCATGTCCATCAGACGTTGCCA
Source organism: Pseudomonadota bacterium (assembly GCA_036338285.1). Lineage (GTDB taxonomy): Bacteria > Pseudomonadota > Gammaproteobacteria > Pseudomonadales > Azotimanducaceae > UBA4421. The sequence continues at coordinate 105,678 of JAYZCO010000090.1, forward strand.
GAGACGTTTGCCATCGACAGATATATTCATTTCGAATCAACATCACCGCTTACGATCCATCCATTCTATTAATCGACCGTCATAGATGCGACACCCCTGTCCAATACCCCACCCCATCGACGAGACAGTGCACGCCTGTCACGTGCATCCTGTCGGCCAGCCGTGTTAGTTTGCGGGCAATGGACAAAGGCAGGATTCGATGTCCGACTTGAACAAGTCTTTAGAAGCAGACATAGCATGCTGGGACCAGTTGACGACAACAGACTCAGCCGATCCTTTCGCGGCTGATTTTCCGCCCCACCGCAGAACCGGCTCACCAGGCGACCGTGCAACCGATCAATGGCTGGTCGCCGAACTGAGTTCGCTCGGACTTTCGCCCACGATCTCTGAGTACCCATTCAACCAGCTCAACGTCAGATCATCCTGGATCGAGGTGGGCACAGTACGCATCCCCGCAGTCCCTATGTACGATACTGCAGACATGCAGGTGGATTTCAGCGCGCGCGCGGGGAAGGACCTTCTCATCTTGCCCTGCGCGCCACAGGATCACCACCCTTCAACGAGCGCTGTTCTACGGGCCCGCTCGCAAAGCCATGTTAAAGCCATTATTGCCATGAGTAGTGCTGAGACCGTTGCACCCGGCCTCGCCCTCGTAAACTCAGAGTCGTTCACTAAACCTGTGCATCTACCCGTTTTACAAGTTGGTTCGGAAAATTCGCATATGTTAAACAGCGCGCTGGAAAAACAGGCACCCATCCGCTGCCATCTGCATATAGAGCGCGAACAAACAGTCGCAACAAATGTCGAAGTACGTATTGCAGGTGAAAAACCTGATTACGCGCCCTGGATCGTGATGACGCCAAAAAGTTCCTGGTGGACGAGTACGGCTGAGCGTATCGGTGGCATTGTTGTCTGGCTCGCACTCGCTCGGGCCTTCAGCCAGCGGTCACCTCAACACCCAGTGATCTTCACAGCCAACAGCGGCCACGAACTAAGCCATCTTGGTATGCAACATTTTCTCAAAACCAATGCCGACTGGGTTGCAGGTGCAGCAGGATGGCTGCATCTTGGCGCCAATTTCGCCGCTCGCGGCGGGCGGGCACAACTGCAAGCATCAGCACAGGCCGACCTTGATGCATTGGTTAGGGCGCTGGCCGAGAACGGGATTCACAACTGCACACAGACTCCGATCGGCAACAGGCCATTTGGCGAAGCACGCAATGTGCATGACCAGGCGGGTCGCTATATATCAATCATCGGTAGCAATGAATGGTTCCACCATCCCGGTGATCGCTATCCCAAAAGCGTCGACACAGAGCAGACAGCCCGTTTCGTACAGGCCTTCGTTGACCTTGGACGCGCACTCATCTAGGCCATGCCCATCCTGACCACCTACGAAGATGATGATATCTGGGTCTTTGATAAACCCTCCGGTATCTCAATGCTACGGGACCGAAGTGGTGCGCAAGACCTCTGGAGCCAAATTTCAGCCCGAACAGAAAAGCCTTACCTAATCCATCGCCTCGACAAAGGAACTTCCGGCGTATTGATCGTCGCTAAGAATCTCGCCACGCAAAAAAAACTCACTCGGGCTTTTCACGCACGCAAAGTGACCAAGTACTATGTGGCACGGGTCTCAGGCACCCCACCTGCGGGGACCCACATCGTCGACCTGCCTTTGTGTAAAGGCCGCAAAAGTCGGTATCGCATCGCAGGAGAACGCGCTGACATCTCTTTGAACGCCCAGCGTTTCACAGTCACCCAAAATCGCCAAGGCGTAAACGCTCAAACCACATTCCGCCGTTTTAAAGTCATAGGCAACGACTCAATCGTCCTTCTGCATCCGGCCACTGGACGTACTCATCAGTTGCGTGTCCATCTCGCATGGCTCGGCTGGCCTATCGTTGGTGACCATCTATACCATGGAGCAGACGCAGAACGCTTGCTATTGCATGCCCACTACCTGAAGGTACCCGGGTGGCAACCCTTTAAATTAAAACTACCTGGATCTTTCTATGCCTGACGCCGCCACTCTGCTTGGGGATATAGAAGCACTTCTCGATGACGTCGAAACGGCCGCGGCAACCGCAGAGGCTGCACGCAAACCTGACGATGGCATTATGCAGAAACTCGCCGCAACGGGCGTCTTTACAGCCTATGTGCCAAAGCGATTCGGCGGTATGGAGCTGGACTATGAGACTTTTGTCCGTATCGGCATGCGCCTGGGTGAGGCCTGTACTTCGACTGCCTGGGTGACCACGTTCTGTATGGAACATAACTGGTTGTTGGCCCACTTTCCGGAACGGGCGCAGCGGGAAATCTGGGAACACCAGCCCTACTTTCTCGCCCCAGGTTCTATCTCGCCTACCGGCACCGCTACGCTGGAAGGCGAGCAATACCTCCTCAACGGACGCTGGCAATGGGGAACAGGTGTGATGCATGCCGACTGGGTCATGCTCGCCGGACGCATTGAAGGCACAGATAAGCCCGATCTACGTATGTTTATGATCCCCAGGGATCAAGTCACCGTGGAAGACACATGGCAGGTGGCGGGTATGGTTGCGACAGGATCCAACGACATCATTGCGGAGAACGTAATCATTCCCCAGCACATGAGTCAGTCCGTCGGACTCATGACCCTGGCCAACACCGAAGGCGCTGCTTGGCATGCATCTCCCACATTCCGGACACCCATGATCGCTTTTAAGTGCATTACCGCTGCCTGTCCTGCAGTGGGATGCGCACGCAAAGCCGTTAATCTCTTCAAAGAAACAATCCAGGCACGCGCACTGTGGGGCAGCGGCACAACCCAGCAAAACCAACCCGCCGCACAGATGCGTCTGGGTAATCTGACGATAGCCATCGACGCGATTGAGCGAGAAATGCTCGCGATCGCCCGCGATCTCGAAGCGTTGGGTCATCGTGAAGCACTTTCGACAGGTGAGGAAAGGATCTCTCTCCGACTTCGCTGTGGACACATCGTGCGCCAGTGTCGAGATATCGTACGCGATGTAATGGAAGCAAGTGGTGCCAGCGCCCATCGCCTTGAACACCCACTGCAGAGGCTGCACAGGGACATCCACACCCTATCCGGCCATACGGTATTCGATATCGATGTTGCCAGCGAACTGTACGGTCAGGTGCTGTTGGATCTCCCAACTTCGATGCCCATTTAAAGTCTGGATGACAGACGGGCTCCCGCAAATGTCACCATGGCAACCCCTGTCCCACCATTTACAAACACAATTGAGGGTCGTCGCACCCTGGCCGCTAAACGGTTTTTGCAAAGCACGCTGCTTTAACATCTTAAGGATGCAAATCATAAGGCAGGCAGCGAACCGACTCTATGTAATTGATTGTATTAACTTTATGGATATTGACCGACGCTCAAACTTACCGGCTAGTGGTCTATGCGGCTATTGACTCTCGACGATCATAAACTCAATCGCCTGTCTCAATTCTTCATCGGTACAACTCATACAGATACCTCGAGGAGGCATTGCCGGAGGGATACCCTCTATCGTTGTTTGCAACAACATCGATTTACCCCGTGCAATTCGAGGAGCCCAGGCCTGGACATCTCCGAGCTTAGGCGCCCCATTCAACCCGGGTGTGTGGCACGAAAAGCAATACTCGCCATAAACCTTCTCCCCCGGGCCTACTGAAGTTTTTGTTTGCACCTGAGGTTGAGAAGACTCCGTGCACGCCACCAGCGCGAAAAAGCTTGTCAATATATACAGATATCGCAACTGCCTAGTCCTCGCCTGTATCAACCGAAAACCGGTCCGCATCTCGCCACACAGGGAACGATTCTCTTAGTCGCGTTAACTGACCGGGGTCAAAGGTGATCAGTTCGATGCCTGCTTTATCGAAACGCTCGACAAGGGTTTCGCCATCAGGCCCATACGCAGACGTGCCTCCCGTATAGGACACACCGTTACCGTCCGTCCCTACGATGTTCACCCCCGCCGAGTACACCTGATTTTCTATCGCCCGCGCCCGTAACAGTGTGAGCCAGGCATCGCGTCGCGATCCCGGCCAATTCGCCACACACACCAAAGCGTCGTAGTCATTGGTGTTGCGGAACCAGACCGGGAATCTTAGGTCATAACAAACCAACGGACATATTCGCCAATCTCCAACCTGAAAGACCGATCTCACCTTTCCCATTGTATAATGCTCATGCTCACCACTCATGCGGAACAGGTGGCGCTTATCGTAGTAGCCTAGATCTTCACCATTAGTCCATATGAAACGGTTGTAGATGTGGCCGTTGTCGTTGATCACGACAGAACCACACACAGTCACATCGCCAGCTTGAGCAATACGTCGCAGCCACGAGACGGTCGCCCCGTCCATCTTCTCTGCGACCACCGCGCCTGCCATCGTAAATCCGGTGCTGAACATTTCTGGTAGTACCACCAGATCTGATCGATCCGCCACCGACTCGATGAGTGGCGCAAACAACGCCCGGTTGCTGACCGGATCATGCCAGTGCGTCTGCACCTGAAGCAGAGCCAATCTCAAAGGCTGCATAATATATCCGCAGCCCGCGCGAGCGTGGCATCGTCCTTGGCAAAACAAAACCTCAGAACTTGAGATCGACCCGGATCGGGCGCCTGGTAGAAAACAGAGACCGGAATCGAAGCCACGCCGATTTCACGTGTCCACCTTTTGGCGAGATCTGCATCGGGTTCTTGCGATATGGCCTCATAGTTCAAAAGTTGAAAAAAAGTACCGCTGCTTGGCTCGAAGGTGAAGCGTGAAGCCTCCAGAAGCGACAGAAAATAATCTCGTTTGGCTTGATAAAACCCGGGGAGATTCAAATGATGTTCCGCATGCGCTTCAAGAAAATCTGCCAAGCCGAGCTGCACGGGTGTATTGACGGTGAAGGTGACAAACTGATGAATTCGGCGAAATTCTTCCGATAAAGCTGCGGGCGCCACGCAATAACCAACCTTCCAGCCTGTCACGTGATACGTTTTACCGAAGGATGAGACAGCAAAGCTGCGTGCAAAGAGGTCTGGGAAACGACACACACTTTGATGTGCCTCGCCATCAAATATAATGTGCTCATAAACCTCATCAGCCAGCACGAAAAAGCCGTACTGCACGGCTAATTTCTCCAGCGTTTTCAAGTCGTCTTCGAGCCAGATCGATCCCGTGGGATTGTGAGGCGTATTGATAATGATAAGACGGGTCTTTGCAGTGATCGCTTCCTGCACACGTTGCCAATCGGGTCGATATGACGGTGCCTCAAGCGGCACGTGTATAGCTTGAGCACCTTGCAAACGTATGACGGGGTCGTAACTGTCGTATGCCGGATCGAAAACGATGACCTCGTCACCAGCAGACACGACCGCAGCAATGGCACAAAAAAGAGCTTCTGTTGCGCCTGCCGTCACCGTGATTTCAGTCTCTGGATCCACAGAACATCCGTACAAAGCCCTTACCTTCGCACCAATCCCATGGCGCAAAGACTGCACACCCTGCATCGGCGGATACTGATTAAAGCCATTGTTGAAGTAATACTGCACCCGTTCAAGGAGAAAGGACGGTCCGTCAAAATCCGGGAATCCCTGCGAAAGGTTGATCGCATCGTGTTCTTGCGCCAGCGCACTCATCACCGTGAAGATTGTTGTCTGCACATCAGGCAGTTTGCTTTTAACGGATACGTCCAACTCAGTCAGCCTCGATTCACCAGCAGCGCATACTCTCACAGTGCGAGCGCAAGCTTAATATCAAAATATTTTGATATTATGATACAGTACAGATATGCAACGCGAAAACAGCCAAGCAGTGTCTAATCACGGGACCGAAGACCTGTCTGACATCGTCCGGATTACAAAAGCGACCGGGGATGCTTTGCGCGCCAGCATCCTGCACACACTCGCCGATGATGCCTACGGCGTACTCGAACTTGGTGAAGTGTTCACGATGGCGCAACCCGCTATCTCTCACCACCTCAAAGTTCTGCTCGATGCGGGCTTGGTCACTCGGCGCAAGGAAGGCACCTGCGTCTTTTATCAACGCATTTCCCGTCCTGGTTGTGCGCTGATTCAGGCAATCTATGAGGAGCTTGACCACAGGGCCCCCGACCCGGACATCGAAGACAACCTGCTGCGCATACATGAAAGAAGAAACCAACAATCTCGCGAATTCTTTGCCTCTCACGCCGATGCACTGGCGCAACAACGCGAACTCATCTGTGCTCCGGACGTTTATCACGACACGGTCACCGACTTTGTCCTGCACACGCACCCTCTGCGTCGCAAACGCGCACTAGAGGTCGGTCCAGGAAGCGGCACAATGCTCCTTACCCTTGCTGAACACTTTGATCAGGTGATCGGTATAGACAGTTCCCCGGAAATTCTGCGCGAAACCGCCGAGCAGATTTCCAAGCCAAACATTCGGCTCATCGAGCAGGATTTTTTATCGCTTACCCAACGCAAAAAACTAGACTTCATTTTAGCTGCCATGGTCGTCCATCATTTCGCGAGCCCTGTGCAGTTTTTTCGACAGGCAAGCAACCTTCTACAAACAAGCGGACTCCTCGTAATCGCAGAACTGTGTACGCACAATCAGGAGTGGGTCAAAGATGCATGCGGGGATCTGTGGCTCGGATTTAGCACCGAAGAACTACACACCTGGGCAGGGCGGGCGGGACTCACCATACTTGAGCAACAACATCTTGCACAGCGCAATGGCTTCGGCGTGCAGGTCATGAGTTTTACTTCAAATAACTAAGCACAACACAATAGGAAAGAGCATGGCGGATTACAAAGTGGCGGATATTGGCCTGGCAGAATTTGGCCGCAAAGAAATCAACCTCGCTGAGGCGGAGATGCCAGCACTCATGGCATTGCGGCGTAAGTATGCGGCGGAACAACCACTCAAAGGCGCACGCATCATCGGCTGTATACATATGACAGTACAAACAGCTGTCCTCATCGAAACATTAATCGCCCTCGGTGCAGAGGTCCGATGGTCTTCGTGCAATATCTTCTCAACCCAGGATCACGCCGCTGCAGCCATGGCAGCTGTCGATGTGCCAGTGTTTGCCTGGAAGGGAGAGACTGAAGATGAGTATTGGTGGTGCATTGAACAAACGATCCTCAAGAGTGGCCAACCGTGGGACGCCAATCTTCTGCTTGATGACGGCGGTGACCTGACAGAGCTCCTCCACGACAAGTACCCAGCGATACTCGACAACGTGCATGGTATATCCGAGGAGACAACAACCGGTGTACACCGACTGTACGACATGCTGAGGACCAATACGCTTAAGGTGCCGGCCATCAACGTTAATGACTCAGTAACAAAATCCAAGAACGACAATCGTTATGGGTGCAGACACAGCCTCAACGACGCGATTAAGCGTGGTACCGACATGCTGATGGCCGGCAAGCGTGCACTCGTGATCGGTTATGGCGATGTCGGCAAGGGCTCTGCCCAGAGCCTGCGCCAGGAAGGGATGATCGTACGTGTCGCAGAAGTCGACCCGATCTGCGCCATGCAGGCCTGTATGGATGGTTTTGAAGTCGTCTCACCCTATACAGGCGGTGCAAACACCGGACATGTCACCGACATCAATAGCCACCTCATGAGCGATACCGACCTTATCGTGACATGTACAGGCAACACCCATGTGTGCGACTCGGCCATGCTCTCAAGTGTGAAATCCGGTGCAGTCGTCTGCAATATCGGCCACTTCGACAATGAGATCGATACAGCCTTCATGCGCGAGAACTGGCGCTGGGACAAGGTGAAGGATCAGGTACATCAAGTGTTTCGTTCTGATAAACATGGCGACTACCTTATCCTGCTTTCCGAAGGCCGCCTGGTAAATCTCGGTAATGCAATGGGCCATCCCTCGCGTGTCATGGACGGATCATTCGCCAATCAGGTACTCGCACAGATGCACCTATACGAGCAGGCTTGGGCTCGCCAGCCGGACAATCAACGCTCGCCTATCACCGTGGAAGTACTGCCCAAAAAACTCGACGAAGAAGTCGCCCAGCTCATGGTGGAAGGCTTTGGTGGCGTTGTCACCCGCCTCACCAATAATCAGGCCGATTACATCGGCGTGGACCAAGAGGGCCCTTTCAAGCCTGAATCTTATAAATACTGAGCGCCAGGCAATCATGACAAAAGATGATCGAGCGTCTGCATCTCAGACAAGGCGAGCAGAACCGACACGGCACAAACACCCGTCGAAGCCTGGTTGTTCGCGTAAAATCATTTTGCGACCGCATCAGGCCAATAAGCCCGGAAGGCACCGCTCAAACAGAGCCCAGATATAGCTCGCTATACAAAAGTTAGCATGACTGGGATAATAGACGGCTTTGTGTGTGCCGTTTAGCACGAACTTCATTTCCGGGGAATCCATGGCTGATATAGAAACGATTGCTGCGTCAGTGGCATCGCTACAATCAAATCTCGAGAAGCAGCGATATATTTGCAGCGAACAAATCGCAACTGCGGTCTATCTGGCCTATCACTTGCGCAAGCCCGTCCTGATCGAAGGCCCCCCGGGGGTTGGCAAGACCGAGCTCGCCAAAACCACGTCAGAAATATTTGAGCTCCCGCTCATTCGTCTGCAATGCTACGAGGGCCTGGATGAAGCGAAAGCGATATACGAGTGGAAGTATGGCAAGCAACTGTTGTACACGCAGGTTCTGAAAGAAGCCCTCGACGAAGTACTGTCTGGCGCTAAAGGCTTCACCCAGTCCGTGCAACGCCTGCATCAATTTGGCGACATCTTCTTCTCTGAGGAATTCCTTGAACCTCGCCCACTCCTGAAGGCACTCCGAGAAGACGACGGATGCGTGCTCTTAATTGACGAAATTGACAAAGCCGATCATGAATTTGAGTCACTGTTGCTCGAAATCCTTTCTGATTACCAGGTTTCGATTCCTGAAATCGGCACCATAAAAGCCAGCACTGAACCACCCATGGTTTTTCTGACATCGAACAACACACGGGAAATATCGGACGCACTCAAGCGTCGTTGTCTGCACCTGTACATTCCATTTCCCGATGTGGCGTTGGAACAGAAAATTATTCACGCGCGTGTACCGGAGGTGCCACCGGAGTTACAACGCCAACTGGTGGCCTTCATCCATGAACTACGAAACCTCGATTTGAAGAAGGTTCCGGCGATCTCCGAGACAATCGACTGGGCGCGTACTTTGCTCCTGCTGCATACCGAAGCCCTGGATCCGGACCTGGTCCGCAGTACACTCAACGTCATCTTAAAGTTCCAGGAAGACATAGAAAACGTCGAGTCTGAGATCAACTCCATCACAGCGAAAATACGTAAGTAACCTCAAGGCGCCTATGGAACGCACCCTCACCAACTTTATACGTTCACTGCGTACGGCCGAGGTTCGTGTTTCGACAGCAGAAACCCTCGATGCGATCAATACGGTCGAACTGGTGGGATACGAAAATCGGGAATTCCTCAAGCACTCTCTTTCTCTCGTGCTGCCCAAAACGGCTGATGAGAAGGAAACATTTAATGCCTGCTTCGACCAGTTTTTCGCATACAACGATGTACGCGGAGAACGTGGCGAATCCGCAGACGACCACGAGGGTGAGGGCGGGGAAGAAGCAGACGAAAATACAGGCGAGGGAGAAGGCGAAGGCGGCGGCACAGGCGGCGAACGCCAACCGGGCCAACCCGCATCAGGCAAGAAGAAGTCTAAATCCAAACCCAACAACAACCTCTACGAAGAAGAGGAGGAAGAGGATCTGGGCCCTGGAGAAATGGCAGAGGCGCAATCGGCGCTTGGCAAACTTCTCATGGCTGATTCCCGCGTCGATCTCGGCATGGAGATGGCAGCAGCGGGCGAGGCAGCGAATGTGCGCGAGATACAGATATTTACCCAAAAAGGGCTCTACACCCGACGCATCATGGATGCGATGGGTCTGGCCGATCTCAATCGTGAAATTACCAATCTGAAAGAAATGGAGTTTGTGCCATCAAGACGTTTGGGTCAGGAACTCAAACGCCGTAGAGATTTCTTACGCGAACAGGTACGAGACTACGTTGAACGCCAGTTCCTTCTAAATGCAGACGTGTCTGGCAAAAAACTACGCGAGGAGCTTCTGCGTAAGGTCAAACTGTCCAACGTTGAACATCGAAATTTCCGTCTCATACAGGAAATGGTCTACAAGATGGCTAAACGCCTGACCACCCTGCACTCCCGCCGCAAGAAAGTTTTTAAAAAAGGGCAGCTGAACGTGCCACGGACCCTGCGCCATAACATGTCCTACGATGGCGCCATCTTCGATCTGCGATGGAAGTCCGTGAAGATCGATCGTCCGAAGGTGTTCGCCGTCTGCGACGTGTCCGGATCTGTGGCAGCCTATGCACGTTTTATGCTCATGTTTCTCTACAGCCTCGATGAAGTGATGCCCAAGGTAAGAAGCTTTGCCTTCTCTTCCGACCTGGCTGAAGTGACAGAGCTGTTTATGCGCAATCACATCGAGGATGCGATCGCTAAAGTACTCAGAGATTTCAGCGGTGGTTCCACTGATTACGGTCAAGCTTTCATCGATTTTAAACGTCACTGTCTTGATGATGTCGACAACCGCACAACCATCATCATCCTCGGAGATGCACGCAACAACTACGGTGATGCACATGCTGAGATTCTTAAAGAAATGTACGATCGCAGTAAACGTGTCATTTGGCTAAACCCGGAATCCAGGCTGTCGTGGAATACAGGCGACTCGGAAATGCGTAAATACCAGGCCTACTCCCACCAGGTTGAAGAGTGCAACTCTCTGATGCACCTCGAACGAGTAGTCGGTAACCTCTTAAAGCAGGTCAGCCACTAAAGTTCTCTTGACAAGATTGCAATGTCGTACTTGCAATGCACGCCTGCGCCAATTCAGCGGTATAATTGCGCCTGATTCAATCGGACCTGATGATGGCCGAATCTCCATTGACAGACAGCGAAGAAGGATTTGCTAAATCAGCAGGCAAACAACTACTGATATTTGCCGTCGTTGCTCTTTTCGGGATCACGCTTTTGATGATGGTTCTGCAGAGTCTCGCCAGTCTCGTTGGCTCAAGTACCGAATCCGCTCAAGCCATAAATCACAGCAACAGCTCAATTACCATCGCAATTCGGGAAGAACCACCCCAGCTAAACACTACTGTCGCCACCGATGTCAGCTCGGGCATGATCATCGGCCATGTCATGGAGGGTTTACTACGAATGGGCGACAACGACCAGCTGGAGCCAGCGGTGGCCCATACCTGGAAAGTCACTGATACCCATGCACACTTCTGGCTACGAGAAAATGCAAAATGGAGTGACGGAAAACCGATCACTGCACACGACTTCATTTTCGGCTGGCAAACCGCACTCTCTCCTGAGGTGGCTTCTGAATATGCCTTTCTACTATTTCACATCAAAAACGGTCGCGCGATTAACGAAGGTAAGCTGCCTCCAAGTGCATTGGCTGTACGGGCACCCAATGATTTCGAGCTCATCGTCGAACTCGAACGCCCCGTGGCTTTTTTTGACAAAATGGTGACATTCCCGACTTATATGCCCGTAGCCGAAGAATTTTTTAAAGCAACGGCGGGTAAATTCGGTTCCGATTCGTGGGAACTTCTCTATAGCGGCCCTTACGTTATTAGCCACTGGGTCCACGGCTCGAGTCTTTTGTTAGAGAAAAACCCTCACTACTGGGACAAAGACCGGATCCGGCTGGAAAAAATCAACATCGCCTACATCACAAGCGATGCCACGGCCACACTCAATTTTTTTAAAGATGGCAAGATTGCCTACACCAGCCTCCTTGCCGAAAACCTCGACAGTGCGCTGGAGGAACGGTGGCACATAAAACAACACCAGGATGGCGCTGTGTTCTTTCTCGAGTTCAACCATCGCGACACGCATATCACCCGGAACTACAACCTTCGCCGTGCCATGCAGCTGGTACTCAATATGGAAGAGCTGGTCTACAAGGTCACCAAAATGCCAGGCTACTCCCCCGGCGAATCCCTGTTCCCTAAATTTCTCATGGGGGTTCACGACAACTTCCGCAAGGAATATCCCGCGCCAAAGCTAACACTTGATCGCGACCAGGCGCGCAAACACTTACAACGTGCGAAACTGGAGCTTCAACTCGAAGAAATCCCCCCAATCATGATGCTGACTGGAGATAATCCTATCTCCAACATCCAGAGCGAATGGGTGCAGGCATCCCTTAAACGCCATCTCGGGCTCGATGTGAAGATCGACAAACAGATTTTCAAGCAACGGCTGGCCAAGATGACAGCAGGAGAATTCGACCTGGTTCTGGCTGGCTGGGGGCCGGATTACGATGATCCACTGACTTTCGGTGACTTGTTCGCCTCATGGAATCTGAACAATCGTGGACGCTACGCGAGCCCTGTAATGGATGACCTGATCGATCAGGTGCAGAACTCGGTCGACCCGGTCATACGCATGGCGATCTTTAATAAGATCCAGCGTTTGATATTTGACGATGTCGTCATCCTGCCGATGTATGAACGCGGCGTCACCTATGTTGTAAATCCGGATCTCAAAGGCATGAAACGCCGGGTGATCGGACCAGACGTCGACTTCACAAATGCCTACATCGTGCAAACTGGGGCTGGCAGGTAGTCGTGTTGTCATTCGTGCTTCTGACCCACGCAACAACAGTCAAGCAAACATAAGAAAAGGCATGGGGCGTTACGCATTTAAAAGAATCATCCAGGGAATCATCACGGTCTGGTTCATCGCAACCGCGACCTTTTTTGGCATGCATGAAGTCCCCGGAGACCCTCTTTCAGGTGAAAAAGCTCTGACCGAGAAGATCCGCGAAAACCTTGAGATCAAGTACGGCCTCAACCAACCTGTGATCGTGCAATACGGGATCTTTCTCAAGAACCTGGCAAAAGCCGATCTCGGCATTTCATTCACGCAAGAAAACCGCCGGGTCAACGACATAATTGCTGAACATTTCCCTGTTTCCGCGACCCTCGGCATTCTGGCCATTATATTCGCCGGTCTGGGTGGGATTCTGTGGGGCGCGCTGACTGCTTTGTATAGAAACCGTCTCCCTGACACGATTATCATGTTTCTCGTCATCCTTGGCATCTCGGTACCTAGCTTTGTCGTCGCCGCGCTGGGACAGCTTAGTCTCGTCAACATGAACGATTGGACGGGCATTTCAATTCTACCGGTGGGCGGCTGGGGCACAGTCTGGCATATGATCATCCCGTCCATGGTGCTTGGCCTATCCACCATGGCTTATCTCACACGCCTGATGCGCTCTTCCATGCTCGAGATCGTCAACTCAGACTTTGTGCGCACAGCCAAATCCAAGGGCGTGCCCGCGAGTCAGATATTTACGCGCCACCAGCTGAGAAATGCCGTCTTGCCTGTCATTACCGTACTCGGACCTTCTATCGCTGCGATCACTACCGGTGGCTTCGTGGTTGAGATCATCTTCGCCATACCCGGCCTTGGCCGCTACTTCGTACAGGCAGTACAGCAACTCGACTACACGGTCATTATGGGCACAACCGTTTTTTACGGGGCTTTTCTGGTCTTCATGGTCATCCTGGTCGATCTCGTGTACAGCCTGATCGATCCGAGAGTACGGCTGGAGTAGAAGATGGCTGATACTTCCGTTAACTCGTTTGCGACCGATGCCTTTGAACCTCTGGTTGTAGAGCAGGACATTCAAGGCATCTCACGGCCATCATTGTCATACTGGCAGGATGCCTGGCTACGCCTGAAGGCGAACCACCGCGCCCTGGTCTCTCTATGGATCATCATCGGCCTGCTTCTATTCACTTTTCTCGGGCCAGCACTTTGGACTGTCGATCCCACCATCCAGGACGTTGAACAAATCTCTCAAGCACCCGGCGCGGATCGCACCGTCACCCTCGTGGATGAATATACAGTCTGGCAAGGATCGTCCAACACAGCTGATGCAGGGCTACAAATCATCGGCACTGCAACAACCCAGCATGTCCGCCTGATATGGGGTGATTTTTCTCCACAGTACGGCTATCGCGTATACCGTACACCTTATGCGAGCGGCCCTGAACGGGCATTTGGGCTTCCGCTTGCAGTAACAAACAAGCCATTTTTTGAAGATCGCCTCGATCTGCACCCGAAATCTTACTTCTACAACATCGTCGCCCTCGATCACAACGGAAACGACACCAACCAATACGAAACAATCGAAACCGACGTATCCCGTGTCATCACTATCGAAGAAGCACGCGAGCGAGGCTTGGTGGGCCCACTTGAATCGCCAACGCCGGGAACAACCTATGAACTCGCATTTCATCCCCTGGGTACAGATTATCTCGGCCGTGACATGCTTGCCCGCCTCATGCATGGCGCCAGAATATCCCTTTTTATTGGCTTTTTTGCGCCTCTACTCTATGTCCTGATAGGCGTGGTATATGGAAGTACAGCCGGTTTCGTCGGTGGGGTAACAGACCAACTCATGATGCGTTTTGCTGATTTCGTCGTCGCCTTACCCTTTTTACTCTTCATGATCCTCTTCAAAGTCATGACCAATACCGGGCCAGGAGAGAGTGGTATCTTACCCATGCTCTTTGCCATGGTGGTCCTGTTGTGGCCAGCAACCGCAAGACTGGTACGTGGCCAGATTCTGCAGATCCGGGAAGAAGGCTATATCAGCGCGAGTCGCCTGCTGGGCGCTAAAACCAACTACCTCGTTCTCAGACATATGATTCCTAACACCATGGGTGTCATTCTCGTGACCATCACCTTTGCCGTTCCCAGCGCGATTTTCACCGAAGCATTCCTGTCATTTATCGGCATGGGCGTCGCGCCTCCAACACCTTCATGGGGGTCTATGTGCAACGACGGGATAAAAACCATGCTAACCCATCCACACGAGCTCATCTTTCCGGCCGCCTTCATCAGCGTGACGGTACTGGCCTTTAATATGTTGGGTGATGGGCTGAGAGATGCGCTTGATGCCCGCATGAGGAATCGAGAATAGTTATGTCTGACAACTTGTTAAACGTTGACGATCTTCATGTCCAATTCGACACATACGGGGGCACTGTACAAGCTGTTCGAGGCGTGTCATTCCAGATCGATGCCGGCAAAACACTCGCGATTGTCGGTGAGTCGGGTTGTGGTAAATCCGTGACTGTACAAAGCATCATGGGTCTGATCCCAATGCCTCCTGGGCGCATCACCCGCGGACAGGCGCATCTGCGAGGCATCGATATCCTGGGTCAGAAATCCATAGATGGCAAAGACATTCGAGGAGATCAGATCGGTATGATCTTCCAGGATCCAATGACTTCTCTGAATCCGACCATGAACATTGGGAGTCAGATAGCTGAAACCCTCATTGTGCATCGAGGGTACACGAACAAAGCCGCGTTCAAACGAGCCATCGAACTTTTAGAACTCTCCAAAATTCCCGAGCCCGACAAGCGTGCCAAACAATATCCATTCGAATTCTCAGGCGGGATGTTGCAACGCGCCATGATCGCGATGGCAATTGCATGCGAACCTGCAATCCTGATCGCCGATGAGCCAACCACCGCACTGGATGTAACCATACAGGCGCAAATCCTAGACCTCTTACGAGACCTGCAGAAACAGACCGGCATGGCAATCATACTCATTACCCACGACCTGGGCGTAGTCGCCCGCATGGCCGATGAGGTGCTCGTCATGTACGCAGGTCAAATCGTTGAAACAGGGTCTGTCGACCAGATCTTCTATGAATCCGCACACCCCTATACGCTGGGTTTGCGTGCTGCTATGCCCAGCAATGACCCTGCGGGTGGCAATGAACTGAAACCTATCGATGGATCACCCCCGGATCTTTTCAACCCACCACCCGGATGCGGTTATTGTGCACGCTGCCCCTTCGCCATGCAGATCTGCCGAAACGAACCACCCCCCTACCTCAATCTTCGTCCTGACCATGCAGCCAGATGCTGGCTCCATCATGAGGCAAATACGCGCATCGTCCCAGAAGTGCTGGGAGCACCTTCTTGAAACCTCTGATCCGTATCGAGCACCTGGTCAAGCATTTTGACCTGGGTAAGGGCCAGCGAATCCACGCCGTAGACGATGTAAGCCTCGACATAGGCGCGCGTGAAATCGTCGGGCTCGTAGGGGAGTCAGGTTCCGGCAAGTCTACATTAGGCAAAACAATGCTGGGTTTGCACGACAAAACCTCCGGCTCAGTTTTTTATCAGGAGCAGGCATTGCCCGCTGCATATACCGCGCAGGACTTCCAAATCTGGTCAAAACGGATGCAGATGATTTTTCAGGACCCCTATTCATCCTTAAACCCCCGCATGACCGTCGGAGAAATCATCGGCGAAGGACTGGCCCTGCATAGCACCTTAAAAAAAACTGACATCAATGAACGAGTGGCCGAATGGCTTAAGCGTGTGGGCTTAGAGGCTGATCACATGTCACGCTATCCACATGAATTTTCCGGCGGACAACGTCAACGTATCGGGATCGCGCGCGCGCTGATTCTTGAGCCGGAATTTGTGGTATGTGACGAACCGATCTCTGCCCTGGACGTTTCTGTGCAGGCACAGGTCATTAATCTTCTGGACGAACTCAAGGAGAGTTTGGGGCTGACGCTCCTTTTTATCGCCCATGACCTTTCCATGGTGCGATACGTGAGCGATCGCATGGCGGTGATGTACCTAGGCAGCCTAGTCGAGATTGGCCCCGCCAACGAAGTCTTTTTCGAACCAAAGCATCCCTATACGAAAATTCTAATCGGCTCCAATCCCGAACCAGACCCCGAAAACGAGCGGTCACGCACAGCAACGACGATCCGAGGCGAGATCCCCTCACCAGTGAACGTCCCCGCCGGGTGCAGATTCGCTAATCGATGTCCCGAGGTCCACAAACGATGCGAACAGGAGACACCTGAACTCATTTCGCTCAGGGAAACTACAGACGCACCGGAGCGACAGGTCGCGTGCCACCTCTTCGATTGAGGTGTGGCATCAAGCGTCGAATCTGAGTGGGCCATATACCTGACCTAGTCAGATTCTTTTCACTTAAAAGGGTCGACGACCTCCGCCGCCACCACCGCCACCACCGCCACCGCCACGGTTTTTGCTTTGCGCTTCGTTTACACGCAGTGGACGGCCTTGCAGGTCCTGCCCATTGAGTGCTTCGATCGCCTCTTCGCCACCGCTTTCGAGTTCTACGAACCCAAAACCGCGTGAACGACCCGTTTCACGGTCTGTGATTACAACCGCCGACGCGACGTTTCCAAACTCAGCAAAAAGCTGATTTAACTCGTCGTCCGTGACGCCCCAGGCAAGGTTGCCTACGTAGAGTTTTTTCAATTCTCTCTCCAATTGATCATGCACCCACTAACGGGTACGTCCGCCGGACTTTTACCGGCACCATGAGCCGACCAATCGAGATGGAACCGAAGTAACAAACTGATGACCGAACCGCAATTCGGAAGCCTACGTCAACTGCCTTGCCTGCACAAATCAAATTTGCAGCAAAAAAACCGCGTTAGATACGCAACGAACACCATTTTTTAGCCATATAAACAAAAAGGGCATCCCGTAGATGCCCTTTTCTTGCATTCAGTTTTAGGTGTCTTCTATTGGAAAGCACCAAACTTGTACTGAATTTCGATACCCGCCATGCGCGGATTGGTCGGCTCAACGCCACGACGGTACCCGCCCTGGCTCGAGTAAGTGAACATATTTCGTGTTCCAACTTCATCCAGGATATTGTTTATGAAGCCGGTCACATTCCACTGCTCATCTGCTGATAACCAAGAAATGCGTGCATCCCAACGCATGAAGTCAGGTGCGGTGACTAATGGTCCACTCGGTAAAGGTCGACCTGCTGCCGGGAACTCATCCGTGTAGTTCAAAACCGTCAGGAAGACAAGCTTGCCGTTTTCACCCAGGGCATGCTGGTATTCAGCCCACGCCGTCCACTTTGTTTCCGGAATACGTGGGAGCGGTTCACCATCGATCGGAACTTTGCGCTCTTGCGATGTAAACAACTCAGTCGGCGCCCATGGGTTAGACGTATCAACCACCATCTTATCTACAGGAAGTTCACCATCGTACTCAGCGTGCGTGAAGCTGTAGTTAAAGCCGATTGTTAAGTTATCCGTAGCAAGCCACAAGATATCCACTTCAGCACCGTACGTTTGTGCACCAGGTGCGTTGGTAACCGATGTACCTTCACCGACAACACTGCTCTCAAGGAACTGCAGCGAGATGTCGTTGTAGTCGTATAAATAGGTTGAGGCGTTGATTTGCACTGTGCCATCAGCTAACTGACCTTTGTAGCCAAGTTCGAAGGCCGTGATCTCCTCGTTGTCATAAGTTGGCGTAGGCGCAAAGAAACCGAGGTTGAATCCACCTGCGCGATAGCCCGTCGTAACAGACAAGTAGACTAAAGCATCATCCGTTGGCGTAAAGTCAATGTTCACACGATAGGTCAGGTCATCAAAGGTACGCTCGAACCGACGATACAGGCCAAGCGTCCAGGGCACGCCGTTTTTACGCAGCGTATCGAAGTTGACGACATTACCATCCGCATCAAGCGCTCCCGTGACATTCTGGTTGTACTCAGCCAACGTGACCACACCGTCCGGGTTAACAGGGTCATCACCACAGGCAACCGAATCACCGCTTACAGCAACACAAACGCCCTTCAGATCGGTACCGAATAACAGTCCCTCACGATAAAGGTAGAGGTTCTCTTCGCCTTCTTTTTCATCTTCAGCCCAACGAGCACCCAGGGTAATTGCCCAGGTATCGTTGATTTGCCATTCCGTCTGCGCATAGATGGCCTGCGCGCTGGAACGGTTTTCGGTATCCCAGATAAAGGTCGTACCATCGGATACAGGTCCATGGTCGACCTGTCCGGTGTTGTGTACGTTGTCACCATGCCACCCGCCCAGTGCCAGACCGAAGTGCGTTTGCACGCCCCCCGGGCCTGCACCCGGTGTCGGATTGGCATTCATCTGAGCCGATCTGTGATGAATCGGGCCACCGAGACCCCAGGTACCAGAACCTAAACCACCGTAATAGCAACCCCCACACTGATCATCCGATTGGCTGAATTTACTCCAGGAATCAGGCGAATAGAAATCGAGCTGTTGATCGATGTCGTTTTCATACGCGAACAGACCCGCCGTTAACGTCAGATTTTCGCTAAAGTCATAGAAAAACTGCAGTTCGTGCTGATAGTTTTCATTCTCCTGGGCTGCAAAGAATTGCATATCATGGGGAAGACCCGTCCGATCGTGTTCTGTCGTACGATCGTAGTAGTAATCGGTATACGCACCAATGTACTTCATTGTGAAATTGTCCTTCACATCCCAGGTAACACTTGCATAGGCCGCCTGGTGGTCAAAGAACTCATCGTTATGACCGTTGGTGTATGTGACCAGATCGTCTCCGTCCATCTCAGGCAGTTCACGACCATTACCCAACGTGGTGCGATTCAAGATATTAATCGCATCGGCGTCGCCATTCGCCTGGTAGGTCCAGTTCTGCCAATGGGTTGCATCTGCAGGCAAGACGTCTACCCCACCCATAATCGGCTGTCCAAAACGTACAATCCCATTGCTCTCAAATCGGTACACGCCGGTGCCGGCAATCGAGCCTTGGGAAGTGTCATTGATATAAGGAATAATACCCGTCGGTACGAGACACATCGGGTCGGTGCGATCGATTGCGCTCGCACACATAACTGCGCCTGCATCGGAAGGATCATAAGTCTGGCGCCAGCCAAGAACCGGTAGGCTTGACCAGCGCTTGCCACCTGTCACTGGGTCCGGTATGCCGCCCATCTCAGAGACAATCACGGCTCCAGCACCCTGTGCACCCGACATCTCACGACGATAGCTGCGCTCGTTACCGCGGATCAGTATCGACAGCGTATCACTTGGCGTGAACTCAAGAGTCAGCGCATAGTTCTCATCACCATAGGAATTCAGGTCAGGACCTGTTCCGAACTCTTCAACGAAACCTTCTCGAGATCGCTTAACGCCGGTGACACGGGCATTGAGCAATCCATCGACGATGGGTCCTGAGAGAACACCAAAAATTTCCTTGGTATTGTAGCTACCCCAGATGGTTTTAATCTCACCTTCGAATTCATCGGTCGGCTTTTTACTGTGGAAGTTCACAGCTCCGCCCAGACCGTTTCGGCCATAGAGCGTACCCTGGGGGCCCCGAAGTACCTCGATTCGCTCGAGGTCAAAAAGACCAGCCTCTGTTGATGCAATACCGAAGTCTTCAGAATAAGCACCGTCGAAATAGGTCGCAATACCCGGGTCTCCACCTAAAGCTCGATATAAGCGTCCTACACCGCGTATAGACAAGTCATAAGGCTGAATCGTCGTCGCTGGAATGTAGTTCTGCAAGTCCTCTTGGTTGCGAAGACCAAAGTCTTCAATGAACTCGCCTGTAAAGGCCGTAATGGATATCGCCGTATCCTGTACCGTGGACTCTCGTCGTTCCGCAGTGACCACAATCTCTTCAATCTGACGCCCTTCGGCGGCAAATAAAGAGGTGGCTGCGGGAATCAGCATAAGCGCCACAAGCAGGCGAGTGCCTACACGTAGTTTACGTGAGTGCATGGAAACCCCTCCAAATTTTGTATCTGTTTACCGATCGATTTTTCACTTAATCATTCAATAGTTCGTTCAATTCCCGAACTACTTAAGCGTAGTTTACTACATCCACACCAGAATGTAGAAGCCACGCTCCCTTATAGAGACCCTGTTAACGCCTGTCAACGCCAGAAACCTTACCCTGATGCGCTCGCCATTTTCGCCCCATTCGAAGTATCGATTCTTCTTGTGTAAACGCCTCGAGATCTTCAATTTGCACCCATTGAAGATCGTTGGATTCGGCACTCACGACATAGGTTTTCTGCTTCGCCACAAACGCAAACCGAACATCGTAATGCTCATGAGCGGGCGCGTCGTGTCGGGCAGGAATTTCATGGACATCGAGGTCAAAGATTTCACGGGTCGCAAAGTCCACTTCGAGCCCAGATTCTTCCTCTGCCTCTTTACGGGCAACCCTGGCCGTGTTGGGATCACCATCGCTATGGCCGCCAAGTTGCACCCAGATATTCAGCTTTCTGTGATGAGTCAGGAGGACAGCAGTTTGTCCGGGATCCACCACCCAGGCCGAACCTGTAATATGCCCAGCCCAGCAATCCCTAGCAAAACACCGTTCATGATTCATCATGAATTGTCGGAATCGCGTAACCACTGCTTCTTCATCCGGATGAGATGCTAAATAAGCCGTGAGCCAGGCGTCGAGTTTGCGTCGGTGCATATGCCTCCTTTATGCTCGATGGCTCAATTTATCAGAACGGAGCAATTCATGATCGGGGTGATCGCTAAACTGAACGTAAAACAAGAAGCAGCAGCAGAGTTCGAAGACGTATTCCTAACCCTTACCGAAGCCGTCAAAGCAAACGAGCAGGGCTGCATCATGTATCAGCTATGCAAGGACGACGAGGGCAACTACATCGTCATGGAGATGTATGAGAATGAGGAAGCCTTAGCAGCACACGGACAATCAGAACATTTTAAATCTGCAGGAGCCGGCTTTAAAGGGAAGATGGGGGGACCACCAGAGATTACACGTATGCAGGCAGTGACTCGCTAGACAAAGACTCACTAGTCCTTAATTTCAAACAGTTCTGCCAGCTGGTCGGTCATCGCACCACCCAGCTGCTCAGCATCGGTTATGGTCACCGCGCGTTTGTAATGGTGCGTTACATCATGACCGATGCCGACAGCCACCAACTCAACCGGGGAATAATTCTCAGTCATATCGATTGCGTATTTAAGATGTTGTTCGAGGTAATTGCTGGGGTTGACAAGCAACGTCGAGTTATCAACCGGTAGGCCATCAGAGAT
Organism: Pseudomonadota bacterium; assembly: GCA_036338285.1. Classification (GTDB taxonomy): domain Bacteria; phylum Pseudomonadota; class Gammaproteobacteria; order Pseudomonadales; family Azotimanducaceae; genus UBA4421. The sequence continues at coordinate 127,617 of JAYZCO010000090.1, forward strand.
CACCATGAGAATCTTGCGCTGCTCAGTACGCGTAACCAGACGATTGTGCGCCCAGATAAGCGCTTCACCGTCGATGTTCTCCTTGAGCAATTCCTCACGCATCATCAGACCAAGATTTCGCCGTGTACGTGCCCAGGTGTCGTCTGCCGCCTTGTAGATGATGTGACGCAAATCATTCAGGCGTCCAGGACTGGTCGGTTTACCGTCATTGATCCATTGCTCGCGAGACTGTCCACCTCGCCAGGCCCGGGTTGTGAAACCTAAAATTTCGACTTTAACTGAACAACGCTCAAGCGTACGCCCCAGGATGTCTGCACACATAGCGGCAATCGTGATGGAACGACCACGCATCGACCCGGAACTATCGATGAGTAGCGTGACTACCGTATCCCGGAATTTCATTTCTTTTTCCTGCTTAAAGGCAAGCGGGTTGAAGGGGTCAATGATGACCTGCGACAATCGCGCAGCGTCAAGAATGCCTTCCTCGAGATCAAAATCCCAAGTCCGATTCTGTTTTGCCATCAAACGTCGTTGCAGCCGGTTGGCAAGCTTTGATGTCGCGTGATGAAGCGAGACAAGTTGTTGGTCGAGCAACTGGCGCAACCTCGTCATTTCCTCAGCATCGCACAGGTCTTCTGCGCGAATAATTTCGTCGAACGCTTCCGTAAACAGCTCATAGTTGTTGTCGACCGCAATACGTCCGGCATCATCCGGCATAGGCGCGGGTGCCTCGTCGGGATCGGCCTCCGCACTCGCTTGGTCCATGTCGACATCCGCATCCATCTCCACCATCGTCGCATCGCCGTCAGCGTTTTCGTCGCCCATGGATTCATCGTCGAGCAAAACATCTTCAGGGCTGAGATCGGATTCTGCATCCTGATTCTCATCCATCGTTTCTAACTCATCCTGATTCTGTTCACCTTCGCTGGGATCATCCAGGTCAGCGGCCAGACCCAGGTCTGCAATTATGCTGCGGCACTTAGTCGCGAACTCAGCTTGATCTTTGATGTGTCCCTTCAGCGCCCGGATCTGCGCGCCCGCGTGAGCTTCGACGTGATCGCGCCAGAAGCGAACTACGTTTTCTGCACTTGGGGGCAACGCCCGCCCCGTCAGTTCCTGCCGAACCAACAGGCCAACGGCTACTGACAGGGGTGCATCAGTTTCTGCCGTGATGGAATCAAACGCGGCCTGCTGACACTGTGTTTCCAGACGTGCATCGAGGTTTTGGGCGACGCCTTCCATGTACAGACTACCGATCGAAGCAATGCGCGCTTCCTCGATCCACTCAAACATTTCCTCAGCCGGGCCCCCTTGCGGCGCATAACGGGAATGCAGCACGGTATCGTGATGCTTGGTTTTCAGTGCAAACTGATCGCCTACACCCCGAATCGAGTTCACCTCCTGCTCGGAGCAACCGACCGTTGGCAAGGGTACGCGCATGCGGCTGCCGCGTGCAGTCGGCGCACCGGGGCCAAAGGTAATTTCGAGTTCATCATCCTCCGCCAAGGCTCGCATTGTGGCGGTCATCGCCCGTTTGAACGGCTCCAGAGGATTTTCTGCTTCACTCATGGTTAATCCGGCAGATTCTTCAGCTACCTTTCAGCGATATGCCCTCAGTGGCGTCGCCGAGGTCTTCACCTATACAGCGCTGGTAGTACTCCGCAACAATTGGACGCTCAAGCTCATCACACTTGTTGAGAAACGTCAGTCTGAAAGCGAATCCTAAATCTCCAAAAATTTCGGCATTCTGCGCCCAGGTCAACACAGTCCGGGGTGACATCACGATAGACACATCGCCATTTATAAATCCTTTTCGCGTGAGATCAGCAACACTCACCATATTACTGACGGTACGCCGCCCTGCATCTGTGGCTTCATAAGTTTTGGCCTTGCCACATACGATCTCACATTCTGCATCATGTTCGAGGTAGTTGAGCGTCGTTACGATATTCCACCTGTCCATCTGACCCTGGTTGATCTGTTGTGTGCCATGATAAAGCCCGGTGGTATCGCCCAAGCCCACTGTATTTGTCGTAGAGAACAAACGGAAAAACGGATGCGGCGTAATCACTTTATTTTGATCAAGCAAAGTCAGCTTTCCGTCGAACTCGAGCACGCGTTGAATAACGAACATGACATCAGGTCGCCCTGCATCATATTCATCGAATACAAGTGCCACAGGATGCTGCAACGCCCACGGCAGAAGACCTTCGCGAAATTCGGTGATCTGCTTGCCATCCTTGAGAACAATCGCATCCTTGCCGATGAGATCAATCCGACTGATATGGGAATCGAGATTAATCCTTATGCAGGGCCAGTTCAGTCGCGCAGCGACTTGTTCGATATGTGTCGACTTCCCCGTGCCGTGGTATCCCTGAATCATAACGCGACGGTTATGGCCGAAACCGGCGAGTATGGCCAGCGTCGTATCACGGTCAAAACGATAATCTTCGTCAACTATCGGCACGTAGTCCGTACGTTCTTTAAACGCAGGTACGGATAAGTCCTGATCGATACCAAAAGCGTCACGAACACTAATTTCATGGTCAGGCGCTGAAATCGAGCCGAGTTCAGCGGCGGGATGATCGCTCACTTTGCTCCCTTACTTTTCGTTTAGGCAAGCAGACTATTGTAAGGAACCAGAAACAAAAAGCAGTAAAAAAAGAGGGGACAACTTGTCACGCACGTCGACTGAACAATATGCCTCCACGCTAAGAACAACACATATTGTTCTGTCTGACAGGGCCCTGTTTGTGGTCAAGAATACCGAGCAATCTGTCGATCTAGGGAAAAATCAATTCACACTTCGCGCAAAGTCCCGACTCGCCAGTGTTACACCACGAACACCCGCGAGACGCAGCAACATCTTCTCAAGTGATATCCACGGATCTCCCGGTTTTTGCCCCTTACCTTGCTGATCGATAAACGCGCATTCAGCGAGCACTGGAAGGGGATCCCGAATCCGCTGTGCAAAGCCTTGTACAATTTTTTTTCTCGCTGGTGGCAATCTTTGCGTATCACCCAAACGTCGTAGTTGTCCCGTCATCGCGCCAAGAATGGCAAACAACGTGATCCCTTCCTGTCTAAGCACATCCAGGATGTGCACCACGCGATCAGGCTGTCCCACCATCATCGCATCCAGCAGATCGAAGCTGGTAAAACGGCTGGAATCTTCAAGAGAAGCGGCCATGACCTCGAGTGAGATGGGCATCTGCAATGCCTGCAGCGAAAGCTTGTGGACCTCCTGAGCTGCTGCTAACAGGTTCCCTTCGACTTTGTCGCAAAGGTATTGCAGCGCGTCCGATTCAGCCTGCATACCCTGCTGCTGCATTCGCTGGCTGAGCCATCGCGGCAGCTCACGGGTGCTTAGCGGCCAGATCAGAACGATCGCACCCCCTTTATCTATGGCTTTGAACCACGCGCTGGAACGCTGCCGCGGTTCGAGACGACCGGTTCTGAGAACCAGCAATGTTTCATCACTATCCGCATTGTCGGATAGCCAGGCACGCAAGACATCCGATGCCTCACGATCAAACTTCTTTGCAGGCACACGTACATCCAGTACTTTTTTGTCAGCAAACAGCGACAGGCTGGCACCGTCATGAGCAAGTTCGTGCCACTTGTAGGATCCCTCCACGTGATGAACCGAACGCTCCGTATATCCATTGGCCCGCGCAGTAGCCAATACGGCATCACATGCTTCCTCTACACGCAGGGTTTCATCGCCCGATATCAGGTAAACCGAGCGCATGGTGCTCTGGAGGTGAGTACTCAACTCTTCAATGCGAACCTGCATTATATCTACTCGTCGGCTCGTAAATTGACCCGACTGACAAGGTCCATGGCGCGAATGATCTGACCCGCGATATCCTGCATGAGCTCCCGCTGCAGGATTGATTGCTCCTCGCTGCTACCAACTATGTTGTCACGGTCAACACGATAAACGCGCTGGCGCTCAATCCAGGTCGGCGGCGCCAGAACCATTCCTGCGGTGTCTAAGATCTGGTAGTGCAAACCATAATCAACCTCATACTCAGCTGTACGGGCCCGTCCTGCAGTAGAAACACTGCGGCGCTGGTTACGTTGGTCGAGAATTTCTATCACCACAGTAGCCTCACTGGCTGACTTTTCGGCGACTCCAAGCTGACGCAAATTTTGTCTGAGCATCGATACAACCCGGGCACGAACTTCGCCGGTAATCGCGAAACTCTCTACATTACTTTCGAGGTTGTAGCTGCGCAGGTGAAAGCCACAACCGCTCACCAAACACAGGACAAGCAATCCCCTAACGAACAACAATGTTCACCAACTTGTCAGGCACAACAATTTCCTTGACGATTTCTTTACCATCGATGTGCTTAATAACATTCGGCTCAGTTTTTGCCGTATCGAGGATAACATCCTTCGATGCATCTGCAGCAACGCGCACCTGACCGCGAACTTTACCTTGGACCTGAACAACCATCGTGATGGTCGTCTGTGTAAGCGCAGACTCATCCAGCAAGGGCCAACGCTCCTCTACGAGCAACGTCTCTTGACCAAGCGTTGCCCACAAGCTATGCGCAATGTGCGGCGCAACCGGAGAAATCACCAGCAAGGCAGTGCGCAGAGCTTCGCCAACAACGCTGCGGTCTGCTTCGGTTGAAACTTCAAACTTGCCAATTTCATTACACAATTCCATCACCCCGGATACAACGGTATTGAACTGCACCCGGCGAGAGAAATCATCGTCGGCTTTCTTCAAGGTCTCGTGGGTCTTGCGTCGCAGATCCTGTGCAGTATCACTCAAATTGTGTAGATCGTCTGTGCTGGTCGTATCGTCTCGCGCAAATTGATGAACCTGATTCCACAGTTTCTTAAGAAAACGGACAGCACCCTCCAGCCCAGCTTCACTCCACTCAAAAGACTGATCCGGGGGCGCAGCGAACATCATCGCCGTGCGTACGGTATCGGCCCCATAGCGATCAAGCAGTTTTTGCGGATCCCCCGCATCTCCGGCCGACTTCGACATCTTCTTGCCATCATGGAGAACCATGCCAAGCATCAGCAGATTGTGAAAAGGCTCATCGCCATCAACAAGGCCCTCATCACGCATCAGTTTGTAATAAAACCGCGCATAAAGAAGGTGAAGAATGGCGTGTTCGATGCCTCCCACATAGTGGTCCACCGGCGCCCAATAGCGTACACGTTCATCTACCATCGGGCTTTCCGCATCAGGGCAGGCAAAACGTGCGTAATACCACGACGACTCCATGAAGGTATCGAAAGTATCCGTTTCGCGGCGTGCTGCGCTACCGCACGATGGACAATCCACGTTAAGGAAACTCTCCATCGTTGTAAGAGGTGAACCTACGCCTTCAAATTTAACGTCTGTAGGCAGTACAACCGGCAGATTCTCTTCCGGGACCGGAACCACACCACAGGCATCGCAGTGAATCATCGGTATCGGGCATCCCCAATAACGTTGGCGTGATACGCCCCAGTCTCGTAGCCTGTAATGGGTCACACGTCGGCCTGCATTCTTAGCCTCGAGGGCCCCTCCGATCGCATCAAATGCAGCGTCAAAATCCAAGCCATCGAACTCGCCCGAATTCACCACCCGGCCATATTCCACAAACGCAGAGGCATCCATGTCGCACGCTTCATTTCCAAGTGGCTCGATCACCTGGACGATGGGTATGTCGTACTTTTTCGCAAATTCCCAATCACGCTGATCGTGACCCGGTACTGACATAACTGCACCTGAGCCATATTCCATCAGTACAAAGTTTGCAACCCAAACGGGCAGTGATGCACCAGTGAGTGGATGCGTGACGCGAATTTCAGTCGCGACACCCGCCTTATCCGCCGTCGCAAGATCCGCTTCTGCAGTCGTCGCCCGCTTGCAGAGCTCGATGAAATCAGCTGCAATCGGATCCGATTCGGCCGCGATCTGAGCAAGTGGATGTTCTGCAGCCACGGCCACATAGGTTGCGCCAAGTAGTGTATCGGGACGCGTCGTAAAAACCGTGAGCACGTCATCGTGCCCCTCTACGGCAAAATCGATCTCGACACCTTCAGACCGACCGATCCAGTTACGCTGCATACTCTTAACGGAATCTGGCCAGCCTGACATTTCATCGAGTTGATCCGTGAGTTCCTCGGCATAGGCTGTGATTCTTAAAAACCACTGTGCCATTTCGCGGCGCTCAATAATCGCCCCTGATCGCCAACCACGTCCGTTCTCTACCTGTTCATTGGCCAAAACGGTTTGATCTACTGGGTCCCAGTTGACGACCGAGTTCTTGCGATAAACGAGGCCTTTCTCGAAAAGTTTGATGAAAAGCCATTGTTCCCAGTGGTAGTAGTCCGGATCACAGGTTGCAAATTCTCGTGACCAATCAATACCGAAACCGAGGCGTTGCATCTGCCCCTTCATGTAGGCGATGTTGTCTTTGGTCCAGACTGCAGGAGGAATTCCGTTCTTGATCGCCGCATTTTCGGCGGGCAATCCGAATGCATCCCATCCCATCGGCTGCATCACATTGTAGCCTTTCAGGCGTCGATACCGGTTAATCACATCCGCCAGGGTGTAACAGCGTACGTGCCCCATATGCAGGCGGCCACTCGGATAAGGAAACATTGCCAGGCAATAGAATTTCTCTCCTTCGCCATCGACTGATGCACGAAACGATTCGCGTTCGTCCCAGTCTTTCTGGGCACCAGTTTCCACAGCATGTGGGTCATACACGGCGTTCATATCTACCTGATCATATGCTCAATTTTTTGACGGGCGCAAGGATACCACCTCCCTCGTCGCGGGGAAGCTCGCCGTGGCCCAGTCCGGTTACCCATCACCGCGTCGGCAGACACCAACGCTAAAGAATACCCACCCCCCAGCGGATACCTCGGCGAAGCAATTCATAGTAGATCGGTGAGTTCCAGGAACCTCTGACAACCGGGAAGATATCGACCATAGGCTTCATATCATGCTTGCCCGCACAATGTCCGAGCGATAAATACAACACTTCTCCCTGCCCCCACGGGTGTAAGTACATTTGCGGGTGATTGTCGCGATCAGTTCCATAATCTGACTGTACGTAGCCTGCGGACGGTTCACTGTACGATGCTTCTAACAGCACCTTCTGCTCGCCTAGCGCTTCACAGTAGTAGGGCTCTTCGTCCTCGACCTCGAAATCCGAAATATTCTCCGTCAAGGCATGTTCGACATCGGTCACTCTGATAGAAATTTTCTGATTCGCCGGATGAGCAATAAACCGACTGCCTAACAACTCCATAAAGTGAGGTGCGACGTCCGGCGTGTCGACTTTACCACCTTCGACGAATTCCAATAGCGCGTTGGTTGCATGCAGTGCTAACCAGCGTCCGCCTTTTTCTAAAAACGAGGCTAAGCCTTGCTGCTCTTCAAGAGTCGGTCTGAGATCACACGTGTAGGTGACCAGGAAACTGGACGCCTGTATCGCTTTAAAGTCACTGAAGTTCTCAGCGACACGTGTATGTATGTCCTCATTCTCCGCCAACAACTTAAGCAACTCCAAGCGCGCAAAGTTCGTGTCGTGGTACTTCGCATTACAGACAAGGTAGACGTCGACTTTCTGATCGTTTTCCATAACTCCGCCTTAGGGAATTTCATTTACACCTCACCATGAGAATTCTAAGTCAAATATCGGTCCGTCTGCATCCTGATCGTCAGCAAGACTGAAAAAACTCGGGTATGCTGCGCCGGCGAGTGCGCAACTAGGCACTTGTGATTCCACACACAAAGCGAGGGGGCCGCATGGCTTTGGTTGAAGCCGAGTTTCTAAAAAGAGAAGAACCACGAACCGGGAGTTTCAAGGCACCTCCGTTTTTGCCACGTGCAAACACCAAAGGACTTAGTCTCGATCGTCTGCAAGGTGAGCGTTACTTAACACAAGAGTTTATGCAGGCGGAGTGGGAGAATATCTGGACCAAAACCTGGCAGCTGGCCGCTCGCGTTGCAGACTTTGAAGAGCCTGGCTCTTTCCACGTTCACGAACTCGGCAAGGAGTCTTTTCTTTTTGTTATGGGAGATGACGGCGAAATTCGTGGCTTCTACAACATCTGTCAACATCGGGGTAACCGCTTATGCGTTGCCGACAGTGGCATTCTCGATGCTTTCACCTGTCCGTTCCACGGCTGGCAGTGGAATATCGACGGCTCTCTTAAAAAAGTCACCGCACCCGAGTTCTTTCGTCAATTCGATGGTGGTGTACCCCATGAGGAATTAGCGCTAACCCCCGTACGCGTCGAAACATGGGGGGGCTGGTTATTCTTCAACATGGATTCCCAAGCCTGTTCGCTGCGGGATTATTTAGGTGAGATCGGAACTCATCTGGAGACCTACGAGTTTGAAGAGTGGCATCTTATCGACTACCAGACATTCGAATGGGAGGGTAACTGGAAGCATGCGGTAGACGCGTTCAACGAAAGTTACCATTTTGCCGCTTTGCACCCGGATATGATCGAGTTCGGTGAGGGGCACGACATCCCTATCGAACTATGGGGTATCCACTCACGCATGCTCAACTGGAACCGGACCGTGAGTGAAGTGGTTGACGATCGCGAAACAATGACCCCGCTGCGCAAACACATGATGGGGAGGCGTTCGGGCCAAGACAACGACTTATACGACTGTCCGGCAAAAGACATACACCTGACTGAAATTCGACGGCGGCGGGAAATGGAGGACGACACCTATCTGCCATTTAAACAAATGAATGACGAGCAACTCGTGCACCAGTATCACTACACGTTCTTTCCCAACACCACCTTCACCCAGACCCCTGAAGGCGGGGCTGTTTTTCGCTATCGCCCTCACGCGACAGATCCGGGCAAGTGTTATTACGATTTCTTTATCGTGGTTCGGCTGCCCCCTGGGACTCCCCGCGTCGCGCGGCCACCGCACAAAATACACAGACACGCTGAGGGCAGCGATTACAGCACGGCCTTTGACGGCACATTCGACCCTATTCTCGCCAATGTGCTGTCTGAAGATGGATCCAACATGCCCACCATGCAAGCGGGTGTGGCATCTGATTCATTCAAAGGCATGCTTCTCAGTGACCAGGAAGTCAGGCTGCGCCATTTCCATAAAACCATCGATGACTTCATTGCTGGCAAAGTAAGTACGAACAATCTTCTGGCATGGGATCATTACCTGGAAAAGTCTCTCTAGCGCAACACACGACCGAGAAACCAACATGACGGTATGATGGCAGACGAGCCCACAGCGAGTAACGCCATGAAGTTCCACCATTTAGTTGTGCTTACGATCTTTTTTTCGTTATCGGCCAATGCACAATCATCTGACCACAGGCCCACGCAGCCACCACTCAACGGACTGAAACTTAACGTCGTCGATCGAGTTGAAGCTCGAACCAAGCTGTCCCAGGAAATCGTCGATTCGCTGTTTTCTTTCTCCGAACTCGGATTTCAAGAGTTTGAAACACAGCGCTACCTCAGCGAATTGCTTAACGCCCATGGCTTCACGGTCGAGGAGGGCATATCTGGTATACCGTCGGCCTGGTGGGCAACCTGGGGCAAAGGTAAACCGATCATTGCCCTGGGAACCGACGTGGATGGTATCCCGAAATCTTCACAAATGCCTGGGGTGGTGGCACGCCAGCCGATGATCAAAGGCGCGCCAGGACACGGCGAAGGTCACAACTCGGGCATGGCCGTTAACATTATTGCCGCGCTTGCAGTCAAAGACATCATGGTCCAGGAGGGTCTGCCCGGGACAATCGTGATTTGGCCTGGTATAGCCGAAGAACTCGTTGCCGCCAAGGCCTGGTACGTCAGGGATGATCGATTTAAGAACGTCGACGCGGTCATTTTCAGCCATGTAGCGGATACCCTCTCAGTCAGTTGGGGCACGGCTCGTGGCACCGGACTCGTGTCCGTGGAGTACACCTTCTCAGGCAAGGCAGCGCACGGGGCGGTCGACCCTTGGAAAGGCAGAAGCGCACTCGATGCGGTGGAACTGATGAACATTGCATGGAACTTCAGGCGCGAGCACCTAAATCCACTACAACGGTCACACTATGTCATTGTGGACGGTGGCGACCAACCAAACGTGGTGCCATCAAGCGCAACCGTCTGGTACTTTATCCGCGAAATTACGGCACAGGGTATCCATGAGAATTTTAACACCCTGCAACGTATCGCCGAGGGCGCGGCGATGATGACCGATACGACCGTCCAGCGAAAAATCATCGGCACAGCCTACCCACGCCACTTCAACAAGCCCATTGCACTGGCTGTGGGTGAGAACATCAAAGCCGTCGGAATGCCCCAGTGGAGTGAGGACGACCACGCGTTCGCCAAAGCATTTCAGACCTTCATGAATGCCAAGGAAGTCAAAGGCCTGGAAACTGAGCCAGGAGGCGTTCGTAAACCGCCCGAAAAACCTGTGTCAGGTGGGTCTGACGATATTGGCGACGTATCCTATAACGTCCCCACTGTGACGTTACGCTACCCATCCAATATCAAGGGCCGCACAGGGCATCACTGGTCGAGCGCGATCGCGATGGCCACACCAATTGCTCACAAAGGTGCCATCGCAGGTGCCAAGGTGATGGCTGCTACAGTGATCGACCTGCTGGCCACTGATAAATTGCTGGAAGACGCCTGGACTTACTTTCGCCAAGTACAGACCAAAGACAAGCAGTATGAACCATTCATCACGAAGGACGACCCTCCCGCCACCGAGAAGAACAGGAAGATTATGGATGAGTTTAAAGACCGCCTGGAGACGCTTTACTATGATCCAGCAAAGTACGAAACCTATCTATTGCAGCTCGGTATTGAGTATCCGAGCACAAGCACACCATAAGCAGGTTGTATTTTCGCCCTTAGGCGCAACCAAGGGCGCATTTTATAACCGCAAGACTATGGACTACCGGTGTCCGTCTTATATCTTCTCCACAAGGCCTGAAGAATGATTCCACTGAAAAACAGCAGCAGCGGCCAGTGCCCTAACCAGCTGTAAGGTGTCCTTCCCAGCATCACCCGAAATTCAGATTTGAGCGCAGCAGCTTCGAACTGAGGCAGCGCATCCACAATCATTCCTTGGTGGTTTACCACCGCTGTAATTCCATTATTGGTTGCTCTTAGCAGCCAACGACCGTTTTCCAGCGCCCGCGCGCGCGCGATTTCCATATGCTGGTGGGGGCCAATGCTTCTGCCAAACCAGGTATCGTTGGATATAGTCGCAAGCACGGCTGCACTGATTGCGCTTTGGCGCATTGATTCCGGATAGGCAATCTCATAACAGATTCCCATCGCAACCTGGCCTATGTGTGTACTGATATTCTTCTGTCCACTGGCGCCTGCGGACATCGACGACATAGGCAGGTTGAAAAACGCAATGACACCACGCAGCAGCCTTTCCAAAGGGACATATTCGCCAAAAGGGACAAGGTGGTGCTTTAAGTACCTGCCGCTGGCCTGTCCCAGACCTAAGGCTGTGTTATATATCTCATAGCGATCGTCACGGGCAATGGCGCCCGGTATGCCCACAACGAGACTCGTCTGAGAATCTGCCGATTGTCTGGCAAGATCCTCCAAAAGCGACTGCGCTGTGTGCGGGTAAAGTGTGATTGCGGCTTCCGGCCAGATAATGAGATCTACCTCCCAATACGGTGCCGTAAGATCGAGATGCTTCTGGTAGTTAGGTTGAGCCTCCTCAGGCCGCCATTTAAGAGCCTGGTCGATATTCGCTTGAATCAGAGCAACACTGTGACCTCTGCCCTCATTCACCCAACTGATTCCACCGAGCAAAAAGCCTCCGATGCACACGACGAGGGGTGGTAGCAGGTAGGACCACCGGCCTTTTCGAATGACTAAAGTCGTTGCGAACGCGGCAGACGCATAGACAATGAGCGTACTGCTCCCAAGCACACCCAGCACGGGTATCCAGCCGGCAAACCAGGTGTCCAGCATGGCATTTGCGCTATATAGCCACGGAAAGCCGGTCAAAAGCCAAGTGAGAGACCAGTCCATCAATCCCCATATGGCAGCAAAGCAAAGCACATCCCAATGACTCCGCTTGCGTTTTAGTCGCGCAAACAACCAGCCAAGCGGCGCACAGAAAAGCGCCGCGGCGAAAAGTACAAAAAGCACCACAAGCAACCCGGCAAATAATGGGCCCGCACCTCCATAGACGTTGATGCTGACATACACCCACGATGCACCCACTCCGTATTTGCCGATACCGAAACACCAGGCCACCAGCGTAGGATTGTTTGTGGTTTGGGTAAGCAGGCAATAGAGCCCTGCAATCGCAACGAGGGTAACCGGCCAGAAACCAAATGGTGCAAAACCAAGGCAATAAAACCCGCCCAAGGCAATGGCAAGAAGCAGATATTTAAGGTCGGCGTTAATGAGGCGTGTTAACACGCAACAGACGCAGCCGGCGGGAGTCGGTATTTAAAACTTCAAAATGTAGGTCCGCAATATCTACGGTTTCACCTCGATCCGGCAAACGACCGAATGCCTGCAGTACCACACCACCAATCGTATCGAACTCCTCTTCACTGATATGCGTGGAAAAGTATTCATTAAAGTCTTCTATCGTTGCGTTGGCTTTGACATGAAAGCTGTTGGGTTCCAATTGTTTAACCACACTTTCATCATCGACATCGTATTCGTCCTCTATCTCTCCCACGATCTGTTCAAGGACATCCTCAATCGTCACCGCACCCGATATCTGCCCGTACTCATCCACCACAACAGCCATATGGTTTCGCGTCCGGCGAAAATCCTGCAGCAGTACATTTAAACGTTTACTTTCCGGAACGACCGACGCGGGCCGGATACAATCCTTCATAGAAAATTTGTTGTGGTCATGTTCGAGCACAAGAGGCAGCAGGTCTTTGGCATGAAGAATGCCTTTGATGTCATCGACATCGTCACCAATGACGGGAAATCGAGAATGGCGGGATTCGATCACGATGGGCAGGATTTCTGAAGGATCCTGATCTTCTTGCACAACGACAAGCGCGCTTCTCGGGATCATGATGTCCCGGGCATGCATATCACCTACGTGTAGTGCACCAAAGAAAACATTCAGTGCTTCTTCGTCGAAAAGCTGACGTTTCGCTGCTTGACGCAGCGTTTCCATCAGCTTATTAAGATCTTCAGGCTCGTCGGCAAAAAGGTTAGACAGCCACGCCCGCATACTGCGTCGAAGCTCCTTTTTTGCACCACGATCCGGTTGACCCAGATTGTCCTGACCCGAGTCTTCGCGCTCACCCGATTGGGTGTCGCTTAGCTCAGAATTCGTACTCATTCAATAGTAAGGCAGTGTCCTCGATTGCATGTATACAGGACCGGGCACGCATTGCAAGTATCAAAGATAGGGGTTTGATACGCCCAAATCACTCATAACGGCAATTTCAATCCCTTCCATCAGCCGCGCGTCCGCTGTTGTCTGATGATCGTATCCCAGCAGGTGAAGTACACCATGAATGACCATGTGCGCCGCGTGATCAACAATTGTCTTATGTTGTTCATCAGCCTCGCGCACAACCACTGGCCAACAAATCGCAAGATCACCCAGAATCGGTTCATCAGATACCACATCCGCAGAAAAACTTAGTACGTTCGTTGGTCTGTCGATACCACGATACGTAGCGTTCAACGATTGCGATTCAGTTTCATTACAGATTCTGATGCACACTTCACCCGGTATGGCCATCTCCAAGTGATTGCACAGCGCATCTATCCATGCCTTACAATCGAAATTGCTGGCGATTTCATCCGCCATGGTTTCCGCAATTTGCAGCTCAACTGACATCTCTTTCGCTGTCAGGTTCTGACTCATCTGCCGCAGCGTAGGCATCTACGATCTTCTGCACCAAAGGATGGCGCACGACATCTTTAGATCCAAAGTGAGTAAAGCTGACACCGGGGACCTGACGCAAAACGTTTCTAACATTCACAAGCCCAGAACGCTCGCCTCGGGGAAGATCGATCTGGGTTATATCACCCGTTATGACTGCGGTTGAACCAAAGCCGATGCGAGTAAGGAACATTTTCATCTGCGCAACCGTCGTATTCTGGCTCTCATCAAGGATGATGAACGCATTGTTCAGGGTACGGCCCCGCATATACGCTAAAGGCGCAACTTCAATGATGTTGCGCTCTATGAACTTGTTAACCCGCTCGATACCCATCATTTCGTAGAGCGCATCGTACAAAGGTCGAAGATAGGGATCTATCTTCTGGGCCAGATCACCCGGAAGGAAGCCCAGCTTCTCGCCCGCCTCCACTGCGGGTCTGACAAGAAGAATACGCGCGACTCGTTGCGTCTCAAGTGCCTCCACAGCACACGCCACCGCCAAAAAGGTCTTGCCTGTGCCGGCAGGTCCGATGCCAAAACTAACGTCATAGGTGCGTATCGCTTGGCAGTAAGACTGCTGATTCCCACCTCTGGGCTTTATTGGTTTTTTGTATGTACGGATGATTAGCCCGTCTCCGCCGGGCTGAGCACCGTCCTGTTCGGAGCTTTGAGCATCGGCTTCAATCAGCGCTTCAACACCTGCCTCTTGAAGATATAAATGGACAAAGTCCGGTTCAATCGCATCGTGATCGACCGTTTCTCGATAGAGTTGATGCAAAAGCGCGCTTGCGGCCTCGACTCTCAGTTCCGGGCCGGACACCTGGAATTCGTTACCTCGATTGCGTATGTGTACGGACAATCTCTGTTCGAGATGCTTGAGGTTCTGATCCACAGGACCACACAGTGCAGCAAGGCGCAGAGGATCATTTGGATTGAGAGTTACCGTTCGCGTGAGCGGGACGACGCGCGAATTTTCTGAGGAGGTTTTTTCTTGCAAACTACACCATAAAAATAATATCTGCGTTTCTGCTCGATTCTTTGCCGCTCATATTTTATACAGAATCAGAGCAATCGCTTTCATCGAACCTTCTGTCTGTTAGTTTGCTGGAATTCTACCATAGTCCCCCTTAAGGAATTGGGTAGCGCCTCGGTGATTTCTACGTCGACAAATTCGCCAACGTACATCAGATCACCGGCAAAATTAACGACTCGATTATTTTCAGTGCGCGCTGCGAGTTCACCGTTACCCCGCTTAGCAATGCCCGTGACAAGCACATTTTCCAGCGTCCCCACCATTTGCTCTGAAATTACCTGCGCCTGTTCCCGGATCCGCGCCTGAAGTATCTGCAGGCGTTCCTTCTTTACGGCTTCGGATGTGGGATCATCCAGTGCGACCGCAGGGGTACCGGGCCGCGCACTGTAGATAAAGCTGTACGATAGGTCATAGCCAATTTCTTCAATCAGATTCATCGTGTCTGCAAAATCGTCTTCTGTCTCTCCAGGAAAACCCACAATAAAGTCGGAAGAAAGGCTGATGTTCGGACGGATTTCGCGCAAGCTTTGTATGCTGTCAATGTAGTCCTGGCGGGTGTGTCCTCGCTTCATCGCCGCCAATACCCGATCGGATCCAGATTGCACGGGTAGGTGTAGATGATTAACAAGTTGGGGTACATCTCGATAAGCCGCCAGTAGCGTCTCACCGAAATCGAGTGGGTGGGAAGTGGTGTATCGGATACGCTCAACGCCATCGATGCCTGCAACATAATGTATGAGCTCGGCAAGATCAGCGACGTCATCGTCAATCTCGCCACGATAGGAATTTACGTTCTGACCCAGAAGATGGATTTCTCTAGCGCCTTGCCTGGCCAGTGTAATCGCCTCGCGCATCACAGACCGCACAGATCGGCTGACCTCTTCGCCCCGGGTATAAGGTACGACGCAAAAGGAGCAGTACTTACTGCATCCTTCCATGATTGATAGAAACGCTGAAGGCCCCTCAAGTCTCGGCTCCGGCATACAGTCGAACTTCTCGACTTCCGGAAACGTCACATCGATGACCGGTAATCGGTCGGCTTTAGCTTCTTTGACCATCTCGCCCAGTCGGTGGATCGTCTGTGGCCCAAATATCATGTCAACAAAAGGCGCGCGCTTGCGGATCGCGTCGCCTTCCTGACTTGCCACGCAGCCACCCACCCCAATAATCAGATTGGGATTAGACTGTTTGAGCGCCTTCCATCTACCCAATTGGTGGAATACCTTTTCCTGCGCCTTCTCTCGGATCGAACAGGTATTCAACAAGACAACATCTGCCTCAGATTCATCCTGAACCAGTTCATAGCCACCCTGTTCTGCCAACACATCCGTCATTCGCGCAGAGTCATATTCATTCATCTGACACCCGTGCGTTTTTACGAATAGCTTGTGCATAGATGTTTAAACTGGTTGTCCAGCTCACCGAAAAGGGCGGGCATTATAGGCAAACGTCAACGAGACTCCCAGCGATCAATGAAATCCTGGACCGCAAAGCAAGCCTTGAGATGAACGCTGTGCCGAAGTTTTGAAATACCACGCCCTTAGACGTTTGTAACGATAAGGATGACAACCAGCCTATGGTTCCTCAATCGCCAGAAATAACGGTCATAGGTTGCTCTTCGACACTGTGGAAGCCATTGGCCTGCACAAAGCCCTACTTTCAGCCCTTGAAAACTGGCAAACTGCCCTTAAATTCATATATGCAGTCATCGAACGTTCATCCCATATGAGTGAAAAAGAGCAGCCAAAACACGTCTACCGCATCCTCTTCCACAATCAGGGGCAGGTTTACGAGGTCTACGCCCATAACATCTATCAAAGTGATCTGTACGGCTTTGTAGAGATCGAGGATTATACCTTCGGCAATCGTTCGCAAATGCTCATCGATCCCTCAGAAGATCGTCTGCGTAACGAGTTCGAAGGTGTACAACGATCGTTCATACCCATGCACGCGATCGTGCGTATCGACGAAGTCGAAAAAGAAGGTGTCGCAAAAATCACAGACAACAAGGGCGACAAAGTGACACCCTTTCCTATCCCGATGCCGAGAGATACCAGCTAGACGGACTGCGCTTAGTAACCTTCTTCAATGAACGGAAACGCGCTCAACACGTGCGGGACCGCCAGTGGATATTCACGCGATACCAGATTTGCATTCAACTGATCGAGGCTGTTGATACCTGCCAACGCCATCGTAGTTTTGATTTCATGTTCTAAAATGTTGAGTGCGACTAATAATGCTTCGGCACCACCTGCTGCCATGGAGAACGCCTCGAAGCGGCCCATACCAACAAAATCGGCACCCAGGCAGAGCCCCTTGACTACATCTGCTCCGCGCATGAAGCCACCGTCGATTACCACAGGTACCCGGCCATCTACCGCTTCGACAACCTCCGGCAGCGCATCAATACATGATCGGGTGTGATCAAGCTGACGCCCACCGTGATTACTGACGTAGACCACGTCTACCCCCATCTCGACACAGCGGGCTGCATCCTCGGCAACACCCACCCCCTTAACGATCAGCGGAATATCAAACTTTTCTTTGATATGGGCCACCGTGTCCCAAGACATTTTAGCTTGACCACCCTGCGGCCTACCGCCCCTCTCATTGCCACTTGCAACACGAGCTGACAGCGGCACATAACGTTTTAGAATATCCCGCTCGCGGCGTGAATACGTTTGCGTATCAGCCGTCAGGCAAAACGCCTGGTAACCGGCTGCAATCGTGCGCTCAATAATGTCATCCATCCAGGCTTCATCGCCGCCCAGGTACAACTGGTAGATACGCGGGCCATCAACAATCTCAGGCAGTTCTTCAAATGCAGGTGTACACACTGAGCTTAAGATCTGCATGATGCCGAATTCCTTCACTGCTCTAGCAACACTGGCACCACCACCTTCTTCAAAAACCTGTATAGAACCGATTGGCGGCATGATCACTGGAATACGCATGGGCACACCGAGAAATTCACTTTCAACATGCACTTCGCTGACATCATTCAGAATCCTGGGCTTGAAAACCCACGAATCAACGCCGGCACGATTACGCCGCAACGCACTCTCACTGTCCGCCCCACCGACCAGATAATCCCAGGTGGCCTGGTCCAAATTCCGGCGTGCCTGGCGAATAATCTCGTGTAGAGTCAGAAAATCCGACACATTAGACCCCTTAAAGTTGACGGGCGTTAGTTTAACACGATAGGTAAACTTACCCGTTTGAAGACATAAACTCAGGAGTCACATATGACAGGCATGGTGATCATCGGTGCCGGGCATGCTGCAGGACAGGCCGCTGCAAGCCTGCGTCAGGAGAAGTACGAAGGACCCATAACCATCATTGGGGACGAGTCCCATATTCCTTACCAGCGCCCACCCCTTTCCAAGCAGTATCTATCCGGCGAGCAGGGTATTGAGAGAGTCTATTTGCGACCGGAAAAGTTCTATGCCGATAAAGGTGTTACGCTGAAGTTGAATACACGAGTCATCGCAATCGATCGTAGCGCCAAATCCCTCCAGCTCGACAACAACAACACAGTGGACTACGAAAAATTGATCATCGCCACAGGCAGTCGCCCGCGAAGACTCAATATCGATGGCTCCGATCTTGCCGGTATCCATTACCTGCGCACCATTGAAGATGTAGATACCATTCGCACTGAGATGGCCGATGCTAAAAACCTGGTGATTGTCGGCGGAGGCTATATCGGCCTTGAGGTTGCATCCGTCTGTTTAGATGCTGGGCTCAATGTTCACGTGCTCGAGATGGAAGAACGTATTTTACAACGTGTCACGACCCCAGAAATGTCTGACTACTACCACAATCTACACAAAGGGCGAGGTGTGAACATTCATACTTCAACCGGCGTTACAGGATTCGCAGGACAAAGCCGTGTCGAAAAGGTGCTCTGCGGAGAAGCGGGTGAATTCGACGCCGACCTCGTCGTCGTCGGCATCGGTATCCTCCCTAACGTAGAGCTTGCTGAAGCGGCCGGTCTTGACTGCAACAACGGTATCGTTGTCGACGAACACTGTCGCACGTCAGACCCTAATATCTACGCAGCAGGCGACTGCAGCAATCATCCCAATGCCCTTCTCGACAGACGCCTGCGGCTCGAATCAGTGCCAAACGCAATGGAACAGGCCAGAGTCTGCGCTTCAAACATGCTCGGCGGAGACAAGGTCTACGCTTCCATTCCTTGGTTCTGGTCGGATCAATACGAACTTAAACTGCAAATGGTGGGCTTTTCATCCGATGGCAACCAACAAGTACTGCGCGGTGATATGGCCACAAACGAATTTGCCGTTTTCTACTTAAACGACGGCAGGGTGGTCGCTGCAGATGCCGTTAACAGCCCAAAAGAGTTTATGATATGCAAGCAACTGGTGGGCAAGATGGTTGATGTCGATGCGCTGGCAGACCCCGATGCAGACCTGAAGTCGCTCGCAGTTGAATAGAACTGAACGGCAAGACTTCCTTAAGGCTGCAATAGGCAGGACAACGACTTGCAATCGATAAGCATCAAACGGGTTCTCGTGGGGGCTCTGGCTTCGGTGATGTCTGAGGCGGTACCCCTGGGGAAGTCATTGCTTGGGCCGGCACTCATTTATCTCACGCTCAATCTGATTCCTGGTGAACTCATGGCCGGCGGCCTGATTTTCGTGCTGGCAGTAGCTTCTCTTGCCCTACATACGATTGTGGCCATCACCACCCACCGCATCGTCATGCTGGGACCTGGTTCCATTCCGGAATGGGGAATTCGCTCATGGTCGATGCGGGAGACTCGATTCGTAAAGTATGCGGCCCTCCTCATACTTATGTTTGCCATGCTGATCTCGTTGGCGATGGTGACTCAACCCATCGGCCCACCACTGGCAATGATCGCGATCGTCGTTGCCGGAAGTTCTCTGTCGCTGGTGTTTCCCGCCATCGCAATTGAAGAAGATCTCTCTCTTGGAGGAGCCTGGCGGATGGCTCAAGGACATTTACCTCAGCTCATCGTATGTGTGAGCCTCTTTCCTCTAATTCTAGGCTTAACGACCCTCCTGCTCGCAATGATTCCATATGCGAGCGCACTCGCAGTGATCGTCCAGTTGGTTGCCACTGTGCTCACGAATGCAGCATTGTCCATTGCATTTAGCGAAATCAGAAGATCGCGCAGCTGAATTATCCGTCCGTAATCGCCCGGCCCAACATCGCTTTAGCGAGCAATTTATCGTGTAAAAACACCCCTGCTATGTAAGCGAGGACAAATAGAACCCCACGTTGATCCAAAGTCATAAGGGCAACTAAGGCCGGGCCTGGGCAAAACCCGGAAAGACCCCAGCCGACACCAAATAGAGACGAGCCCGCCAGTAGACGTCCATCAATCACGGTTTTCGTCGGCACACGAAATGTTGCGTCAAAAAGCGGCGCAGCAAGTTTACCGACAAACCAGTAGCCGATCGTGGCGACTGCGACCGCACTGCCCATCACGATAATCAACGCAGGCTCCCAAGATGACCCCAACGTCAAAAAGGCCAGGACTTTCTCCGGATTTGTCATTCCCGATACAACGAGCCCCACACCAAAGATAAGACCACCAAACAACGACGACAGATTCCGCACCGTCATAGAAGACTCAGCCCGGAGGCTACCAGCATGCCAAGTGCAACAAAAATTATCGTGGCTATAAGTGATCGAAGGCTGAAACGTGATAGACCGCAGACTCCATGTCCACTCGTACAGCCGGATCCCAGACGCGTACCAATACCCACCACAAACCCCCCAACGATGAGTAACAGACCCTGGTCCGATGCCGTTTCGCCATCCGGTGCCGTGCCAAGCAGGTAATGTGCAAGCCAACCCCCCAGACCCAGACCCACCATAAAGAACACCGACCACAAATTTTCTTTCGCCTGCAACAGGGCATTAGCAGCAATACCACTGATGCCCGCAATTCGACCCACGCTGAGATAGAGCCAGACCGCTGCAATCCCAATGAGTACGCCACCAGCAACGGGCATCGCGAAATTCATAACCCTAGAACCTGTTTTGCAATAATGTTGTGTTGCACTTCAGAAGAGCCTCCTGCGATCGTAAATCCGCGATGGTGGTAGCTTCCCGAAGCGATGAACTCCGCAAAAGCCGGTTCAACCGGGTCTCGCTCAGTATCCTTTGTATCCTTCGGCAGTACGAGATGGTCGACAAGACGAAACAATACTTCGTCTTGAGCTTGCACGAGTTCACTGCCTTTTAGCTTCAGCATACTCGGTTCGGCTCCGATCAGGCCGCCGGCGTCGGCTTCTGCGAGGATACGCAGACTGGTCATCTCCAACGCACTGAGGCGTATATCTAACTCATCGATTTCCAAAGCCGTACCAGCAGGTACACAGATGCCTCTATCAAGCTGGGCGGTGACGGTTTCGCGGAGAATCGAAAGTATGCGTTTATTTTCAGCCACACGGGAAACAAGTAGACGCTCATTCCCTAACAGGCTCTTCGCCACAGTCCAGCCTCTATCTTCTTCGCCGAGCCGCTGGATGACCGGAACTCTGACGTCGTCGAAAAAGACCTGATTCCATAATCGTTTACCATTGAATGCATACAAAGGCTTAATTGTGATCCCAGGAGATGTTAGATCGATCAACAAAAAACTGATGCCTTTCTGCTGCTGCACCTCAAGGTTGGTGCGCACCAGGCAGAATATCCAATCAGCATCCTCAGCCGCTGAGGTCCAGATCTTCTGCCCGTTAACCACATATTCATCTCCATCCCGATCAGCTCGGGTACGAATACTCGCCAGATCGGATCCAGCTTGCGGTTCCGAGTAACCTTGGCAAAACCAAAGCTCGGCATTACGTATCTTGGGCAGGAAGTCGTGCTTCTGTTCTTCAGTGCCAAATTTTATGATCGCAGGGCCTACCATATTGAACCCGAAACCTGAGGGCACAGGCGCATGTGCTTGCCGGCAAGCAACATCAAAGAGGTGTCTTTGCACGAGATTCCATCCCGTGCCACCGTACTCCTCCGGCCAATTAGGCGCCGCCCAGCCTTTTTGATTGAGCGTGCGGGTCCATTCAGCCAGTTCTGTTTTACTGACACCTTTACCGTGACGTACTTTGTCTGCAACGCGCTGCGGTAATTGGGCTTGTAGAAACCTCTCCACATCACCGCGAAATCTCTCCTGCTCACGGGTAAGCGCCAAGCGCATACTTCATCTCCCCTTGCCAGTATTAACAATTCCACCCAGCGGCACGTCCTTTGGGGTTTCCTTACCGCGGTGCCGACACCACCTTAATTCCCTCACACCCTAAACACCAAGTGCCTCACGGTAGATATCCATTTCACATTCATCGCCTGCAACATCAAAGGTCGATTAAGCTGCCTGGACTGCTGGCTAACAACTTAGAAACAACTCTGCGCTCTGGCATTCATTGCTTAGGGAACCGAACAGGCAAGAATACGGGAGATTTCAGCGTACGACCGGCCACTTTGGCTCCGCCACTCATTAAACGCATCCTGTGTCGCCTGCAAAGCTTTCTTACTGGTCGGTTCTTTTTCCACAACCTTCGCGCCAATCAGCGCCTTCACGACATCCCGTGAAAACATGGGTGTATCGCGACCAACAAAGCGCAGAAAAAATCGTCCAGTTTGCCCCCCTAATCGATCTCCCGATTGCTTTAGATCCGCCCACAACTCAACAAAATCGTCTTCCGGCCAATCTGCCAGGAAACGCCCATAGGAGCCATGTGTCTCGCGCACAGCCATCACATATTGTGCGTTTCGACGGACGGAAAGAATCTTCTTGCCATGGCGCACGATCTCGGGGTTGGCCTGGGCAGCTTCGAGTTCTTCATCGGACAGCATGGCGCATTGGGTCACATCGAAACCATGGAAGGTCAATTCGAAGCCCGGCCACTTGTTTTCTATAATCTTCCAGACAAAACCGGAACGAAAAACACATTTCGTCATCTCGGCGAGCACATCGCTGTCGGTTAACTTTCTTAACTGTGCGGGCGTTTTCGATTTGGGCAAAAGGGCTTCAAGCTCAACTTCCCCACCCTTCCGCTTTACCGCACGCGTGTAAATACTCGAAAATGTCTGCATGGTACCTATACCTTTAAAAGCCCAATGAGCGAAATAGCCGACGACATCGCGCTGGATCCCAAACTCAAAGCTATGTTAGAGCTTGAGCAACCCGATGACAAAAACTACGTCTACTGTGCAAACTGTTCAAACGTGATCACAACCATTAGCGAAAAAATCGCAGTGGCGGGGTCGCATGCGCATCACCTGACCAATCCCTACGGTATTGATTTTTCGGTGGGTTGCTTTAATCAGGCCTTAGGCTGTGACATCTCAGGTCAGCCCGAGGCTGCCGATAGCTGGTTTATGGGTTTTGTCTGGCGATATGCAAGCTGCTCACAGTGTCATGGCCACATGGGGTGGTATTTTTCCCAGAGCTCGGGCGACAATGCTTTTTACGGATTGATACTAGATAATCTGCAAGAAGATACGAACTAATCCAATGACAACGACCATCAGAATCAGTAAGGAGTACCTGCATTTCGCAGCAGCGCATTTCACTATCTTCAGCGCAAGCGAAAGAGAGAATCTGCATGGGCACAACTTCCACGTAACAGTGGATGCCACTGCAGAAATTCACAATGACGGTCTCACATTCGACTATAACCTTCTCAAAGACGCGTTGAAGGAACTTTGCGATGCACTCGATGAGCAAGTTCTGATGCCGGAACAATCCCCCTATCTCACGCTTGAATCGGACGACATCTATACCTATGTAAATTTCGCCGGTGAACGGCTGCCGTTCCTCAAACGCGATCTGACCCTGCTGCCGGTCCGCAACGTGACGGTTGAAGAACTTTCCCGCTACCTCCTCGACAAACTTACAACGCATCCTGCCATCGAACGGCTCGACATCGCACAACTCGTACTCGAATGCGCCAGCGGCGCCGGTCAATGGGCCAGTGCCACTTGGCCTGACAAGGAGAATAGTTTATGAACTGCCTAGTCATCACCGGTGCCAGCGCAGGTATAGGCCTCCACACCGCCGAAATTTTCCATCGCGCAGGCTACCAGGTGATCAATCTATCTCGCCGCCGTTGTCCATTGGACTTTGTCACTCACATTAACTGCGACCTTAGCGAGCCCGGCTTCATTGAAGATATAGCCGTGCAAATGTCGAGTACGCTGAAGGATGCAACACGTATTGTACTCATTCACAACGCCGCAAAACTCACAAATGACAGTGCCAAAGAGACACCCAGCAACCAGTTTCGCGAAGTGATTGAGGTCAACCTCGTTGCGCCAAACTCCTTAAATTTTTATACCATCCCGTTTATGCCCGCGGGCTCATCAATTCTATACGTCGGCTCCACGCTCGCAGAAAAGGCTGTACCCGGTTCATTTTCCTACGTTACAACCAAACACGCCATGATCGGCATGATGCGTAGCACTTGCCAGGATCTGGCAGGCCAAGGTATCCATACCGCCTGTATCTGCCCAGGCTTCACTGACACAGAAATGCTGCGCGAGCACGTCCCGGAAGATGCAATGCAGGCAATCGCCTCGATGAGCACTTATGATCGATTGGTACACCCGAATGAAATTGGCAACGCACTACTCTGGGCGGCCGACAACCCGGTCATCAATGGTTCTGTGTTGCACGCAAATCTGGGACAGATAGAACGCTAGATCACAGACGCCACCCGGTTAAAGGAAACCTTGATCATCGCAATGAATTCCTCATGACCACAACCTGCATCAAATACCTACAACCGGTCACGACAGAGCCAGGATCGTAACCACAATATTTGCGACTCGCACTGTTCAAAGTCCGTCGGTTTCGGTAACGTTGCGCCTTTTTGATCGACGAGCAATACCCATGTCGGAATGTGCAGCCAGCGAACAGCCCAAACTGTGGGAAGGCAAAAACAGAACACAGTTTTTTGTTCCAAAAGACCCATCGGCTCACGCCGGAGAGTCCGAGCCCTGGGAAGGTAGAAACCGATCACGGTTGTTCCCGCCCGACCCTGACAGGCCGAAAGATCCAGCTGACTCAAGGGCAGACAAGACGGCAACAGTCGTCGTTTTCGTTTGCCTTTTTTTGATGGTTTTGATGTGGACGGGTGACTAACCTATTGTTTATAGGCTACACCTTCAATGACAAAGGAACAGCCCAGGTTGAGGCTTTCATCTAGAATCGTCCTTTGACGATCACAACGGCACCTTCACCGCCAGTCAGGTGCGGGGGCGTCTTTGCAAGCTGTTTTAACGGTTTAGAATTAAACCCATCAACGACAACCACGGGACATGACCGTATCGAGGGTCTATAAGCATCGCAAGGTTAAAAACACACCGGACCTAAGCCGCATTACGACTTCTGTTCCAACTTGGCGACACAGCACTGGTGTGCTTCAGCCGCTATTTCTTCGGCTGTTCAACTGTATCTGTTGATGGCTTTGCCGCTTCGTCCTTGGAACTACCCAAACGCAGCGGTCTGCCCTTGCCTTGCGGGTCCTGCGCAGACACACCGTCATCAATATACTGAATCTGATTCCCCGCTTTTAGGAACGCATCAACATCTTTCTCCAACGTCTTACGTCGTTCGGTAGAGGAAGACTCAGTCTGTATCTTTTTCTTCATCGGTTTTCAATCGTTCTGATTTTTTTAGTCTCTTTGCATCACGCTTTTTTTGCTTGGCAATTTCGCGTTGACGCTTTTCGTGTGAGTAATTTGGTTTTCGCAATCCTGTCTCCTGTTGTCTGAGCCGCTGTCGCGACTCAGACTTCGGGCTGTTTTAGAACCTTCCACCCTGTCTTGGCTTAGACTGAGCTTCATTAACGCGCAGAGCGCGACCATCCACTTCCTGTCCATTCAATTCGGCCACGGCACGAACACCATCTGTTTGCGCCATTTCTACAAAACCGAAACCACGAGATCGTCCACTGTCACGATCCGTTATAACTTGGGCAGACTCTACTGTACCTATTTTTGCAAACAGGTTCTCGAGATCATCACTCGAGGTACCCCAGCTGAGATTTCCAACATAAATTTTCATCTATACTTTTCCTTGGCTCTTCAAGCCACTTTCGCACGCATTCCCGGTCTTACATCAATTGCACGTGTGTTGTTGTTCACTGACACCATGTCAATGAATCAGTAGAAGCGATGGCCGATTAACTGCGAGAGAATAAGTTCGAACTCGAAAGAGGATCGGGAGGGGTTTCTAAGTGCGCGGACTATACACACAATTTGCACGAATACTACCACTATTTACCGCCAACCTGCGCCAGGCAATTACTTGGAAACTCCTTTCCCATAGGCCACTAAGCCGCGAAGAACAAAAACGGTGCATCGACCACCGTTAGGGCTTCAGGTTATGATTTTAGGTCCACAATCGGAGAACCGCATGCGTATCGGAAAAATTGTCGGCATCATACTTCTCATTTACGTCGCAATCGTGGTGATTTTCGAATCTCTACTCGGCTACTACCAACCATCTCCAGACGGCACAATTGTCATTACAACCACCAACTCAGATGGCGTAAAAGCAGACCGAGTGCTGGCTAATTTCTCAGTCGAGGGTACGTTATATGTTGCTGCGAACCATTGGCCTCGCGCCTGGTTTCATCAGGCGCAGGAAAATCCGAACGTGCGCGTAAAGATAGGGGAACAGACGAACAACTACATTGCGGCTGATGTCTCCACTACTGAACACGCTTTGGTAGAGAGCAAACACCCATTGCCTCTCACATTTAGAATCCTGACAGGTTTTCCACCCAGATATTTCCTTCGCCTAGACCCCGCCTCCTGAATCGCCGCGAAACTTTACTCTTCCAATGCTTCTTCGTTCGGCTGGAGGCCCAGATATGGCCGCAGGTATCTTACTGCGATGTATATAGGGCCGGTGTCAGCCAACGCGACAAAAAGCTTAAAGACATAACCTGATGCAATGAATACGAAGAGCTGCGGCCAGAGGGCTTCGCTGTCATCGATTGGCAGGGCTCTGGCATAAAAATGTGTGATGACGATGACCGCCGTCGTGTCGACAATCTGACTGACCATCGTGGATGCATTGTTGCGTAGCCATAAATGACGGCCATTCGTCAGCTTTTTCCAGAAATGGAACAGTCGGACATCGCAGAACTGGGCCACAAGATAAGCCATCATCGACGCAAAAACCGCACCGAAGGCCAGTTCTCTCACCTCAAAGAAAATCGGCATCCTGCCCGCCTCATCTACCCTTGGCATACCCGTTGCAGGATCCATGGGCTCAAAACCGGGGAGTGCACCTCCAAGCCAAAGGAGAAACATCACCCATCCGTTGAGTAACAGACCGATGTATACCATGTCCCTGGCTTTCTTTTCGCCATAAAGCTCCGATATCAGATCCGTACACATAAACGTGACCGGATAAGGCAGGACGCCAACAGCAACCACCATCGGAATTTGCAGCCCGAACACAGTAAACGATAAATCAACGAACCGAGCGATTCCAAGCACATTGAGTAACGCGAGAGTACCCAAAAATATGCCCGACAGAACGAGAAACAGACGTTGCCGCCTCCTGCGATAAATCAGTTCTGTCACGAGACTACCTGCATTCGTCCAGCCATTCGCTATTAACGCAATTCTGCAATCGCCCACCACCTAGATACGTCACCGCCACTTCACCCCCTTTGTAGCGCATGTCATAGACACTTTCTGGAGTAAAGAATGCTGAATGTGGCGTGAGCAGCAGACGATCGTCTATCCATTCTTCATTCGCCGCCCATGCTTCGATCAGCGGATGGTCCGGATTTGCTGGCTCTTCGGGTAATACATCGAGTCCTACCGCCTGGATATAGTCGCCTTTAAGTGCTTCGTATAGACCATCCAGGTCGATGATCGGTCCCCTTGCCGTATTTATCAGAATGAGCTCCGGTCGAGCAGATTTTAAGACATCGAGATTGATGAGTTTTTCGGTTTCGTCAGACAGAGGCACGTGGATACTGACCACATCACATTGCCCAAAAAGTGCTTCTAAAGAGTGTGCACGCCTGATCCCTAGACTTAACTCAGCCCCATTTTCCCGATAAGGATCGTACATCACAACATCCATATCAAAAGCCTTTGCACGTAATGCAGCCGCTGTGCCTATTCGACCCAGTCCGACAATGCCAAACGTGCAGGCGGAAAGCCTTTTACCAAAGGGATTGAGCGCAGGACGCCACAGATCTCGCGGGCTTTTCTTAAGTGCCCGCGTATGAAACGTAATTCCTTTCATCAGTGACAACATCAGCGCAAAGGCATGATCAGCAACTTCCCGTGTTCCGTAATCGGGAACATTGCATACGGGAACACCACGCTCAGCCCAGGTCCGCACATCAATATTGTCAAAACCGACTTTCGGCGTCACAAAGATCCGACAATTTGTCATCCTTTCAGCGAACTCTGAGGAAATATCCTCAACGCTTATGACCGCATCACAACTTGCCCACTGCTCATCGGTCACGTCGGTGCTTGCTTCACAGAAAATGGCGTTGTGTTTACCGATGCTGCTTTGTTCTATCTCACGATCAGTCGGCCAGCGCATCGTTGGCCACAGAATGTTGTAGGTCATGGTCTACTCTTTGTTTTTTTATTCGAGCGCGCGCTCTGTTTTGCTAAATGTTAACCATCACTCAGGATTTGCGCCAGAAGCGCCACACTTTCACGCAAGGTTTCCTCAGGAATACCACCGATTCGTAGTCGCGTGGCAACCATGTGTGTCATCCCAAGACGGCTCTGGTAGGTATCTAGTTTTTTTAATACCTGCTCTGGCGTCCCCACAATGGTCCAATCCTCATGTGACTCACCCTCCTTCATACGCGCATTCTCACTATGCTGGGCAAGCTCAGCCCGGACCTTGCGTAAATGATTTTCGTCTTTGCTGACAAATACTGTGCGCATCAAAGGAACAATGGTCGGCATCTCAACCCCTGCACCTTCTGCGGCCATACGATGATGTTCGTAGTTGTCTTCCAAGGTGGCAAGACTTTCCATCGGTGAACAGAGGTAAGGCAACCCCAGGCGTCCCGCTTGAGCAAGCGCCTTAGGACCAAATGCCGCTACCCAGATAGGCGGTTCAGGTTGTTGCCGAGGACGTGGGTGTACTTCTATCGCTGCTTCTTCATCTCCATCGAGAGAGACCGGTTTACCCGCCCAGGCCTCGCGCATCAGGCCAAGTGTCCAGCCAAAAATACGCCGCTTCTCTTTCGCGGGTACGTGGAAGGCTTTGAGCATATCGGGCGCATAACCTCGCCCTACGCCAAGAATCAACCGGCCACCGCTGAGTTGATCAAGCACGGCAACCTGCTCGGCTGCCTGAAGTGGATTTCGCAAGGTCAGGAGATACGAAGTTGTGCCCAGTCTGATCTTGGTTGTCGCACCGGCAATTGTTGCGAGCAAAGTCAGCGGGTCGGGCAAGGCATTCTCACCAAAATGGTTTTCCGGTAACCAGATAGATTCATAGCCATGCGCTTCCGCAAATTGCGCTTGTTGACAAAGCGATGGCGCGCTTAAGTCGCTGAAATTCCATGGCGTGAGCCCGAGATGCAGTTTCAAGGCTTCCTCCTTTTCAAGAACAAGGATTAAACAACACCACGATCGAAGAAAGAAAGCCGTCATTTAATGTGGGCAGTACTGAGCAATAACTCAGCGCCCCTTAATCCATGATCAAGGTCAACTTTGGGTATTCGAGCGACCACCTGACAAGGGCGGCCCTTCTGATGCGAACCTAGTCTCACAGAACATCAAACCACAGGTGCTCGAAACTGTGTCAGCTAAACGCTCAGTTCAACGCTTTTATCCGAGAAAGGTTGAAACAGAAAAGGGCCAGCCACCAAATCTGAAAACCGGCTGTCCTGGTGTCACCGAGCTGTCTGCGGCGAGATTCGATGGGGTTCTTGCATTTGCATAAGTGCCATGGCGCGCATCGTACCAATCACGGCAGAAATATGCCGAGCGGTCGCAAATTCACGGTAAAGCGGGTCGTTATTGAGCAACAGGCACTGCTCGCCATTGCCACACCGAAATTGAGTCCTTTCACCAAAGGCATTACCTGCCGGCCCATACTCGCCAAATTCATCTGGCTCAGTCGCAAAATGCCAGTAGGCCTCCCAGGTCGAAGGAAACCCCAACATCGGACCCCGAACAGCTTGAATCGTCTGCGTCGCGACATGCTCCAACACATCCTGAAAGCTCGCTTGTGGATCCAGAATATCCTTACAAATCCCTTCCACCGCGCGTTCAACTGCCGCATCGTCTATTGGGTAGCGACCAAATCGGTCGCTAAAAGACAGCCGCCACCAGCGACTCACATAGACCGGCACAACCCGTGGTGGTGAGCTCATATCCTGAATATAGGAAAGAATTCGCCCCAGATTCTTGTGGCGACGTTGGCTGTCCACGCCTGAGCGAATCTCATCCGCCAGTGCCTCAAAATGGTCATGGAATCGGGTATCGATAACGCCCAGTGCGGTTCGTTGAGTCTGGTCTGAACGATTGTAATAATTCCAGTTGAACATTCGACTGAATACATTGCTTTCCGATTGCGCCACATTTGAGCGAACAATGTAACGCGTATCCAGGGCTGAGAATCGGGCGATATTGACATCCTGATGTGCACAGTTGTTGAACTGCCGAGCAGCGATGAAGGTCAATTCCTGATGCAAATCGCCCGTATAGCCAAAGCTTAGACTCGACCACGCCAAGGCGAACAAGCAAGTCCACCAACGTGCGCGGATCCGTGGCCTGCACCTGAAAAATTGTCCTATCGCTCGCGTATCTATGTGCCTGGACATGATCCTGAACACACCTCTCTACATACTTACTTCGGTTTTATCGTCCACCTGGCACCTCGATCAGGAACCCCCCCAGATTCAAGATCGTACACCACTGACGGTAGTAATACCGTCACCCGTTTGGCACCATAGGTTCACAACACAATTAAAACCTAATCAGGCATGGGAGGATAGCCAATGAAAGCGGCCGTACTGCGTGAAGTAAACAAGCCTCTTGAGATAGAGGACATACAACACGGGGATCCCAGCCCACGTGAAGTACTTATACGAACAGTGGCTGCGGGCGTTTGCCACTCAGATCTACACTTCCAGAATGGCAGCTACCCCTATCCACTGCCAGCCGTATTGGGCCATGAAAGCGCAGGCGTGGTTGAAGCCGTCGGTTCCGCCGTCACCTACGTCAAGCCTGGGGACCATGTCATTACCTGCCTGTCGGCTTTTTGTGGCCATTGTGAGCACTGTATCACCGGCCGTATGTCTTTGTGTCAGGAGCCGGAACTTCAACGCCCAATGGACCAACCGACACGCCTGGCAAAAAACGACGAGCCAATCGCCCAGTTCCTGAATCTATCATCCTTCGCCGAATATATGCTTGTGCACGAGCATGCCATTGTGAAGATTCGTGATGACATGCCGCTGGACAGAGCGGCGTTGATAGGCTGTGGCGTAACCACGGGCGTGGGCGCAGTTATCCACACGGCAGCTGTTGAACCTGGAGCTACGGTCGCGGTTATCGGTTGCGGTGGCGTCGGTCTTTCTGCCATCAATGGGGCAGCCATCGCGGGTGCTGCACGCGTCATTGCGATCGACATGGTAGACAGCAAACTCGAGCTCGCACGAAAGTTTGGTGCCACCGATGTTGTGAATGCCTCAGAAACAGATGTGATCGGCGAAGTCCGCGAAATGACAGGCGGCGGCGTGCATTACTCGTTCGAAGCCATAGGTCTAAAGCAAACCGCCGAACAAGCGTTCAAGATACTCTCGTTCGGCGGCACAGCCACCGTGATCGGTATGATCCCGGTAGGGACGATGGTCGAACTGCACGGACCTGAATTCTTGATGGAACGCAAGATGCAGGGATCAAATATGGGTTCGAATCGATTCCGCGTCGACATGCCCAGGTTCGTAGATTTCTATCTGCAAGGCCGCCTCCATCTCGACGACCTCATATCCGGTCGCATTAAGCTCGAGGACATTAATGATGGCCTCGAGGCACTCGAATCGGGAGAAGTGGCCCGCAACGTTATCATGTTCGAATAGGGGTAGATCGCAGGTACGGGATCAACCCCTGATGTTAACAACGCCAAAGCGACCATTACGGTAGATATTCAGGCTCATCCTCTTGTCAGACTGGAGCAGATCTTTCAATTCTGAAAGATCACGGATGCTACGCCGGTTCAATCCGACGATGACATCTCCCGCACGTAAACCATGCGCATAGGCGCTTGAACCACCTTCCACCTGAGTGGCCAGCACCCCTGAGCCCATGCCCGGATCATCTGGGCTCCAGAAGTTCTCGAGCACAACGCCATCAAGGCGGGCATCTAACTGACGTCCATATATCTGTTGCTGAGTATTCTCGTCGAGTACAAGCGTCGCATGCCGACGAATGCCTTCCCTGAGGTACTGAACCTCCACAGAATCACCGATAAAAAGTATGGCTGCCTGACTATGAAAGTCACTGACCTCATCTATATCACGATCACCAATTTGAGATATCACATCACCATCCTCTAGGCCTCCGGCTTCCGCCGGACTCCCAGATTCAACCCGCGTGATGATGACACCACGCTCGTTTTCAAGGCCAAAGGCTTCTGCCAGTTCCGGCACCAGGTCCTGCACACTCACGCCTATGAAGCCTCTCCTGATTTCGCCGTGTTCGATGAGTTCGGCCATGATCGGTTGCACCATATCTGCAGGAATCGCAAACCCAATTCCGACATTGCCTCCGGACGGCGCCAGAATCGCGGTGTTAATTCCGATCAGTTGTCCTGATAAGTCAACAAGTGCGCCGCCGGAATTACCGGGATTGATCGATGCATCCGTTTGAATAAAGTCCTCATAGCCTTCGATCCCAAGGCCGCTACGACCAAGCGCACTAACGATGCCACTTGTGACCGTCTGTTTAAGATTGAACGGATTACCAATCGCAACAACAAAATCACCCACGCGAAGCTTTGAACTGTCCGCAAACTCGATTTCATATAAGGCTTCAGGCTCAACCTGAAGTACAGCAAGGTCTACATGCGGGTCTTTACCAATGAGCTTTGCTCGGAGTGTCCGTCCATCCGAGAAACCCACTTCAATGCGGTCTGCACCTTCGATCACATGACTATTTGTCACGATGTAGCCTTCTTTTGCGTCCACAACAACGCCTGAACCCGAGCTGATAGGGCGCCTGCTTTCGCTACGAGGAACTCGGAAATATCGCCTAAAAAAAGGATCGTCAAACAACGGGTTTCGATAAGTCGCACGCGCACTCGTTGCGATGTTTACAACTGCCGGATTTACCTGTTCCAGCATGTCCGCCAGGCTCGGTAACTTTCCCTCACCTGGAACCGTTAAAGGCAGCGCTGCTGAAGCCTGCAAGGTGCAACCGATCAGCATCCAAAAAAGCGTTGTCCGCGCGGTCGTTCGGCACTTCATGATTCTTTCCACAATCATAGACATAAGCTTCATTGGACAACCGATGAGTTTTGCAGTTCCATCTTCGGGCCTTTAGTTGATAGATAAATGAGTACCCAGGCAAGCACGCATCCGCCCGCCGCAGAAACGTATGCAGCCTCGTAGCCCGTACGATCGATTATCAGCCCCAGGAGATAGGGACCTATCGCAATACCAACGACACTCAGAGCACTGGCCAGCGCAAACACCCTTGGATAAATCACCCCGGGAAATACCTCGGCTAACCACAACGGTTGCGACATTAAGAGGTTGCCTACACTTGCCCCCAGAACTGCAGCTGCGACGATCCCCTGCCAGGCAGCCTCTGCGAGGCCGATCATTGTCAGGCCAATCGCCTGGACAACAAGCATGCAAAGCGTAAATGTGCGTAAATCAAGCCTGGTCACAATCCAACCACCTAAAATGCGAAAAACAATGCTTGCCATACTTAAACTCGCCACGGCACGGCTGGCTACTTGGTAATCACCAATGATATCGAGACGGCCATACAGATGGGCGATACCTCCTACCTGCGCAAGCATGCACAATGCGTAACCGATGGAGTTTCTGCAAAAAAAACTTGAGCGAATCGCTTGCGCGTAGCTCAACTGCGATTCCTCAGACTGCGTATCCGCCACGACTTCCACTGGCCGAGGTAGTCGAACAAAAAATATCGCCAGCGGAATGATCACTAACGCAAACGACAAACCAAGAAACGGCAGCGATTCATACACACCCATGTTATTGAAAAGGTACGCTGTGAGAGGCGTCAAGGTGACACCCCCTAAAGACAAGCCGGAAGACGACACCGACAACGCGATTGATCGATTAGGACCTGGAAACCATCGGGTAATGAGCGTAGTGGCGATTATCAGGGATATGCCCGTGTTACCAAGACCAAAGAGCATGAACAGCGCATAGACCTGCCAGATTTTCGTGACAAGACTCATACCTGCAAGCGCCACACTGCAGATCAGTGCGCCAACAACCATGATCCAGCGAATCTCAAAACGATTGATGAGGTTTGCCACATACAGGCCGAATACACCGCCTGTAAGAAAAAAGACGCTGACTGCAAGAGAAAGATCAGACACCGGGCGACTCATGAGTTCGGCAAATTCGGCGACATAAACCGACATGTTGTAAAACCCAAAGCCCGAACTGATCGTCTGAACGAGCAGCATCGTTGCAACGATCACCCAGCCGTAGTGTTTGCCGTCACTCAATGTCTATATGCACTCGATGCGCGCAAGGTGCGATCTTAAGATCATCCATTGAGGATGACCTGCACAAACTTGTATTTGAAACTCAAGATCGCCACCGGCGTCCAGCTGAACCGCTTCGTGATCGTTAACAACTGACATAGGCAGATTTTGCGACATCGTGCTAAAGCTGCTCAACCCTACCTTGGGGCGCCAAACTATACGATGTCCAATTCATTCGCACAAAGATCGTCGTCAACGTAGCCGTTGAGGCGCAGTGCTTCTAAGAGTCCTACCAAAATCAGATCCGGAACAACATGGTTAAACAGTACTTCTCTGCGGAACAAGTGCGCAAAACCACCAGTCGCAACAACAATCGGTTCTTCATCTGCAAAAACCTCATCCGTAATCCTGGTGACAAGCTCACGCACCATTCCAACATTGCTCCAATACAAACCACATTGAATGCTCTCAATCGTTGTTTTGCCAATCGCAGAACGCATCGGTTTGATTTCCACTGAAGGCAGTTTGGCGGTTCTTTGTTCCAGCGTTTCCATCGCCAGGCGAACGCCTGGCATGATGTTACCGCCAAGAAACACGCGTTCCTTCGTGATGGCGCACACAGTCGTGGCCGTTCCAAAATCGACAACGATAAGGTTACGATCAGGGTAAAGTTTGGTTGCGCCCATCGCGTCAGCGATACGATCACTGCCTACTTCCTTGGGATCTTTGTAGGCTATTTGCAATCCCGTTTTAATGCCTGGCCGCATAATCATGGGTTCGAGTTGAAAGTACTTCTGACAACAGGCTCTAAGGGAATAAATGAGTTCCGGAACCACCGAAGAGACACCGATCACCTTGATCTTTAACGGATCCACATCATTCTCTCGAAGTGCACCACGGAGAAATACCCCTATCTCATCACTGGAGCTAGCCCCGGTCGATGCATATCGAAACTGCGTAATCAGCTCCCCCCGATGGAAAATACCGCAATATATCTGTGTGTTACCTACATCCAATGTCAGAATCATCAGCCAGCACCCATAATCGATTTGTTAACAGCACACCCTGTGCCCCTTTAAATGTTCCCCTCGACGCCCAGTCACCGTGAGGTGTCTTAGCATCCTTATGTCTCGCGCCCGTACTTCACTTTGCTAGCCGTGCACGACTAGGGTTAAGCGGTCGCCCAGCTGGGTTGTGTCAATGTCGCTTGAGTTGAGAATTCCAGCCAGGCAGTGGCTGAGGCAGGTGGCCATCGAAATTTTTCCGCCATTGGATTCACAGCGGGCAAATTTAGTTCTTTTCATGTTACCTCCCAGTTGAGGGAGGGACCGACCGAGCTTTCCGCTTATCATCGGCAGGCGGGTCCTATATTTATTACCCATCCACCTGATTCGCCTGTCGTCCACGTTCGGTACCTGTCCCCAAGGATCAAGTCCACTTTTTGCTACATGACGCGATTACGCAGTCTGTTGAACATTTTCACCGGTCACTGTCACTAGGATCAGAGCCGACTTCGCTAAATCTATTACGGCTTAAAGCGCCCGTCAAACCCGATAATCACTCAACTTCGCTACACCTGACACTCCGACCTCGGTTTGACACCAAAGACCTTCCTGGAGGAAATGCCGCCACATCAAAGTCTGAGTTATACCGAGTCCCGTACCGTTGAGTGACTACATTGTCTATGTCCAACTACGTATGATCTGTGCTCTATACAGTAAATATGGGCCAGAACAGACAATGGCAGAAAAATTCGATGTTTTGAGCGACGAACTCGCTACCTGGATCCGTGCACAGCATATCTTTTTCGTAGCGACCGCAGCGACAGATGGCCACATCAATCTCTCACCCAAAGGGCAAGACAGCCTCAAGGTCCTCTCACCGAAGGAACTCCTCTGGCTCAATCTCACCGGCAGCGGCAACGAAACAGCCGCCCACCTTCGGGACGCGAACCGCCTAACGCTCATGTGGTGTGCTTTTGACCGAACCCCTCGAATTCTGCGGATCTACGGGCAGGCCGAAACTGTCCATCCGCGCGACAAAGGCTGGGAAGCCTGTGTCGCGCATATCCCCCCACCCCTGGGCGCCCGCCAATATTTCAAGGTACAAATCGATTTGGTTCAAACTTCCTGTGGTTATGCAGTGCCATTCATGGACTTTAAAGAAGATCGTCGAGCTTTAACGCTCTGGTCTGAAAAGCACGGACAATCGGGGATCGAAGACTATTGGCAGAATGAAAATCTCTTCAGCCTAGACGGCCACCCCACCGGGATAAATTCCTGACCAATAAACCTCACCCACCCTTGAGTGCACCCTTAAGAAAGATTCACTATCTGACTCACCCAGCGTGTAAAGCGAGACCGAACTCGACTGATCGCCCCATCGGTTAAGTTGTCAGCATCAACCTTGGGGGGCATTAGCCGAAGTCTTCTCCTCCTCTGCTCTTTGTGCAATCTGAGCCTCACGTGCAGCGTAAGCTCTTGCGGAGACAAATGCTCGAATCGCTTCCGTGGAGGCTCGATCCAGGACATCGGCAAAGCTTGGCATGCCCAGTGGTTTTCGCAAGCCACCAAGCACAATGGCCTCAAATGCCGCCTGCGTGTCCGTCGCCATCATACGCAGGTCCGGGGCTGCTGAAGCGACGATGGACGGCACTCCCAGGCTCCGATGGCAGATTGCACACTGTTGGTGATAAAGCTCGTTACCTAGATCAATTGTTGCTGCACTTGCCGTTTGCGGTGGCTGCTCAGGCACAGTGAAGTCACGGCGGGTTGGTTCGCGCCACGTCGCCCCGCCGTCCAACGCAAATACGATGAGTTCGCCAGGACGATCATAGGTTCGATCACCACTAACCATCGTCGCAACATACTGTACCTCGTCAATCATGTAACTGATCACGGATGACGAAAACGAGCCGTAAGCATCAAACGTCCAGAGTACATTTCCATCATCTGTATCTCTGACCGTAAATCTTCCCGCACCTTCACCCTGGAAAAGTAACCCTGCCTTGGTGGCCAAAACGCCGCCGTTAAAAACGTTATCCAGTTTGTGACGCCATTTGTGCTTTCCTGTTAAAGGATCAAATGCTGTCAGGTACCCCTCAGCAGGCGGACGCTCGTTGGCTGTCTTTTCCAGCGCCTGTCGATAAGGTCCATAAGCGATACCCAGGCTCAACCCAACCTTGTTGATCAGGTACTTTCCCGTTTTCACATACTGCTCATCAAGCGCGTAGAAGTTGGGATAGTCATGGTAGTAAAAGTACATGATGCCTTCTTCTTCATTCCAGGACTGGGGCTCCCAGTTATGTGCCCCCGCGTTCGCTGGCAGAATCCAGGCGGGATTTTTTTCAAATACCACATCCGGATTTTCTTGAGGCCGGCCGGTTTCCATATCGACATGGGTTGCCCACGTGATCCCCTCCGTGTAAGGGTGGGCCCGTAATAACTTCCCATTTGTTCGATCGATCACATAGAAAAAACCATTCTTAGGGGCCTGCAGCAACACTTTGGTGCGTACGCCGTCCACTTCGATCTCACTAAGCGTGATATCCATGGCTGATGAGTAGTCCCAGTTGTCACCAGGCACAGTCTGGTAGTACCACTTCATCCTGCCCGTGTTGACATCGACCGCCACAATCGCAGTCAGGAACAGATCATCTCCCCCGCCCGGCGAACGGATTTCACGCGGCCATGGTGCCCCGTTACCGACACCGATGTAGAGCGTGTCCAGTTCTTCGTCATAAACGAGGGAGTTCCACGCCGTTCCGCCGCCACCATATTTCCACCACTCCCCACCCCAGGTCTTGGCTGCCATCTCAAGTTCCGGATGCTCGAATGGTTTTGCCGGATCACCCGGTACAAGGTAAAACCGCCAGGCCACTTCCCCGGTGGCAGCATCGTATGCGGTCACATAGCCGCGCCGGTACCCGCTTTCGGAACTTCCCTGACCAATGAAAACTTTGCCCGCAGCAGCACGTGGCGCACCGGTTATATTGAAACGTCCGAGCGCGGAGGGATGCCAGGTATCAACATCCCAGAATGCTTCACCTGTGTTGGCATCAATGGCCGTCAGTCGACCATCGAAAGTGGCAACATAAACCACCCCTTCATATACCGCCACGCCTCTGTTTACGACGCCTCCGCAACAGGAATATTTGACGTACTCACGGTCTGTTTGCGGGTCATAGCGCCACAGTTCTTCTCCGGTTGCTGCATTGAGCGCATAAACGACGCCCCAGCCGCTGGTCGCATACATCACGCCGTCAACGACAAGCGGCGTACCCTGCATTCGCTCGGTAGACCCGCCGATCGGGAG
Source organism: Pseudomonadota bacterium (assembly GCA_036338285.1). Lineage (GTDB taxonomy): Bacteria > Pseudomonadota > Gammaproteobacteria > Pseudomonadales > Azotimanducaceae > UBA4421. The sequence continues at coordinate 166,524 of JAYZCO010000090.1, forward strand.
TGACCAAACAAGGCCGAGACGGTCAAGGTTTGACTTGTTGATTTGTGTTAAGGCGGAGAAACGCTGCTCTTTATAGGTCTGACCATAGGTGAGCCAACTACCGGGTTCAGCGACCACCGCATCAATGATGCGTTGATCGGTTACATCACCGCGGGTATCAGGCACGCTGACTTCACTTTCCTGGCCACACCCTAAGACCAGGAACAAGCCAACCAGCCCTGCATATCGAATTCGTACCGGAAATTTACACCGCATATACAGCTCCCAGGTCGGTTTCAATCGATTATGACCATCTATCCACTCAGCGTCGCATCTGGCTATGCAATGGGTGGTACTGGAAATGCACCCATTGCTTTTTCATACGCCAAACCCGCACCTATCAACAGCCCTTCGCCGAGGTGAGGGCCAATGAATTGAAAACTCCTCGGCAGACCGCTCACGTCTGTATCTATGGGTAATGTGAGCGTCGGATGTCCGGAGTAGTCAAAAGGCGCAGTAAAGGTAATGAACGGTGCCATACCTTGTCCATCGGAGGCGCCTTCACTTTCCAAAACATCAAGCTTTGGTGGCAAGGTCGTCATACACGGGGAGATTAGCAGATCAACCTGGCTCAGCACCTTATCCAGCCCTCTGCGAAATTGGGCTCGCAACACCTCAAGTTCGTCATACTTAGCCTGGTCTACTGCAAGCCCCTGCTCCAGTAACCGAGTAAGCGCAGGGCCATACAGTTCAGCCTTCGCAGGGAACATTTCTTTATGTGCTTTGGCACAATCCACCCCACAGGTAACACCCCAGTCCTCTACCAGCATGTGATATTCGCGCGGCATTGATACTTCCACGATCGTGGCACCGAGATCAGCAAGCAGCGTAACGATCGTTCGTATTCCTTCCACAACCACAGCGTCCACACCATCACTGACATAGGCCCAATCAACACCGACGCATAAACCGTTGATCGACTCAACTTCGTTCAAGTAGTTAGGCACTGGTGCATGAAGGCTTGTGGCATCATTTTCATCACGCCCAGCGATCACACCCAACATCCGAGCCGCATCCTCGACCGTGCGTGTCATCGGTCCGATGTGATCCAAAGTCTCGGAGAGAGGGAAAGCCCCATATCTCGATACCCTTCCATAGGTTGGTTTGATGCCCACCAACCCGCAACTCGCACTCGGAAAGCGAATACTACCGCCAGTGTCGCTACCCAGCGCCCCGTACACCATTCCTGCCGCTACGGAGACGCCTGAGCCCGACGATGAAACACCTGGCCAGTACGCTGTGTCATAAGGATTGCGAGGCGATTCAATATCCGGGTGATGGCTGCCAAACGCGCCCTCTGTCAACTGAGTTTTACCCAGTATGACAGCGCCTGCCTGTTTTAAGCGCGTGACGACAGTTGCATCATAATCTGGAACAAAGTCAGCCATCACCTTAGTACCGCTCGCAGTCACGATACCCTTCGTATACAGCAGATCCTTGATTCCTATCGGTACACCATGCAGTGGGCCCAGCGGTTCAGCACGCTTTCTCTGTGCATCCAGTGCCTCGGCCTGCGCCAACGCATCGTCAGCAAGCACCATCGCAAAGCTCTTGAGTTCGCCATCGAGTGCAGAAATACGCTCAAGCTGATGTTCGGTAACCCCAACGGAGGAGCGCGCACCACTTTTTATCTGGCGGCAAACATCACCAAGCGATTGATAGTGTAGTTCGGTCATATCATTTCGAATATCTTGCCAGGGTTCAGAAGCCCCTTAGGATCAAGGGCACGTTTGATTGAGCGCATTAAGCCAATCTCATTTTCGTCACGAACAAGACCCAGATACGGTTTCTTTTCAAGGCCCACACCATGTTCGGCCGATACAGACCCACCGATTTTTTTCAGTGGTTCGTACACACAAGTTTCCACTCTGCGCCGGGTTTCTTCACTGTCATCACCGGCGGCGACGGCAAAGTGTAGGTTGCCGTCTCCCATGTGGCCAAGTGTAAAAATTCTTACTTGATCAAACGATGTAGCAAGACGGGTATATACATCGTCCACATAACTTTCCATGAACGGTATCCTGAGGCTGACATCGAACCACATGGTTGGCGCGAACTGAAAGACCTGCTCAACATCATCACGCAATGCCCAAATACTCTGCCTTTGCGATTCTGATTGAGCAAGGACAGCATCTTCGATCTGCCCCTCTTCCATCGCCGTCTGTAACATTGCCTGAAAGGTGACTTCATCGGCACCCATGGCCTCTACCAGAACATAAAAGCCATAGTCAGAACTCAGCGGCGGGCGTTGCCTGGCTGGCGGTGTGGTCACCAGACGATAGTAATCATTCCACATAACTTCGAACGCGGAAAGGTTGCCCTTGAGCCCCTTGTCAGCCGTTTTCAGAAACTGAACGAGTTGCTCAAAATGCTCAATACCTACGATCGCTGTAGGCTGACTGGTCACTTCTTCACGACAGCGAAGCACAGCCCGAGTGACAATGCCCAGGGTCCCCTCGGTTCCTATGAACAGTTGCTTAAGGTCGTACCCGGCGTTGTTTTTAATCATCTGATTCATGGAGCTGACAACCGTGCCATCGACAAGTACAGCTTCGAGACCCAGTACCATGTCGCGTGTCATACCATACCGAATGACACGATTACCGCCCGCATTCGTTGAAATATTGCCGCCGATCGTGCAGGAACCTCGGGCACCGAGATCCAGTGGAAACATGAGACCGTGCTCGGCAGCCGTTTCCTGTATTACCTGCAGCGGCACACCGGCCTGCACAACCATGGTTCTTTCCAGAGGATTGATCGCCTCGATCTGATTCATCCGCTCCAGCGATATAATCACATCACGCTCGGTCGTGATCGCCCCCTCGACCAGACCCGTTAAACCACCATGCGTCACCACCCTTTGGTTGTGTCGATGGCAGATTTTCAATGCAGCAACCACTTCATCCGTACTAAGTGGCCGCGCGAGTACTTGTGCGCGGATGTTGTCATTGCGCCATATCCCTGCACTGCGACCGGAAACATCGTCGTCAAAGAGCACACCCTGTGGGCCCAATGCTTTCGCCAGGTCATGGGCAACGGCACTTTGACTGTCGATTACATTCTTCAGTTCGGTCATCTCAATCACTTTTACTTGCCGTGACCAGAAATTGTGGCAAAACAAACAGAAACTTACCGTCTTGCAGTGCCGCCTCTACCTGACCAAGCAATTCATCTACTTCACTTTTGGGCATACTTCCGAAGGTCGCAATGTAACTTGCCATGTTGCGCAACACATGCAAACCACGTCCGGATTGGTCTACAAAAGGTGACAACCTGACCTGCACTTCGTTGAAACCAGCTTCTTTGAGCTTACCTGCAACCCGACGACCAATGTGTGGTTCATTGAAAGCAGGGCCGGCTGCGGCAAAAAAGGCATCAACGGTTTCCGCCGACCACGGTTCGACGATCACAAAACCCCAGTCACTGTCGATCACGTGGGCACGACCACCAGGGGACGTCACACGATAGACCTCACCCAGCGTCGCTTTAAGGTCAGGCACATACTCGAGTACATTCTTACAAATGACTCGGTCCATGGCGCTATCCGCGAACGGAAACGTATGGTCTGACAAAAGATGAAAGGCCATATTTGGCTGGTCTTTGAATCTCGTCGATGCACGCTCGATAAATTCGCGATTGATATCCACGCCATCCACAGATCCTGACGGGCCGACAATCTGCGCCAATCCACTGGCAAAAAAACCGGGGCCAGCGCCCACGTCGAGTACGCGATGCCCTGCCTGAATGTCCGCAGGCTCGATGAGCAGTCGCTGAGCGTCATGCCAGACGAACATCTCCTCGTAACGGGCAATCCGTTCCGGTTCTATCTCTTTCCAGTGGTCGGTGAAAAAGTTATCTATGTCCATTCATCGCTCCGCTCAAATCGATTTAACTATGCAAGAGATCCTTCGATCGCCCATACCTTATGCACTTTGGTTGGTATTCCATAAAGCGGTGGCCCTGCCTGGACCGAAGTCCTGGCTTCATCCATGCCTTTTAACAGGTCATTCGGACCTCTGTGCCTGGCCACAACCGATCAGTTATCGACCATCGTCGAGGTTTTTCATCAAGGCCCAGGTCGCCAGACACAAAATGATCAACAGTGGCACCGAGGCGATCGTTACCGCCGATTTCAGAGGTTCCAGACCACCCATGTAGATCAGGGTGATCGGCAGCAGTCCCAGAAGACAGGCCCAAAAGATGCGGTGTCCGCGACCAGGATCCGCTTCCTCCCCTAGCGCTTTAGTTGACGCCGTAGCCAACGTGTAGGAGGCAGAATCGTAACTTGTGGCTGCAAATATGATGGCAACGATCATAAATAGGAGGATGAAAAGGCCGGATCCCGGTAACGTCTTTAGCACACCGAGAATTGCAGCCGGTGAGCCTTCCTCCGCCACCACATCCAGCACCGCAACAATACCGTTGAGTTCAAGGTATGCCGCGTAGTTGCCCAATACCAAGAAAAAAACCGTGCATCCCAAAGTGCCATAGCCCAGACATCCAAGCACGATTTCTTTAATACTCCGCCCTCGGGAGATCTTAGCGATAAAAAGCCCCATAAAAGGTCCAAGCGCGAGCCACCAAGCCCAGTAAAAAACGGTCCATTCTTCGACAAAGTCAGAACTCGCCTTGGCATCCGCCCAGGTGCTCATACGCAGAAAGTTCTGCAGCAAATGGCCGATTGTTTCGACACTCAACTCGACAATAAAAAGCGTGGGGCCAACAACGAGGACAAACACCAGCAACAAAAAAGCCAACGCAAGGTTGATGTTGGATAGACGCTTGATGCCTTTTTCAAGTCCAAGCCAGGCGCTTAAAGAAAACAGCCCCGTGATCAGGACAATGACGACAAGGTCAAAGGCAAACCCCATGTCACTTCTCGACAGCCCAAACAGGTCACTGGCGAGCGTACCGATCAAAGGCACGGCAAGACCTATGCCTGTGCTACATGCGCCGACCAAACCCACCACAAAGATCACATCGATCAAAGGATTCACTACCGGCTGCCAGCGTTTAGGAATCACATCCACACAGGCTTCAGACAACCGCAAACTACTCGCACCCTTCACATAGTAGGCATAACCCATGGCAATACCCGGCAGGCAATAAAATGCCCAGCCGATAAACCCCCAATGAAAGATGGGATAACTTGTTGACCAGAGTAAGGCTTCAGCACTCTCAGCCTTGAGCTCATAAGGCGGGGCAGCAAAATAGTGCGCCCACTCAATCGTGCCCCAATATACGACGCTCGAACCGATACCCCCACAGAACAGCATGGCACACCAGGAAATTTTCGAAAATTGCGGCGTGTTGTCAGACCGAGCAAAAATAATGCTGCCGTGGCGGCTGAATGCGAGGTAGAGCAGAACCCCAAGGGAGGCGATGCCTGCCAGTATGTACAGCACCCCAAAATTATGTGTCAGGTATTTAAAAGCGATGGCAAGCGCTACCCCACCTTCGTGCGGATAGACCATGAGAGGCAGTACCAGCGCAAGTAACACAGCGACACTTGCGCCGAAAATAGGCCAGTCGATCTCTTCTGCTGGGTTGATCGGCTCAACCGTAACTTCTTCTGCCATACGAACTTTTCCTCCACATTTAGTTATACCCTAGATTGAATCCTCGTGAATGCAAGTTGAAGTTGGGCTTGCCACCTCACCTCGGCAGATGACCGAATTGCCCACAGCAACTTGAACTGCAGCAGCAAACGAGCCCCAATTAAGCCAGGCGGAGTAGCGTGTTAACCCAAGACTGTCTCGCCGGCTGCGTTTAAAACCCACCGCTGAAACCGCATGCGGCATCGCAGGCAGAGTGTTTTGAATACGTCACTGTCACGCCCGTCTGGTAGACGGAGCGACTCTGACGTAGGCTACATTTTTTCGGGAGATTAAATATGCAGGCCGCCATCCGTTTATGCCGGGATTTACAGCGCGGCGATGCGAGCGCTGTTGATCTCATGAAAGAGACTTATCGTCGCATCGGCGAAGTTAATCCTGAAGTCAATGCCCTTGTGTCACTCATCCCTGAAGCAGACGCCATACTTCTGGCTGAAGCCGCCGATGCCGTACCCATCGCTGAGCGCGGGCCCCTACATGGACTCCCCATGGCGCCAAAGGACATGGTGGAGGTCGCAGGTTTCGCGACCACCTGGGGCTTCGTGCCATGGGCAAACAACATCGCCCCGACTGACGACGCGCTCGCCGCAAGAATGCGAGGAGCAGGCGCAATTTTTCTCGGTCATAGCAATATGCCCGAGTTCGGGCTCGGTTCGAATACCTTCAACAGCCTTTTTGGTCGCACCAGGAATCCCTACGACCTTTCGCGAACGCCGGGCGGTTCAAGTGGCGGTGCCGCAGTCGCCCTGGCCACAGGCATGTTGCCTCTGGCAGACGGCAGCGACATGGGCGGGTCATTACGGAACCCTGCCAGTTTCTGCAACGTGGTCGGTTTTCGCCCTTCTATGGGGCGCATGCCTAACAACAAAGGTTTTGGCTGGTTTGCTCGCCTGGGTATCACGGGTCCGATGGGACGTACAGTGGCCGATACGGCACTGCTTTTTTCCGTACAAGCAGGATCAGACCCCTTCGACCCAATTTCTTTGCCAGAAAAAGGCGAAACCTTTCTCGATGCAATCGTCCCAATGGATGATCTGTCCGGGCTAAAGATCGGCTATGCCCCGACTCTGCACGATTTACCCATTGACAAAGAAGTGATGACCGTCATGCAACAGGCCGCTGACCAGTGCGCAGATCTTGGTGCCGAGATATCTACGGTGGGCCCAGACCTCTCCCAGGCTATGGATGTATTTCAGACACAACGCGCGGCGGGTTTGGCGACGCTGGGCAACGCTCTGGATCGTTCGATTCCCGATTGGAAAAGCCACGCGAAAGACACCGCTATCTGGAACGTGGAAAAAGGACAGAACCTAACGGCCGCCGAGATTCTCGAGTCCGAACTCTTACGTAATCAAATCTACGCTGAGACAGTTCGGTATTTCTCCGAATTCGACGCACTCATCCTGCCCGCCGCACAAGTACCCCCCTTTTCCTCAGACATTGAGTGGGTTGATGAGATCAATGGGATAAAACTCAAAAGCTACATCGATTGGATGACCATATGTTGCGCCATCACCGTGACGGGCTGCCCAGCCATCTCTGTTCCAGGCGGTTTCACGACCGACGGACTACCCGTTGGTCTACAAATTGTTGGCGGGCCGCGTCAGGACCTTAAAGTCCTGAAGATGGCGCACACCTTTGAGCAGGCCACCCAACACCACAAAGTTGCTCCACAGATTTCATGCACCGGATGAACCTCTAACCCATGCGTTGGGGAAACCCCTACAAGACTGCCCGCTGTGTACTCAAGCACGGTGATGAATTTTTTCTTGCCGTTCATTCAAGTTTCTGGGCTCGTCGTGAACGACGTTGGGGACTTCCCGGAGGTCGTATTGAGCGGCGAGAGGACCCGGAGTGTGCAGTGCGGCGCGAGCTCGAAGAAGAACTCGATCTTTACGTTCCGACTTTTACAGAAATTGGCGCATACCATTACAAAGATAACCAACACATGGTCTTCGGCGCCGAAACAAATCTTCGTGTGTCTTCATATGACGACACCGAACTGCTCGATATCGGTTGGTATAAACTCGCTCAAATCAAAGACCTACACAAAAACAAACAGCTTCATGCTGGTTACGAACTCGACGCCATAGAGAAATATCTGCAAAAAATCTAACTTGCGACCACCTTTATTGGGCCTTGGCAAATCGAACCACCAGGAATTAGCGCGATCTCAAACACCGGCACAGAGACTTGTTTAATCAGAATTTTTCGACATCGGGTTTGTTCCTTGATCCGTTTAGGGGTTGTCAAGCAACCCTGACGCGTAGCAATCTATAAACCCCTAAAGCAAAGTGTACGACGCTCACAATTAGTAATAATCCGCTTCGGTATACCGGCGAAGAACAGACCATGGAGAGAAAAGATAAGACCATGACGCCCACCCTCACAGCAAAGATCACAGCAGAAACAATTGGCACCGCGATGCTCCTTGCGACCGTGGTTGGCTCAGGCATCATGGGTGAAACCTTGTCTCCTACGAGCGACGCAATCGCACTGCTCGCTAACTCGATCGCAACCGGCGCGATCCTTGTGGTACTCATTCTTATGTTTGGCCCGGTGAGCGGTGCACACTTCAATCCAGCCGTAACGTTGGCCTTTTTGTTGAATAAAAAGATTCAAGTTCCGACTGCATGCCTCTATGTCATCGCACAACTAATTGGTGCCGTGCTTGGCGTTGTCGCCGCACATGGAATGTTCGACCAGGAACTTCTGCAAATCTCCGAGAAGATAAGAACCGGTGAGCCGCAGTGGTTTGCCGAGGGTATAGCGACATTTGGCCTTGTCAGCACCATACTTTTGGTGGCGGCCTATCGACACGAGGCAGTAGCCTATGCAGTAGGGCTTTACATCACGGCTGCCTACTGGTTTACAGCGAGCACGTCGTTTGCCAATCCAGCCGTTACCTTCGCCCGTGAGTTTACCAACACGTTTTCCGGCATTGCGCCAGCGAGCGTACCTGGATTCATCGTGGCTCAGATCGCCGCAGCCGTCATCGCGACGTACTTCTGCTTGTGGCTGACGCGACCGAACGGTAGCGACGAAAACAGTTAAGAATTTACCCTTCAGTCTTCTTTCGGGCTTCTTCGTCGATTTGCCGCCAGCGCTCGCTAAATTCCTCGGTCGAGTTCATATGCGGGTAGGGTGCATCAGGGATGGGCAGGCCAAAAAAACCACACAGCGGCTCCCAACCCTGGCCCGGTTCATAGACCAATAATTTGTCATCCGGTACAGTTTCGATTACCGCTTGATTGTGCGCCTCATAACAGGCGATGGCGTGTGCTTTGTCATCCACACGCCCATCAAAAATTGGGTCCCAGATCAGGGTGAAAGCGAGTTGGGCACTGGCCTTTGCCATGGGGTCAGCACTCTCCTTGTTGCCACTGGAAACCTGCCAGATAGTGTCAGTTACACTCTGGTACCACTTGTCGGAATCTCGTTGGGTGAGGAGCACCTTGGCGTCCGGATAGGCGACCATCTGATCACGCCAGAAACTTGCCGACGGCCAGTCGACTGTTGCCTGATAGCCATCAAGCAACACTTCCCAATCGATATCTTTACCCGCGGCCAGATCGAGCCAATATCGAGCGTGGTTTGGGTGCATAGTCATTTCCATCATGTGGTAGCACTTATCGAATCCAAGCATCTCAAGTGCATACTTCATTGACAGAGTGCCCGTCCGACCAAAACCCGCACCAATCACTTTAATCGTCATCCAACCTTCCTTTTAATCTCCCTCACGTTTTAATCTCCCTCACGTTGCCACACACCTGCCCAGGACGCGCAGCTTTATTACTCTTCGGTAGATTGAGCCTTTTTCATGGCCAGTCTTTGCGCTCGACGCTCCAACCTTTCTCTCAATCGAGCATGCCGAGCAGGTGTGAGCGGATAAGACCATATGAGCTTCATGGCGAGGCCATAAAAGACGATTGGACCCATGCAGTAGACCAGTCTGAGCGACAGCACGCCATATTCAGTACTCGCCGCCACTCCGCCTGCCGGATCAAAGCCAAGCCAGCCTACGATATTGAGGGATAAACCCGTACCAAAAGCGATCGCAATTTTCTCCGTAAACCCTAAAAAGGCGAAATAGGTCCCCGCACGCCGACCACCACTGCGCGCAGCATCCACATCCACAACATCAGCCAACATCGCGACCGGCAGAAACTGCAATCCACCAAAGCAAAAGCCCTTCACGACGAAGAGCATAAAGAACACCGAGTAGTCACCGTAATCGAGCAGCAGGTTTGCACCGCTGACAGCTGCCACCGTCACCAGCGTGAACATGAACGCACGATGTTTACCGATTTTTCGACCAAGCCACAACCAGAATGGAATCGCCCCCAGCCCGGCAATAAAATAGAAGAAATAGGCAGCGCCAATTGTCGGCACACCGACAATGTCGCGAATAAAGAAGAGCGAGACCGCGTTTCTAAACGACTCACCAAAGTGCACGAGGAGTGCAATTGAAAGGACCCGCAGCATCGGACCGTTCTTCAAGACGAGCTTCAGGCCTTCGCTGATCTTAGGTCGCGATTCAGTCGCCGATGCTTCAGGCTCTTTGACAAAGAGCAGAACCACACCGGCACAAATTGGCAGCACCAGGATAATCGCCCAGGCAAGTCCGGCCAGTACCGGGCCCGTCAACGTGGCGCGATCAACAATGGCTTTCTCACGAAAATCTCCGGTGAATGCGCCGATCGCATCATTCCAAAGTGTTTTAAATACCTGCCCTACACCGCTGCCACCGTCAGCAAGAATTTCGATGACCATGGGAATCGACGCGGCCAACATCAGACCGATGAGCACATATATCTCACGTGCGGCCGTGACCCGACTGCGTTGGTGATAGTCCGGAGAAAGTTCAGCTCCCCAGGCCCTGTGCGGCAGCCCAATCATCGTGCTGCCAAGAAAAAAGATGGTCAGCCAGAGGAGAAAATAACCTACGCCAACACCCGGATCAGGGATAAACAGGTTATAAACACCGATCATCATCACGGGGGGCCCCAGCAATAGCCAGGGGCGCCGTCGGCCAATACGCGTCTTCCAACGATCGGAAAGTTCTCCCATCAACGGGTCAGTCACGACGTCAGTCAGGCGAGCCAGCATCAGAATCGTACCAACCGTGGCAAGGCTGATTCCCAATCCACCCGCATAATGGGCAGGTATCCAGATTGCCAACGGATAACCAATCACCGCCAATGGCAGACCCAGCGTTCCATGGGCATAAATGACTTTCTTAGATAACTCTAACGTGCTCACGTCTGTCCCCTATACAGCTCATCCAACTAGCATACAGCATCGCCTCATCTTCTCGCAGAGCATCGATTGATCTTCAAGCGCGCGTAGACGTCAGCAGACCTCGTCCACTCAAAGGTGGCACCAACATTACCCTGTACCGCTTTCCATCCTCTCTCTACAATGCCTGACTTTTGCAGGACCGCCGCGTGCACCCACTCGATCTAGCCATCATCGTTGGCTACCTCGTTCTCATCATCATCGTTGGCGTCCGCCTTGCCGGACGCGTAAAGACTGACCACGACTTTTTTTTGGCCGGCAGGAGCCTTACCTTCTGGGTAATCGGTCTGTCAATCATAGGCACGAACATCGGCGCCAGCAGTTATATCGGTGCTTCAGGTAATGCCTATCAAGTGGGGATCGCCCAAGCTAACTTCGAATGGATCGGTGCCATCCCTGCAATGATCCTCGCAGCCCTCGTGTTCATACCGCTTTATTGGAAAGCAGGTGTGTACTCCATTCCGGAATACCTCGGTTTGCGTTACAACCAGGCCGTACGAGTCACCGCCGCATTAATTACCAGTGTTGTTGCAGTCTTCGCCATCGCGGTCGCGCTGTGGGCCATAGCCATCACTTTGCAGACCTATCTCGGCTGGCCGACATGGATGGGGATCGTTATCACCGGAACCATTGTCGGTGCCTACTCCGTGGTAGGTGGCCTTGCCGCGGTAGCATTCACGGATTCTCTGCAGGTTTCGATCATGTTCGTGGGCGGTTTAATCATCGTCGCCCTCGGCATGTCTGAAATGGGTGGTCTGGAAGCATTCACAAGCACACTCACACAGGAAAACCCCAATCACCTTAAGGCATACCTGCCATCCGATCATGAAACATTTCCGTGGCCGGGTGTTATCTTAGGTCTTGGAATCGTCTTGTCTCCGGCTTACTGGTGTGCCGGTCAGGCGATCCTGCAAAGAAGCCTGGGAGCAAGATCGCAATGGGACGCCAGTGCTGGAATGATGTTTGCGGCCCTGGCTAAAACTTTTGTGCCTTTACTGGTCGTGTTTCCGGGTCTTTTAGCCCTCGTGATGCAGGCCGATATCGACTTCCCGGATCAGGCAATGGCATGGGTGATTAAAAACGTTCTACCACCAGGCATATCAGGTTTGATGTTTATTGCAATCATCGCCGCACTGCAGTCATCAATCGACTCCGGGATCAATTCAACCTCGCTGATGATCACGCGTGATATCCGCCATGTCCTGTTCAAAAACGCTGATAAGAGCCGAGATCTTGTTGTTGGTCGATATCTCACTGTCATCCTGCTCCTTGCCGCCATGGCGACCGCACCGCTCATTGCGAACATGGGCGGTATCTACCAGTTTATACAGACCATACTGTCTCTGTTTCAGGGGCCGATGCTTGCACTCCTGGTGTTGGGCGCATTCACGCGTCGTCCTACGGGGCCCGCTGGCCTGTGGACCCTTATCTCCGGCGTTTTGCTTGCGGGCCTCATCCTGTGGCTGGGTGTCAACATGCTTTATGTGGCATTCGCGAGTTTCGTCTATGCGCTCATTGCCCTGTGGATAATCAGCGGATTCACCCGGCCTGTCGAAGCACCTGATTACGACAAGCTGACATACGTGCCCTGGTGGCGAAAATCTGAGGGGGCTCGTTGATGGACCTTCCTGTTGCCTGGGCAAACTACATCAGCATTGCCGGCTTTCTCCTTCTGGGCATTATTGTCTGGGCCATTCCCCGCGCGCTCATCTTTGCCGAAGCCTCAGATAAGGCTTCCTGGCGGGATATCCGAATCTGGGCGACAGTTCTGATTGGTATTCAACTCAGCCTGTACCTGATTTTCACATAGGTTGCTGTGTAACTGGATGGCCCGATTCGTGTATCCCCTTGTAGGAGATGCCGGGTGAGCAGATGAGCGATAAACGAAACTTCGCAAATACTTCAATTTTTATATACGTTCGATTCTTGAAGGTCAGTCATCCACTTCATCCTATTGCTATGTACCGAAATCCTACAATCTTTGGACAAATGAAACGATGCTCGCGGATAAGGGTGCCGCTGCCTGGATGGAGCACAGCAAATCACTCGCCGATACGCTTAAAAAATACACCGGCAAACCACGACTGGGATCCAGTTGTGAACCGGTTGGGATCGACCAGGGACTATGGTAATTCAGTCTTAGAGTTTGTAAGCCTCAACCGCCGTGTCATGGAATAGCCATTGCTTGTCTTGTTCTGAAAAATCCGCCGTCAGCTTTTTAAAAGCATTCCACAACACATGGTATGAGCAACTCTGTTTATCGACAGGAAAATTGCTCTCGAACATGCAGCGTTGCGGGCCAAAGAGTTCAATCGCTTTCAAATGGTATCTTCCAGTCGCCTCGACGATTTCATCGGATGTTGCCGGACGATCATTCTTATGCCATGTCGCGCCATTTATCGGCATGACAATTCCACCAAGTTTCGGATACACATTCGGACACTTGGCGAGCTCCCCAACATCGACACACCACTGCTCAAAAATGGGATCGGCCAGACCTCGATAAGGGCCGATGCCTAACGGTCCTCCAAAATGATCAAATATAATGGTTGTGTCGGGGAAAAGTTTCGCAAGCGACGTTAACTCGGGTATCTGCGGATGATATAGCCAGGCGTCGAAAGTGAGATTTCTATCTGCAAGTTCCTGAAAACCAGCTTGGAAATCTTCACGCAAAAACAGACTTTGTGGTGGGCGGGTGTGTGAGTTGCGTACATCGTCACTCGCGTCCCAGCCCGCCGCGTGGCGGATACCGCGGAAACGGTCAGAAAGACGTAGGTGCTCATCCAGGACCGGCCCTACGCCCTCACCCAGCGTAAAATCCGCAAAACTGACAATACCCTGGCAGGCACGGAACTCCCCGTAGCCACCACTTGCTGTCATGGCAGCCACGCCATTCACGAATTCTGTCTCGCCCACAGGACGCATTTGTTCCGGGCCGTCTGCTCGATACATACTCGAACATTCGACGAAAACTGTACTCACCACATGGTGACCGCTGGTGACATCATTCAGCAGTTCAGGCAACAGGTAAGGGTTTAGGTCGTTATCCCACAGGTGATGGTGCGGATCACAAATGGGCCGTTCGGGTTCGAGAATGTCTTCCTGAACCTGTGCCAACCATTCTTCTTTCATGCCGTACCCCCTCAGTAAATGACCACCGAGCGAATACTTTCGCCCTCATGCATTACATCGAAGCCCTTGTTAATGTCGTCAAGGTTGAACGTATGCGTAATGAGGTCATCAATATTAATTTTGCCGTCCATATACCAATCCACAATCTTAGGCACGTCGGTGCGACCCTTAGCACCACCGAAAGCCGTGCCTTTCCAGACACGACCGGTCACAAGCTGGAAAGGACGCGTGGCTATCTCCTGTCCTGATGCAGCCACGCCGATGATGATGCTCTCACCCCAGCCTTTGTGGCAGCACTCCAGCGCTTGGCGCATAACATCCGTATTGCCAATACACTCAAACGAGTAGTCCACACCACCATCAGTTAAGTCAACTATGGCACCAACGACATCATCAACCTCACCCGCATTGATGAAATCAGTCATACCAAACTTCTCGCCAAGTGCCTGTTTATCAGGGTTGAGGTCCACGCCTATGATTCGATCTGCACCCACCAGGCGCGCACCTTGTATGACATTCAAACCAATGCCGCCGAGACCGAACACCGCCACATTAGCGCCAGGCTCTACGGCAGCAGTGTTCATCACCGCACCTAAGCCCGTCGTCACACCGCAACCTATATAGCAGACCTTATCGAAGGGTGCGTCCCGACGGATCTTCGCCACAGCAATTTCCGGGAGTACGGTGAAATTCGAAAACGTGGAAGTACCCATGTAGTGAAACAACCGATCACCATTCAGGGAAAATCTTGACGAGCCGTCAGGCATAAGCCCCTGCCCCTGGGTTTCACGAATTGCACCGCAAAGATTCGTCTTACCAGAGGTGCAGAACTTGCACTGCCTGCATTCCGGCGTGTAGAGCGGAATCACGTGATCACCAACAGAAACGGATGTCACACCTCGTCCTACCTCACGAACTACCCCGGCACCTTCGTGCCCCATGATCGAAGGAAAGAGTCCCTCCGGATCCGCGCCAGACAGCGTATAGGCATCTGTATGACAAATGCCTGTAGCCATCACCTCAACCAACACCTCACCGTCCTGTGGACCGGCAAGCTGCACCGTTTCAACCCTGAGGGGTTCCCCAGCGGCAAAGGCGACGGCTGCTTTAGTGTCCATTATTCTTCCTTGCTCTAAGCTTCTTATGCACTAGTTTTGACGCGCTAAGGGACGAATGCAAGTGCCTCTGCTACACTGTTGCGACCCCTGCCACTTGTATATTTACCGTGCGTTTGAGCCGCAGATTCAAGTTAGGTGTGCAGAACTGGGAAAGTTATATCCCACTCGTTCCCACCCTGTACAACTACCAGCGTGAGGACTTTTCTCACGACCTGGTCGCAGGTCTTGTCGTTGGCGTGATCACGATCCCTCAGGCAGTTGCCTACGCCTTTCTAGCCGGTGTTCCGCCCGAAGCCGGCTTGTACGCCTGCCTGGTGCCCATGCTGCTCTATAGCGTTTTCGGCAGTTCGCGCCAGTTGGTCGTCGGTCCGGTTGCAATCGCGGCACTCATGGTCGCCGCCACTGTTTCAGAGTATGCGCCCACCTATAGTGGCGCATATCTGGGAATAACCACGATTATTTGCCTGCAGGTAGGTCTGCTGCTATGGGGGTTGCGGCTTTCTAGAATGGGAGGCCTGGTGAACCTGCTGAGCCACCCTGTGATTACCGGATTCGTCAACGCAGCCGCCATCCTGATCATCATCAGTCAACTGCCGGCATTCACCGGTACAGATATCGACAATAGTCAGCCGCCTTGGCGGGTGTTAGCCGATTTCCTGCACAAACTAAACACTGTCGATCCTCTGGTGCTTGTCTTCGGCTTAGTCTCATTCAGCACTCTGTTGACATTTCCATACATCATCCGCCTCGCCGCTCGACTCATCTCAGTGAAATTGCCTCTGCGTCATCCATCCACGCGGTTAGGTCCTGTGGTTGTCGCTGTGATCGCCATTTCCGTTGTGACCGGCTTGCAACTGCACGAAGTAACAGATGTCGTTGGTTTCGTACCCAGCGGCCTGCCAGCAATCACGCTGCCTCCTTTCGATGCGGATCTATGGTTAGATCTTGCTCCGGCATCCTTGATGATCGCCCTGGTGGCTTACATAGAAAGCTACTCCATTGGCACGACCCTTGCGGCACGACAGCAAACTCGCGTCAATGCTCATCAGGAGTTGATCGCTATCGGGGCTGCCAACATCGGTGCTGCTTTCACGGGCGCCTACCCCGTGGCAGGCAGCTTTTCCCGCTCCAGTGCCAACTACTACTCCGGTGGTCGAACACCGATGAGTTCTGTGATCTGCGCCGTGGTTATCGTGTTCACCTTGCTGTTCCTCACACCATTTTTTCAAGCCTTACCCAAGGCAGTCCTTGCCGCAATTGTGATGGTTTCGGTCGTCGGACTGATGGACCTCAAGAACGGCCCCAGGTATTGGCGGCTGCACAAGGAAGACACGATTACCGAATATGCAACGCTCGCGTTGGTACTTTTTATGGGCGTCGAGGTTGGTCTGATTGCGGGCGTAGCCCTCTCTATTATATTTTTCATCCGCACATCGAGCCGACCGAATATTACTCAGGTCGGCAGGCTTGCCGATACCGAACATTTTCGTTCGATCAAACGGTATGATGTCGAGACACTGCCACACGTGCTCGCGCTCCGGGTCGATGAAAATATCTACTTTGCAAATGCAACACAGATTGAAGATAAATTTCTCAAACGCGCTCAACGGCGCCGCGGCACGGAGAACCTCCTCATCGTATGTAGTTCCGTTAACCTCATCGACGCAACCGGCATCCAGATGTTGCACCGACTTAACGTGAATTTGAACCGAGCAGGTATTGCAATGCATCTGTGTGACCTGAAAGGAACCCTCCTGCCCAGCCTGCAAAAAGCTGGGCTCATCGAAGCGATGACCGGCGAACACTTCATCTCAGCAGATCGGGCAATGCGCCATTTCGAGAAAATCCCTACCCCGGGTGAAACATGACGACCACCCTCGATCGATATATCACTGGCCAGGCCCTGCGGGCGATATCCGTTGTTGTCGGTACTCTACTTGCGCTCATATCGCTTTTCGCGCTCTTCGAGGAACTGGGAGAAAGTGAGGAAATGTACGGCCTTGCCGAGGCATTGCTATACGTACTGAAAACCATGCCACGTCGCCTCGATGAGATTCTCGTCTATGGGCTCTTCCTCGGATATCTAATTGCATTGGGTCGTCTCGCTGAAACAAACGAACTCACGGTTTGCAGAGTGACGGGGATGTCACCGACTCGCCTGATGCTCGCACTGACCCCCTCCATGCTGATCTGGCTCGCCATCAGCGTGGGTGTGTCCGAATTTGTAGCCCCGGCAAGCGAGCGCAACGCCGAGGTTGCCAAACTCAAGGCGCTCTATGGAGAAGATGCGCTGGGCAGACGCGGCTCGCTCTGGGTCAGAACCGGACAGCTTTACATGCAGGTCAGAGCGATCGATGAGATCGGCACGATTCATGGCGTCACACAATACTGGCTGAATAAAGAAAACGAGTTAATCGAAACCATCCAAGCACAGCGCGGCCAATACGATACAGGCGCTTTACAATGGCATTTACTGAACGGGACTCGCACAGTTCTGGCTCCTGACCACGCGACCACAGAGACTTTTCACGCCCGCACCTGGAATAATCCGATCACCCCGGAAGTTCTGGCAAGTCAGGCGTTTCTTGACGCCAACAAAATGTCAATGGCAGACCTTGAACGCCAGATCGATTTTGCTCGCACGCAGCACTTAGGAACCTCCGAATATGAACTCGCCTATTGGACGCGCGTATTGAAACCTGTGACCTATTTTGGGTTGACGCTTCTCGCCTTGGCTATCGTGCTTGGTCCATTGCGCCAGGTTGGTATGGGATTGCGCTTAACCATCGGCATCTTTGCCGGGCTCGCGTTTAAGTATTTACAGGACCTATTTGCCCCCGCGGCCATCGTATTTGATATACCCGCACTGCTGGCGATTCTGATTCCAATTACCGCATACTGGTTATTCGCGATTTACCTGATCCGACGCAATGCCTGATCATTGCATCTAAAAAACACTGGGGAGGAACTATGAAACTCGGATTAATGCTTGGCTATTCAGGACCACAACTACGCATTCCACTGCAAGATGTACAACTGGCAGAACGTCTGGGCTATGACAGCGTGTGGACGGCCGAAGCCTATGGTTCGGATGCCATCACGCCGCTCGCCTACATTGCAGCCCATACGGAACGTATACGTCTCGGTACTGCTGTCCTGCAGTTAGCTGGGCGCACACCCGCCAATGCAGCAATGGCCATGGCAACTCTGGACCAACTTGCCGGTGGCAATCGCGCCATCTGCGGCCTGGGTGTTTCGGGCCCCCAGATCGTCGAAGGATGGTACGGTCAGCCCTGGGGTAAACCTTATTATCGCATCAAAGACTACGTCACCATCATGAAAAAGATATGGGCCCGTGAAGAGCCCGTGACCCACGACGGAAAGGAAATTTCTCTACCCTTCACCGGAGAAGGCGCCCTGGGCATCGGCAAGCCTTTGAAATCCATTTTACACATGAATCCCGACATCCCCGTTTTCCTCGGAACAGGCATGGAGTCAACCGTTCGCATGACGGCAGAAGTGGCCGATGGTTGGCTGCCTCTAGGCTTTGTCCCAGAGACCGCACACCTCTACAAAGACTGGATTCAGCAAGGCCTCGACAAAGCCGGAAAAACAACGGATCAGTTCGAACGCCAGGCAATGTCCAATGTCAAAGTGACCGACGATATAAAGAGTGCATTAGACGCCATGAAGCCCGGTATTGCCTTATATGTAGGTGGCATGGGACACAAGAACATCAACTTTCACAAAGAAATGATGGTGCGACGAGGGTTTGAGGAAGAGGCAAACCGTATACAAGAGCTCTATTTAGCTAAGCGCAAGGATGAGGCCATCGCGACCGTGCCGGATGAATTTGTCGACTCAGGTGCTCTCATCGGCACCAAGACACGCATTGCCGAACGTTTCAAAGCATGGGAGGACAGCGGGATCACCGGGCTTACCATTTCAGGTAATAGCGAAGCTATCACCACTATGGCAGAGGTTGCCCGGCTGAATTTCCCGGAATAAGGCGTCCTTGAAGATAGGCGTCTAGCCGCCTGAACATGGTCCGCAGCACGTGACCCGGGTTCGTCACTCCTCGAGCTGTGGGAGGGCTTTTCTGATCTCGCCAGCCGAGGCCTGAATCGTGCCACTTTCGATTTCCATCAACATCACATGGACGATGCCTTCAAGCCTTGCCACATGTGTTTCCAGCGTTTCGATGCGTAATACGACCTGTTCGTCCATACCTGCTTTTCCTTACCGACCGTTCCTTTTACCAGCGCGACACCTCTGTTCGCCAACCATTAGTCTCACGACGGCATCTAACCCGTATCAGGAGGATCCACCAACGTCCACCGCACGCCGCAGATCTCAATAGAATCGAACTTTCTCGCCCTGTTCGGTGCTGCCCAAAGATCCACACCAACTACCCCTGTCCGGCCATCAACACCCGGCCTTACAAATCGCATGGTCTGCCCGGCCGCTAATTTCAGCGTCCCAGGCTTGAGCGGATCGACTGAGCAGCCTGAACCAAGACCGTTCTTCCAATGCTCGCAGATTTCTTCTGGATCTCCTCTGCTGGGCGCGATCTCAACCGCAGCAAATCCCATTGTCACACCACCGTGAGGCCTTGCCTCCACATCGTTTTGCCACGTATTACCCGCCGGGAAATAGGTGCCTTTGTTCCGTGGAAACTCATCATGACCCGGCCAGTTCTCCTGGATTTCCGCGAGGGTGCCGAAATCTCGCGGATGAAACTGGACATTTATGCCAGAAACCGTACCCGCATCCTTCGCCAGTGATTGGCCAAGCTCATACCTACCCCCTTGCACATCCGCGAGCCCAGACCCGGGAGAACCCGTACAAACATTCCAATCCCCTGCCACCATTCCTCCTCCCGTACCCTGCTTTGCCATTGCTCGAGAGGCCACAGACACGTCGGGTACCTGTACGATCGCCATGTATCCGCAATCACCACTGCGCTCGAGGAGTCTGGTTTGTGTGGTCGAGCGCGCCCAGGCCTTGTCGGTAGGACAAACCGTCTCCAGAAACGAATCCCCCAAACGAATGTGCGTGTTGGTAAGAAAGCCGCCAGCGGCCATACGCGGGTCACGAAATACAACCGGCGCATCAAACGCCGAACTCAATAGGGTAGAAGTCCACTCAAGGTCATGAGCAACGAGACAAATCTGGCGAAGGCGTAATACTGTATCAACGGTCATACGAGGCACCTATAAGTATCAGGGATCACAATGGCCCGAGTATTATGGAATGAAAAGCAGGATCTTCAATCCAACATCGAATAGCCTGATATGAACCCTGGCTTTCAACACATCAACTCACCCGAGACAATTCACTCAGACGCCTATCGGGCGTAATCGCCTCCGGATCTAAGCGCACGTGAATGAGCGCAGGCTTTGCAGCATTGAGCGCTAATTGCAGTGCCCCAGCAAATTCCTCAGTCGAATCGACACGAATGCCAAAGCCACCATAGGCTTCAGCCAATGCTTTGAAATCCGGGTTTACAATGTCCGTTGCATGCACACGCCCAGGGAAGTTTCTTTCCTGATGCATCCTGATCGTGCCATACATGCCATTATCGATCACTATCACAACGACGTTGGCACCGTACTGCACGGCCGTACCAAACTCCTGGATCGTCATCTGCAGACACCCGTCACCGGCCAAACACACGACTTCTCTATCCGGGTACCGCATCTTGGCCGCTATCGCTGCAGGCAACCCGTAACCCATACTTCCCGACGTTGGTGCGAGTTGCGAGCCGTGATTTCTAAACCGGAAAAAACGATGCACCCACGTTGCATAATTACCAGCGCCATTGCACACGACCGCCTCATCGGCAAGCGTCGCCCGCAGATGTTTTATCAGCACACCCATTTGTACGTTCCCGGGATTACTTGGTGGGCCACTCCATCGCAGATAGTCTTGGTGTGCCTCTAAAGTCCAGGTTCCCCGATCTATCTCCGGATTTAGACGAACAAGTTCGGGCAGCACAGCGGACGGATGGGATCTTATGATGACATCAGCTTGCGGGAACCGGCCAACTTCACTCGCGTGTATATGCACCAGTTTCTGGCCAGACTGCTCTTTTTCCAGCAAGGTAAAGGATTGGCTGGGGACTTCCGAAAAGCGACTGCCCATCACAATGACGAGATCAGCGCCCTCTATCCTTGCCCGTAAGCTCGGGTTTATCCCGATGCCGCAATCCCCTGCGTAACCCGGATGATCATGGTTAAACAGGTGCTGTCTGCGGAAAGTGACACTGACGGGGACATCCCAGATATCGGAAAAACGTTCTAACGCGACGACATCCTCGGCACGCCAACCGCCACCGCCTGCTAAAACAATAGGTCGGCGGGCATCGGTTAATAAATCGACCAGGCTGGTTGTATCGACCGGCTCAGACGCTGTTTCAATCAACGGTGGGGGTTCAATCACCACGCCACGATGCTGCAGGTCCTCGGGTAAGACGACCACAACCGACCCCGGGCGATCCGATTGTGCAGCGGTAACCGCCCGGTCGACCAGACGAAAGGGATCCGTGTCTTCTCGAAGATGCAGAACCGCATTCGTCATGCCACCGAAGAATGCGTCAAAGTCGACTTCCTGAAAGGCGTCGCGTCCAATCATGGTTGAGGCTACCTGACCAACGAATAAAATAAGTGGGGTCGAGTCCTGCTGCGCGATATGAACGCCAGCACTCGCGTTAGTGGCACCCGGTCCTCGTGTAACAAAACAGATGCCCACTTTGCCCGTCAACTTTGCGTCTGCTTCCGCCATTATGGCTGCTCCACCCTCCTGTCTTGCAACCACCGTATCGATCTTTGAATCACGCAAAGCATTCAACACTTCAAGATAGCTTTCTCCCGGGATGCAGAAACAACGATCAACCCCATGATCCTCGAGTCTTCTAATCATTGCTGCAGCCACGTTCATCCAACCTGCCCCTTATTCTTCGTCGTCTCAGTGTACACTGGCGCCATGACCGTCACATTTACCAAACAGGCAAATATAAGTGGCGATGCCGATCTCGCTGAACAGGGTTTTGGCCGTCGGACGAAGACAGATGCGCCACTTTTCCAGCATGCGCATCAGGCCGAAGACGCCATCTCGTTTTTCACCGAGCAGGGCTATGTCGTGCTGACAGACTGCTTAAACGATAAAGAACTCGAGTTTTTCAACCTCTTTTACGACCGTACTCAGGCTAGTCATCCTTTTTTGTGGGGTCTCACAGACAAGCGCAAACCGCATCACCGTACTCAAGGCCTGATTTACTCACAGCCTTTGCTCGATCACCCCGAGCTCGACTCCTTCATCCAACACCCGGCAAGCTTCCCCATTGTCGAAGCACTGCTTGGTGGGCCAGGCAATGCCCGTTTCAGCGAGTTCAACTTGCGTGAAACACCCCAAAATGCAGGACATGGCGCAATGAACTTTCACCACGACGCAGTCAGTCCAGACCGGCTCGATCGTTCACCGTATATGCCGTGTGACTGGGTCTGCGCAATCCACTATCTGACCGATGTCAGTCCAGAGACCCCGGCATTTTGTATCGTACCAGGGAGTAATCGATACACGACGCTGCAAGAAGCCTTCACGGAACGTGCATCGGCCTACGTCGAACAGCCCATCTACGGGCCTGCCGGAACATGCGTGCTCTACGACACGGCCCTTTTTCACACGCGTCTGGATGGAGATGGTGTGAAATCACGCCGGACCTGGCATCAGTATTATGCACGCGGAGGGTGGCTGCGTTCTGCACTGCCGACCACAAATCGATACATGCGTCCACCCTCACCACCACTCACAGACTGGAACCTTTTCCCCAAGCGATTGGCCTTGCATCCGGACCCGGCCATACGACTCTTTTTTTCCCATTGGAATACCGCAATGTGCGAGTGGGTAGCCAGTGACTTCGATGATGCAGTGCGCGCTGCTATGCCGAGAGGACATCAATAACTCAGTCCGGCGGCACCGCTCAGATCAGATATCACCGCGTTTGGCTACGATGCATGGCCACTCGTAGCCAGCCTTAATCCCCTGTTATGGTACAGTCCGAATTGAGATCATTTTAAGGAACGGGGAATGGCAAAAACTCGGGCGTCCGGTAAGTCACGCATTGAAGACTATTCACAACAGACACTGCCCCCTTACACAATTTCGGATTCACTGCGACCAGCGATCGACGAACTCGATCTGTGGCAGAATGTTGAAGAACTGCGGGATCAAGGGTATACGGTCGTCAAGGATGTCGCTCCCTCCGAGTTGATGGATGATCTACGAACCGTCATTCATACCTTTGCCGGTGAAACTGAAGGACCTGCCAAAGACTACGCCGCCGCAATGCTCCTCGGACGCCATCCAGTCATTGATGAGATTGCAACGTTGCCCAAGCTTCTGGCGGTTACAGAGGCGAGCGTCGGACAGGGTTTTCGTGCTGGGCAGTTTATTGGCTCCATCAAGCGGGAAGGTGACCCTGCCCTGGGTTTGCACGCTGATCAGAATTGGATACCGGCCCCGTTTCCAGAACATAATTGTGTTCTCACCTTCTGCATTCCCTGCGAGGGGATGACCGCCGAAGGCGGCGCGACAACCATCGTGCCCGGATCTCAGAGTCTGCGTCGCCACCCCACGAAAGAAGAGCTGGAAGATCCAGAACTCTTTCCGATCGAGGTGGATAAGGGCTCCGTCGCTGTCTGGGACGGCAGTGTCTGGCACGCCTCCGGCCCGAGAACAATCCCCGGAACACGAACTGTTCTGCACGCGACTTATCAGCGTCTCTACACACAGCCGATCGATAACTACACCCATCTACTTCAAGATAAAGCCTATGTCGCCAAGGCATCGCCGGAAATGTTGAGCCTGCTGGGCGCTGACCTTTTCTTTGGTACCGCCACAGCGGTCAGCGGTGGCACCAACATGAAGAAATTCATGCACAGCGCCCGGATGTCAAAGATCTGAGCAATTACCCTATGTCTTAGAACATCTTCGATTCATCAACGCTGCTTCTTATCCCTGGCAACATCACTGGCGGCGACGGAGATGGCCGATTATGGGCCCATGTCACCCAGGTAGAACCACTCATGGGAGATCGATAGCGATGATGGACCCGTCTCACACACAGTTGACCTCAGACAAAACGAGGGCCAGCACCTACTTAAAGATAAAGGCTTTCATCTACAGGTGTCTTCAGCCAGTTTGAATCAACTTATACGATAGTTGCGACCCGAATAATCAAAGCCGTGGAGCTCTCTGTTATTCGGGTCCTGAAGATAAAAATTGTTGTGGTATGAGCGAATCTCCGCGATTTTCTCGTCGCGAAAGGTGTA
Organism: Pseudomonadota bacterium; assembly: GCA_036338285.1. Lineage (GTDB taxonomy): Bacteria > Pseudomonadota > Gammaproteobacteria > Pseudomonadales > Azotimanducaceae > UBA4421. The sequence goes on from JAYZCO010000090.1 coordinate 191,058, forward strand.
CCACTCGCTGCCTCGCAGGATTTCAGGCCGCCCAGTCTGTTCAGGTACCCAGCGCATACTCCACTCAATGACACATTCGGGCTCCTGTACGACCGCATGATCGAGCTGCCAATGCGCTTGCGTTCGCGGCCCCACCTTGGCCCAGTAGTTAGCAAGCGCCTCAGCACCCACGACCGCACTGTGGTCTACAAAGTAATGCACGATATCGTCGGCAAAGGTAGAACGCATCAGTTCCACATCAGCCGTGTTGCAACCTTGATAGTAGGTGTGAATTAGCTCTATATAGGCATGTCCGGTGGTTCGATTCGCGATCACAACTCACGCACCCAGATGTTCCGAAAGCGGACAGGGTTTCGATGGTCCTGTAGCTTAATCGGTGCGGCCCCATGGGGCTTATACTGTGGTCGGCCTATGAATTCCGTGTTGCCTTCGATGGGCACATGGTTCTGAATGACGACGCCATTGTGCATCACACTGATGTAGGCTGGTGAAACAATGGTGCCTGTCTTACCAAAACGCGGTGCCCGGAAAACGATGTCATAGCTCTGCCACTGACCAGGCGGACGAGACGCGTTGACGAGCGGGATGTGTTGTTTGTAGATACTGCCCGCCTGACCATTACTGTATGTGCGGTTGTCGAAGGAGTCCAACACCTGCACTTCATATCGCCCCATTAAGAAGACGCCGCTGTTGCCTCTGCCCTGGCTCTCGCCTGTCACGACTGAAGGCGTAGCCCATTCAATGTGCAGTTGAATATCTGCAAATGCCTGCTTCGTACGGATATCGCCGGTGCCTTTGACCACCTCCATGGCACCATCAATGAGCCGCCACGCCGGTTCTCCGCCTTGATCACCTACCCAGGCATCAAAATCAGAGCCATCAAACAACACCACTGCATCTGATGGGGGGGCCCCATCAAGCCCTGGTGATACCACAACCGGCTCAGGCGACCAGACCTCTGTGGTTTGTGCCTTGGCGAGAAATTCAGTCTGCCGCTCCGCTGTTGAAGCAAACACAGGCAATGCGACCATTGAGATCAGTCCAACGACGCCTGCACGGAACATAAGCTAGATGTTAGAGAAAACGAAGTTCTCTGACATTTTCTCCCTGACGGCACTCTGATGATTAAAGTAGGTTTTAAAGCCACCGTTGTAGTTGCCATCCTGACGGCGATTAAACTCACCTTCAAAGTTGTAGTAACCCGGTGTGCACTCGGCATTTCTGTTGGTCTTGCCGCGATGTTTAATGACTTCCTGCACCCACCATTCTTCCGCCTCTAACGTCGGATCCATACTCTGGTGGCCATTCCTGCGAACATAGTCGATACATTCGGCAATGTGATCACCCTGGGTCTGTAGCATGTCGGTAAGGTTGAACTGGAAACTCGCCTGATAGCCACCCATGATAAACAGGTTCGGATAACCCTGCGTATGGATCCCTAACAAAGTGCGGATGCCGTCTTCATACTTTTCGTCAAGATTAACGCCGCCTTTACCTAGAATTTCGTTGTATATACCGGTTTTCTGTACTTCAAATCCGGTCGCATAGATCAGTACATCCAACTCATATTCGTCACCTTCGAACATGGGGCCTTTTTCACCGATTTCTGTAATTCCCTTACCCTGGGTATCGATGAGCGTGACATTGGGCTGATTAAAAGAAGGCAGGTACTCATTGTGAAAACAGGGACGCTTGCACATGAACATGTACCAGGGTTTGAGCGAATCAGCCGTCGCTGGGTCTTTGACCGTATCGTCAATGCGTTTATGGATGCGCATCATATAATCGATGTTGGCATTTTCTTGGCGTCGAATTTTCTCTTCGCGCGGCATCGCTTCCATTTTGGCTTTGTCTTCCGGCGAAGGTTCCGATAATTCAAGCACGCGTTCGCGACGCTTCGCCTGCCAGCCTGGCTTGAGCTTTCTAGCCCAGTTGGGATCCGTTGGCCAATCGTCCCGGATATCGATTGAAGAAGGCGTGCGTTGAAAAACGTACAGGTGTTTTGCTGTCTTAGCCACTTCAGGCACGGCCTGCACTGCGCTCGCTCCCGTACCGATGATGCCAACCACCTTATCGTCCAGATTTTCAAGATTCTCACCCGTATAGGTGTAATCCCAGCGTGAAGTATGAAAAGAATGTCCGCGGTATTTTTCCATACCATTGATCTTGGAGAGTTTGGGCTTAGAGAGGGTGCCATTCGCACAGATAACGAATTGCGCCTTCATTGTGTCGCCCCGGTTTGTGCCGACGTGCCAGAGTTGCTGCTCTTCGTTCCAGACGGTTGAGTTGACTGTCGTGTTGAATACCGCCAATTCATACAGATTGTACTTATTGGCTATGGCCTGGCAGTGGCTGAGGATTTCCGGACCTCTTGAGTAATGATTGACCGGCACGTAATCCATTTCATCCAGAAGGGGTAAATAGTCATAACCAATCACGTCACAGGCGATACCGGGATAACGATTCCAGTACCACGTGCCGCCGACATCACCGCCGCGTTCGACGATGCGAATACTCTCCACACCGTGCTCCCGGAGTCGCGCAGAGGTCAACAGTGCAGAAAAACCACCACCGATAAACAAGACCTCCACGGTATCGTCGATCGGATCACGTGTTTGTACATCCTGAGAAAAGGGATCCTCTGCGTACTTGGCCAGATCACCACTTAAATCCGAGGTGAATTGGCCGGTGCCCTGCGGTCGATACGACAGCCGTAAGTCTCTCTCTTCGGCAAATCGCTTTTTGATCTGCTCGTAGTATTCCTGTGGCTTGGAATCACGTTTTTTCTTCTGTTGCTCTTCAGCCATAACTCTCCCCTGAATTGGCTAACTTCTCTTTCACCTTCCAACCTTACCAAATTTCTCCCTAGGTCTCTAAACTGCGTCCACTCCCTGGATAAACTCGAGCAGATCTGCAGTGACCTGCCGGCCGGCTTCATCCGTCACAAAGTGCCCGACGCCTTCCAGCACTTTAAGGCGATAAGGGGCGTTGATAAAATCTCCGGTCGATTCTGCAGCCATGCGTCCTACACTTACATCGTTATCCCCCCACATAAAGAGGGTCGGAACGTCTACACGGGGCATATTCCCGGGTGCGAGGGGCTGCTCATGACCCAACTGAACAGGCGCTCGATACCAGTTAATCGCACTGTCTAAGGCCTCACGATTATTTAGGATCGAAAGATAGGCTTCGATATCCTCACCCCTGACCCCCTGATATACAGATCGCAGAAGTGCTGCATCCTTATCCAGCAATTTATCGGCTGCGTCCTCAAGCTGAAAGCGCTGGTGATGCCCGGAGCGCATTGCCTGTTTTGGATCTTCTTTGAGTGCCTTGAGAAATGCCAGCGGGTGTGGTCGCGACAGCACCGTCAAAGACCTTACTCTGTGCGCATGGTGCCCAGCCAGCAGCCAACTTAACTGGCCGCCCCAATCATGCCCAACGATATGGGCTTGGGTGTGTCCAAAGTGGTCCATAAGTGCCAATGCGTCATCTACGAGCAGCGCCGTGTCATAGGCCGCTACGCTTTGGGGTCTGGCACCACTCGAATAGCCTCTTTGATTGGGCGCAACGCCCAAGTAGCCTGCCTCTTCGAGCGATCGCATCTGATGCCGCCAGGTGTAATTCGTTTGCGGAAAGCCATGCAACATGAGGACCATAGGCGCACTAGGCACTCCGCACAAAGCGACATCGAAGGTGAAACCACCGATCGTAATCGGCGTATTAATCATCTTTACCCAGATCCGCGTTTAATTCACCTACGCGCAATTCTCCTTCTCGCGTCTGCCCGCCAATCTGAAGAAACTTCTGCATATTGCGTTGAGCACCTGGCGCGCGCAGGGTTTTCTGGAAAAGGTAGGCTTCCTCCATGAGTCCTTCAGGCAAAGGCTTTTCAGCAGCATTTACCGAAGCCTTGCCTAACCGAACCGCCTCTGGCGGGAAACTGGCGATCCGCCGAGCAAAATTCATCACCCAATCATCGATCTGCTCCGGCGCAAAGATTCGATTGAGGTATCCCCACCGTTCCGCAGTTTCTGCATCGAGGTCATCCCCGCCAAGCACGATCTCCATCGCTCGGCCACGTCCTACCAATCTGGGTAGCCGCTGTGTCCCCGTACCCCCTGGCAGTATCCCAAGCGGCACTTCCATCTGATTGATCTTGGTTTTGCCTATCACGCCAAATCGCATGTCCATACTGGAGGCAAATTCACTGCCACCACCGCCTACCCGACCTTCAATCTGAGCAATAGTCGCTTTGTCCATCGTTCTGACGCGTTCACACATGGCGTGGAAGGGGTTGATTTCCTCATCCTTTGCCGCCGGTGCATCAATGGGGAATGTGAGAATGTTCTCGACATCGTAGTGGGCGAGAAAAAAGTCCGGATCTGCACTTTTAAATACGACCACGGTCAAGTCCGGGTCCTGTTTAAGCTCAACGGTCAGTGCTGCGAGTTCCGCATATAACGCCGTTGTAATGATGTTGATCGGCGGATTGCTGATCGTCGCAACGGCCAGTCGGCCTTCCACCTCTACCTCAATCAGATCGTAATCGTAAGCCATGTCTGCCTCTCCCTTTTTCGAATTGGTTGTTATCCCATTTGCTACAGTGCTGCACCATTAACCCGCTTTGCACCCTTGATGTCCACACCCCGACCGGGATACTGTCGCGTGTGTACCGGGATGGATAACGCATGTCCGAGATAACAATAACAAAGCGGCAGCGGGGCTATACACTCTTCCTGTTGGTTTTGGTCTTTACTTCCAGCCACGTGGACAGACAAATTGTCGCCATTCTGCAGGAACCGATAAAACACGCATTTGGTATCAGCGACACGCAACTCGGTTTGCTCACCGGCGTCATGTTTGCACTGTTTTATGCGACCCTTGGCATGCCAATGGCCATGTGGGCTGACCGCCACAATCGACGCAATCTGATCACATTTTCCATCACGCTGTGGAGCGGCATGACCGCGCTATGTGGAGCAGCCCTGCAGTTCTGGCAACTGCTCATCGCCCGTATCGGCGTAGGTGTTGGAGAGGCGGGTAGCAACCCACCATCACACTCTGTTATCTCTGACCTCTACGGACCTACAGAGAGAGCGACCGCCATGGCGATCTTTGGCGTCGGCGTCAATATCGGCATTATGCTCGGCTATCTTATCGGCGGATGGGTCAATGAATGGCTGGGCTGGCGGTGGGCTTTCGTCGTGGCCGGAGCACCTGGTCTCATCATCGCGCTTATGGTCCGTTTCACCATGACTGAACCACCACGTGGTTATGCCGATGGTATCCAGGAAAAACCTCCGGCACCGCCATTCTGGAGCGTGGTCACAACCATGTGGCGCAACTCTACCATCCGCCACTTACTGGCCTCCAATATACTCATCTCTTTTGCTGGTTATGCTGCGGTCGCCTGGACACCCGTCTACTTTCAGCGCATCCACGGGATGAGCACAGGCGAATCAGGTACGTGGCTTGCAATCATGATCGGTCTCGGAGGCGGCGTTGGAACATTCTTAGCGGGCTACCTTGCCGACAAATTTGGCAAGACCAATGAAGGCTGGCGCGCCTGGATAGTGACTGTTTCAACTTTACTCTACGCCCCAATGAGCATCCTGGCGTTTACTGCAGATCATGCGAACTCGGCCCTCTTCTGGTTTGCCGGACCCGCTTTTTTGGGCGGCGCCTACATCGGCACAAACTTCGCCCTGTTGCAATCCCACCTCGGCGTCGAAATGCGTTCGGTGGGTGCAGCCATTAATCTCTTTTTATTGAATATCATCGGTCTGGGCCTCGGCCCTCTGTTCGTGGGAATTATCAGCGATCTTACACAACCCACTTTCGGTATTGACTCCGTACGCTATGGGCTGCTATTCACTGTCGTCATAATGGTTTGGGGCGCCGCCCATCAATATCGCGTAGGCCAATTACTGAAACGAGCAGCCAACCAATAAAACTTCTTACAAAGTGGAATAGAACTATGTCTGAATCAGTTTATGAAAAAATCAAACACCGGGTAGACGAGGTAGCCGACGAACTCATTGCGGCATCACACGCGATACATGCAAATCCAGAACTCGCATTCAAAGAGGTTTTCGCGTGTAAAACACTGACCGAATCCCTACGCAATCACGACCTCGATGTCAAAACGGGCGTCTACACGCTTGAAACAGCTTTTGAGACAAATCTCCCCAAATCTGGTGACGGCCCAACCGCAGCGATTCTGGCTGAATACGATGCACTGCCTGGCATTGGTCACTCGTGCGGTCATAACATCATCGCAACCAGCGCATTGGGCGCGACCCTCGGCCTACAAGCAGTCGCCGATGAACTTCCCGGCACTGTCCGATTGCTCGGAACACCCGCGGAAGAGAAAGGCGGCGGCAAGGAACTAATGGCACGCGCCGGTGCGTTTGAGGATGTTGATGCAGCCATGATGATTCATCCAGCCGGACTTAACCTTGCCTCGATGCCCTGTATCTGTGTTGCAGAGGTCGAAGCGATCTATCACGGACGTTCAGCTCACGCATCTGCCATGCCCCACAAAGGCATCAACGCGTTGGACGGCTTGTTACTTGCCTACCAGGCAATTTCCAACCTCAGACAACATATACGGCCGACCGAACGCATCCACGGCATCATTACCGAAGGCGGCGCCGCACCAAACATTGTTCCAGACCGATCCGCTGGCCAATTCTATGTGCGCGCGGCCAATGAGCAGGACCTTTCCAAACTGAAGCCCCGCGTGCAAGCCTGCTTTGAAGCGGGTGCTAAAGCAACAGGCTGCAAAGTCGAGATCAATTGGGCAAACGTCGACTACCTGGATTTGAAAACCAATTGGCCCCTGGCTGATCAGTTTCAATTACACGCCGAAGGGCTGGGACGTGAATTTATACCTTACGACCAGGCACTTGGGTTTGGGGCGGGCAGTACAGACATGGGCAATGTAAGCCACCGTGTGCCTTCAATACATCCAATGCTTGCGGTAGCCCCACCCAACGTCGTCATCCACAATCCGGAGTTCGCCAAATGGGCGGGTTCGACAGAAGGCGATAAAGCGGTCATTGACGGGGCCAAAGCCCTGGCGCTGACTACAGCAGACTACCTGCTTTCTCCTGACCTTCAGGACCAAACACGCAAGGCCCACGAAATATCAAAAGGGCTGACTGCCTGAACCAATACACCACATGGTTATTCGGCTACGGCTCTCTGATCTGGCGGCCTGATTTTCCATATCTGGAAAGACGCGTAGCTCGTATCGGGGGTTATGCCCGTCGTTTCTGGCAGGGCTCTCATGACCATCGCGGCACCGAAGAAAAACCAGGCCGAGTGGTCACACTCATCGAAATGCCACATGCCTTGTGTACCGGTATGGCTTACCGACTTGATGAGGCTGTACTGTCTGAGACATTTCGGCACTTAGACGAGCGTGAAAAGAATGGCTATGCACGGGAGACCGAATGCCTCAGCTTCGATAATGGCGAGAATGTATCCGGCCTGGTGTACATAGCCACAGAAGACAACTTTGCATATATGGGAGAATCTTCACCGCAACAACTAGCGGACATTATCGCAACCTCTCGTGGGCGAAGTGGCACAAATAGCGAATATCTATTCCAACTCGCAAGCGCACTGCGTAAGTTCAATGTCGATGAGCCACACGTCTTCGATTTGGAGACGAGAGTCCGTACACTGCTTGACCACTAGGGGAGGTTAGTTTTGGACATATCTTTCAGCACCGAACATGAAGCCTTTCGTGAGGAGGTTCGCCAGTTTCTTAACGAGCGTCTCACCGATGAGCTTCGCCAGGCGAGCGAGTTCTGCCCTGGAATTTTTCTCGACTATGAATACAACATGGCCTGGCACCGGATTCTCTACGAAAAAGGCTGGATCGCACCCTCATGGCCAAAAGAATACGGTGGTACTGGCTGGGATCTGACACAACGTTACATATGGACAACGGAAACCACTCTGGCAGGTGCACCCTCCACGGCCCCTATGGGACTGGGTATGTGCGGTCCAATGCTGATCGGTCACGGCAGTGAAGAACAAAAATCCTACTATCTGCCTCGTATCCTTTCGGGTGAGGATTACTGGTGCCAGGGATATTCGGAACCCACATCCGGTTCTGACCTCGCCTCTGTGAAACTCAAAGCCACCCGCGACGGCGATGATTACATCCTGAATGGATCCAAAATCTGGACGACCCATGCCCATTTTGCAAACAAGATGTTCCTCCTGGTTCGCACAGACGATTCGGGGCCTTCGCAAGCCGGGATCACCTTTCTCTTACTCGAAATGGACACCCCGGGGATCAGCGTCAGGCCCATCGTCTTTGCCTCCGGCACCCACGAAGTCAATCAGGTGTTCTTTGATCAGGTGCGCGTGCCCAAACGAAATATAGTTGGCAAAGAAAATGAGGGGTGGACAGTCGCAAAGTATCTCTTAGAGTTCGAACGAGGTGGCGGCGGTGCAGCCCGCTATCAAGCAGCCATGCAAAGACTGAAGGCATTCGCAGACGTGGCCGGGCTGGCCACAGACACCCGTTTCCAGGAGAAGCTACACGAAACCCACGTCAAGGTTGAGGCGATACAGTATCTGGAGTTCCGGATTATGGCCGCGATCTCTAAAGGCGGCAGCCCCGGACCAGAATCTTCAATCATGAAAAACCTTGGTGCAGATCTTGGTCAGTATATATCTGAACTGCTCATAGAAGCCCTGGGCGCCTATGCCGCCGTCGACCAACCCCAGGCCCGCACGACCGGCAGCCAGGTCAGCATCATCGGGCCCACGGAGACGGTTGCTGCCTTTTCACGTTATTTCAACCTGCGGGCTTCCTCGATTGCAGGCGGCACCAACGAAGTTCAGAAGAACATCGTTGCCAAACTCGTGCTCGGCCTTTGACCACCCGCCCGGAAGAAGGTGAGCACCTAAAGGCAAACGTTACGCAGTCCGCAAAGGCCACACACGCACAGCAGCAGAGTCGAATCATGGACGGGCCAGTCTTCGGACTCATGCTCAGCATGGCGACCCCCAATGCCATGGCCTTCCTGGTACAGGCCACTGTGAACATGACGGAAGTTTGGTTTATCGGGCAACTGGGCACGACCGCGCTCGCCGCAATGGGATTTGTATTCCCCGGACTCATGCTGATGCAGATGCTTTCCGGCGGTGCAATGGGTGGCGCAGTCGCCAGTTCTATTGCCAGATGCTTAGGCAGAGGTGAGGTCGAGCGGGCACATCGTATTCTCTGGCACGCCATAGCCATCGCCGTCGCAGCCGGGTTGTTGTTCCTGACCCTTTATCAGATCTTTGGCACCAGCCTTCTGCTACGAATGGGGGCATCCGGCGAGGTCCTTGCCGAAGCGGACCGCTATGCCGGGATCATATTTACAGCGAGTACTTCTATCTGGATGACCTCGATACTCGCTGGCACTTTTCGCGGTATGGGGGAGATGCGGATACCCGCCGCAATCATGGCAGGTTCCGGTATTGTGCAGGTTTTCGTGTCCGGGGCACTGATTCTCGGCTGGTTTGGCGCACCCCGTCTAGGCATGCTGGGTGCGGCGCTGTCCGTCACCGGTGTCGCGTCACTCTCAGCCATTGTTACCCTGACTTTACTGGCGAAAAGCAAAATTCCGGTCAGACTGTCGATACGCCATCTGAGGTTTGAGGCGTTTATATTTAAAGACATTTTTCGCATAGGAGCACTTGCAGGTATATCCCCGTTTCTCACAATCACCTCGATCATGGTCATTAACAGCCTAATCAGCCGCTATGGAGACGCCATGGTTGCGGGTTACGGCATAGGTGCAAGGCTTGAGTTCCTGCTGGTGCCTATGGTGTTCGGTTTTGGTGCCGCAATGAATACCCTGGTTGGCATGAACGTCGGTGCTGGAAATATCCGTCGTGCTGAGCACATTGCGTTCGTTGGCGGCTCGAGTGCAGCTTGCCTGACTGGCTTCGTTGGCCTCTTTCTCGCGATCTTTCCAGAGCTGTGGATCGGCCTTTTCACAGAGGACCCGGCGGCTATCGCCGCTGGTGCACGCTATCTCCAATACTCGGGATGGGCGTTCGCCTTTCAGGGCATGGGGCTTTCTCTCTATTTCGCATCCCAAGGGGCTGGCAACGTGCTTTGGGCCGTCCTGGCAAATTTCGCACGCTTTGCGGTCGGTGCTGGAGGCGCTGTCCTCCTGACGACGGTGTTTGGGTTGGACGTCAACTGGATCTTCATCTGTCTCGCACTCGGTATGTTCTGTTACGGATCAATTACGGCGGGATCCATCTGGCTGGGCGCCTGGCGGCCGCGTTAGACCCGACGATCAGATCCATAGTATGGTTGAGTCGAAGAGAAAACAGATAAACAGGGGATAAGCTATGCGTTTTGGCATGCTCTACGAACTACAACTACCAAAGCCCTGGGAAGAAGACAGTGAAATGCGTCTTGTTCACGAGGCGATCGATCAATGTGTGCTTGGGGACCGGCTTGGCATCGATTATGCGTGGTCAGTGGAACATCATTTTCTCGAAGAGTACTCACACTGTTCGGCCAGCGAGGTATTTCTCTCGGCGATCGCCGCACAAACAGAGCGGATCAAGATCGGCTTTGGTATCCGGCAGGTCATATCCAATTACAATCATCCGGCTCGCACCGCCGAAGCGGTCGGGATGCTGGACCTCGTTTCGAAAGGACGTGTACAACTCGGTATCGGCGAAGGCGCCACCCGCCTCGAACTTGGGGGTTTCGACATAGAAGCCAAGCGCAAACGCAACATGAGCCTGGAAGCATCCCGAGAAATCAGCGACATGATGGTCATGGAACCTTATCCGGGGTATCAGTGTGATGACTGGTCACTTCCTTGCCGCAACGTCCTACCTAAGCCCATCCAAAAGCCGCACCCCCCCATGTGGATGGCCTGCACCAACCGCGACACAATTCGAGTGGCTGCACAAAACGGACTGGGTGTGCTTGCCTTTAGCTTTCTGGACCCTGAAGAAGCTAAAACCTGGTCTGAGACCTATTACGACATCATTAAATCTGATGAATGTGTCCCGCTTGGACACACCGTTAATGCGAACATCGCCATGGTTTCAGCTTTTTCTCTGCATGATGACCACGATGAAGCGAGTAAGCGCGGCGAAGATGGCTTTCGTTTCTTCGAATACGCAATTGGTGCGCTCGTCACAGACGATGTCCTGCCTGGTCGAAGCCAACTTTGGGAAAAATATCTACAACGAAAAGCTGCCAGGGCCAACGGCCAAAATATTAAGGACGTCGCCTACGGGGGTAAGGAAGCGAACCCTGATCGCAGCATGGCGCGTTCACCCGGTATCGGCACCCCAGCGGAATTTCGTGATCATATGCAGGGTTTTGCAGATTCAGGTGTCGACCAAGTGATTTTTTTACAACAAGGTGGTAAGAATCAGCATGAACACATCTGTGAGAGTCTGGAAAAGTTTCACACAGAAGTTTATGACGAATTTGCAGAAGGACGCGACGTGCGTGAAGCACGCAAGGCCGAAGAACTGGCACCCTATATCGAAGCAGCCCTGAATCGACGTCAGTATCGCCCGCCTATGTCGGATGAGGAAATTCCCCCCGTGCTTGCCTCGCGCCCACGGTCCTGAAACAACAACAAAAAGGAGAAGATAATGGCGCAAGTTGAAAGGGAAGATCTCCAGGATGGCATTGCCATCCTCAGCCTCAATCGACCTGAAGCGCTCAACGCATTGAGTCCCAGTCTGTTTGAAGAACTACGCGCGCATATCGATTCGATTGCCGCCGAAACAGGAAACATCGGCTGCGTTATTCTCAGGGGCGAAGGTCGATCATTTTCGGCAGGGAATGACCTCAAAGCCATCCAGGCAGGTGAGAGGCCTCCGGATAAATACTTCCAGGCCCAGACACTCGAAGCGATCGAGCGCCTTCCCCAACCAGTTATCGCCGCCGTACAAGGCCACTGCTACACCGGATCCCTGGAACTTGCCCTCGCTTGTGATCTCATGATTACCGCAACATCAGCCAAGCTTGCCGATACCCACGGCAAGTGGGGGATGGCGCCGACATGGGGAATGAGCCAGCGACTACCCCGTCGCATCGGCTTGGTTAAAGCAAAAGAGATGATGTTCTCCGGCAGAATCGTATCCGGCGCTGAGGCCGTTACACTGGGTATCGCTAATCGTTGTGTACCCGACGAAGAACTGCGTGATGCGGCCATAGCGATGGCACAGAGCTTCACACAAAATTCATGGCACACGCTGCGCGCGGACAAAACGCTTATTAACATGGGCCAAAATAGTCTGCTTGACGAGGGTCTGAAGAATGAACGCGAAGACGGCCCTGGCACCGCACCCGATATGGCTGAGCGAATAGCCGCAGGCTTTAAGAAATAAGACAAAGCTTCACAAGTTGATGGCCGTACAAGCCATGCAAACGCGCGATGCTTTCCTTGATCACACATGCTAATTTAAAAAAAAGGGGGTAGTTTATGGCGCGTGCCATTCGCTTTCTATTTGGTGTGGCAGCATACCTTTTCTTCTTTGCGACTTTTCTCTATCTCATCGGCTTCGTAACCAACATGGTCGTGCCACGAAGCGTAGATATAGGGGATGTGACTTCACCGCTGAACGCCGTCGTAATCAATCTGCTCCTATTCATACTTTTCGGCGTGCAACACAGCGTAATGGCCCGACCCGGATTTAAGCGTGCACTTGTCCGTTTCTGGCCCGAGGGCATTGAGCGCAGCCTTTATGTAGCTGCAACAGGCATTGTCCTGGTGGTTTTCTTCTGGCAATGGCGCCCAATACCAGAACCGCTCTGGTCAGTCGCGGACAGTACTGCGCGAGCTGCCATCTTAACTTTGTCTGGAGCAGGTTGGCTTATCGTCCTTGTTTCCACATTTTTGCTGAATCATTTTGAATTATTCGGGCTACGACAGATCTGGTTGGACTGGAATGGACGCGAAATGCCTGAAAGCCAGTTCCGTCAGCCCTTGTTCTATCGGTTGGTCAGACACCCAATCTATACCGGTTTCCTCATCGCGTTCTGGGTCACACCAGAGATGACCGTTGGCCACCTCTTGTTTGCAACTGGAATGACAGCATACATACTGATTGGCATACGCTACGAAGAACGTGACCTCAAAGAGAACTTAGGTAATGCTTACACCGTATACAGTCAAAACGTAGGCATGATTATCCCTGGCCTTGGGAAATCCAAACCATAGTTATCCAATCAGGCCCATCGCAAACAAATCGCTCAATGGCAAAGTCCCTGGATGCCCAGACACCCAAGCGCATGGGCCGCAAATACGAATCATCATCTAACAGACAAGCCTTTAGGCAGGGATCAGCTAAACCAGCCGAACATTCCAATCCGTAACCGCATATGCACCTTCAGGCGTGAGACATCCCTGGACGTGCCGCCCTTTCGGGACGTCGCGCCAGGCAACGTGCACAGCGCCCTGGTGGCCGACCCGTGCCACATGGAGTTTCACCGGTCGTCCCAGCGTCATCGCTCGCTCACGGTCGATTAGGCCCCGCCAAGGCCGATACGCATAGGTTCCATCTTTACGTAATACGCCCACGGTTTCCCCTTCGGTGTTGGGATAAAGTTCAATGAGGCGTTTGTTGAGGTAGCGGGCCAAGACAATCATTCTGCGTATAACTGTACATATATACAGTTATTTAAACAACCTCGTCAACAAACTCCCTGGCCTGTTTTGCCATCTCTGAAAATATCGACAAGGGATTCGAACGGGTGCGCTTCAATATCACATACGAGTGATTTCCGGTTTCAAGCCAGTGAACGCGGGCAGTGGGCAATTCATCGACGATTGTCTGCAGCAGTTGCTGGTCTGCCAGGTCATCCCGTGTGCCACTCAGAAACAACATGGGCTGATGAATCTGATTCAAGTGCGCAGCTCTTTTGCGATCCGGTTTGTTCGGTTGATGCAATGGGAACGAAAAGAAAATCAGGCTCACGGGGGATAAAAGCCCTTGTGCCACAGCTAATGAGGACATACGGCCACCGAAGCTGTGCCCTGCCATGATCAGCGGCCCCGTAATTTCAGCTGCCGCGCGTTCATAGGCCATGGCAATCGTCGAACAGGCAACGTCCACTCGATCTACACGACGTCCTCCCGCCTGCATATAGGGAAAATTAAAGCGCATGGAAGCAATCCTTTCTTCGGCAAGTGCCTGGGCTATTGCCTCCATATTCTTGTGTCGCAATCCGGCACCAGCACCATGGGCAAGAACAATGCCCGCGACAGGCGATTCGGGCACCAGTAGAAAGGCATCCAGCAATTCGCCAGGGCCCGCTATCTGAAACTCGCGGGATTCCACGAGTTCGCTGCCCTTAAGCGAGTTCGTCTACGGTTTTAATGATTTTGCCGACCAATCCGTAGTCGAGTGATTCTTCGGCACTCATCCAATAGTCGCGGTCGGTATCTTCAGTGACCCGGTCGAGAGACTGACCCGTTTGCTCGGCAATGATGGCATTGATGCGTTCACGGGTTTTCACAATCTCCCGCGCGTGAATTTCAATGTCGGACGCGTCCCCGCCAAAACCACCGTGGGGTTGGTGAATCAGAAAGCGCGTGTTCGGCAAACTGAATCGATTTTCTTTTTCCGGCGCCAGAAATATGTGTGTGGCGATACTGCCCACCCAACCGGTACCCACTGTACGTACGATCGGTTTGATATAACGAATCATGTCAAAAATCGTGTCACCCGACTCGACGTGTCCACCGGGAGAGCTGATATAAAGATTGATCGGGTCATCGGATTCAAACGACAACGTCAGAAGTTTCTCGGCGATCCGCCGGGAGACGTCCTGATTGATTTCGCCAAAAAGCGTCAGCGTGCGATGCTTCATCAACGCCGACTCCATGGGGTTCAAAGATTTTGCGACTTCTGCGAGCTCTTGCTCTCCATCCAATGCGATCATTGGTGACTCCGGTTCTACCTGTATGTTCTTCGGCACATAGTGTAGCCTCATTTCGAGGCTCGAAAATAAATAATTGGGACTTTATAGGAGATTTCAATGCCACTTGCAGCTGAATATCAGGCAATGTTCGAGCAACTTGCTGCTCAGGACCCCTCACCGCCGATCTACGAGCTGGCACCCGCTGATGGTCGCGCCCTATACCGCGAGATGCGCCCCACGATCGAGGAGTTACCTGTTCACGACATTACCGATCGGTCTATTCCCGGATCACTCGGTGAGGTTCCACTGCGTATATATACGCCTGCTGGCGAAGGACCATTTGGTGTGCTGGTGTATTTCCATGGCGGTGGCTGGGTAATCGGAGACTGCGACACATGCGATGCGGTTTGTCGGGAAATCTCAACACTTGCAAGCCTTGTCGTCGTATCGGTGGACTACCGGTTGGCACCTGAGGACGTCTACCCGGCATCTGTCGTCGATTGCTATGAAGCCACCGCATGGGCGAGCGAGAACATGGCCACGCTCAACGGCAATGGCAAATTAGGTGTTGCTGGTGAGAGCGCGGGGGGCAATCTCTCAGCCGTTGTAAGCCTAAAAGCGCGGGATGAAGATGGACCGGACATCGCGTTCCAATGTTTACTCTACCCTGTCACGGACTGCGACCTTACGCGCCCATCATATGCTGAGAACGGCGAAGGGCTCATTCTCGAGACACCAACGATGGAGTGGTTCTGGGAAACCTATTGTCCCAACGCCGAACAACGAGAAGAACCTTACGCCTCACCAATACGCGCCACAGACCTGTCCAATCTTCCCCCGGCGCTCGTCGTGACCGCCGAGTTCGATCCGCTACGGGATGAAGGCGAGGCCTATGCCGAGGCACTGAAGGCAGCTGGTGGCGATGCACGATGGGTTCGCTACGATGGCCTCGTACACGACTTCTTCGGTACGGCAGCCATCTTTGAGTGTTCGCGTAAAGGATTTATCGATACTGTCGAAACCTTCAAACAGCATCTCAATTAGAATTAAAACAAGGAGAGCCCATGCTTTTCGCCATCATCTGTGAGGACAATGCCGATAGCGAAGATCTTCGCAAAGCGACACGCGATGTTCATCTCGAATATATCGGCGGTCATGACGTCCACCTGGCCGGGCCCATGTTGTCCGACGACGGAGAGACGATGATTGGCTCCATTATTCTGCTTAAAGCCGCTAACCTCAGCGCCGCCCAGGCCTTTGCCGATCGCGACCCGTACAAACTCGCAGGACTCTTCGCCAAGGTCACTATACGACCATTTCGACAGGTAATTCCATCATGACAAAAACTGCGATCGTCATCGGAGTCGGGCCGCTCAATGGCCTCGGTGGCCAACTTTCTCTCCGTTTCGCGAAGCAGGGTCTGCATGTGTTCGTTGCCGGACGAACACAGCAAAAGCTTGACGCTGTGGTTGCCGAAATCGAAGCTCAAGGTGGTCGCGCAACCGCACACGTTGCCGATGCAACCAGCGAAGCCGACATAGATGCCCTGTTTGCAGCGGCGGGAGAAACTCTGGACCTGGCAATCTATAACGCAGGCAACAATACCCCAGGTCGTATTGCCGACATGGATGCAGACTACTTTGAGTCGAGTTGGCGAGTCTGCTGTTTCGGCGGTTTTCTCTTCGGCAAGGCCGCAGTCAATACTTTTGCAGGCAATGGCGGCACCCTCTTGTTCACTGGCGCGAGTGCCTCTCTGCGCGGCCGTGCTAACTTTGGTGCCTTCAACTCATCTAAGGGCGCACTGCGCAATCTCGCCCAAGCCATGGCTAAGGAGTGCGGCTCACAAGGCATACATGTGGGCCATGTGGTCGTCGACGGTCCCATCGGCGGCGAAAAAATTATTGAAGGATTTCCTGAATATGCCGAAAAACTCGGCGAGGCAGGCATGATTTCTATCGACGGTATCGTCGACGGTTATGCATACCTTTATCACCAACCACCACGTGCTTGGACCTTTGAAATCGACGTTCGCACATCGATGGAGAAATGGTAACAGGTCAGACCCGAAGGACTGGCCTGTTTGTTTTCGCCTTAGTCAACCCGTGCCGCTGCGTAACCTGAGAGCACAACAGCGCCATCCTGGTTGGTGGTTTTCACCTCCAGATTAACAATGCCGTCATCAACACTTTCAACTGTTGCCGTGCTGCTCAACGTATCGCCAGGCCACACCTGGTTAGTAAATCGCACACCATATTTGGTCAGACGACCGTCGCCTACATAGTTGGTTAACATGCGACCCGTCATGCCCATGGTGAGCATGCCATGCGCAAACACTGATGGATAACCCGCCATTTCCTTGGTAAACAGCTCATCCGAGTGAACCGGGTTGTAATCGCCCGATGCCCCCGCATACATAACGATCTGTGTTCGCTTCAGGTCTTCGATCAACGTCTCGGTATAGGTATCGCCTACGTTCAAATCACTCATACTAAGTGCCATTGTAGATCTCCTCTCTAGTTGTCTACGGGTCGCTCAGTACGGACACCGACACCACGTGCAGTAATGACGAGTTCCCCATCCTGATCCCTATATTCGGTGATTGACTCGGAGAACACGAGTTTGCCAGCCCGCTTACTTTCCTTCTCCCAGGTTTCGCCCTGTTTGTTGGTGGCGGTAAGGACATCGCCAGGCTTCAAATGACGATGATACTCAAAGTGCTGCTCAGCGTGCAGACCTCCGCCGCCTCCGCCGCCTCCGGAGGATTCCGTTTTCTTGATGCCCGTCGGCTCTTTACCAGAACCAAACCAATCCTCACCGACTTTTGGTCTGAGGAAGTACTCCGAATCGAACTGGGCACTTGCTTGAGCAAAAGTGGGTGGTGCGATGATCGTGCCCGGTTCAGTGTCCTGTGCATAATCATCGTCGTAGTAGATCTGATTGTCGTCCGCGATTGAGCGAGCAAACATCATAATGTGGCTCGCTTCCACGGGAAACTTATCTACAGCCATGTGTCTCCCCTAATTTGTGAGTGAAGGGGACCGAGTATCTACCATCACTACCGCACTGTTCAAGCGGCTACTTACCTTTGAACTCCGGGTCACGCTTGTCGAGAAATGCCGTAATCCCCTCCACTTTGTCTTCTGTCTGGACAAGTGCCCCTTGCGCATACTTCTCAAACATGAGGGCCCCCGCCAGACTCGCCTCCATGCCGAAATGCACCATTGCCTTCATAGTCCTGGGCACGAATGGTGCAAACTTTGCCAAGTGCTCTGCCATACGGCGTACTTCCGGGATCAATTCATCCGATTCAACCAGACGAGTGATCAGACCAATCTGTAGTGCTCTCTCAGCATCAACCGGCTCGCCCATGAGCATCATCTCCATGCCCCAACCACGCCCAACAATACGAGGCAAACGGGCAGTGGCACCGCCTCCAGGTATAAGGCCGAGCTTGCCCTCAGGGGTTGCAAAGCGCGACAGAGGGGTTGCTACACGCAGGTCACAGCCGAGCGCCACCTCTAGCCCGCCCCCCATGCATATACCGTCAATCGCCGCGATCGTTGGCTTCGGCGTACGCTCAAGCTTATCGGCAAGACCTTGCACTATTGGCTCGAGGGCTTTCTTAAAATCCCGATGCAGAACCTCGGAGAGATCCGAGCCCGACGCAAATGATTTACCACCGGCACCGGTAATAGCCAATACTTTAACGGTGTCATCTGCAGCCGCTGCATCAACGGCTTTGTGCAAGTCATCCAGCGTAGCCAGAGATATGGCATTGTGCTTATCAGCCCTGTTGATCGTGATGAGGGCAAGCGCCCCCTCGACCTCATAGAGAACGTTTTCAAGATCCATCGTTCATCTCGTCTCTCTTGAAAAGATGGGAGATCTTATCAACGCCGAGCACTTTGTCACGCACCTTTTCGTTGCGAGGTACGCCTTCAAGTTCAAGCCTTTTACCAATCTCCTAAAAACTTGTCGCGCAGGCGTATCTCGAGAACGGAGCGCACTTGGAAGAATATAGTCGGTAAAAAGAAAACCGCCGGCCTGGAGAGGATGCCGGCGGTTTTGCTCGACCTTTCCGGAATGAGCGGAGAGGTCTACTTCAAACAGGCTCTTAAGAGCCATAGAAGCTAAGGGGTATATATTGCATAAAGCAATGGTCCTAATATGCCCGTCTTTCGTTACCGGAGCATTTCAGCGGCCCGTTGATTTGTGACAATTTGTTTCGCTCGAACGCAGGTTCTGTCATTGGGGCTTGTAGGCGTTTCCGCTTTTAGAGGTTGATGTCAATGCGTGCGCCCCCTTGATGCGCTTCGCCCACTGCCACCTGCCAACCATGGGCCTGACAAAGCTGTGAAACGATTGCGAGCCCCAAACCACTTCCTCCCGTCGCTGCACTGCGAGAGCCGTCTAAGCGGAAAAAAGGCTGGAATATATCCTCTCTGTACTCTTCAGGAATCCCCGGGCCATCATCCGATACCGCAACTTTCTTTAAAGACACTTCCACCGTCACGTTACCACCATGGCTGATACCGTTCGAGATGAGGTTGATCATGACCCGCCGGAAAGCATTGGGCGCAAGCAGTGCGCGTTGAGTCGCGCCACTTTCAACGTCGAATGAAATCGGCGCATCGAAACTTGCCACAATCTCTTTTACAAAAGGTACGACCTCGATCTCCTGTGGATCCTCCCTTGTCCCACGTGCAAATCGCAGGGCATCTCCAATCAGCTCATCCATGGATTCAAGGTTCCTCTCGAATCTGCCTACAAGATTCTGGTCCACGTCTTGGGGGAGTAGTGCAAGGGCCAAACGCATGCGCGTGAGAGGTGTTCGCAGATCATGCGATATACCTGCCAATAGCGTCGTTCTGTTCGCAAGCAACACCGATATCTCGCGAGCCATCGTATTGAAATTGCGTGCCAACGAGGACAATTCTTCCGGTCCCGTTTCCGGTAGCGGCTCTATATCCCGAGTGCCCCGAAAGTGTTCTGCCTGCACCGCTATGCGCACCAACGGTCGAGCTATCCGCTGGACGAAATAGAGCGACGTAAAAAAAACGATCGCTGCGCCCAGACTGACGATAACAATCGCGCCATACAGTGGCTGGATGTCCTCTCTCTCGTCGGAGAATCCGATTTGCAACTCTCGTCCTCCCATTGGCACGTTTACCCAAAGGAGTTCATCACCCTGGAATATCTCGACCGGTTGCTCTAGTCGTTGCGACAGGCGATCCTTAAGCACACTAAAATATCCGGCCTCAGCCGCTTCTGCGACAGGCAAGCGCTGCAGGTCTTCGCTGATGATCAGATCGTGGTTCTCAGCCATCTCCAACTCGAAATAAGGCCGGGCATCCGGTGGCAGTTCGACCCAGGTTTGTGCGGAAAGTACCAGGAGTGCCGATTCATCATCGGCAGACCGCTCGCTGGTCGGATCGATGACAAATCCATACAAAGCAAATGTGGCAATCGTGGCAATCAACAGCGCACTGAACGCCAGCACCAGATTTGTGCGCACCAGCAGCGTCGCCGGGCGGCGTTTGCTTACGGGTAAAACCACCCCGTCTTGATCAGCCATCTCCGCTCGGACAGAACATATAGCCTTTGCCCCATATGGTGCGAATGAAGGATGGATTTGCCGCATCGACCTCAAGCTTCGCCCGTAATCTTGTGACCCGGACATCAATTGATCGATCAAAAGGGGACCGCTCAGCACCGGTCAGTAGGTCCAGAATGCGGTCCCGATGCATAACCTTGTTCGGGTGCGCAACAAGAACCGCCAGGAGATCGAACTCTCCTGATGTCAGAGGTACCGGATCACCTCCTCGAGCAAGTCGATGGGAATTCAGGTCCAGAGAAAAGGGTCCGAATTCAACCTGCTGTATCGGCACATCTGTATCACCCTGCTTGCGAGTGCGCCGCAACACCGCCCTTACTCGGGCAAGAAGTTCACGAGGATTAAAAGGCTTAGATAGATAGTCGTCTGCACCAACTTCCAATCCAACAATACGATCAACATCTTCTCCCTGTGCAGAAACAATAATAATCGGCAGCTCCGAATGTTGCTTGAGTCGTTGGGCGATACTCAAACCGTGTTCTCCGGGCAACATGAGATCAAGCACAATGAGATCAGGCGTTGTGTCCGCAAGAAAGGCGTCCATCGCCTCACCTGATTCTACACAATCGATCTTGAAGCCTTGCTGTTCGAGATACGCCTCAATGAGTTCCCTGAGTTCTGGGTCGTCGTCTACGACCAGAAGATGGGCCGTTTCTGCATCCATGGAGGGCGTGTAGGTCAGCGTGGGTCGGATGGCACAGAAGCCTCGCGGCTTTGCCCTGGCGCCGGTTGACTGACGACCTGCGTGTGACTATCAGGGTTTTTCGCCTGTGGTTCCGCGGGTGTTGAACGTGCACGTCGTTCGAAGCCGACACCAAAAGTGACTCGACCCGTTGTATTCGGACGGCTGCGTTTCTGAATCACCCGAGTCTCAACCACGATCGACCCATCAGACTTTCGACCATACCGACGCTGTACTATTGTTCCGCCGACTGACGATGCGTTGTTTGAAAGTTCGTTCGTGGTTCTGCGCTTCGCGGAGTTGGGCTTTTGCATTCTTGCTCTAACCTCGTGCAACACAGCACGCCGTTCCGCTGCAGATAGTTCTCCCCATCGCGCAGTAAGTTTTGTCAATTCCTCATCCGTCCTGGACTCAATGTTGGTAGGCTCGGCGAATGCGCTACCGCACACAACACAACACGCAGCTATCGTGAGCTGCGCCAGAAACTGTTTTGTGCTGTAGGGTGATTTCAACTCAGTCCAACCCGTATAAACCTGTAATCTCTCTGCAGATCACCAGACCTGTGCAACATCTAACCTATTTTAGATGTTATTTTTTTGAGTCATGCGTCTTTTGACGAATACATGACTCGTCTGCATTACCGGCCAATTGTCCATACGCGCCGTTGCCAGCCGATTTCAAGGCTGTTTCAAAGTGTTTCCCGCTCTTTTTGGTAAATTTAATTGTCGTTATTCGTCAAGCGGGAAAGATGCAGACAAATTTTCTGGTAAATCCGACGCTCATATTAAAGCTCGGGGTTGCGAAGGCAACCCCGATTTTTCTCCGCATAGGCCTCGCTTAAGCTGCCTCGAAGAGCCCTGCTGCGCCCTGACCACCACCGATACACATGGTGACCACGCCATACTTCTGGTTGCGTCGCTGAAGTTCACGAAGCACCAGACCCGTTTGGCGGGATCCGGTCATACCAAATGGGTGACCGATGGAAATAGAACCGCCCAGCACATTGTACTTTTCGTTATCCAGATCCAGTGCATTACGACAGTACAGACACTGAGACGCAAATGCTTCGTTCAGTTCCCAAAGATCGATATCGTCCTGAGACAATCCGGCATTCTTAAGCAGACGCGGAATTGCAAACACGGGTCCAATGCCCATCTCATCCGGCTCACAACCGGCAATGGTAAATCCGCGGTAAATACCGAGAGGATCAATACCGAGCTGAGCCGCGCGTTCGGCGCTCATGAGCATGGTCATGGATGCACCATCCGACAATTGCGACGCATTGCCTGCGGTGACTGTACCGTCGTCCTCAAATGCAGGTGGGAGCGAAGCCAGCCCTTCGAGCGTCGTCGAAGGTCGATTACACTCATCCCGATCGACCGTGACTTCTACCTGACTTTCCTCGCCAGTTTCTTTGTCGACCTGCAACATTGTCGCCTGCATAGGAACGATCTCCTCGGCGATCTTGCCCGAATCTACGGCAGCTGCATAACGCTGCTGGCTTTGCAACGCATACTCATCCTGCATCTCGCGGGTAACCTGGTAACGACGTGCAACCACCTCGGCCGTGTTACCCATCGCCATAAATATTTCAGGCTTTTCGTCGAGCAGACGTTGGTTTTGTTTCGCCTTGCCTGGATCCTGGCGAGTACGCATAGAGACGGAATCTACACCCCCGGCGATGGCGACCTCAGTTTGACCGGTAGCAATCTGATTGGCTGCAATCGCAATGGATTGCAAGCCCGATGAACAGAATCGATTAATGCTCACACCAGCCGTGGTGATCGGCAGTTTTGACAGCACAACTGCCAACCGAGCCAGGTTGCCATCCTGTTCACCTGCATGGCTCGCCGCACCAACGACCACGTCTTCGACCTCATCTGCCGCAACACTTTCGTTGCGATCAAGCAGCGAGTCGATACAGTGCGCCAGCATATCGTCTGAACGGGTTTGGTTGAAACTTCCGCGGAAGGCCTTAGCAAGACCGGTCCGCACACTATCTACGATAACTACATCGCGCATATTGCACTCCTCTCTTTAGAAGATGATTAGAAATATTTTCCCAGAACCGGTCATGGTACCCACAACGGGCACATCGCGCTACCATATCGATTACCGACAATCTAACTGCTAAGGAGACACTATGTCCGGATTTCACGACCTGACCATGGATTCAATCACCGGCGAACCGGTAAGTTTTACTTCCTACAAAGGCAAGACCTGTCTAATCGTTAACGTCGCAAGTCGCTGAGGCCTTACGCCACAGTACGCCGGGTTGCGTACTCTGCAAGAACAAAACGAAAACAATGACTTTACGGTCCTGGCCTTCCCATGCAACCAATTTGGTGCACAGGAGCCGGGAAGCAACAGTGAAATTCTCGAATTCGCCGCTTCCAATTACAACGCGAATTTTCCTATGTTCGCCAAAATAGACGTGAACGGTGATGGCGCCTGTGCGCTTTATCAGATGCTCAAGACTGCCCAGCCGGACGACGAGGGTAAACAAGACATCGCATGGAACTTCACCAAATTTCTCGTCGACGGCGAAGGTAACGTTGTCAGACGCTTTAATCCTCAGGTGACACCAGAAGAAATTGGAGAGGCCCTGGGGGGGTCGTAGCCAGACATAATCGACAGATATAGTGGCGACTGTGCAACACGCTCATCGCACAGTCGCCTCGAGCCGCGCCAGGACCATCGGGCACAGATTTGCCAGCACAAGGGGGCTTAGGTTCGCTATTCTCGCTGGCAAAATCTCTGTAAAACCCTAAACTCCGGCCTTCCAGGCATTGACGGGAGGATAGATGTGCCGGACTTACTTATAGAAGGATTGGCCTTTGGTGAAGGTCCACGCTGGCGCGATGGCGCTCTGTGGCTCTCCGATATGCATGCACAAAAGGTACTGAAAGTCATGCCAGGCGGGCAAGCCCAAACCATTGTTGAACTGGAAGATGATCAGCCATCCGGGCTTGGCTGGCTACCCAATGGAGACCTGCTTATCGTCTCCATGACAAAACGAAGCCTGCTCAAATACGACGGCTCTACGCTCACAACCCATGCCGACCTATCCGGCCTTGCAAGCTGGTACTGTAATGACATGGTGGTCGACAAGGTCGGCCGGGCTTACGTCGGCAACTTCGGGTTCGACCTGCATAATCGAGCAACTGCGGCACCCGCCGAGCTAATCTGCGTTGAAACAGATGGCGCGGCTCGCGTTGTCGCCAATGACATCATGTTTCCCAATGGCACCGTGATCACGGCGGACGGCAGCACGTTGATCGTCGCTGAAAGCTTTGGTGGACGTTTGACCGCTTTTGACATCGACGCACAAGGCGACCTTTCTAACGCCCGTATCTGGGCTGAATTACCAGACAAAGCTGTACCGGACGGTATTTGCCTGGATGCCGGCAGCGGCATCTGGAGTGCTTCGCCCTCAACCAACGAGTGCATTCGTCAGATTGAAGGCGGTGATATAACGCATCGTATCGACCTCGATCGAGGTGCCTTTGCCTGCATGATTGGTGAAGACAAGCTCTACATTCTGACCGCTTCTTCATCGGTTCCGGAGCAGTGTAAGGCAAACCTTGATGCGCGCGTAGAAGTATACGATGCGCCCTATCCATCGGCCGGTTGGCCTTAAACCAGGGGTATCTGTATGACCGCGATCTTTGAGAACTACGAATCTCCCTGGCTGAACGAAGAGCTCCGAATTCTTCAAGATGCCGCGGCAAAATTTTTCAAAACTGAGTTCACCCCACACCTCGACCGTTGGGAAGCACAAGGTATGGTCGATCGCGACACCTGGACCAAGGCGGGTCAAGCCGGTTTCCTGTGCGCGGAGGTGGCAACAGAGTACGGCGGGGGTGGAGGCAGTTACCTGCACGAAACAGTGATCGTCGAAGAGCAGCTGCGCGCAGGCGCCACCGGTTGGGGCAACCAGGTGCACTCGCAGATCGTTGCACCTTACATCGTCCACTACGGACGCGAAGACCAAAAGCAGAAGTGGCTGCCGCAAATGGCGTCAGGTGAAATGGTTGGCGCTATCGCAATGACCGAACCCAATACCGGTTCCGATCTGCAGAATGTACGTACCACCGCAGTCAAAGACGGTGACGACTACATCATCAATGGCGCTAAAACCTATATTACCAACGGTCAACATTGCGACCTGGTCATCGTTGTTGCAAAGACCGACCCAAAGCTGGGCGCCAAAGGCATCAGTTTAATTGTCGTTGAGACCGACAATCCCGGTTTCAAACGCGGCCGTAATCTTGAAAAACTGGGACTGCATTCAGCGGACACATCCGAGATGTCCTTCGAAGACTGCCGGGTCCCTCAGTGGAACTTGCTCGGGGAAGACGAAGGCAAGGGGTTTGTTCACCTAATGCAACAACTACCCCAAGAACGGCTCAACCTGGCGCAAGGTGCTGTGGTGGAGATAGAACGTGCTATCTCGATTACGCTCGATTTCGTACGTGAGCGACAGGCATTCGGGCAACGCGTACTCGATTTCCAAAACAGCAAATTCAAGCTCGCCGAATGTAAGACCGAAGCGTTAATCGCCAGGACATTCATTGATCAGTGCCTGCTTAAGCACTTAGACAAACAGCTCGACCCCGCCACGGCATCCATGGCCAAGTACTGGTGTACACAAAAGCAGAACGAGATAATCGACGAATGCCTGCAGCTTCACGGTGGCGCCGGCTATATGGACGAATACCCTATATCCCGCATGTATCGAGATGCGCGGGTGCAGAAAATCTACGGTGGAACAAACGAGATCATGAAGGAACTGATAGGCCGAACACTTGGCTAAAAACCTTTAAAGCCTTTCAGCCAAGTAATGTCCGCCGTCCTTAATCAACTGCACGCTTGCCAAGACGGTCTCCGCTATGATCAGCATCCCACCAATGCAGCAGATAACGCATGCACTAACATGGCCAAAGCGCCCTTCCACATCTTAGCCATCGCAAGCGGTGGGTAGTGGGACTTTCTTTTCACCCATACCTTAGCCTATCGTTGCATCTATGCAGACGCAGAACCCAGCCTTTACAGACCAGCGCGATGACTTAAGCGCCGCACTGCGCCTTGCGGCCCATTTCGGTTTAAACGAAGGCGTTTGCAACCATTTCAGTCTCGAAGTAGGTCCTCATGAATATCTTCTGAACCCACACGCTATGCACTGGTCACTGATTCGCCCGTCAGACATCCTTCACATCAAAAACAACGACGCCCCTGAAGCCGAAGTCACCGCACTGAATATTCACAGTGCGATCCACAAATCAAGCGAACGAGCAAAATGCGTGTTGCACACCCATATGCCTTATGCGACAACGCTGACGTGTATTGAAGGCGGACAATTACGCTTTTTGCACCAAAATTCACTGCGCTTTTACGAAGATATCAGCTACGACGACACCTACAACGGTCTGGCCAACTCCATTGAAGAAGGCGAACGCATTGCGACCGGGCTGGGCGACAAGCGCATTCTCTTTCTTGGCAATCATGGCGTCATCGTGACCGGAAAAACCGTCGCCGAGGCCTTTGACCGTCTCTACTACTTAGAACGTGCCTGCCAGGTACAGGTGCTCGCTATGTCAACGGGTGGGCCGCTGAAAGAGATCAGCAGCAATCTCGCAGCCATCACACGTAAAGCTTTCGATACAGAATCCGACTACGCTAACCAGCATTTTCTTGCCCTTAAAAACCTGTTGGAGAAATAGATGAACACAAACAGACAATGGCTCCTGGCCAAGCGTCCACAAGGGATGGTGGGACCGGACAACTTCGAGTATCAGGAGGGCCCCATACCCGAGCCGGGAGACGGCGAGGTATTGGTTCGCAATCTCTTTCTCTCTTTTGATCCCACACAGCGAGGCTGGATGGAAGATCGCGAGAGCTATATGCCGCCGGTAGGCATAGGCGAGCCCATGCGGGCAGGGTCTATCGGGCAGGTGGCCGAGACTCGCCACCCCGACTTCCAAACAGGTGATCTCGTGCAGACCACCGGTGGCTGGCAGGACTTTATCGTTGCGTCTCCGAGCCTCGGACCCATGGGGCTCAGCAAAATTCCCGACGGTATCCCACCGGAGATGATGCTATCCGTACTGGGCGTGACGGGCCTCACTGCATATTGGGGTTTGCTGGATCTTGGCAACCCCCAAGCCGGGGAAACGGTCCTGGTCTCAGGCGCCGCAGGCGCAACTGGAAGCGTTGCAGGGCAGATTGCCCGAATCAAAGGCTGCCGGGTTATTGGCATTGCCGGAGGCCCTGAAAAATGTCAGTGGCTTCTGGACGAAGCAGGTTTTCACGATGTCATCGACTACAAAAATGAGGATGTAAGCACACGCATCGCAGAAACCTGCCCAGGCAAGGTGGACGTGTTCTTCGACAACGTGGGCGGGGACATCCTCGAAGCAGCACTCGATCACATCAACATGCGCGCCAGAGTCGTACTGTGTGGTGGTATTTCCAACTACAACGCGACCGAACCAGTACCGGGACCCGCAAATCTGATGAATCTCGTTATCATGCGCGCACGCATGGAAGGGTTTATCGTTATTGATTATATGGATCGTGCCGTGCAGGCCATTGAGGCATTGATGGCCTGGATCCAGTCCGGGGATCTGAAATATCAAGTCGACCTGCAAGAAGGTTTCGAAAACATTCCTGCCACCCTGACCAGGCTATTTACCGGCCAGAACCTCGGCAAACAATTGCTAAAAATTGCGGATCCCGGTTAACCGCTGTGGGTGACGTATTCACCGACAACGACACCATCTGCCTGCGCCGCCGTGATGACATGCGCATTTATTGCCGGAGTCGGAAATTTCGACCCATGCGGATCAGCCAAAGGATGACGCCTGCAATCAAGTTCAGATCCGTAGACACAGGCGACGACGAGCCAGCTTAACCGCCCAAGTCGAAAACAGACATTACGGGGCAGAAAAACGCAGTTCTAACTATACGAGACTCAATGTTCGGCTGTTAAGTCATCCTGCACCAGTTCGAGCCCGAAGCTATCAAGATAGGCTTGCAGGGTTTTATTCGACTCGATCTTGAGAAGAGCGCTTGCTGATAATTGATCACGCCAGAGGAGGTCCGGCTTGATTTCCGACCGTCTGACGGTGTCTTTATGTTGGCTTTTATGTGCCCCGCGTTTCGCTCTCGCCAAATCTAAGCTGCACCACCAGGCCTAACGCCGGCATCAAGCGTCGTAACGTCCACCCTGCCGCAAACGCCATATCACGATATATCACCTATGCCCGGATAGGCAGGATGGGCACTGACAAGGTGCGAGAGAAGATGTGACCCTGCATAGTTAGTGCCCAAGACCATGAAAATGCGTTGTATACTACTCAAATGTTTCTCGTAATCTGGTTATTCCCAGTACTAAGATGACTCGATCTAGAGTGATATTTCTCACCACTTTGTGGGTGCTTACGGCCAGCACCCACGGTGCTGCTCATTGGACCCTCAACAACGATTTTTCTCAACTCAGTTTTGTCACTATCAAATCCGGGAATATAGCTGAAGTCCATAAATTTAAGCACCTGGAAGGACAACTCAGCGACGATGGGCGGCTCACCATCACCATCGAACTCGCCAGTGTTGATACATTGATTCCCATACGCGACGAACGGATGCTGAAATTGCTGTTTGAAACAGACTTTTTTCCAGTCGCCACGTTTACTGCCAACATCGACAGGGCAGTGCTGGATGGATTATCGATCAACACCAGCACACGCATGGAAATCAACGGTATCCTGAGCATTCGGAATCATCGCATCAACATCGCACCTAAGATCGTCGTGACTCGATTCGCCGAAGGGAGTGTTCTCGTCAACACACTGGAACCAATCATCGTGAACGCGAAAGCGGCAGGTCTGGCAGGTGGTGTTGAAAAACTTCGAGAGATCGCGGGTTTAACGTCAATTAGCGACGCCGTACCCGTTTCTTTTGTACTGACATTTAACGACTAAGGTATAAGGGTGCGGATCGAGCATCCAGTCGATCTTATTAAGGCGTTGAAAATTGAGGGTTGAGTGTCTCTCTGTGTTGAATCATTTACCCGCCAATTTGTTGATGCGTGTATCTATGCGATATCAGCTAGACATTAAACAGATACTTCTCCCGGCATCCGCACCATGAAATTTCTGCTGTCCTGTTAAGCCATTCTTACGAAACCAGTGGAAATTAGTCCCTATCGACCGAGCGTATGACATAGCCCCCGGAACGCTCATCTGCCTCAATCTTCAGGAATCCTCGCTCGCTGGCTTCTTCTAGAAGCTCGCTGAAAGAACGAAAACCAAAGGCTGTTTCGCTAAAACCAGGCCGTCGTCGCTTCAACGTTTGCTTTACCATGGAGCCGAAAATCCCGTCCCCTCTTTCAGCAATCAGCGCTTCTGCTGTATCCAATACCAAATCAATCCCATCATCTGCCGGGTCGGGATCGTTCTTCTTTTCGCCAGCTGCGGGCTTGCGAACACCAGCTTTCTTACGCGGTGCCTTGCGACGTTTTTTCTGTGAACTCTGTTCTTTCACAAGGTCGTCATAAAACAGAAACTCATCGCAATTGCTCATAAGAAGATCAGACGTACTGCTTTTCACGCCGACGCCAATCACGAGCTTGGCATTTTCTCTAAGCTTGCTGACCAGCGGCGAAAAATCAGAGTCGCCACTGATAATCACAAAGGTATCAATATGGTCTTTGGTATAACAGAGATCCAGAGCATCCACGACCATGCGAATGTCGGCAGAATTCTTTCCGGATTGTCGCGTATGGGGAATCTCTATGAGTTCAAATGCGGCCTCATGCATTGCCGGTTTATGTTCTTTATAACGTTCCCAATCACAATAAGCCTTTTTAACAACGACATTCCCTTTAACCAGAAGACGCTCAAGAATCAGTCCAATATCGAATGTCGGATATTTTTCATCGCGAACGCCCAGCGCTACGTTTTCGAAATCGCAGAACAAGGCGAGATTGTTGTCGATCGTGTTTACTGACATCAAATGTCCTCGATTTATCTTTGTGTTACGGAAAAACGTCCCATTTGAAACGAAAAGCTAGACCTGGCCCAAAAACTCTACCGTACGCTCGAGATCTCCCGATTCCACCTCGTAAGGAAATGCGCACAGGTCAGTAACCCCGGCTGATTCGAGACGGCTGAGCTGTGTTCTGACCGAATTTTCATCCCCAACAATAGCAAGGTCATGAACCCCTTGTACGCCTTCTCGATCAAGCATCGCCCGATAGGAAGGAACCTGTGCATATACCGCAAATATCTGTGAAGCTACCGTTCGCGCCGCATCGGTATTTGCAGTCAGGGCAATGGGAAAACCCGCAACTACTCTTGGTGTTCCTCGCCCAGCCTTCTCCGCACCCCCAGCCAGCCCCGGAACGATATGGCTTTCAAGTGTCTTCAGCCCGGTTGCCATCGTGATCGTACCATCCGCTAACTCTCCTGTGAGCCTCAGCATAACCGGGCCCAGAGCAGCCACCAGAACGGAAGTTGCCTCCGGTGACGGCGGTGGCTCCAGGTTAACCTGATAATGATCACTCTCATGCTGTACTGGCTCACCTCTGAGCAATGGGGCGAGGATTTCCAGGTAAGCACGCATGTGCCGAGCTGGTTTGTCATAAGAAAGCCCCCAGGCATCCTCCACCATAAACTTGTGCGCAAGCCCGATGCCAAGCGTGAAGCGCCCGGCACAGGTTTGTTGCGTACTGGCTGTCTGTTGCGCCATCGCCATGGGATGGCGAGTAAATGTTGGCATCACAGCGGTACCAATCTCAATGGTGGTGGTGTTCAGGCCCAGAGCGGTGGATGCGGTCATCGCATCCAGCGCTATGTTAGCAATCCATGCGGTGTCCAGCCCAGCATCTTCTGCCGCGCGCCCCCGCTCGATGACACCGCCAACCTCCGGTGCTGCACCACTGCCTTCACCGACCATCATGCCTATGCGCATTTATTCACTTCCTTATATCACCTGAGGCCATGGACGATATCCAGAGTCTGTTCTAAGAGCGCTATACGGCTATCGACTCCGTCCGCCGTGTCGAGACGCAAGTTCAACGTGTTGATGCCGACATCTTTATACTTTTGCAGGCGGGCCCTGACCATATCGAGTGTACCCACTGCCTGAAATTCGAGCACCATCTTGTCAGGCACGCGCTCGGCCGCCTCTTGTCGTTTGCCTTGCATCCATAGAGATTGCACGGCCAGTGCATCATCAACGTACCCCGCTCGCTTAAATGCATCGTTGTAAAAGTTTGTATTCGCCGAACCCATCCCTCCCAGATTGAAGGCAACGCCAGGTTTCCTGTCAGCGATTAACCGATCAACATCATCATCGATACCCACGGTGACCGCAGCGCTGAGATTGATATCATCGAGTGTGCGACCCGCACCAACTGCGCCCTCTTGGATAAACGAAAGATGCGCATCCGCGTGATCAGGCGAGAATGATGTTCCCAGCCAGCCTTCTGCCGACGCGCCCGTGTAACGAAGCGAAGCCGGTGCAAGCGTTGCCAGATAAATCGGAATATCCTGGGGCGGGTGGTCTACCCTGATCGCTTTTCCTTCCCCGCCCGTCCTCGGCAATACATGATGCTTACCGTCATATCGAATTTTCTCACCACGAAATGCCATGCGGCAGATGTCGATCGTTTCTTTAAGGCGGGTTAACGGACCCTCATAAGCTACGCCATGCAGTCCTTCTACTACCTGCGGTCCGCTCGCGCCGAGACCAAGCATAAAACGACCTTTAGACAGCGCGTTGAGCGACATGGCAGTCATTGCTGTCATAGCGGGCGCCCTGGCAGAAATTTGCATAATCCCAGTACCCAACTTGATTCGGCTCGTGACCGCAGCAAGGTAAGCCAGGGACGTCACAGCATCCTGCCCCCAGGCTTCTGCAGACCAGACGGACGTGACGCCAGCACTCTCGGCCGCCTGGACAAAGCGAACGTTTTTGGCCATGTCGCCATTGACGTATCCGCCTACCCCAATCGAAGTGTGCATGCTAATGTCCGATCCTTCTGCATAGCAGACCATCATAGGCCTGAATCGCCTCAGCTTATATATATATGCGTAAATACTGGAGTTTCTACTGGCCGCTCGCGTTGACTGGTATTGGTCTCGTATTGTCGATGCAGTTCCAAAACGCAACGCTCGCCCGTTATCCCGAGGCGGTGAAAGAACTCGCTGTGCTTGCCCTCGCTTATGGGGTGTACGGTTTTTTCATCGCAGGGCTCCAATTCATCTCACAACTGGCCAATGTCTATGCGCGTAGTGCTCATGCTCTACGCAAAACGCGCAATTTTGTCTGGATGACAGGCGGTGTGATCTCGCTCCCCTTGGGCCTGGTTGCCATGACGCCTGTAGGTCGTGAGATGGTCATTCTCATTTTTGGCATCAGCCCATCGCTGGCCCAGGAGGTGAGCGTCTATCTTATCCTGAAGTGCCCGCTGATCATGCTCAACAGCCACCGCCATATGGCGACGGGCCTGTTAATACAGGCGCATCTCACAGGATGGGTGACCCTGTCCAACTTCATTTACATGGGCGTCGTCATCGCGGCACTGCTGGCAGGTTTCGCATACCGCTTGGCCCCGCCACTGGTGATTGTGGGTTCAGAAATACTCGGCGTTGTGGTGCTTCTCGTTGTTCTAAATTTTTTGCGCGCACGCCACTACCACTTGCCGGCTCAGGCAGAACATCAGCAGGTGACCTACCTCGAACTCATCAAATTCTTCATCCCTGTATCCATGACAGGCATCATGTTTGCGCTTTCTCGGCCAATTCTTTACGCATTTGTCGCCCGCACCCCAATGAGCCTTCCGGTGATCGCAGCGCTGCGGGTGACTTTTGATTTCACCATGTTGTTCCAACAAGCGGCGAACCAATTTCGCCACTTTTTTATCAGCTTCGGCTTTGACGATTTAAACAGAAAAAAACAGTTCATGCGTTGGGTTTGCACGGGTATTACAGGCTTGATGTTGGCATTTGCCCTCACGCCAGCCGCTGACTGGATATGGGGAACCCTCATGGGTATTCCCGAAGACCTGATGAGACTCGCTGTAGAAGCCCTACTTGTGATGTGCCTGATGCCCGTGACAATAATCTATCGGAACTACTATCACAGCCGATTGATGACGATGCGTCGTACTGAGGGCATGGCTTACGGTAGCCTTGCCAGGGTTGGTTCAATATTCTTGTGTGCAGCCCTTATGCACCATCTCGATTTACTCAATCACATCACTGCGGCCGCGATTTTAATCTTAAGCTTCGTTGTCGAAGCCCTACTCTCTCAATGGTTCCACGCCCGCATTCGGCACTAGTACCTAGAATGGCCAGGCTTGTCTGCTGAAGGCAACGAGCAACATGTAGATAAATGCCGTGATCGCCCCAACGAGGCCTATGTTCCTAACCTGATCTCTGCCACGCAAAGTCATCACACCAAAGCCAATGTAGGCCACCAGCGCCAGCAGTTTGAATGTTATCCAGCCTTGAATTAGCCCACCACTCAGATTGAGGGCAAGGACAACACCCAGGATCAGCAGCAAAGTATCGACGATGTGTGGCACAACCCGCACCCAGGTCTGCTGCAATAACTCAGAAGCACGATAAGCCCAGCCTGCACGAATCAAAAAACCGGTGAATGACAGCAAAGCCAACGCGACGTGAAAGTTCTTTAACATGGTGCATTTCTTCCTCGAAAACTCCACTATAGCGCGCCATGGCTACAGAACAACGAACCAGTATCGATGCTGAGATCGACGCGCTCATGCTGCCGATTGCAGATGCAGCCAGCAATTTCATTTTCTTTAGCGTGCCGATATTCGGGACCGACGTACCATTGATCGTCCTCTGGCTGATTGGGGGTGGCGTATTTTTCACCCTCTATCTCAACTTCATCAATTTCCGCGGTTTTAAACACGGCCTCGATATTATCCGCGGCAAATTCGCGCAAAGCGACGATCCCGGACAGATCAACCAATTCCAGGCGTTGACAACGGCCGTCTCAGGCACTGTAGGCATCGGTAACATCGCCGGAGTCGCCGTTGCAATCTCGGTCGGGGGTCCCGGTGCCACTTTCTGGCTCATCGTGGCCGGCATTCTCGGCATGTCGACCAAGCTCGCTGAGTGCACGCTGGGCGTTAAATTTCGCAAGTACGAAAACGGTGAGGTTTCAGGGGGTCCGATGTACTACCTGGAACAGGGACTCAGCCAACTCAACTGGCCAAAACTGGGCAAGTGTCTGGGCATATTCTATGCCGCAAGTATGGTCATCGGCTGCCTGGGTATCGGTAACATGTTCCAGTCTAATCAGGCCGCCTCAATCCTCGTGGACGTAACCGGCGGTGAGCAGAGCATTTTTGCAGACCAGGTCTGGATGATCGGGGTAATCCTGGCGGTAGCTGTGGGTGTGGTGATCATCGGCGGCATCAAGTCCATTGCCGCGACCACAGCCAAGCTCGTTCCGGGGATGGCGTTGCTCTACACGGTGACGGCACTTGTGGTCATCATGATGAACTTTGATGCGATCCCCGGTGCGTTGGCAGCCATATGGAAAGGCGCATTCTCTCCCGACGGTGTGACCGGCGGGATGATCGGCGTCATGATCATCGGCTTTAAGCGCGCAGTCTTCTCCAACGAGGCAGGTCTCGGTTCCGCTGCGATTGCCCATTCAACCGCCCGGACCAAGGAGCCCGTCAGCGAAGGCTTCGTCGCCCTGCTCGAACCTTTCATCGATACAGTTGTGATCTGCACGATAACCGCGCTTGTCATTATCACCACCGTCTATGACCCGGTCCTTGCAAATCAAAACGTTGCTGGCATAGAACTGACAACGGAGGCATTCGCCAGCACCCTTTCCTGGTCACCCATACCCCTGTCCATAGCTGCTATCCTTTTCGCTTTTTCGACGATGGTCGCCTGGGCTTATTATGGCCTCAAAGCATTTACCTACCTGGTCGGGGATAGCAAGGCCGCAGATCTTGGTTTCAAACTCTTTTTCTTAAGTTTCGTTATCCTTGGTAGCGCTATTGAACTTTCTGCCCTCATCGCATTATCCGACGCGTTGGTGTTCATCGTCGCCATACCCAACCTCATCGGCCTTTATGTGATGGCCCCTATCATCAAAGCTGAGCTCAACCGTTATGAAGCAACGCATCTGCATACTTCTTAGTCTCCTGACCACCTCAGCGCTATCGAGTGCCTGGGCTGCCAGCGTCGCGGATGTAATTCTCACATCTGAAAACGTTATCACTATGACCGGGCATCGGCAGGCGCAACCTCTGGCGATAGCCATTAAAGGCGAACATATCCTGTGGTTAGGGGACATCGGGGACATGCAGACCTACCGTGGCCCTGCAACCAAAATCATCGATTTTGGCGGACAGGCCATTCTGCCGGGGTTCATAGATGCACATGGCCACGCAAGTTATCTCGCAATGACCACCCAGGCGGCCAACATTGCCTCTCCGCCTGTGGGGTCAGTAGAAAATATTACAGATCTGCAAAATACGCTTCGTCAATATATGAAAGAGCGCCAAATTGACGACGGTGAATGGGTCATCGGGCTCGGCTACGACGACTCGCTCTTAGTCGAAAATCGCCACCCGAACCGCGATGACCTCGATGCAGTCAGTACAAAACATCCGATCTATCTGGTCCACGTATCCGGACACCTGGCCGCAGCCAACTCACGGGCGTTGGCCCGAGTGGGCATTAATGCCCAATCCCCAAATCCGCCAGGTGGCATTATTCGAAGACGGCCAGGCACAACCATCCCAGATGGCGTGCTCGAGGAATCCGCTCAATATCCACTCCGCCAATACATGAATGCACCTGTGCAAGACCCGGTAGCTATTGTACAAACTGCCATGCAGACGTACGCCAGCAATGGCATCACCACCGTTCAGGATGGTGCCGCCAGCCCAGAAACCATAAATCTAATGCGCGCAGCGGACGGAGCCGGGTATGTCAATCTGGATGTGATCATGTATCCAATGGGACAAGCTGACCCCCAGTCCATTCAGGCCACTTACAATTTCGGCGAGTATCAAGGGCGTGTCAAAATCGGCGGCGTCAAACTCATGCTTGACGGTTCGCCCCAGGGCAAAACTGCCTACATGACCAAGCCCTATCTCGTGCCACCCTTGGGCCAGGATGCCGAATACCGCGGTTATCCTGCCATTCCTCAAGCCCGCGCCAACGACCTCATCAAACGCTTCGCAGATAACGATATAAAAATACTTGCCCACGCTAATGGGGATGCTGCCGCAGACATGCTGATCACCGCTGTACGCAAAGCAAAAATCTCCAACGATCACCGTACCGTCATGATTCATGCACAAACCGTTCGCGAAGATCAACTGACCGACATGAAAACACTGGGAATGATTCCTTCCTTCTTTTCTGCACATTCTTTTTATTGGGGCGACTGGCATCGGGATTCGGTTTTTGGTCTTGAGCGTGCCTCACGCATCAGTCCAACAGCATCGACCGTCTCGCGTGGCATGGTCTTTACAATACACAACGATGCACCGATCGTGCCGCCCGATATGATCAGACTTCTCTGGGCGACGACCAATCGAGTCACTCGTAGTGGCAAGGTGCTGGGTGCCGATCAGCGCATCTCTATTTATGATGCGCTCAAAGGCATGACGCGTTTTGCCGCATATCAGCATTTCGAGGAATCGATGAAAGGCACGCTGGAAGCCGGCAAACTTGCTGACTTTGTTGTGCTGTCTGAGGACCCTCTCAATATGCGGGCGGCAGACCTACTCAGTCTCAAAGTAAGCGCCACCTACTCTCGCGGTTTGCAGGTCTTCCCACGCGACTAACGCTTATAATGCGACCCGAATAAACGTACATTGACGGGAAACATGCTCGGGCCAACCTCACACACTTACTTTTCACAACGCTTACGATTGCACTACGTCGATTGGGGTAATGCAGAGGCGCCGCCCATGATATTAATACATGGCGGACGGGATCATTGTAGGAACTGGGATTGGGTCGCTGAACGCTTGCGCGACCACTACCATATCATCGCGCCGGATCTCCGCGGCCACGGCGACAGCCAATGGATGCTCGGCGGATCGTACAATCAGATCGACTACGTCTATGACATTGCGCAGCTTTTGCATCAAAAACAAATGACCCCGGTCACCATCATCGGACATTCTCTCGGCGGCTCGATCTCTCTACTGTATACAGCCTTACACCCTGCCAACGTTGTTAAGCTCATCTCAATTGAAGGCATGGGACCTCCCCCGGGGATGCTGGAAAGCAGATTGGACAAACCGATGTCCGAACGCCTGCATATTTGGATGGACGATTTACGCAAACTCTCTGGTCGTCCTGTACGCCGTTATACGTCCTTGGAAGACGCTTATGAGCGCATGCAGACCGAAAATCCACACCTTTCTGCCGATCAGGCTCGACATCTGACGATCCACGGCAGCAATCAGAATGAAGATGGGACATATAGCTGGAAATTCGACAACTATGTCCGGTCGTTTCCACCAACCGGTGTCCCCATCGAAGAAACCTGGGACATGTTCAAAGACATCAAATGTCCGACTCTTCTGGTACGCGGCTTGGAATCATGGTCTAGTGACCCGGTCGCAGATGGTCGGATCAGGAATTTCAACTGTCCCTTGCGGGTCGAGGCCTTCGACAAAGCCGGACACTGGGTGCACCACGATCAACTCGAGCCTTTTGTCGACACGGTCATGGACTTCTTATCCACATGAGACCGAATCATGAGTGATCGCGCTGTCGCTTTTCACAACAACCCCTGGCAAGGCGCCTTGTATGTCACCGGCGGTGGCGGGTCTTTTGTTGCTGAACTCCTGAGCACTCCCGGCGCTTCGGCAACCGTGCTCGAAGTCAAGGTGCCCTATGCCGAAAACGCCCTCCACGAATTGCTCGGTGCTACGCCCGAGCAGGCTGCATCGGATACCACAGCACGCCAGCTTGCAATGGCCGCTTATCAGCGGGCACGTTCGCTGGCATCTGACAGTACAGAACTTTTTGGTTTGGGTTGTACCGCGAGCCTTGCAACTAACCGCGAAAAAAAAGGAACGCATCGGGCACACTGGGCAATTCAGACAAAGGATAAAACGCTCGGATTCTCCGCCACCTATAAGGCCGATCGGGCGAAGGAAGAAACGCGCTTATCCGACCAGCTGTGGTCGTCATTGCAGCATTTGTCTACCGGGGAAGAACTCCCAGCAGATATCGATTTCCAGATTGCCCAACCCGAATTCGACACAACACGCCTACTTGACGATCTGCCCGCGAAAATTTGCACCGCACAGCACCATGGGAAACTGATCTTCCCCGGCTCCTTCAACCCTCTACACGACGGACATCGGAAAATGATGGCGGTCACCGAGCGTATCACCGACCTGGCAGGCGCATATGAGATCGCTATTCGCAACGCCGACAAACCTGCAATTGATTATATTTCGCTCGAGCAACGCCTCTCGACCATGGCCGAATATCCTGTCTGGCTCACAAATACTCCCACTTATGCGGAAAAAGCAGAATTATTTCCGGGCACGACCTTTGCCATCGGCGCGGACACCATCGTGCGGGTAGGTGAGCTACGGTTCTACAGCCACAGGCAAGATCTGTTAGCAGAAGCGCTGGCCACATTCGAACAGGCAGATTGTCGTTTCCTTGTTTTTGGCCGCTCAATAAACGGTGGATTCCAGACACTCAAAGACCTTGACCTGCCAGACCGCTTACGCGCTCGTTGTGCCGCCGTTTCGGAAGATGATTTCCGGATGGATATTTCATCTACCGCTCTGCGCCGCTAAAGGTTCTCTAGATCCTCGAGTGTTTTCGGCCAACTGTCTTTTAAAAGTTTCGACAATGAGCGATCTGCCAGCATGCGCCCCTCCGTCTGGCATCGGGCACAATAGTTGGCTTCATTTTCCGCATAAACAATCCGTTGTATCGGGGCGCTGCAAACGCTGCAAGGTTGTTTGTACTTCCCGTGGGCAACCATCTCGTCATGGAAAGCTGTCACTTTTGTTGGAAATTTCCCTTTCGCTTTGTCGCGTAAAATAGCCACCCATTCGTTCAGTACTTCTCTGATAGCGAGATGCAGCCTTTCAACCTCATCGTCAGAAAGCTTTGTAGACTGTTTGAAAGGAGACAGCTTTGCGCGTAAGAGAATCTCATCGGAATAGGCATTGCCAATGCCTGCAAATATCCTTTGATCGGTCAGTATGCGTTTGAGGGTGTGATTGGCTCGACGTAATCGAGCAGCAAAGTCCTCAAAGTTCGTATCCAGCGCTTCAAGACCCCCGGGGTCTAAGGCCCGTAGATTCTCCCTGCCTCGGACCAAACGCAGGGAAGCTCGTTTCTTTTTACTCGCCTCCAAAAGCGTCACCGTACCCTGATCGAATTCAAAAGCCGCAAGGGCATTACGCTGAGACGGTGCTTTGAACGATTCAGACCATTGCAGACGTCCGGCAATCATGAGGTGAAGAACAAAAAAGTATTCGTCTTCGAGTTCAAATACGAGTTGCTTAGCAAGACGAGAACATCCGACCACCATACGCCCTTCCAGTTCCCGGGCTTTGGGTTCCACAGTGCGCAGGACGAAAGGAGATCCAAGATGTATACGATGCAAACATCTGCCCGCGATGCGTTCGTTTAATGCATCCACGTAGACGGTAAGGTCCGGGAATTCAGGCACCGCCACCCAGACCCATGCTCTCCGAAGAAACCAGCGTCTTCCATTTTCCCTGCCGGAACCTCCATATGAGAAGCGTCCCCTTCAGCATATAGTCACCAATCAACGAGGCATATACATAAATTACAGGCAAGCCCATATACGTCGCGATCCCGGCCAACCCACACCTCATCCCCAGCAAACCCAGGACCGTGGCCATCAGTGGAAATCGAGTGTCTCCGGCACCCCTGAGTGCTCCGCCAAGGGAAAATTCTACTGCCAATAAAGGCATCATGGCGCCCAGCATGTAGATAAACTGTACCGTGTACTGCACAGTCAGCGGTTCATCCCCCAGGAAGTATGAGGCTACTTCTTCGGCGAATATCATGATCAAGACCCCCAGCGAGCCCATCGACATGATGGCGAAGAAAAGCGCACGCCAACCACTGCGAGCAGCACCCTCATGGTCATCTGCCCCCAGGTTCTGGCCCACAAGTGTGGAACCGGCGATCGAGAAGCCAAAGCCGACAGTCATACAAACAGCCAATATATTCACGCCAATGTTGTAAGCAGCAAAGGCCTCTGTACCGTAGTAGTTTCCGATGAGCATGAGAAAGATAAAAAAACCGAACTGGAAGACGCCTTGTTCAACTGCGGCTGGATAGCCAATGTTAACCAGCGCCCGCAGTCTTTCTCGCCGCCACCATCCACTGTTGACATGTTTAACGCGAAACTTCTGCCTAATCCACATGATCAGGAGCACGCCGGTTCCAACCGTAAACGATATACCCGCCGCAATCGCTGCCCCGGCAACACCCATTTCCGGCATGCCCCAGCGACCAAAAATAAAGGCATAGAGCAGCGGAATGTTCATCACATTTACACCAATACTCATCCACAGGGGCGTCCAGGCATCCCCTGAAGCCCGCAGTGCGGCACTGAGGATGAAAGTCCCCGCAAACACGACATTGAAGGCCGACAGCCATTGGATGTTGTCCCCCGCCATGCTTTGCGTTTGCGGATCGAGTCCGAAAATACCCGCCACTGGATGCGCAAGGAATATTCCAAAGATGGCGATAATGAGTGAAATAGTAGCCCCGAGTACCAGAGACGCCATCGTCACGCGACTTGCCTCGGTGTAGTCACCCGCGCCCCAGGCTCTCGCAACAAGTGCCGTAGTACCCGCACTCACAGCCATGAGAATTGCCTGCATGGCAAAAAAGATGCGCT
Source organism: Pseudomonadota bacterium (assembly GCA_036338285.1). Lineage (GTDB taxonomy): Bacteria > Pseudomonadota > Gammaproteobacteria > Pseudomonadales > Azotimanducaceae > UBA4421. Next base: position 232,218 of record JAYZCO010000090.1, read on the forward strand.
GCCCGGCGCCCACGGCGGCCAAGCCTTCAGCACCCAGCTCCGCCACAAACTTGGTCTGTACCATGCCAACAATCGTGTAGGAAAGATTGCCCAGTATCGAAGGTAGGGCCAGCGCCCAGATGCTCGGGCGCTCACCCGCCGGCCCGTCGATATTCGCTGTATCTGCCGCGTCTGTCATCGTTTCCTCAAAAAAAGAGCAGGACGTATTCCCACCTCTTGGTTTATCCCTGCCCAAAGCGTTGCTAACATTCACTTCCTTATAGGAGAGAACTATTTTGGCGACTTATTCTGATATAGAAGTCAACATTAACAACTTCGTTGCAACTGTCGAAATTCAGCGACCGCCATACAACTTTTTCGACCAGGCGCTGATCGCTCAAATCGCCGATGCTTTTGACGAACTGGACGAAACATCAGATTGCCGAGCGATCGTCCTTGCATCCCAAGGCAAAGCTTTTTGCGCGGGCGCAAATTTCGGCACAGGGCAAGATGATGGGACCGGAAGCAGTGATTTTACCGAGGAAGGCTTCCAAAACACCACCGGAAAACTCTACCAAGAAGGTGTTCGCCTGTTTCGCAACAAAAAACCTATCATCGGCGCCATCCAAGGCGCAGCAATCGGTGGTGGTCTGGGGCTTTCTCTCGTACCCGATTTTCGCATAGCGTCTCACGAAGCGCGTTTCGGTGCGAATTTTGTCAAGCTGGGCATCCACCAGGGATTCGGCATCTCTATCACACTGCCAAGGCTTATCGGCGAACAAGCGGCAAATACTATGCTTTACACAGGACGACGCCTGAACGGTGAGCAAGCGCACGCGATCGGTCTGGTCGACGAGCTGGTGGAAGCCGACAGGCTGCGCGATCGCGCGGTCTGGCTGGCCGCAGAAATAGCCGACAACGCACCACTGGCTGTGATGTCGGTTCGCGCCACCATGCGAGCCGGGTTGGCCGATGCTGTAGCCCAGGCGACGGAAGTAGAACTTTCCGAACAACAATGGCTACGGGCCACTGAAGATGCCTATGAGGGCATCCAAGCCGTATCCGAACGACGACCTGGCCGGTTCAAAGGCAAGTAACACGAAATCAAAAGGAAACCCTATGCAAACAGGCAAACTTGGTGTCTGGTACTTTTTCGACGCGCTCTCTTCTTCCGAGGCAGCGGCATCTGCAAAGCGTATAGAATCGCTCGGTTATGGCACCCTTTGGATTCCTGAAACCGTCGGCAAAAGTCCCGTTGGTCTCGCAGCCTGGTTATTGGCAAATACCGACACACTAAATCTTGCCACCGGCATCATCAATATTTACCACCGCGAACCGGGCGTGACTGCTGCTGCGCAGAAAACCCTGGCCGAACAGTCAGACGGACGCTTCCTGCTGGGAATGGGTGTCTCTCACAAACCGCTGGTCGAGGGGGTGCGCGGTCTGAAGTACGGCCCACCCGTTGCAACCATGCGAACCTATCTTGAAAAAATGGCCGCATCGCCGTATACGGGTCTCGCACCGAAAGAAGAGCCACCAACTGTGATCGCCGCCCTGGGCCCAAAAATGTTGGCGCTTGCGGCAAGTCACGCAACCGGTGCACACCCCTACTTTTCAGATCCTGGTCATACCCACATGGCCAGGGAAATCATGGGACCCGACGCTTGGCTTTGCGTTGAGCAGAAAGTCATTCTGGAAGCAGACCCAGCAAAGGCACGTGAGCTTGCAAAGCCCGTCGCACAAATTTACCAGGGCCTACCCAACTATCGTAACAACTGGTTACGGATGGGCTTAAGCGAAGACGATATCAATAGTATGAGTGATCGTTTCATCGACACCACGTTCGCCTGGGGAACCGTTGACGATATTAATCGTCGTATTCAGGAACACTGGGATGCCGGTGCCGACCATGTCTGCATACAACCGGTCAACTCCAGTGGCAATGTCGGTGAACTGGACTGGTCTTGCCTCGAAGCCCTGGCACCCTAATCGCAGGGCTTGTCTCACCTGAGTGAAGGCTCGGGAAACGGCGATGGAATCAGTCTGTTCGTAAGCCGGATTGCAGATCAGCGCTCTGTTTGACCTGAAAAGGCGCCGTAAGCACCACGAAAGAACAGTAAAGGCGCGGCAGATTCGTTAAGGATCTGAAAGTCTTTCACTGCACCAACAGCAATTATGTGGTCTCCCGCTTCGTACTCTGCGACGAGACCACACTCAACACAGCCGATGATTCCCGCAAAGATCGGAACGCCGGTATTGCCATGGACCCAGTCGAATGCGGCAAATTTGTCTCCACCGGATTGAGCCATCGCGTCGCAGATCGACTTCTGGCTGGCGCTCAAAATATTGATCCCAAACTGACCGGAGGCGCTAATCTTCGGCCAGCTTGTTGACGTTTTTGCCGGGCAAAGCGCGACCAGAGGCGGATCCAGAGAAAGCGAAACGAAACTCTGCGCCGCGAAACCAACAGGAACACCTTCGAAAACACTCGTTGCCACCACAACCCCGGTGCAAAAGTTACCCATCGCATCGCGCAATGCCCTGTCGTCAAACTCTGCCATCCTTACCTCCCGAAACTGGCTGGCACTATACTCGTCTACCGCCACACATTCATGGCCCAGACTTTTTCGATAGGCCTTTTTTTCGATTTTTGGGTCTGCTTAAATGGCCGCCCGCTTATTAAATAAGGTCTGCCATGAGCGAGTTGGAAGACTTTCGCGCCGAAACCCGAGCCTGGCTGGAGGAAAACTGCCCCGCCTCTATGCGCACGCCCACGCCTGAAAATGAAGTGGTCTGGGGGGGACGCAAACAGGAATGGGTCAATCCGGATTCTAAAACGTGGATGGAAGCTATGGCCGAAAAAGGTTGGACCGTACCCCTTTGGCCATCTGAATACGGGGGCGGCCATCTATCTACCGATCAGGATCGGATCCTCCTCGAAGAAATGCGACGCATCAACGCCCGTTCACCTCTACAGAGCTTCGGGATCTGGATGCTCGGCCCGGCCCTCCTGGAATTTGCAAGTGAAGAACAGAAACGCCACTACCTGCCACAAATTGCCCGCGGCGAGATCCGCTGGTGTCAGGGCTATTCCGAACCCAACTACGGTTCTGACCTGGCCGGTTTACAGACGCGTGCCGAAGACAAGGGCGATTACTATCTGATCAATGGTTCTAAAATCTGGACTTCGTTTGCAGACATGGCCGATTGGATATTTTGTCTGGTACGAACCGATCCTGGCGCACCCAAGCACGAAGGCATCAGTTTTCTGCTCTTCGACATGGAATCTGAAGGCGTCGATACCAAACCCATTTCGCTCATCAGCGGGGCATCGCCTTTCTGCCAGACCTTTTTCGACGATGTCAAAGTACCCAAGACCCAACTCGTCGGCGAGCTCAATAAAGGCTGGACAATTGCCAAGCGTCTTCTTCAGCACGAGCGCCAGATGATCTCAGGCATAGGCGGAAATTCAGCGCTCGGTGGAACCGGCACACGAATGGAGAATGTAGCCAAGCAGTACGTTGGCGAATCCGATGGTCTCATCGCCGACCCCGCCATACGCGCGGATGTCTGCGAACACCGCATGAATGACAAGGCTTTCCAGCTGACAATGGCGCGTAGCGGCGAAGAAGCCAAGGCTGGCAAACCGGATGGGAATCTGGCTTCAATATTTAAGTACTACGGCACAGAACAGAATAAGCGCAAATATGAACGCCTGCTCGAACTCATGGGAACACAGATGGTGGGCTGGGAAGGAGAGAGTTTTACCGAGCGTGAAATTAATTCCACGCGTCAATGGCTACGCTCAAAGGCTAACTCTATTGAAGGCGGTACCAGCGAAGTTCAGCTCAATGTGATCGCAAAGCGTGTACTGGGGCTGCCTGACTAGGTCCTATGAAGCCGGGGCTCATCCATTAATAATCGGGGTTGCTGGTTGTTGTGCGTCTCATACACAGGGCCCGGGTCCGCTGCAAGCCCTGCATCTCGCGTAGTCAACTATGAGGAGGTATACCACGCCCTTGCCCACAAAAGCTGCATGCTGACCACTTATTCCTGTACAGTACTGGTCACCTAACCCATTGAAATTTAGACATTTTGCCCCAATCATAGGAACAGCCTTTCAGCGCGTGGAACCCTTATGGAATTTATAATTTTTCTTGTCATTGTCATCGCACTTGGTTTTTGGATCGCGGCGATTTACAACAAACTCGTGTCGCTGAAAAACCGATATGAAAACGGATTCGCACAAATCGAGGTGCAGCTTAAGCGTCGCTACGATCTGATCCCAAATCTTGTTGAAACCGCAAAAGGCTATCTTTCTCACGAGCGAGAGACACTTGAAGGCGTCATTGCCGCACGCAATCAGGCCATGGCAGGACTAGAGGCTGCGGCCGCAAATCCTGGCAATGCAGACGCAATTAAAGAACTCGCGAGCGCCGAAGGATTACTGGGCGGAGCACTTGGACGATTAAACGTGGTCATGGAGGCTTATCCGGACCTCAAAGCCAACACCAATATGATGCAGCTGACAGAAGAGCTCACAACCACTGAAAACAAGGTGGCATTCGCAAGACAGGCATACAACGATCAGGTGACGTCTTACAACACGTATCGCCAGTCTTTCCCGCCCGTGATTCTTGCGAACACGTTCGGCCATCCCCAGGATGCGGAACTTCTGGAATTCGAAGATTCAGCCGAAATACAGGCCGCTCCACAAGTTTCGTTTAGTTAGGAAACACACACTCGGTGAATTTTTTCGAAGCGCAGGACGCCGCCCGGCGCAAAACCAAGCAACTCAGTTTGATGTTTGCGGCGGCAGTCGTCACGTTGATTGTCTTAACCAATGTTCTGGTTGCCATCATCTACGGTTGGACCGGCCTTCAGACGGGGTTAACCTTTGCCCAGACATTCAGCCAAATTCCTCTGGATACCTGGGTCTGGATCAGCAGTGGTGTCATTGGCATCGTGGCAGTAGCCAGCTTCTATAAATATTTGACGATTCAGGGCGGTGGTCGTGCGGTCGCAGAGTCTTTGGGTGGCTCTCTCATTCACCCCAACACCACCAACCATCATGAGCGCCAATTGCTGAATGTGATTGAAGAGATGGCCATCGCATCAGGAATCACCGTGCCGCCGGTTTATCTGATCCCTGAACGGAGCATCAATGCGTTTGCAGCAGGGTTTACCATTGACGATGCTGTGATCGGTATTAATCAGGGAACCCTCGACAACCTTAACCGCGACGAACTTCAAGGCGTGATCGCACACGAATTCAGCCATATTCTGAATGGCGATACCAACATAAACCTACGCCTTATCGCGATCCTACATGGGATTCTCTTCATCGGCATGATCGGCTATGGCTTCCTTAGAGCAGGCGCTTTCAGCCGCCGCAACGGGCTGCCAATCATCGCCTTAGGTGCAGGTCTTCTCGCTGTAGGTTTCGGCGGCACTTTTTTCGGCAACATGATTAAGGCCAGTGTCAGTCGCCAACGAGAATATCTGGCTGATGCCTCTGCCGTTCAATTTACCCGTAATTCCAGCGGTATCGCCGACGCATTAAAAAAAATCGGTGGGCTTACCGATGGGTCGACGATAATCAACAAAAATGCCGAAGAAGCCAGCCACATGTTCTTCGGATCCGTCACCAAAAAGTTTGGTGGCCTTTTTTCCACCCATCCTCCACTGGAAAAACGAATACGGGCAATTGAACCCAACTGGCAGGGAGGTTATGAATCGACACCAAGCACACCCTCATCCGCATCAGCCACCGGATCTGCACTTGCCGGCATTAGCGGGTTTAACACATCCACCACGCCCGATGCACTGGTTGAACAGGTAGGTCACCCGGACGAGAGCAGCCTCCAAATCGCTCGCCAACTCATCGCCGACAACAACTCCCAACTTCACGAGGCGGCCCATGACTCTTATGAAGCTCGAGCACTGATCTATGCCATGCTGATCGATCCCAACGAAGGAATCGCTGACCGTCAGCTGGCATATCTGGAAGCTCATGCCGAATCGGGCGTGCCGTCACACGTCAATCGACTGCTGCCACTGCTACGCCAGACCGATTCGATTCATCAACTGACGCTCATTGAGCTGGCAATTCCAGCATTGAAGGCACTCTCAAAGCAGCAATACTCACGATTCTCACACAACACCGCCCAACTCATTACTGCTGACGGGCATGTTGAGGTGTTCGAATGGGTCATTCACAGGCTGTTGATTAAAGATCTGTACTCACACTTTGAAGGGCCCATCCGTACACACGGGCGGATCGCCCACATCGGAAAGGTTTCGTCTCACGGAGCTAAACTCCTTGCGATTTTAGCCAGCCAAAGCCATGTGGATTTCGATGCACAGCTTGCGGCATACAACGCTGGGAGGGTTGAGCTCGGGATCGATGATGCCTTCACAAAGGAGGACTTCTTCAATTACGAGCACATGAACCAGGCTCTGGGCAAACTCCGCGAACTTCGACCGCTGCTAAAACCGGCCCTGATCAAGGCATGTGCGACGACGGTCATGCACGATGGCGAGCTTATGGCCACTGAATTCGCTCTGATGCAGGGCATTGCGGCCACCCTCGACTGCCCACTTCCACCGAGTATTTACAAGAGTTGACTTGTTTGGGGTACAGCATCACCGCCGAGTCGTCTAATATAGACCTTTCCACCGACTTAAAACCCTTTGTCTCAACCCCACTCGACGGAAGAACACGTTAACGTAGTAGAGTTCGCTGGAAGGCGTGTCCAACTTGGCGCTCTGGATCTCGGTTCGAACAGTTTTCACCTCGTGATCGCCCAGGAGAGTGCCGGGCGCATACAGATCATCGACAAGCACAAGGAGATGGTACGTCTGGCTGCGGGCCTTGGTCCCGACAACCAACTCAGCAAGGAATCAACAGACAGGGCGTTGGACTGTTTGTCGAGGCTGGCGCAAAGACTGAGGCCGCTTGACACTGAGAACATAAGAATCGTTGGAACCAATACGCTACGTCTGGCAAAAGGTAACGGTTTTCTCCAACGTGCCGAGAAGATTTTAGGCCGCCGTATCGACATCATCTCCGGGCACGAAGAAGCACGCCTTATCTACCTGGGCGTATGCCACGACCTCGGCTCAAGCGATTCACGGCGTCTCATTGTAGACATCGGCGGCGGCAGCACTGAGATCATCTTAGGACACCGTTTCGAGCCAAAAACCCTGGAAAGTCTCTATATGGGCTGTGTTTCAATGACGCGCCGATTTTTCCCGCAGGGTAAGATCACCCATGCAGCAATGAGCAGAGCAGTCAATGCCTCGATGGTAGAGCTTGAACCGGTAATGACAGCTTTTGCCTCGTCTGGATGGGATATAGCGATCGGTACTTCCGGCACGATCAATTCAATACAAACCACACTTAAGCAGATTTATAACCTCGATCAGATCTCGGCAGATCACCTTGCCCATCTGCGTAAACGGGTGGTCGCCGCCAAACACTTAGACAAGCTGGAGATTCCGGGCCTTGCCAACGAACGCAAGGCGGTATTTCCTGGAGGCCTGGCCATTCTCATTGCAGTATTCCAGGCATTAAAAGTCGACACCATGATCACATCCGAGGGGGCGTTACGTGAAGGGCTGATCTTCGACCTCGTCGGTCGTCAACATCAGGACGATATTAGAGATCATTCTGTCAACAGCCTGATGGAAAGATTCAGTGTCGATCGAGTACAAGCCCGGCAAGTGAGAGAAATGTCGATTTCCCTGCTTTCTCAAGTCGCGACCAAGTGGGAATTAACCAATGCGGAGTGTAAACAGGTCATCTCGTGGGCATCGGATCTACACGAGATTGGCATGACGCTCAGCCACGCTGGGTACCACAAGCACGGCGCTTATATGATCGAAAATATGGATCTACCCGGTTTTTCCAGGCGCGATCAACAGCAGCTTGCAGGACTCGTGCGTGCACACAGGCGGAAGCTGTCAATGGACCTCTTTCCGGAAGGTGATCTGACAAGTATCCGGTTGGCTGCGCTTCTGCGGCTCTCTGCCGTATTGCATCGCAATCGGTCCTCGGAATCTCTGCCTCACTTCGAAGCCACCGCAAAGGGCAGGCACCTCGGTATTGCCATCCCGAAAAAATGGCTAAAACTCCACCCGCTCACCAAATTGGACCTCAAGCAGGAATGCGATTATCTGGAAGCGATCGGTCTAACGCTGGAAGTCGAACTTATCTAATCCGCTAACCTCGACAAGAGTATGTCCTGAGCAGGGACACGATTCTGCTTGGCTTTCTGGTGCACGTACCGTCCGTCCGGTTGCAGTTCCCATGCTTGGGAATTGTCATCCAAATAAACACTGATCGACTCATCAAAGACCCGTTCGCGCATTTTTTTGTCCAGCACAGGAAAACAGGTTTCAACACGGGAAAAAAAGTTCCGCCCCATCCAGTCTGCACTGGATAGAAAAACGGCCAAATTTCCATCATTGGCAAAACAGAAGACACGTGTGTGTTCCAGAAAGCGCCCGATAACAGACCGCACGCGAATGTTTTCGGAGACGTCTTTTATCCCAGGTCGCAGCGAGCACACACCACGAATAATGAGTTCCACCTTGACTCCGGCCGCGCTCGCTCGATAGAGCGCCCGAATCACCTGAGGCTCAATAAGAGAATTCATTTTGGCCCAGACAGCAGCTTCCTTACCCGCTTCGGCGTTGGAGATCTCGCGCTCAATGAATTCGAGCATCGTTGAGTGCAGGGTGAACGGCGCCTGTATCACCTTCTTCAATTGGCTGGCTTTACCGAGCGCAGTCAACTGCTGGAAAACCTGCTGTACATCGTCACAGATGTCTTCATCGCAGCTGAACAAACCATAATCGGTATATAGCCGGGTCGTTCGAATGTGATAGTTTCCAGTGCCAAGGTGTGCATATCGCCTAACGGCCTGGTCCTCTCGACGCAGGACCAGACACATTTTTGCATGGGTCTTCAAACCAACGACGCCGTACACGACATGAACACCCACCGATTGCAGTTTGGTTGCGAGTTCGATGTTTGCTTCTTCTTCGAACCGTGCCCTTAATTCAATGACCACCAGCACTTCCTTACCCCTTGTTGCCGCATCCACAAGGGCTTCGACCACAGCCGATTCCGTGCCGGTTCTGTACAGAGTCTGCCTGATGGCAAGAACATTGGGATCACGTGCCGCCTGCCGCAGAAAATCTACAAATGGTGCAAAACTCTCGAACGGATGATGCAATAAAATATCACCCTTGCTGATTGCCTCGAACACCGCTTCAACCTTACGAATTTGCCTCGGTATAGAAGGCGTGAAGCCTGGGTACTTAAGATCCGGACGCTCGACGATATCTGGCAATGCCGCGAGTCGCATCAGATTTACCGGACCTTCACATCGATAAACGTCTGGCTCAGAAAGACCGAACTGTGCCGCCAGAAAGTTAGTCAGTATTTCAGGACAACCATGTGACACCTCCAATCGAACCGCATCTCCGAATCGCCTCGATGAAAGCTCTCCCTCCAGAGCACGCAGGAGGTCATCAATCTCTTCCTCATCCACAAAAAGGTCACTGTTTCGCGTGACCCGGAACTGATAACAACCTGTCGCCTGCATACCCTGAAACAGATTCGAGACATGGGCTGTCACGATGGTACTGAGGAGAACAAACTCGTTGTCAGAAGTTGCCACGCTTTCTGGTATTCGCACGACTCTTGGCAGCGAGCGTGGCGCCTGCACGATCGCTTTGCCCGAATTACGTCCAAATGCATCTTTGCCTTCGAGGGTCACTATAAACGCCAGACTTTTGTTCAATGGCTCTGGAAAAGGATGCGACGGATCCAACCCCACGGGGCTGATGATGGGCGCAAGTTCTCGGGTGAAGTACTGCTTGATCCAAAAAGCCTGCTTTTCGTTCCAACTCGCCTCGCTCAAGAAACGAATGCCGTGCTGCAGAAGCTTCGGCATGAGATCCGCATTAAGAATTTTGTACTGCTGTCGAACTAGATCGTGTGTGCTCGCAGCAATCTGGCGCAGTTGGTCTGCTGGCGACATATTGTCTGGGCCACGCTGTACCGACCCATAGGCTTGTTGTTGCTTCAGTCCAGCCACACGGATTTCAAAGAACTCGTCCAGCACCTGGCTTGCAATGCACAAAAAACGCAGGCGTTCGAGTAGCGGCACCGACCCGTCCTTGGACTGCGCAATGACGCGTCGCGTAAACTCCAACTGCGACAGTTCCCGGTTGATATACAATTCCGGGTTACTGAGGAATTCCATTTTCAAGTCGTCAGACTTAGCCACATTCATTCGAGTTATCTATGCGTGACGAAGTTTATAGCACAGTGCAGCCCCACATCGTTGATTTCGCCTTTACTGAAGAAGTCGCCCGTGTATTTCCGGACATGATCCGCCGTTCGGTGCCAGGCTACGAAACGATTATCCCTATGACCGGGCTCATCGCTGCTAATCACCTTAAGTCTGATGACAAAGTCGTTGATCTAGGCTGCTCTTTGGGCGCCACATCACAAGCGATTGCGGCACTGACTGAACTGAATATCGAGATCATCGGTATCGATAACTCAGCACCCATGATCATCAGTGCTCAAAAAGCAAATGCAGACCCGCGCATCGAGTTTTTACAGGCAGACATCCTTTCCTCCGGAGCGCTTAACCGCATCCACGGTGCCAAGGTAATCGTGATGAACTTCATACTGCAGTTTTGCCCACCCGATGAACGCATGCGACTGCTTGAGTCCGTGCGCAACGCCATGGCATCTGACGGGCTTTTAATCCTTTCTGAAAAGGTCTGCGACGAGGAGGCTGTGCGTCACGCTTATTTTGATGAAACACATCTTGCCTGGAAGCGTGCCAACGGATATTCAGACCTGGAAGTCAGTCAAAAACGTACGGCCTTAGAAGAGGTGATGAAGGTGGATTCTGAGGAGATTCACAATCAACGCCTCCATGGCGCGGGGTTTCGGGTGGTTGATCAGTGGTACAAATGCATGAACTGGGCATCATTTCTCGCCTGGGTTGATCCGCTCGGCAGATGATTGACTATCTTCCGCTACCCGAGGCGTTGACCGAACGCCTCCACGATTGGCCGCTCGATCTGGTGAACAAACGCCTGACGCCTGACCATCACGGAGATTTCGCCAAATGGGCCCATGCCATATCTTCGCTACCGGCTTGCGGAAAAGTACCCATCCGAGCCGAAGACACCGTGCGGTTAGAGTTCAGTGCCGATGCTGACGAGCTAGAACAGGCCTTGCAGTACCTGCATCCCTGGCGCAAAGGTCCGTTTCAATTTGGTAGTGTCCACATCGACTCGGAATGGCGTTCGGATTGGAAATGGCAACGCCTCGCCCCGCATATCAATCTACATGAACATGCAGTACTTGATATCGGTTGCGGCAATGGCTACTTCGGTTGGCGTATGCTCGCACACGGCGCTCGTTCGGTGATCGGCGTCGACCGGACCGTTCTTTTCTGCATGCAACATCTTGCTGTGCAAGCTTATGCACAAGATCCCGAACATTGGGTGTTGCCGATCGGGATAGAAGAGATCCCGATGAAGCCATTATTCGATACCGTCCTAAGCATGGGTGTCATTTACCATCAGCGCGACCCGGCAGAACACGTACGGCAAATGAAAGCCCTCACCCATCCTGACGGGCAAGTGGTGCTCGAATCTCTGGTCACCGACGCGCGCACCGGCTTCCAACCCGACAGTCGCTACGCGCGCATGCATAACGTCTGGTGGATCCCCAGTGTTTCCGATCTCACTCATTGGCTTAAGCATGCAGGATTCAAAGACATTCAAGTGCTCGATGTAACGCGCACTCGGGTTGCCGAACAGCGAACCACACCGTGGATGCGATTCGAATCACTCCGCGAAGCGCTGGATCCAGCAAACCCGGATAAGACCATCGAGGGCTATCCCGCCCCTGCTCGCGCTATGCTCATGGCTCGCCCATGAGGACGCAGTCCAAAGCATCGGGAACCATGCTGCAACACCCGTCTTCCCTGCCCACATCGATACATGTCGAATCACAATGACTTATGGCAATCCCAGCCTGCAATCGAGACAGGAATCTGCAGCCAATCGCATACCGCTTGCTTATCCTTAGCAAGGTAGTTAGCGTCCTGCGCCAATTCTTAGCCCGCAACGCCAGCAAACAATGTTCAACCTTAGGGATGTAGAGACTTTGTAGAAACGAAAATGACGATTGATACCACCGCGGAGCATCCACAGGAGGACTCCGACACACATAGTGAAGATGGGCAGAACACCGATTATTCGGGCCTGTGGCGCCTGACGGAAGGGCAGCGGCTGCGTTATGCAGGTGCTATCTTGGCGATGGCGTTAACTAATCTTTTTCTGTTTGCGGCTCCGATCATCGGCGGCCATGCAATCGATGTGATATCTCGCAAAGACTTTTCGTATGGCGACCCGATCCTGGTGTTCCTCAGTGAAACGCTGGCAGGAGAAGTGACCTATTTGTCCTACCTGTGGGTGGCCGCTATTGCGAGCCTGTTGTTGACTGCTTTTGGCGGATTGTTTTTATATTTCCGCGGCCGTTTAGTGGCACAGGCTTCTGAGAACATCGCGCGTGGTCTGCGCGAAAACCTCTACGGGCACCTGCACCACCTGACCGCCGGCTTTTATGATACTGCAGACACGGGGGACCTCGTGCAGCGCTGCAGTTCTGATGTCGAAACGTTGCGCGTTTTTCTCGCCAGCGACGTCATCGAGATCGGTCGAACAATCATACTCGTGATCTGTGTGGTACCCATCCTCTTCACCATTCACGCACCGCTGGCCTGGTGGTCTCTATCCATGATGCCGTTTATCACCATCGGCGCGTTCATTTTCTTTAAGAAAGTCAAAGACGCCTTCCAACAGACCGACGAATCAGAAGGCGCGATGACTGCACGCCTGCAGGAAAATCTTACCGGCATACGCGTCGTGCGCGCATTTGCGCGGCAGGCGTATGAAATTGAGAAGTTCGGAGAAAAAAACGCGGACTTTCGCAACAAAAATGCACGCCTGATCGAGTTGATGGGTTACTACTGGAGCGTGGCGGATTTCTTCTCGATGGCCCAGATCGGCGTTGTACTCTTTATGGGCGGTTGGTATGCGTTGCAGGGCAGCCTAACAATTGGCGACCTGTTCATTTTTTTGACATGCGAATCCATCGTGATCTGGCCAGTCCGCCACCTTGGTCGCGTACTTACAGATACCGGCAAAGCTGTCATCTCCCTCGTGCGGGTCAACCACATTCTTTTTGCAACCAAAGAGACTGAACAATGGGTGCCCGCGTCGGGTCGCGCGCGCGGCGCCATCGACGTTAGAAATCTCCATTTCGCGTATGCCTCGGGAGACCCGGTCCTGTCCGACCTCACCCTATCGATTAACCCGGGTGAAACGCTCGCTATTGTTGGCCCTCCGGGATCTGGCAAAACGAGCCTCATCAGAGCACTCCTGCGGCTTTACCCTTATCAAAGCGGAACATTGAAGATCGACGGCCACGAGGTGGCCAGTCTGGATCGCTTCTGGCTGCGCACACAAATCGGCGTGGTCCTGCAAGATCCTTTTCTTTACTCACGCACAATAAAGGCCAACGTTAGCGTAGGCAGGCCCAACGCTTCCGATGAGGACATACTCCGGGCGACGGAAGAAGCTGCCATTGCCAAGGCAATACAGAGATTTCCCGCACAGTTCGAAGCGATGGTTGGCGAACGAGGTGTCACTTTGTCCGGGGGGCAGCGTCAGCGGCTCGCACTCGCCCGTGCACTGCTTAAAAACCCGCCGATTCTCGTGCTCGACGATTGCCTTTCAGCCGTCGATACGGGTACGGAAAAACTCATTCTGAATACCCTCCGTGCCCGCAAAGGACGCCAGACTACGTTGATCATCGCACACCGACTTAGCTCTGTGGTCGATGCTGACCGCATCCTGGTGCTGGAGAACGGTCGCTCTGTTCAGTTGGGATCTCACGCCGAACTCATTGAGAAACAAGGCCCGTACCGCAGACTTTGCGAGATACAAGGCACCCTCGATGTCGCAATCCGCCATGATCTGGCGCAGACGAAGGCTGATTAAGCCATGTATGACGACGAAAACTACGATGATGGCTTCGATGAAGAGACGCTGGCCGCCAGATTCAACATCGACCTCTGGAAAAAATTATTCGTCTATGCGAAAAAATACCCGAAAATTCTGCAGCGGCTTGCGATTTCTGCGTTTATTACCGCACTCATGGAGGTGGCCTTTCCTCTCCTAACAAAGGGTGTAATAGACGAAGTCGAAGCTTACCTAAACAACGGAGTAGATCCGGACTTTCTAACCTGGGGCTTCCTCTACTTCGGGTGCACGCTCGTCATTGCCTTGGCGATCGGTACATTCATTCGGATGGCCGGACGCTTGCGTACCCACATTGCACACGATATTCGGCGCGACGGTTTCGAAAACCTGCAGCGCCTGTCGTTCAATTTTTACGATTATCGACCCGTCGGCTGGCTGATGGCGCGTATGACCTCAGACTCCGAGCGCCTCTCAAATATCCTTGCTTGGGGATTTCTGGACCTGATCTGGGGATTCACAATGATGCTGGGTATTGCTGTTGCCATGTTTGTCATGAATTGGAAACTGGCACTGATCGTTTTTTCAATCATGCCTTTCCTCGCTTGGGTGTCATCGAAATTCCAAAAACGCATCCTCAAAAGCGCGCGGGAGGTCCGCGCCACCAATTCTTACATCACGGGCAACTTCAATGAAGCGATCATGGGGGTAATGACCTCTAAAGCCTTCGTGCGTGAAGAAGCAAATCAGGTCGATTTCGATATCCTAACGACAAAGATGCACGGTGCATCGGTCACTAACCTGACCCACGCCGCAATCTATCTCCCGATCGTCATCACCCTGGCAAGTCTCGCCACAGGGCTTGCCCTCGCAGTGGGCGGGATGGATATGATCTATGGTGTCATCCCGGTCAGCACGCTCATCGCATTCATGGCCTATACACGCCATTTTTTTGATCCCATCGAACAACTCGGGCATTGGTTCGCCGAGATGCAGATGGCACAGGCATCGGCAGAGCGAATCCTCAGCCTGATCGAAGCTGAACCGGCAATTCGCGACAGCGCCGAGGTCAAAGAGGCCATTGCCATACAATCGCACCGAGAAACACCCAGCGCAGCATTTGCCGCGGATGGCGGGCGCACGGAAATCTCATCCATCGAGGTCAGAAACCTCAGATTTGCCTACGACCCTACAAATCCGGTGATTGACGGCATCAGCATGACCGTTCAAAAAAATCAGACCATAGCGCTCGTCGGGCCTACAGGAGGAGGGAAAAGCACCCTCGTAAACATCATCTGTCGCTTTTATGAGCCCACATCCGGGCAGATCCTGATCGATGGAACTGACTATCGCGGCCGCAGTTTGCACTGGCTGCAATCAAATATCGGTATGGTTTTGCAGAACGCACACGTTTTTTCAGGATCGATCCTTGAAAATATTCGTTACGGTCGCCTCGATGCAACCAATGAAGAGGTCATCGAAGCAGCAAAAATCGTCGGTGCGCACAAATTTATAGAGACCTTCCCACAGGGCTACAATACCGACGCAGGCGAATCGGGTATGCGCCTGTCTGCCGGCCAAAAACAGCTCGTCTCATTCGCAAGGGCTGTCCTCGCTGACCCACAGATTCTTATAATGGACGAAGCCACATCCTCGGTCGATACGGAAACTGAACAAAGTATCCAGCAAGCGATGCAACAAGTGCTCGCCGGACGCATCTCGATCGTAATTGCGCATCGCCTATCCACTATTCGCAACGCCGACCAGATCATCGTCGTAGCCGATGGGCGTATCAGTGAACAAGGGACCCACAACCAACTGATACACGAGAAACGTGCATATTATGATTTGTATCGCCAACAGAGCTTACAGGAATCAAGCGCCGACCTTGACGGCCTGCTACCGATCTAAGCCACCTAAGTCTTGTCGGCCGGGGGGCGGCTCAAGATAAGCTTGCAGCCCCGTATACTCGTTCGGATACGCTTGCAGGTTGCGCTTAAGCAGAGAAACCGGCGTCAACAGGGGTTCATCCCCTAGACGGTAGCCTTCAATGGCCTTAGAAACTTCCAACCGCGAGGCCGGGTCTAGTTGCTTAGCGACTAACAAATCCAGTTCGATGAGCACATCCACATGACTTGCTCGGGTGGCTAATTGACCCAACCCCTGCATGAGAAATTCAGCATAGCCCGTGGCAGCGTCGTTCAAGTTGACCCGACCTTCTTCAAGTTTCGCAAGTAGATCACAAGCTTTGCGATAACACACAGGACTCTGCGCCTTGAATAAGTACTTATAGGTTGAGTGAAAAACAACCAACGCTTCGACGTTAAGGTCATTGGCAACCGCTTGCCAATGAGCATATACGTATACCCGGGCAACGAAATTTTCCCTCAGAATGGGTTGATACAAGCGGCCCGCATCTTCGCAGGGGAGCAATGGATTAGTCGCCATGACGGCCCGGGCAAATGCACCCTGCCCTGTCCGTTGGGGTGGACCGCCCGTGGTTGCGACACACTTGACCTGCCGCATCCCACAGCTTGGAGAATTGTGCATGAAGATGAAGCCACAGATATCCGGATATGAGGCTACAAAGTGCTCACCAAAGGTCTGCAAAGCAGGGCCAAAATCCTCACTGCCGTCCAGTGCAAATACCCCGATTCGATTACCATCCCGGACCAATCTGATGGGCGTGCGAGGTGCAGGCAGGCCGATCCCCATTTCAGGACATACGTCTATATATTCAAACAAGCCATCCAGTCGGTCATGGGGCAAAGAGGTGTACGCGCTCGTTCCATCGTAACGTACGGCTGCCCCTGTCAAACAACGGCTTACGCCGACTTTTACCGGTTTTTGCGGGCGGGCATTCATCCCAATCGTTTCCCAGAATACGCGCTAGGTCCGTGTCGCGATAAAGTCCCAAATCTGGTCAGCGCCCAACCCGGCAAGATGTCGCCCAAGCGTGGCCTGCCATTCAAATTCGTTACCCCACTCGTCGCGCCAGGCCCAGGTACGGCGGCTAAAATGATGCAGGCGGTGTTCATGGGTAAAGCCCATGGCACCGTGCACCTGATGCACCTGCTCGGCAACTAAACCGACCGCCTCACCAACTCTCGCCTTTGCAGCTGCAACCTCATAGACAAACCGATTGCTCATAAACGCATCCACCGCAGCATCAGCCGCCCGCTGTGCCGCCGCCACTTCTGCGGCCACAACTGAGAGACTGTGTTGAATGGCCTGAAACTTACTGATCGTCCGACCAAACTGCAGTCGCTCCGTGGCAAACAATAAGCCCAGGTCGAGCTGTGCCTGCAGACATCCCGCAATGAGATTCACCTTTGCAAGTGCCATCTGAGCATACGGGTCCGGCGCCACATCCACCGAGTCTATCGTTCCTGGCACAACAAGATCTGCCGCCTCACCGGCCATATTTTTGTTCT
Source organism: Pseudomonadota bacterium (assembly GCA_036338285.1). Lineage (GTDB taxonomy): Bacteria > Pseudomonadota > Gammaproteobacteria > Pseudomonadales > Azotimanducaceae > UBA4421. The sequence goes on from JAYZCO010000090.1 coordinate 249,716, forward strand.
GTACAACCGATGCGAGGTTGCCTGCGATCACAGCACCCGGCAACGCAAGTTGCACGCCGATAACCCGCTCCGCACGCCTACCCCATGGACACCCCTCAATGCCTTGATCCGTCGCCAATCCAATAGTCGATACCCCATCGGTCGCGCCCAGCCACCGATTAGCCAGAAGCGTCTCAGCCATTGGCAAAGGGACTGCAAACTGACCACATATCTTCAAAAATGCAAACAGATCAACGACTTCCGTACCACTGCCTTCGCTGCCGAGCTGATGGAATCCATTTTCGACGACAATCTTCCAAAGAGCCTCGGGAAAGGAACCCACCTCAGCAGCATCCAGCATGGGCTTGTCAACATGATCTGAGAATATGCGGGTGGCTGTATCCACAATGAGCTGCGTAGTGTCCATGTCTTCGCTCATCATCGTAACCCCAATCCGCGCGCGATCACTCCGCGTAATATCTCGCGTGTACCACCCCGCAGCGTAAAAGACGGCGAGAGCAACATAGTCTCCTCATAGGTCCTTCTGTATATCGATTGCTCGACACCGGAGGGGAGCGCCATACGCGCGATCTCTGGTAGGACCTTCTCAAAGTTGTTCCCCAGTTCTTTAACCAAAGCAGCTTCTACCGCTACCTCTTTTTTGTTTTCCAGCATACCGGCGACCGAGATCGACATGCGGCGCATCGTCATGATCGAGGCCGCAATCCGCCCAATCGCAGCGGCCTGATGTGGTAAGGGTTCAGGTCCACATGCCCGCACCAGTTCGACAAATACGCGGAAGGCCGAAAGAAAGCGCTCCGGGCCACTGCGCTCATATGAGAGTTCAGAAGTCACCTGCTCCCACCCATTACCCGGCTCACCGACAATCCGATCAGCAGGTACCACAACATCGTCGAAAAGTACTTCGTTAAAGTCCTCCCCGCCTGCCATGTTCGCGATCGGCCTGACTTGAACGCCATCGTTCTTTAAATCAACGATGATCTGCGAGAGGCCTGCATGGCGATTGTCTGAAGGCGGTTCCGTTCTAACCAGACAGACAATGAAGTGGTTACGGTGTGCATCCGTTGTCCAGATTTTCGTTCCGTTGATGCGATAGCTATCACCTTGCTTTTCTGCGGTCGTGCGCACAGAAGCAAGGTCTGATCCTGTATCAGGCTCAGACATACCTATCGAGAAATAGGCTTCCCCACGCGTGATCTGCGGCAGGTAAGCTTCTCGTTGTTCAGGAGTACCGTAACGCAGTAATAAAGGGCCACTCTGCCTGTCTGCAATCCAGTGTGCGCTGACCGGCGCACCGGCAGCCAACACCTCTTCAGTCACCACATACCTGTCAAAAAAACTCCGCTCCCCGCCCCCATATGCATGGGGCCAGGTCATGCCAATCCAGCCTTTCGCACCAAGCTTGCGACTGAATTCGGGATCATGGCCTGAGCTGAAGTCAGAGTTCGGGTGTTTAAAGTGGGAGCGATTCTCTTGCAGAAATTCACGCACCTCGGCCCTCAGGCTCTCTGTTTCTTTCTCGAGACTGATCCGGTCAAATTGCAGCATCATCCACCCTTTGGTTCCTAGTCCCAGAGTGTACTGGCCTTACGCAAACCATCTCAAGGGCGAGGAGTTAAAATCAACAGACCAAGGTCTACTGGTACTTTGTCCCCACCCGATTTACATTAGTCACATGCAAACACCTGCAGCGATAGCTGAAAGTTTCGACCCGGTCTTCAAAGACATCCGAGAGCGGTCCACCATTGCTGAACGATTCATCGATAGAAACCTTTATCGAGTCTATATATCTACGCTGTGGTCCAACGTCGTGATGTCACCCGAAGAAGTCGGGCTTGAAGAAGAAGACCTGCCCGATCTACACGATATTGTTCTACAGGAAATTAATGACGCCATAGGCCGTACCGAATCTTTACACGACGTGTATCAGTTCATCTCATCCAAAGAAGGGGAAACGGCCATGCAAGAGGCACGTCTGACCCAAGCTCACAAGGATCTGCTACAGTATTTCGCCAGCATGATCCTTGACCCCGACGGACATAAACGCTACATGGATTTCATACGGTCTGAAAAGAAACTCTGACCGCTAGCCTGCCATTACATTTACGACCACATCCCGCAAACCGGGATTATGCCTGTGTTCCCACAGGTAAATACCCTGCCAGGTACCCAACACCATGCGTCCTGACATCACAGGAATAGACACCGAAGTCGCTGTGAGCGCAGACTTGATATGCGCCGGCATGTCATCGGCGCCTTCCTCAGTATGGGTATAGATCGGGTCGCGTTCGGGTACCAGCCGGTTGAGCCAGCTTTCCAGGTCTGCTCGTGCAGCAGGATCGGCATTTTCCTGCAATAGCAGGCTAGCCGAGGTATGCCGAATAAACAGTGTGACCAGGCCCTCGACCACATCTGACGCCCCCACGATATCCTGCACCTGATGGGTAAAGTCATAGAGTCCCTGAGTACCGACAGACAATTTGATGATCGTGTTCAACGTGTTGTACTGCTCATGGATAAATGCGCTTGCGCATAATATGACATCTGTGCAGCGCCGACAGCTGATTAACATCGCTGCCTCTTAGCGGTGCATACCCCCAACGGCGGGCGATCATGGAATTATTTAAGACCGGGCGAGATTCGGTTACGGCACGGACTGAGCCTGATTCTTGCTAAGGCCTGTAATCTCCAGAAGGACAGGTAGAAGGAAAATAGTAAATACAAGTAAAAAGCCGATTGCTATTGTCAGGAGGAGGCCAATCGACGCTGTTCCCATGTGCGGCGATATAGACAACGCAGCAAATGCGCCAATCGTCGTCATCGTTGAAAGCAGCACGGCACGAGGTGTGCTTGAGTGCATCAGATGATCAACATCCCCTTCTCCCATAAACCGGTCGACCACATGGATGCCATTGTCGACACCGAGACCGAAGATCAAGGGTAAAACAAGAATATTTGCCATGTTGAGCGGCATGTTCAGAGCCACCCCCAGGCCAAACGTACACAATGCAGCAAGGACCAGTGGGCAAAGAATAAGCACCGCCATGCTCAGACGCCGCAGTGTCACAAGAAGTATCAACGAAATGCCCACAAACGCGTACACGAGCGCCTCCTGAAAGGCATTTATTACGATTCTCCCCACACCCCATTCAACAACCGGTCTTCCGGTGACATGAGGGTATAATTCTTTCACCTCGTTGATAAAGCGAGACAGGGCATCGACTTCGACAATCTTCTCGGCGGGTTTAATGACAGCAAGCTGCAAACCAGTCTCGCCAATCAGTCTCGAACGGGACGAAGATGGAAGATCATCAAAGCCAACCTCCTCCACCAGTAGTGCTCGCCGCAGCCAATGCACCTCCGAAATGAGGTCTGAGAGAAAAGCTTCTTGCCAGGCTCGCCAGTCGACATCACGCCTGGCAGAAAATTGTTCGAGAACATGGAGCAACTCCGCGAATTCGGGTTGATTCTTTCTTCGCAAACCTTCGGCCAGATCAAGTGCCGCCTGAGCGACTTTTTCACGTTCATCCGAAAGTTGCACCTCATTGTCTTCAAGAAGCTGCCAATACATAAATTGCAGATCTTCTATCCCTAGAAGCTTCTCCTCCTGCTGTTCGGGTACAAGATCCGTTGGAACCACCACCTCCTTAACAACCGTCAAGGCCTCGATCGTACGCTTGACGACAGGCTCATCAGAAACCACGACAAGCCGATAATCCGTGGAAAGCCCTTCTTGCTGCAAAGTCCTCAGTGCAACCATGGACTCGCTCTTCGCATCTTTGATTGCGAGCACACTGTAGTCGAACGATGCCTGCGATGCGGCAATTGCCGCGACCGTACCGCCTACTGCAACCGAGCCCAAAACCCACCCTTTGCGCGCCAGCAACCAATGTACGATGCCTTCGCTCGTCGGCAGATCCATCTCATGCGCCCGCGGCTGGCCCACCAATCCGTAAAATGCAGGCAAATAAGTGAAGGTGAGAAAACAGGCCACGACCATCCCACACGCACTAATCACACCCAGATCTGCGAGGCCTTCATAGGCGGTGGGCCAGAAACCCAGAAATCCAACTGCCGTGGTAATGGAACACAAGGCAATGGCGCGACCAACGCTTTGCGTGGTCAGTGTGAGCGCCTGAACAGTCGACGTATCTCCTGTGTTCACTGCCTCCTGAAAACGCAGTGAAAAGTGCAACGCAAAGTCGACACCAAGGCCAAAGAACATCACCAAAAATACGATCGAAAGCGTGTTGTATTCACCCACCGCAAGCATTGCGAACGCCGACGTCCACAACACGCCGATCCCTAACATACTGAATGTCGCAGCAATGATTTTGCCCGAACGCACACCGACGATCAGAACCAGCAGAAGTAAACCAAGTGCGACCCACCCCGCCGTGGTTATGCCCGATATCGCGGCTTCAATTTCCTCGTGTTGAAGGGGAATCTCACCGGTAAAGAAAATTTCCACCCCATTAGGGAGCGAGAGCTCGGCTCGCATCTCCCGCAGCCCAGCCATCAATTGAGCATCCGGCAAAGTGGTATCGAAAGTCGACTTTGGTTTGACGAAAATAAGCTGATAACGCGTATCCGAATTTGTAAAAAATTCATCCACCCAACGGACTTTTCCACCCTCTCCTTGCAGAACACCTCGGCCCGTTGCGACTAGATTTTTCGTGATCGTGTCGAGTGGGGCATCCGTCTCATTTTCAACAGCATCCCCAACAAGTTCGAATACGGTGCTCAAACCAGCGTCTTGCACGACTCGAGAAATAAGCGGCTGTGCTTCAGCCAGTCGATCGACGATGTCATCGAACTGATCGAGGTCCATGTAAAGTAACGCGTGATCACGAAAGAAAGGTTCACTGCCAGGCGCTGCTACATGGCTGAAAAAAGTGTCCATGGCTTCCAATCTGGCAACCACAGATTGCGTCGCCTCTTCAACAGCACCGATGGAATTACCCTTAACAACGATGACTGCGGTTTTAATAAGATCGGGAAATTCTTCGCCGAATCGATCAAAATCAACTCGCCAGTCAGATGTCTGATCGATCAAATGGCTAAGTTCTGAGTTGATACGGAACTGGGTCACGGCAACCCAACCGAGCAAAAGCGTCATGCCAAAAATTAATAAAAAGCTGGTACGGGCATGTCGCCCGACCAGATTGACCCACTTCACCAGTAATGCAGTCATGAAGATCTTCCGGTTTTAATCGACTTCGAAATCGTCGAAATCGTCGAAATCGTCGAAATCGTCGAAGATATCGTCCAACGGAACATCGCCATCGTAGATCAAATACTTACGACGCTGGAGAAAGGCATCGCGAGTAAATATGTAAGGATCCAAGGCACTGGTATCGCGGACATCGGTCGACGTGAGAAGCTGTGCACGCGTATTAAGGAGATCGAGCCCACTCGCGCCCCAAGGGTAATCTGAACCAATAAGGAGTCTGGGCATGTAGCTACGGATAAACACCGACGGCAGATCTCGTACCGTCGTGGGACCCAGGAAGGGCACATAGATAAAGCGACTCTTTCGCCAGCCCCAAACTGCCAATGTCTGGCCGAAATCTTCTTCCTGGTGCTTAAGCCCGAGCGTGCGCGCCGGATCAAATAAACCACCAAGCCCGATTACTGAATTAACAACAAATCTTCCGAAATCCTCACCACCCGCCGCGGGTTTACCCTGCAAAAAACCATTTAAAGAACTAGGCAGCGCTCGTAAGTTACTAAACATATTGTCGAGCCCGTCCTGCATAATTTGCGGCGTGACATTCTTATATCCACGTGCAACCGGTACGAGCAGGTTCCGATCAAGTCTATCTGAAAACTCATAACTCGCGCGGTTAAAGCCTTCACCTGCATCAAACACACCGTAATCATCGCCTTGCAAGGATGCACAACCGCCGCCCGCTAGGCACTCGAGTAAAACTATCATCCATAGCGATCGCTTCACTGTCTTCGGGTCTCCTCCACCTTTTCCCGCAAATGAGAGATAAGCGCATCAAAGCCCCTGTCTTTCATCACCCGGCTGTAGTCGGCCCTGCGCAACGACAGGTCGCTCACCCCATCTGCTGCGACATTAAACACTTTTCCATCCCTAAAAAAGTAATCCAGTTTGACAGGTTCTCCATCTCTGGGCAGCAGCTCACTGCGCACCACAATTCCCTTTTTCACTTCACGCACGCCCACCACACGAAATGCCTGGCCTTTGTAGGCGTCAAAACGATCGGCATAGGTTGCCACGATCAGCTCACCCAACACCCCTTTGAAGTCCCTTCGCTGGTCGTCGTTCAGCTTCAACCAGCTCCTTCCCACACTGATCTTGGCAATGCGGGAAACATCGAAAAGCATGGCCACTTTTTCCCGGATATAGGATTCCCGCATACCCTGTTCGGGCATCTGCATCATTTCTGTCAACATGCTATGAAAAGCATCGACCCCCGCTTTGGCGTCTTCGACGGCGGCTTGCACCATACAGGCAAAGCTGAAACCGAGGACCAGCAGAAGACGCGAAAACTTAAAATTCATTCAATGAACCCAAGGCTCAACACCGGGACATAGGTTATGACAAGAAGTGCTAGTAGCAATACCAACATGAACGGCCATGCCGCAGCATACAGCTCTGTCAGAGGTTTCTTGAATCGATAACTGGCGATGAAAAGATTCATCCCAACCGGCGGTGTGAAATAACCAATCTGCATATTTGCCAGAAAAATAATGCCAAGGTGGACCGGATGGATGCCATATCCCACAGCCACGGGTAGCAGGAGCGGCACCATGATTACGATAGCCGAGAATATATCGAGAATTGCACCCAATGCCAGCAGAAGCACATTAAGCAGCAACAAAAACCCTAACGGGCTTTCAATATAGGTCTGCATGAATTCGAACAATTTTTGCGGCACTTCCACATCGACCAGATAGTTGGCAAAAGCGAGGGCGATTCCGAGAATCAGCAATATACCCCCTACCATCACCATGGAATCGACCATGATGCGCGGCAATCTGAGAAGTGAAATTTCCCGGTAAAGAAATACTTCGACAACCACTACATAGAAAGCCGTTACAGCAGCCGCCTCCGAAACAGCAAACCAGCCTCCGAAAACACCACCCAAGACAACAAAGGGCAACGGGATTTCCCAGCGTGCGTCCTTAATGCCCTGCCAAACCTGCGGCCAGGTGAACGGTGTTTTGGGAATCTGTCCACCGCGGTGCTTCCACAGTGTCCAGGCCGAAAGCAATCCAAGCATCAACAAAAGTGGTGCGATACCCGCAGTAAACAGATCTAAGATCGTGAACGGCGCTCCAACATCCAGTTGTTGAGCGATCACACCGTACAAGATCAGCGGCACCGAAGGGAGCAGCAATAAACCCAGGCTGCCGGAGGTGGTCACCAGACCCAAACTGTATTTTTCTGAGAATCCCGCTTCGCGCAGTGCGGGTAGCAACAACGCTCCAAGGGCGACGATCGTCACGCCCGACGCACCGGTCAGCGCGGTGAAAATCGCACACGCGACAAAGCCCACCAGTGCAAGCCCACTCGGCAAAAAACCAAAAAGGCTCTGCACGAGGTTGACGAGACGCGTCGAAGTATTTGCTTCACTCAAAAGATAACCGCTGAAAGTAAAGAGCGGCAGCGCGACCAGCAACGGCGTATCAACGATTCGATAAAGCTCGATGGCAACAATCGAAAGGCTCACATCCGCAGTGTAAAACCCCAACATTGCCGCCCCCATCAGAACCGCAAACAAGGGCGCCCCCGCGGCCGCACAGAGGATGAGTAATATAATCGCAAGCACAATCATGTTTTCGGCCAGATGGTCTGGAGCGCATAACGAAGACCCATGATGCCGCCACCGATCGGCATAATAATCTCGCACACCCACGCAGGCACATTGCCGTATGCCAGGCTCTGATCTTCATATTCATAACCAACAAAAACCGCACTCGACCAGGCGAACACTATGAGGACAAAACTCGTAAACGCATTGATAAATCGGCGAACGTGGCGTCGGAATATATCTGGTAGAAAATGATTTATCAGATCGATACGAATGTGGTCATCTGAGCGACTGGCAACCATGGCACCGAGCATCGCTACCCACAGCACCATGACACGCACAGCACTGTCGCCCCAGAACAGACCCCCGTCCATGAAATTACGCATGAAAACCTGGAGTGCAGCCACACAAATCATAGACGTCAGAAGGAGTGCAAGAAGTGCATCCTCCAGAATGTGCAGACCCTTGATTGTTTTATTGTAGAGATCCCGCACGGAACTCGGCTAGCAACGATTCAATCTGATTATAAGCTTCTCTGGACACAAATCCTGCATCAACAATTCGCTGGATAGCTGTGCTCGCCAGGCCGTCCCATTCTTTAAACTCAGCCACAGTGGGATTAATCCAGTTTATCCCCTGATTTATCAGTGCTGCTTTGGCGCTTTGGTGGTCACGCCGAGCGAATCCATCGGCAGCTTTCACCGCCTGACTCAGTTCACTGCTGACAATGGCTTTTTGCCTCTCGGTGAGACGATTGAACGGCCTTTGGGCGATCGCGAACAATCCGTAGACATACATGACAGGTATATCGATCACATGCTCTATCTGTGTGTGCCACTGCAACACGATCGCACCTATCGGCGGTGACCCGATACTGTCGATCAATCCTGTCTGCAGACCAGTGAGGACATCAGCTAATGGCAGCGGCACCGGCGTGATGTTAAGCGATTCAAATGCACGAAGAGATGCCGGATCATTGTCAGGTACCCAGACTTTTTTTTGCCTCATGTCCGCGATGCTGCTGCCTGCCGAATTCGACATGGGATAGGCAAATCCAACTTCGGCAATGCCAAACCCCACAAATTTCTTCTTGCGAAGCCCAGCCATCAGCACAGCGTCCATGGTCTGTCGAACGTGATCTACCTCTGCCTCATCGCGAAAGAGCATCGGCAAATTGTAGATCCCAATATCATTGTACGATGGCGCCAATCCACCAGAGGTCAGTACCGCTCCGTGCAATTGCCCAACGCGCATCTTACGCAGGACCGCCTTGTCGTCCCCCATAACACCACCGGGATAAATCTTGAACGTCACCTCTCCATCTGTCTGGGCGCTGATGTTCTTAGCGTGCTTGCGCAAAAGCTTCATCCAGGATGATCCCTCCGGCGACAGGGTCGCAATTTTGAATGTCACCGCGTATGCAGGCGAAAAGAGCAAGGAGGCGAGTAGAAAACTCAATGGCAGGAGATAGACAATTCGTTTCATCTAAAAATACTCATCAGCCGAAGCAAGCAGATCGGCAGCCTGTTCCTTAGCTACGGTGTTCATTAATGTTAGCCCGAGTACTTCCCGTGGTGCAGCCAGTACGTCTTTCAACAACCGGTCATGCAACTCTCGATCGAACATTAAACGCGCATATTGATCTGCAAACATCACCTTTATCAGGAGATTCTGGCCGTTTGAAAGCGCAATGGCCCGTTCGAAATATTCTCTTCCGAGCTCAGGCTTACCACCCATCGCCGGTGGCAGCAGCGTCTCAAACACGCCGAGGTAAAGATACACGCTCCCATCGTCGTAGCCTGGTCGAAGTTCCGCTATTTTGGTCATCATTGCCTTTACCCTGGCAAGCTCCGCTATCGCACTGAAATCCTCACTGTGCGCTTGTATCCAGCCGAGCCACGAAGTCGACAAGGTAAAGAGTATCGGGACATCCCGACTTTGCATATCACCCACCCACGCCTCGAAGACTTTGAAGGATTGGGTATCGAGGCCACACGCATCTTTGAGTGCCAGGCATGTCGCGGTGAGTGCTTGCTGCTTGGCCTTGGTATGGAGGAGCTTGGCACGCGCCTCCTCGTCCACAAAGGCAACTGCATAAACCGAATGAAGGTATGCAGACTGCTCAAGCAAGTAAGCATTGTCCGGCGAACCCGCCACTAGACTATCGATCAGAATCAGATACGAAGGCGCACCCGCCCTCACCATTTCAAGATCAGGGTTGTTGAGAATTGCGCTAGACAGGTTTTCCGCGAATCCTCGCGTCACAGACGTGATTACCGTCGAACAACCTGACGTCAAAATGATCATCGTGAATGCAATCGGGAGCGCGACCCATCTATTTCTACCCATTCAAGATCAGCTACCGTGTACCAACGAGCAGAGGTGCACGATTAGCTCACCAAACGGGGGGCGTTGACGATAGCCGGGCACCGCATACTTGGCACGAATGACCTCCGCGCTATCGAGAAAAAGAATTCCAGGATGCGGGATATTAAAAGCTTGATGTCCCTGTTTGATCCACATATGCATCAGCCCGTTTCTGATTCCTCTACAATATTCTGCATTGTGGCATCATCCGGCAACTCTGCAAATGCCACCCGTGACATGTTGACGCTGCTGACGCTGGCCAAGTCCATCGCATCGACAGCTTCGAGCAATTTGCGGCCGTATTTTTTCGGTTTCATCATAAATGCACTCACCAATAATTTATCGATCTTTTGATTAGCCTTGATCTCCTCGGTTGCGAGGTATTTGCGCGCGCGTTTAGCTTTTTTCTTCGCTAGACCAACCTGGCGCGCCCGCTCGCGCAGGCTGCGCAAGGCATGTCGCATTCGCAACGCATCAACGAATTTATCAAGGTGCCACAACTGGTGCTTGTGCTTATCAGACAATACGCTCCGCAGAAGTTCCGTGCCGTGGAGCGCAATCTGGCTCGATTGCAGGAGCGCCCCGAGCACTTGTTCAATCTCGGCACTGCTTACCTTTTCGATCCAGCCACTCTTCAGACCTTTGGCCATTCGGTAGCCGCGCCGATAGGCTCCTGCCAGGCGTTTACTGACCAATTCGTCGTCAACCTCACGAAATAGTTGCGGATTTCTCCAAAGGGCGCTGTCATGGGTGAAGAGATCGTTCAGGCTCGCCCACTCAGGTCCAACAGGGCCCGGTAGTGAGCGAGCGAGTGACAACATCACCTTCGCCTGCTTGTCGTCTGTCGCCTGACTGGCCAAACGCATAGCCAATCTCACAGGCGCAGGTACGTGGGTGAGCATTGTGGCCATATCCACCAGCTTAAGGACATGCGCGCGCGCCGCCTTTTGTGCGGCCGGCTCGCTCGCTGCCCATGTTGGTTGTACCAACCGCCAATGACTGACAACTCTTCGGGTGTCTCTTGCGAGTAATGGTTCCGTATAGATCGCCCGGATATCGAGCGTGTGGTCCTCAGATTCAGGCGTGACCGCGATGCTACCGCGAGCCTGGCTGTCTGCCAGGAACCGCAGGCAACCATTGTTGACCTCTAGACTGCAACTGATGATCCAATCAGCAAAACGCACGCTTAGATTCCTGTCAAATACGCACAAGATGCTATCGCTTATTCGCCCGGGACGCGAGCCGTGTGTACACTCAAGCAGGAATAAACGGGGAGCATTCATGAGCAGCGATTTAATACTCATCGAGCGTGCCGAAGGGCTTACGACAGTGACTTTGAACCGTCCGGAGGCCTTAAACGCACTTTCACGGGCACTACGAAACCGCATCTCAGAGACCTTTGACGAGATCGCCAAAGACAAGTCCACCGAAGTCGTCATCTTAACCGGCGCTGGTAGAGCCTTCACTGTAGGGCTCGATCTTAAAGAACTAGGAGGCGAAGTGGGCGCGAGTGCCCAGGCGAGCAGCCTTGATCTCAGCGAGGCGATCGGGGCGTTAGAAGTCCCGGTAATCGGTGCCATCAACGGATTTGCAATCACCGGCGGTTTTGAAATCGCACTCATGTGCGATTTTCTCATCGCCTCGCCTGATGCGTTGTTTGCTGATACTCACGCGAGAGTAGGGGTGGTGCCCGGTTGGGGTCTATCGCAACGTCTGCCACGACTGATCGGTATCAATCGGGCTAAAGAGTTGAGCCTTACCGGCAACTATCTCGACGCAGACACTGCCGAACGTTGGGGCTTGGTCAATCGCGTTGTTCCCGCAGATCAACTCCTCGATACCTGCAGACAATTGGCACAGGATATATTGACCACCGAGCCTGTTACGCGCAATGAAATCCGCCGTATTATGGATGCCGGCTGGCATACAACACTCGAAGAAGGCATGCAAATCGAAGATCGAGCAACATACCAACACAACAAACGTGAGCATCCTTCAGACAAGGTTGCCTCACGCCGCACCGACATACAGAAACGAGGCCGCGATCAGGCAAGCCGGTGAGATGCAGGTGCGGGTCCGTTTCGGTTTGTCCTCCATTCAAAAGTGTGCCGACGATGGCCGACTTGGCTCGACGAGCGCGAGGTCATCTACAAACAGTGCAAAGCCCCCTCAAGCCCCGGTTGCGCTTCGGTAACGACATAAAGAGGTATGTCCTTCACATAGTCACTCATCGCACCTTTTTCTTCAAAGCGACGACGCACCGGTGCACCCTTGAGAAACTCCACCATGCGCGGCGCAATGCCGCCAGCTATATAAACGCCGCCTTTAGCACCCACCGTGAGCGCCAGGTTACCCGCCGCCGAGCCCAGCAAGCCTGCAAAAAGCTCCATGCTCTGGTGACACACAGGATCTTCAATCGAGACGCCAGCCGCACAAATTGATACCGCAGACTTATCCTCGGGTTGCACACCCCACATCATCGACGTCGCCCTATAGAGGTTTTCGATACCTTGACCTGAAAGCACAGTCTCCCAGCTCACATGCCCAAATTCGTGAATCAGAATCGACCACAGCTCTGTTTCTAGGTGGCTTCCAGGACTAAGATCCGCATGTCCTCCCTCACCAGCCAAAACATGCCACACACCATTCCCAACAGGTGATACCGTCGCCATGCCAAGACCCGTACCCGGGCCTAAGACAGCCTTGGTCAAATCTTCGAACCTGGGTGTGCCACCGATCATTTCCAGTGAACGGAAGTACGGCACGCCTTTCGCAACTGCATAGAAATCGTTAATCAACGTAACCGGACACTGCAGGGTTTCACGACACGTCGCCACGGTGAAATGCAGTTTCCCATTCGTCACTCGGATACTACCGTCGCCAAGTTGTGGTCCTGCGACAGCGATCGCCGTGCGATCGAAATGTGCACCCAAGTCTCCGCAAGCCGCTTGTAGAAGACCTTCCGTTGATGAAAACCTGCTCGTTTCGCCCAGCCATACTTCACCGCTTCGAGCACCGCCTTCTACACATTGAAAACGCGCATTGGTCGCACCGATATCACCAATCAGTTCCAATTCTTTGTAATCTCCAGATGCTTCCTGTTATCACCAGGCAAGTTTTAGTAAGGTCATATTACGACATCCTGGACCCTGCAAACGAAGTGGTTGTTGAAAAAACTTGTGCTTAATCCTCTGATCAAACCTCTGCTGACAAATCTGCTTTTAATAGCTGCCGTCTCGTTCAACATACAGTCGCTTCACGCTGCGAACCCAGACGAGCATCTACGCATTGGCCTTCCGGGAGAACCAGAAACGCTAGACCCTCATCGCTATAATCTGCGCTTAGAGGAGACACTGCTTAACGACCTTTTTCTTGGTCTGACGACCTTCGACGCTAAAGGTCAGATCGTGCCTGGTGCAGCCAGATCGTGGACAACAACAAACGATGGACTGACCTGGACTTTCCACCTGCGAAAGGATCTTTTCTGGTCCGATGGCACCCCCCTTAACGCTGACGATTTCGTCTACGCTTTCCGTCGTCTACAGAATCCGCAAACCGCAGCAAGCCTCGCTTATTTCATGCATATGGTCAAAGGCGCAGCGGCGATCAATGCCGGCAAACTATCCGTGGATTCACTCGGTGTTAGTGCCACGGATAACCATACCCTTGAAATCATCCTGGAAAAGCCCTACCCCTATCTCCTTGAGCGTCTCCTCTACCCAACCGCCTACCCCGTTCCTCGACATGTGATTGAACAACACGGTGATCGCTGGACCAAGGCCGAGCACTGGGTTTCAAACGGTGCCTACACACTCAGTAGTTGGATTCCACGCGCGCACATTGATCTGAAAAGTAATCCCACCTTTCACGACAAACCATCAATAACGAAACTGCGCTACCTACCACTGTCAAGCGAACTCGCCGCCTATAATCGCTATCGCTCCGACGAGGTGCATGTGGTTGGAGGCTTTCCAGTCGGTAATCTGAAAGCCCTGGTTGATGCCGGTGCCCCGGATCTCCGCTTGTCTGACTTGCTCTCAATGATGTATCTCGTCTTCAACATCGAACACCCCGTGCTTAACGATGTACGTGTAAGACAAGCGCTCTCGATCGCCATAGATCAATCCATCCTTACAGACAAAGTGATGAATTCCGGTAATCGCCCGGCATACAGTTTTGCACCGACCCTTATCAGCGCCTATCGACCTTTTCTACTTCCGCACAGAAAAGAACCGCTCGACGCTCGACAGGCCAGAGCACGATCGCTTCTCAAAGAGGCAGGATATGAAAACGGGCTTCAACTCACCCTGCGTCACGTTACCGGGCTCGAAAATAAGAAGGTCAATCTCGCGATCAGTGGTATGTGGCGGGCTATTGGCGTAAAAACCAGTCTGCAGCAAGCCGATCTACGCGGTCACTTCGCCGACCTGCGGCAGGGAGATTTCGAAGTCGCGTGGGCAGGCTGGGTCGGCGAAAACAATGCCGAGCATTACCTGAGCTTGTTGCAATCCGACATAGGCAATGTCAATTACGGCAGATTTCGAAACAACACGTTCGATGATGTCATGGCCCAGGCTCAAATTGAGAAAGATGCAGCGCTACGCAATGAATTACTTAGAACTGCAGAAGAAATCGCAACGCACTTCTACCCGGTTGTTCCTCTCTACAGCAACGCCGTGCGTAGGCTTGTGCACCCCAACCTTCAGGGTTGGTACGAAAATGGCAGGGATATGCATCAATCCCGCTACCTGCACTGGGCGAAAGATTAGATAAGGGGAGACAACATGGGTATTGCTGCAGGGCTAGGTATTGCCAATTTCAACTTTGGCAACGCGCGCGCATTCTGGAAGTGGGTAGATCTTTGCGACAATGGCGGCGTTGACTCGATTTGGCAGAGTGATCGAATCATCGATCCTGTGCCTAATCTTGAGGCAATGAGCGTCATGGCGGCTTTAGCTGGCGGCAGCAAGAAAATCAAATTCGGCATGAATGTCGCAAGCCTCGGTCTGCGCAACCCTGTTCTGACCGCCAAACAGTGTGCAACGATCGATG
This sequence comes from Pseudomonadota bacterium, assembly GCA_036338285.1. Lineage (GTDB taxonomy): Bacteria > Pseudomonadota > Gammaproteobacteria > Pseudomonadales > Azotimanducaceae > UBA4421. The sequence goes on from JAYZCO010000090.1 coordinate 264,919, forward strand.
TCTTGAGCGAAGGCAGACTGCTACCCGCGTTCGGCGTCGGCAGCGCCCTTTCCCGAGACTTTACGGCAACGGGAATACCAACCAAGGGCCGAGGGAAACGCACCGATGAAGGTCTGCAGATCATCTCTCGGTTGTGGTCCGAAGATAACGTCACTTTTGCCGGTGAGTATTATCAGCTGGACGAAGCAACGATCGCGCCAAAGCCCATCCAGAACCCGTTACCTCTCTGGGTTGGCGGATCCGCGAAACAAGCCATCGAACGCACTGCCCGGTGGGGGACAGGATGGCAGGCAGGTATAGAAACTGCGGCTGACATCGCACCTGTAATCTCCGCCATCAAGACGCGCGCAATTGATCTCGATCGGCGCATCCCCGATGACCATTTCGGCGCTGGATTCGGCTTCAGGTTCGGGTCGACTGACGAACCTATCGTCAACCGCTACAACGAGATGCTGACCAAGCGTCTGAAAAAAGAACCCAAAGGCTTCAGCGCCATTGGCGGTGTGGAGGAGATAATGAACCTCATACACGAATTTCACGCCGCAGGCGCACACAAATTCATCTTGCGTCCCATCGCGTCCGGTGAAGACGATATGATGGCGCAAACCCGACTGCTGGTTGAAAAACTGCTCCCAGAGATCTACGCCCTTAACAGCTGATGCAACCCGTCCGTCTCCCGTCGGCAGGCGCAAACGCGTCACTGCACCCAAACCGGTGAAGCGCTAAACATCCGGCGGTTCAACACGTATCACCCTGGCTTCCTTGCCACTCAAATCTCGCATTTTGTCCTTTTTTGATGTACCAATAACAAATCACAGCATCGGTGAGGGTGATGCAACTAGACATCCATCGACAGAATCTCGCAGTTGACGGCTATACGATCATCGAAAAACTGGTTTCGCCTGAACTCCTCACACGCATCCGCATAGAACTCGATCCCTATCTGCAATGCGAGCACATGGGACGTAACAACTTTGAAGGAGAGCATTCAGAAAGGGTGTATGCGCTGCTCGCTAAGTCACCCTCTATGGCGGAATTGATCGAGCACCCAACGATCCTTGCCTTGCTCGACGATTTGTTGCCTTCAAACTATCTCCTGTCCGCAGCATTGGCCATTAACATCCATCCTGGAGAAACCCCTCAGCCTTTCCATATCGATGACGGCGCAGGGGGTCTGGGTTTACCTAAACCACGACGGGCATTTGGCGTGAGTACCATCTGGGCATTCAACGATTTCACCGAAACAAACGGTGCAACAGAAGTGGTCCCCGGGAGCCATCAATGGCCAGCCGATCGAGTGCCGCGTGAAGATGAGGTCGTCAAAGTCACCATGCCCGCAGGCAGTGTGGTCGTTTTTCTCGGAACCCTCACACACAGAGGCGGAGCAAACCTATCTGATCAAGTACGTTTGGGTATCACCCCACAGTATTGCGCACCCGGGCTCCGGCAGATTGAAAATATGGTCCTCGCAGTACCGCCGGCAACTGCCGCCACGTTCTCCGAAAAGATCCAGAGCATGCTGGGTTATAACGTCATCGATCCGGGATTTATGGGGTATGTGGACGGTCAACACCCTCGCAAACTGATTAATCCGGGCTACCGTGGACGCAAGTACCGAAGCGAGCTACCAGACTCATAGCCAGCCCGCGTTCGAAAAAGAGCCGCTAACCATTACCAGGACAGCAACACCTGCCAACAGTGTGCCGACAAAACTCTGGTTAAACCCGCAGCAGGCTGGCCGATCAATACAATTCTGGAACGATGAGTGTCTGATCGCTATTGCTGTTCCACCCCGGGACCTCTGAGGCGAGGTCCGACACGATCCTGCCATTTTATTTCAAGAAAACGCGGCTCAAATTCGGGCGGTGCCCGTTCAATGGTTAAGGTCATAAGGACCGCAACAAACAGAGATGCAGACGCTACAAGCCAATACACCCGCTCATAGGGATCAAAGTGTTTTTGCCACCGTTTAGCCTTGGTTTGAGACCATCGCACCTCATGAGTTTCACCCGTCATTTCCGGACTTTGCTTAGGTTCGGTCGCTTCGAAACCGAGCTCAAGGCGCAACAGGCCATCCACCTGAGCACCAACAGGGCTCAACATCTGTGCGCGTTGCTGTAATTGCCGGAAGTCCCGCCGCCAACCTTCAGCATCTCGGTACGCAGCTTCGGCAAGACGAACAGCGGGATAGGGTAACAAGCCACCCAACTGATAATTCAACGCCCTAATCCAAGGCGCAAACCAAAAAACGCAACCAACGAATTCCCCGGCGATCAACCAGTACCAGCATCGGTTTCGAAGCTGCGCGAGCTGCAGCAGAAGCATCACGTCCACTACACCGACCGGCCAGTTCAGCACCGCAGCAGGCAATACAACATACTCATCCGTATGCCACGGCAAATTCCCACCCGCGATTCGAAGCTCAGGATCAGCCCTTAAATTGAGACGATTCCGCCAGTGGGCCATCCGACTTTTGAGATGATCCGTGCCTTCATCCATGGGTATTGCCGCACCGGTTCGTCCAACCCTTTTACCGAGATTAAAAACGGCCACAATCACACCTGTCGTCCAAACGGAGAGAAGAACGATCGTCGTATACCAGGGAATTCTGGTTGCAAATCGTTGCACTTCTTCAACTTGCACCACCATCCGGATATCAAAGAGCCAGACGAGAGCAGGGACCACAAGCAAAGCAATCAAGACCGCTTTGCGATAAAGAATGTGCATCGATTCTCCATAACGCACACTCAATACCCGAGCAAAACCGGCGAAAGCCAGAGACAGAACAACTGCCAACAGCATGATTCGGCCACCCTGAGGCAACGTATCCAAGACCATCGCCGTTAGCTCTAACAAATACGCCATATCGGCTTCGCTCAGCTGCCGGCGACAATTGAAAAAAAGTGACGGAATGCAAACTCGAGTCCCGACACAGCAGCGAGATAGAGCGCAAAATGAATCGCCCCTATCTGAATGGGTTTACGCATAGCCCATGCGACAACATTGGCTATGCCATAAAACACCACCAGACCAATCACGACACTAACGACCTTGGCCTCAAGCGCAGTGGCAGCCAATATCGTCACCACATCGACAAGAACGCTAATCATTAGCAACACCAATCCCATATTGGCGAGCCGAAGACGTGCGACCTTTGCCGTCAGAAACACCATCCACAACATAAACATCGTCAGTTCCGCGAAAACGCGAAGGATCACAAACACAAGATGATCATGGTGGGCCAGCCATTGGGCGAGCGCGCTTGCAACAATTGCCGCGCCCAGGGTTGCTAAGAAAAGGTGCCGCGAGTATAGGATCCGCTCTGGCGAACCCCCTTGAAACAAGATGCGAAGCAAACTTCTCAGTAGCGTCATGTTTAAGTCAATAAATCGGCCATGAACTCGAGGACCGCGCAGTTTTCTTCAATATCCGGCGTATTCGCATCGACCACCAGCTCATCGACTCCCGCATCCCTATACGCAAGCGCCGTATCCGCAATCTCCTCGCGCGTGCCCTTGAGCGTACGTCGCTGATTGGACGGGCGATCCCAAGGCACTCCCCCCAGTTGTGTGACGCAGCGGATACTGACGTGTAGATCCTGAACCGTTCGTTCTCCCATCAGACCATCCAGATCAGACAGACTTGCCTTGAGCTCATCCGGACTCTTGCCCAATGCGTGCCAGCCCTGACCAAATCGCGCGGTACGCCTAAGCGCCGGTGGAGCACCTCCTCCTACATGAATGGGTAGCCTCGCCTGCAGTGGCTTTGGCTCAAAACGCTGTCCGGAGAATCTGTAATATTCACCTATAAACTCAGGCACGTCCTGATACCACAAGGCCTCCAGCGCAGCGAGAATTTCGTCAGTTCTTGCCCCGCGATCTACAAACGATATGCCCAGATTGTCAAACTCGTCCTCTGCGATGGCAACGCCCACACCAAGGTCTACCCGTCCTCCCGAAAGATGGTCCAATGTCGCCATCGCCTTACCCAGGCGCGCCGGATGATGCCACGGGAGTACCAGCACGGAGGTACCCAGACGTACACGTTCAGTGGCGCCGGCGACGGCCGTCAGTACCGTTAAGGGATCATGGTAGGGCCGATCACCGAGTCGCTTGGCGACGTATGATGCGTGGAACAAATGCTCGCTTACCCAGACACTGTTGTAACCAAGCGCCTCCGCCCGTTGTCCCAACAGGGTCAGATCCGTCACATCGCTGACACCTTGATTATTTGGGATGGCATAGCCTAGTTTCATTCCTTTCTCCTGGCCTTAACCATTGAGGCTCGCGAGAAACTCAAGTGTGCGCGCCCGTGCGCCATCTTCAACATCCATGACGGCAGCGTTGAAATCAGTCACACCCATATCCTCAAATCTTTTGATCTCACCGCGTAAGCTATTTTCATCCCCGACGATCGCGATATCCGCGGGTCCCGCAGCCCCTTCTCTATCAAGCATTGCCCGATAGCTCGGCAACTGACCATAAATCGTGAGGTTGTTGGCAATCGATTCACGCGCCTCATCCACACGAGTTGTCAAAACGATAGGCATCCCGGCGACTACGGTCGGATCGTCATTTCCGCCGGCGCGCAGAGAAGGAAGGATATGTGATTCCATCGTCTTTGGTCCCACCATCCAGGTGTTTGTACCATCAGCAAGTTCCGCGGCAATTTTCAACATCACCGGCCCCAGTGCCGCAACAACAACCGGCATACGCTCCACACCGGGAATGCTGAGTTCAACGCCTTGTACGCGGTAGTGTTCACCTTGGAAGTTGGCTTGTTCACCTCGAGCCAAAGGCATTAAAACGCTGAGATATTCACGCATATGTTTGGCAGGTTTGTCATAGGACATACCCAACATACCCTCGATCACGATTTGATGAGACAGCCCGATACCGAGTGTAAAGCGATTATTAGAAGCAGCGGCAGTCGTTAATGCCTGCTGCGCGATCGCCGTTGGGTGGCGTGGATAGGTAGGTGTCACCGCCGTTCCCAAGCCAATTTTTTTAGTCTCACGGCCGATCAACGCAAGCGTTGATATTGCATCAAAACCGAAAATATTTGCCAACCACACATTATCTAGGCCCGCAGCTTCGGCGTTTTTCGCAATCGTAATGACGTCATCCAGTGTCGCGCTGGCACCATCGGCACCAATCATCGCTCCAATTCGCATGTCCTTCTCCTAAAATATTTCTTTCAAAGCCTCGCCCACTCGCGCATTTAATTCAAGCAGCTTAGGCGTCATAATCCCGCGTCTCCTATACTTGGGCTTTTCGGTCAAAGTGATTCCATTCTTTGCCAGACGCATTCTGTTTTCACTCGTGACTTTCTTCATCATCGTCTCAGCAGTATTTTTCTTATTGCGTCTGGCCCCGGGAGGGCCATTTGATGGTGAGCGCCGCCTGACACCAGAAATTGAAGTAAACCTCCTGGCAGCTTACGACCTGGATGCACCATTGCCCGTACAGTTCGGACGCTTCTGGCAGAAGCTCATCCGCGGTGACCTTGGTCCCTCGTTTAAACAAAAAGACTTCACAGTCAATGAGCTGATTGCGACCGGGCTACCCGTCAGTATGGCGTTAGGTTTCAGCTCGATCCTCCTCGCCATTTCCCTGGGGACAGCGATTGGCACCCTGGCCGGCTTTAATCAGGGGCGAGCACTGGATACCTTTGCAATGAGCCTCAACAACCTAAACCTAGCCATACCAACCATCGTCGCAGCGCCCATCATGGTGCTTGTCTTCAGCATCATGCTCTCGCTGTTCCCAACCGGCGGGGCTGAATCAGCTCGACACTTCATCCTGCCCGTTGCCGCACTTGCCATTCCATTTAGTGCACAAATCGCAAGGCTTGTGCGCGGCGGTGTCGCCGAGGTGCTACACGAACCACATATTAAAACCGCACGTTCTAAGGGGTTGCCTACTTCGCGTCTCGTCTGCCGTCATATTCTCCCCATCGCCCTGATTCCGGTCGTGTCATTCCTTGCACCGGCAACCGCAGGGCTTCTCACCGGGTCTGTCGTGGTGGAACAGATTTTCGACCTCCCGGGTATCGGGCGCTATTTCGTGGAAGGCGCACTCAATCGCGATTACACCCTGGTGATGGGTGTCACCATCGTCTATGCCTGCGCCATCCTCTTGTTCAACCTGCTGGCGGACCTCCTATACGGTTTATTGGATCCGAGAATCAGGGGGGTCTGACATGAATCTCTTACCAAATCGAATAAGCCCATCACTCACACTCCGGGTTGCCGGCACACTGCTACTTTTCATTGTTGGCATCGCCTTGATTGGGCCGATGACAAGCGAGCACACGGCCGAAGACATGGATTGGGAAAATATCGGTGTTGCGCCATCCATGACACACTGGTTTGGTACCGACGATGTAGGGCGGGACCTCTTTGTCCGCACGATGGAAGGAACTCGCGTCTCCTTTACAGTCGCATTGATCGCCACCTCTGTGGCGCTTTTGATCGGTATTCCGTGGGGTGCGACCGCAGCACTCGCCGGTGGCCTTGTCGACCAGATCATGATGCGTATCGTCGATGCAATGTACAGCTTGCCAGGTATCCTGATTGTCATCCTGCTTGTGGTTCTTTTCGGCCGCAATCAATATCTGCTGTTTGCCGGTATTGGTGCGATCGCTTGGTTGGACATTGCGCGGATTGTGCGCGGCCAGACACTGCGCCTGCGTGAAAGCCCATTCATAGACGCAGCACGGAGCCTCGGTGGCAAAACAACCTACATCATGAGCCGTCATGTCATCCCCAACGTAGCCGGACCCATCATCGTCTATACCACGCTCATGATCCCCGGCGTCATTCTGGCGGAAAGCTTTATCAGTTTTCTCGGACTTGGTATCCAGGAACCTGATACCAGCCTCGGCGTACTGGTCTCCGATGGCACACAAGTGATGGAGACCTCGCCGTGGATCCTCATGTTCCCAGGCGGGCTCCTGGCGTTGACGGTATGGAGCCTTAACACCATTGGTGATCGCCTGCGAGACCTCACAGATACGCACAGCGATCAGCGTCCCATAGCCTGAGACGTCAACCACTCGTTTAATTCACCCGATTTTAACGGCATAATCCCGCGCCTTATTTTCTAAAAAAATTAAGGCATACATGTCTGACAAAGAAACCATCGCCATTCTGGGCGGCACGGGAGACCTTGGCACCGGACTCGCCATACGCTGGTCTAAAGCCGGTCATAAGATCGTCATTGGTTCGAGAACACTGGCAAAAGCGCAGGCGGCAGTGGCCGCATTACAGGAAATCAGCCCTGGGACACCGGCCGATGCCATGGAAAACCTGGACGCCGCCAGGGCAGGTGACATCGTGGTGTTGACTGTGCCCGCTGAACACCAGCTTTCAACGCTCGACTACGTCAAAGACAACCTTAAGGGTAAAATTCTCATCGATGTAACTGTGCCGCTCGTGCCGCCAAAGGTTGGCACGGTTCAACTCCCACCAGAAGGTAGCGCTGGCAAGCGCGCACAACAATTACTGGGCGAAGATGTCATGGTTGTGACCGCCTATCAGAACATCGCCGCACATCTTCTCCAGCAGGACGTCACCATCGAGTGCGATGTACTTGTTTGCGGGGACAAAAAGGCAGCACGTGAAAAAGTCATCGAACTCTCCCAGGAAGCGGGGATGACCGCTTGGCACGCCGGCCCGGTGGCAAACTCTGCTGCAGCCGAAGCACTCACTTCCATTCTTATCCAGATCAATCGCGGCGGCACCCTTTCCCACTCCGGAATCAAAATCATTGGCCAGGATCACTGATGATCCAGCCTGGTTTTTCCGTGGTGCCTGTCCGGGGTATGCCCATGGTGGAACCCGGCGATGATCTGACAGATCACATTCTCACCGCGTTAACCAGCAACGATATAGAACTGAAGCATGGAGACATCGTCTGCACTGCGCAAAAAATCGTCTCCAAGGCAGAAAACAGGCTCATAGACCTTAAAGACGTATCCACCTCCCGCGAGGCTGAAAAACTTGCAGACGAAACAGACAAGGACCCTCGCCTCGTCCAGCTCATCCTAGACGAATCAACTGAGATTCTACGCAAACGCGTTGGCATTTTAATCGTCAGACACAAACTGGGGTTGGTCGGTGCCCACGCCGGAATAGATCAATCGAACGTCGATCACGGTCAGGGTGAAAAAGCACTGCTCCTGCCAGAAGACCCGGACGCCAGCGCACGTACCATCAGAGAAACGATACGCGCTCGCACAGGTATCGACGTAGGCGTCATCATTACCGATTCACACAACCGACCGTGGCGCATGGGCACAATTGGCTCTGCGATTGGTTGTGCCGGTATAACAGTCCTGGATGACTATCGTGGCGGCAAAGACGTTTACGGTCGCGAGCTCAAAGTGACCCTGATAAATCGTGCAGATGCACTGGCAGCGGCGGCAACGCTTGTCATGGGTGAGACCACAGAGAAAATTCCACTCGCACTGATTCGAGGGCTGTCCGCCGAGTCCACTGACCAGCGTGCTAGCGATATTAATCGTCCTTTGGAAGAGGACCTCTTCCGCTAGCCATGACTAGGATACTGGCCATAACAGGCGGGGTCGGAGGAGCCAAACTTGCGCTGGGACTCTGTAAAATACTCGGTCCTGATGAGCTCCTTTTTGCAGTCAACACAGGAGATGACTTCGAACACCTGGGACTGCACATATCGCCAGACATCGACTCTCTGACCTATGCGCTGGCAGAAGAAAATAATCAGGAACTCGGTTGGGGGCGGCAGGGTGAAAGCTGGCAGTTCATCGAAACACTTGATCAGTTGGGCGGTGAATCCTGGTTTCGGCTCGGCGACAAGGACATGGCTTTACACATATTCCGCTCCGATCTCCTACGCTCAGGCGCAACGCTGACGGAAGCAACTGCAGCTATAGGACAGGCGCTCGGAATCACTCATACGATCGCTCCAATGACTGACCAGCCTGTAAGCACCATCGTCCATTCGGATCAGGGGGACCTCGCCTTCCAGCACTATTTTGTTCGCGACCGGTGCAGTCCAGCAGTGACCGGCTTCAGTTTCGAAGGCATTGAGACAGCCACGCTGAACCCCCTGATCAGAGAATTTCTCACAGACTGCGACGGCGTCGTTGTCTGTCCGAGCAATCCGTATGTCTCTGTAGACCCACTTCTCAAACTTGATGGGTTCGCCCACCTCCTCGCTGGGCTACCGGTCGTCGCCATTTCACCTATTGTCGGGGGTATGGCGATCAAAGGCCCCGCAGCCAAAATGATGACCGAGCTATCCGTGCCGGCAAGCGCCAAAGCAGTGGCTGGCCATTACGAAACGCGTTATCCAGGCCTCCTTTCCGGTTTTATTGTCGACAAAACTGATGAAAACCAGCAATCCGAGATCGTCAGTGACCTCGAAATTCCAACTATCGTGACGAATACCATCATGGTAACGTTGCAGGATCGTGTGGATCTGGGTAGTACCACACTCAGGTTTTTGCAGGATCTCGCCGTCTGAAACAGAGGTAGATTCGGCAATATCGGTACCGACAACTCAGTCGCGCAACCCGTGAGAGGGCGCGAATAGGGGTCGACAGCCGCTGTAATAACTGTATTAGGGAGAAGCCAATGTGGGCAATCGTTCCCGTAAAGACGTTTGACCGAGCAAAACAACGTCTTGCAAACGTCTTGAGTGAAGATGAGCGACGCGCTCTCATGCTGGCCATGGCACGTGATGTTCTGACCTGCTTATCTACCTGCGCCGAACTCGACGGCATCCTGATCGTTTCCCGCGCGCCAGAAGCTGATGCGCTGGCACAGGCTTTCGCAACAGAACGGTTCACGGAAAGCCCCGACGCCAACCTGCCAGAATCTCTTGAGCAGGCAACCCAGCATTTAGTGGCTCATATCGGAGCCTGCGGTGTCATCGTGGTACCTGCAGACGTACCCGCTATTATCCCCGAAGAACTGGACGCGATCCTGGCCGATCACGTAGGCGTCACCATCATGCCAGACGCCGAAAACATCGGTACAAACGGCCTCATATGTACACCACCAGGGTGCATCCCTTATGTCTTCGATGGAAAGAGCTTCAAGCCGCATGTAGATGCGGCATTCGAGGCCGGGATTACACCAAAGATTGTTCCAGGCAGTCGATTCACACTGGACATAGACCTACCGGTAGATTTGACCCGACTTTGTGAGACGGCGCCACACACGCAGACGGCGATATATCTCGAGCGTGAAGGCATTACCCGTCGCATCACGAGCCACACAAGTTCGCATTCTGGATAACACATGATTGACGCTATTCTTGAGCGTGCCCTCGATGGCACATCACCAACACACGACGAGGCATTAGCCCTCGCAGATTGTGACAACACCCGTAAACTCGCAGACGTTGCCCAGGTGCTGAGAGACCGT
>JAYZCO010000091.1:0-9803 GCA_036338285.1 Pseudomonadota bacterium
TATCATGCCGGGATTCTCAGACTACCAAAATCTGCTTGCCAAGCTTGGCAAGCACAGGACAGGTTCGTCTTGTTTGTATTTGGGACGACTTACCGGTACTGACCTGAATGTACTACGTCAGTTGATCGAGCGATCTGTAGAAGATATGCGCAAGCAGGGCAACTAGGTTTTCCTGGCAGGCCGCTGACCTGGTGGGCTTGCATGGTGCGCACGGAAGTGCCGCATGACCACTGCGGTGCAAGGCTAGGCGTTGGCTTATTGCAGCCGAGCCATGATCTGATGCAAGGTCACGCGACAACTTTCGCAGTATGCAAGGCGTTAATGGCGCGGAAGGTATCCAGACAGCATCACGTATCCGTCGGCAGTCGCAAAACGACCGAGCATTGGGCCGTCTCTGTCCTTCCCTGGTGGGAGCTCAGTGCCGTTTGTTGCCGCAAGGGTTGCTTGCCGGTTGCCCAAAAGGTGTGTGACGTCCTGCATGGCCACATCCACATGTTGTGCATGTCAGGTTCGGCCTTGCGTCAGTACTGCCGCATGGGTTGCCGAGGTTGCCTGCATACCTGTCGCATAATCAAGGACCTGTCAGCACGTGGGTGAGCTCGATTACCGTTTTTCCTGGGAGTGGTTTAGTCATCAGTTGTTCCTTGCCTGGCTTACGGCAATTTGAAAGCGGTGACGTAGTCTCCGGCAGGCATGGGCGATGTGAAGTGACCGCCTGCAGCGATCACCACGTATTGATTGCCTTGGTAAACATAGGTCATCGGAACGGTGTTTGCACTTGTCGGCAGGCGGTGTTGCCAGAGCTTATCACCGGTATCGATATCAAAAGCTCGAAAGTATCCGTCCATTGTCGCGCCGATGAAGATCAATCCGCTTTGGGTGATAATCGGGCCGCCTGATTGCCAGCCGCTGTTCACCATCTTGTGAAACGGCCAGGGAACCATGCCTTCTAGCGAACCAAAGGGGATTTGCCAAATAATGTTGCCCTGTTCGAGGTCGACGGCGGACAGAGTCGCCCAGGGTGGCCCTGTACACGGGATACCGAGGCTCGAAGTGATGGGGGCCATAATGACACAGTATCTGGAGCCCAGTTGCGGGAATGTTAATCCGGCAGAACAGTCCTGCTGAGGCGTCAGCTGTACGACCATCGCCATATGATGGGTGTTGGCCACCATGATTTTGCGCTTGAGGTCTACGGCGGGTGCGCCCCAGTTATTGCCACCGAGCGGTGAAGGATAGTATGCGGTACCTTTGAGACTGGGTGGCGTATAAATAGGCCCGGTCTGAATGCTTTTTAGTTTGCGTTTGCACTCGTTTCTGTCGATGAACGTCAGACCCCAGGCATCGTCAGGAGTGATACCCAGCTTGTGCAGCGGCTCGGGTTTCAGTGGAAAAGGTTGGGTCGGGCTTAAATACTCGCCAGGTACGGCACCATCCTGAGGTACGGGACGTTCTTCGACAGGGTGCAGTGGCTGACCTGTTTCCCGATCAAGCACGAAAGTCATACCCATCTTGGTCACCTGGACGACCGAAGGACGGGTTTTACCGTCGATGGTAAGGTCGACAAACGTGGGTTGGGCAGGGACATCGTAGTCCCAGATGTCATGGTGGACGGTCTGATAGTGCCAATCGACCTCGCCCGTTGCGGCATCAATAGCGACGACTGACGATGAGTAGTAGTCAAGATGGCCGTCGCGGTCGCCACCATAATAATCAGGTGATGAGTTACCAGTAGGGACGATCACCAGGCCTCGTTCCTCATCCACCGAGATAGTCGACCACACGTTTGTGGTGCCGGGCGTGTAGATACCGACTTCGTCAGCCTGAGGGCGTTCAGGATGGGTTGGATTCCAGCCCCATACAAATGCGCCCGTTCTTATGTTGTAGGCGCGCACGACCCCGGCAGGCACATCGGGTCGATAGCTGTCGGTGACCTGGGCACCGGATATGACGAGATTGCCAATGATCGCGGGCGCGCTGGTGATGTTGTACTCAAAAGCCTCGTGGTCATTTAATCCCGCCGCCAGACTGACCTCGCCGTTGATACCGAATTCAGAACACCGCTCGCCTGTGGCACCGTCTATCGCGATGAGTCGCCCATCGAGGGTGCCGAGCATGATCCGATGACCACAACTGCTCTCAGGGTTTTCCTCATCAATCCAACTGGAAACGCCACGGCAATTGGTTAAAGATTCTTTCGCTGTGTCTACTTTCGGGTCGAAGACCCACTTGACGGCACCCGTAGCCGGATGCAGAGCAAACACACGATTAAAAGGGGTGCAGTAGTAAACCGAGTCGCGCACCATGATAGGCGTCACAGCGAAGGCAGTGGGCCCGGTAGATCGTGATTCTTCGGTTACTTCATCGAAGATATCCGCCTTACCCCCACGAAAGTCACCAGATCGGTGCTGCCAGGCTTCGATCAGCTGATCAACATTTTCTTTGTTGATTTGCGTGGCCTCGCTGTAATGCCCGCCGCCGAGTGCGCCACCATATGCCGGCCACTCGATGTCATCAGTGCCATTGGCAACTGCGGTGATCAGGGTCAATGAGAGCGTCATGGCGGTTCTGATCATATGAATCTCCTGCTTTGGTATTTGATTAAATCATATTGATAGGTGTTTAGGTGGACAGGTAATGGTAAGTTGGCCCACTTGGGAGGCTTGTGTGCAAGAAGAACAACCTGTGTCGATAGATGCTGATGGTGAGTTGGTCGATACATATACTCAGCCGGCTGACGCAACTGAAGAACCGCCTAAATCTTTCTCTGAAACGGTCAAGTATCTGGGACCGAGTGTCATTATCTCCGCGACCATTGTCGGCTCGGGTGAAATCGTACTGACTGCAAGCCTGGGTGCAGCAGTCGGCTATGGCATGTTGTGGTGGGTATTGCTTTCCTGCTGGAGCAAGTCGATTGTACAGGCAGAACTTGCTCGTTATGTCGTTATCAGTGGGGACACTTATCTGCGCGCGCTCAATCGGGCACCGGGGAAATTGCCTGGGCCGCGAGGTAAGTTTTCATGGCCGCTGGCGCTCGGAGTCATCGCGTTCATTCCTGGCTTTACGGGTCTCGGTGGCGTGATTGGCGGGGCAGGTCAGGCTGTTGTGCTGCTGTTCCCCGGGGTCAATTCGGTCGTGGCGGTCGGCGGACTTGCGATGCTCACGGCGGTTCTGCTGGGTACGGGCAGTTATTATCGGCTGGAGAAGGTCATGCTGCTCTTTGTTATGACGTTTACGGTACTCACAATGGTGAGTGCCGGTCTCATGCAGGGCACCCAGTTTGCGACCCAGGCGGAGGATTTAGTGTCTGGCTTTCGCTTCGATTTCCCCGTCGAATTTGCTGTGCTTGCACTGGCTGCGTATGGCTATACTGGCGTCAACTCGGGAGAAATATCCTCTTATAGCTATTGGTGCGTGGAGAAAGGGTATCCGGCACGTATAGGTCGCTACGATGGGACGCCTCAATGGCACGCTCGGGCGCAGGGTTGGTTGAAAGTTCTGCGCACTGATGTGTGGATTACGTTGTGCATCTTGACTCTGGCCACAATTCCTTTCTATTTCCTCGGCGCAGGGGTATTGCACGCAACAGGGCAGCAGCCGAGCGGCAGTGACACGATTGTCGCCCTTTCTAATATGTTCACTCAAACGCTGGGTGAGTGGTCCGTCTGGGTGTTTGCCGTCGGTGCCTTTTCGATACTTTTTTCATCGAGCGTGGCCGGTGTGGCAGCAGGTGGTCGGTATATCCCTGATTACCTGATGGAGCTTGGCTTTCTCAGTCGCGAGCGGGTAGATGTACGCTATGCGATCATACGCTGGTACGGCATTCTCATCCCGTTTGTTGGGTTGTTGTTATATGCCGGATTCCAAAACCCTGTATTGATGGTGACAATTGCAGGGTCGTTTGCTGCAATCATGTTGCCTGTACAGTCAGGCCTGACGCTTTATTTTCAACGAACCCGCCTACCCGAAGAGGTACAACCGAAGCCGCTCACACGGCGATTTCTGCAGGCCACATTTGTCTTTCAAACTGCCATGGCCCTTGCTGTCGTTTACTTCGTTGTTCTTTGACTCGAGCAGAGAATCTTAGGTCGCCATGTTCAAAAACGTTCGGTTTTATCGTATTCACAGTGACTGGCCTGAAGGTGAAGAGGCCCTTTCGGGGATGCTGGAATCGGTCGAATTTAAACCCTGCCCGGCCTACAGCGGATTAAGTGTCGGTTTTGAAGCACCGGTGGAAAATGCCGGAGATCGTCTGGCACGAAGTTTGGGTGGAGCGGACCTTCTGCAGATGCGTCGACAAACTAAGGTTCTACCTGTCGCAGCTGTAAAAGAGGCACTTGCAGATCGCATCGACGAGTTTACCCGCCGTACAAGACAGGAGCCCACACGCAGAGAAAAACGCGAACTCAAGGAGGAGGTGTATGCAGATCTGTTACCGCGGGCGTTGCTGAAATCGGATCGAATACGGGCTTTCTATATGCGCTCTGAAAGTATACTCACGATAGGTACACCCAACGCGAAAATTGCAGAAGAACTGCTCGATCGGTTGCGTGATGCCTTTGGCTCGTTACAGGCCACGCCGCTTGAGTTCAAAAAATCCGCACAAACGCTGATGAAGGAAATTTTTCTCGGTGGTGATGTGGCTCAGTTTGCAGCAGGACGGGAGTGTCGCATGAAGGACCCTTCCGAACCGACATCCACGGTGAACTGGTTTGACATGGAACTGCACGATTCGAGCGTGCGCACCCACGTCAGAGACGGGTTAATCCTTGACCGTTTAGGCATATCATTTAACGCTATCGTACGTTTCGTGCTTGCCGATGATCTCGTGTTGAGGAAAATTCGCTTTGAAGGTCTTGAAGAATTGGATGAGCTCGATGACGAAGACCCGTTGGTAAGACATGATGCGGAGTTTGTGCTTACAAGTGGCCTTCTGCGTGCGGTTCTTGTTGCACTCAAAACACAACTTGGCGGCTACGTGCGCGCATGAGTTATCGACCGGCCGTTCGAGCGCTTTTGCTCGCCGGTGAGCAAATCTTACTCGCAAGGCTCTACGTGCCGGATACCCAAACGCACATATGGCTCGCTCCGGGGGGTGGCATTGAGTCCGGTGAAGAGCCTCTTGCGGCCTTAAAGCGCGAGGTATGGGAAGAAACGGGCTATCAGGAAGATGACCCGACGATCCATGGCCCTGTATGGCACAGGCGACACGCATTTGTATTCCGAGGTGAGGACTTCGATCAGGAGGAGCTTTATTATCTGTGGCCGGTATCGCGCTTTGCTGCGACTGGAGAGGGTAATCCAGCTGTCCATGAGCAGGAACTCGTTGACCAGTTACGCTGGTGGCATCTTGATGAAATTTGTACGAGCGACGAAATATTTGTGCCGCTTAAGATGGCAAAGTACCTTCGCCAACTGCTGACCGAAGTGCCCGAATTTCCGCTGGAAGTTGGCCTCTGAAGAGGTGGTTTAGCCGCCCAGTCTACTCGATAGCTTCGATCCGCACGGGTACGGATTTGTGCCACGGTGTGCCAACAAACTCATCAGCCATCTCAGCCGAGGTCAGCTCGTTTGGCGAGACGCCAGATGCTTTCAGAACGCCATTGTCGTCAGGATAATCGAGTCCCAGCCCATTAGGTAAGGAGATGTGTCCACGCCGCATGCGCCCGCTCATCTCAACAACGACATCCAGAGCACCGCGCTTGGTGGTGATGCGTGCGTTGGAGCCGTCGCCTAAATTGAAGCGCGCTGCATCTTCCGGATGTATATGCAGCGAGCCGTCGATGTCTTTGCGGCGCCAGGCGGGATTGCGCATGATCGTATTGGCGGTAAAGGCACGGCGTTCGCCCGCCGAAAGCAAAAACGGGAATTCATCGTTCGTTTCGTTGGGATTTTCACTGACCAGAGCGACTGTGGCTTCGAGCATATCGGTGAGTTCGAAATTAATGGTGCCGCCTGGTACACGTTGCCAAAGGTCTTGCCAATCTTCCTTGCTCATGATGACTGCGCTGGGGCCGGCGAGCAAAGCGTCAAATAGACTGTCGCCGAGGTCCATCCCTTCTCCGCGCACGCCGGTTGCCTCAACAGATTTTCGATTTGCCATTGCGTGGCGATGACAGATTGCCCAAATTGCAGCCGCATTTTGCATCTGATTAGGCAGGGTCTTGCCTAAGGTGCGGTAAAGGAGCACAGGGGCAATGTCGATCAGACCGGGGTCTTCAGCCAGTTTCTTGAAGACCAGCTCACGGTATCCTTCGCGCCCTTCGGATTGCAAAGCGGCATTGAGCGCCTCTTCCAGACCTGGGGGAATTGCCCCCATTGCTGTGGTGATACGCGCATGAATCTCTGCCTCGTCCAGCACGCCTTGCGGGGGTGTAAACAAAGGTGCGCGCACATGGAAATAGTTCTCGGGAAATTCAAAATTGAAAAAAGACGCTTCGGCTTTTTCATACTGAGTTGTGGTCGGCAATACATAGTCTGCTTCGCGCGCCGTTTCGGTCATTGCGATGTCGATGACCACACTGCACTCAAGGGCCCGCATGGCTTCGCGCCATTTGGGACTATCCGGCAGTGAATGTGCAGGATTACCTGATTCGATGATCATGGCGCGGTAATGGTCGGGGTGGTCTGAGAGCACTTCGTCAGGAATGGTGTTGGCCGGTACCAGTCCGGCGATAATTCGCCCGCCGGCCACAGGGCTTTTGCCTCCTTCTTTACCCCCGCCAAAATTGCCGAATCCGTTCACCGTGTAATGGGTGCCCGGTTTTGCAAAGTTGCCAGTGAGAGTCCACGTTAAACGCTGCAGATAACTCACCAGGGTTGAGTGTCGATTCATTTGGACACCAAGGTCTTCGAAGACGGCGACGCTCTTCGCTTTGGCAATCATGCGGGCGGTTGAGCGGATGATGGCCTCGTCGATATCCGCTTTAGCGGCACAATCAGCGACGTCCACGCTGGTGAATATATCGGTCACGGGCTCGATTCCGCGCGCGTACTTGGCAAGCCATGCGTCATCTTGCAAGCCTTCCTGCACGATTGTGGCCACCATGCCTGCGAGCAACCAGGCATCGCGGCCAGGTTTGACCGCCAGGTGGATGTCAGCCAGGTCCGCCGTTTCCGTGCGTTTCGGGTCGATGACGATCAGGGTACGATTCGGATCTTTGGCCATTTGTCTGACTTGAGCACGGGCCCTGTGAAATCCGTGGGATTGCCAGGGATTCTTACCGAGGAACATGATGACCTCGGCATGCTCGAAATCACCGTGGTTGAAACCGCCGAACATGCGTTCAGAGATCCAGAATTCGCCTGTCTTTTCCTGTGCCAGTGCGTTTGAACGGTATTTAACACCGAGGGTTGCGAGGGTGGAGCGGCTGTACGCACCGGGAAGGTGATTGCCCTGTCCACCGCCACCGTAATAGAAAATCTTATCTCCGCCATGGGTGTCACGAATAGCGGTGAGTTTGCTCGCAATCTCGTTGATGGCAGTCGGCCAATCGATCGGGACGTAACTGCCATCTGCCTTGCGCTTCATAGGGTGGAGTAGTCTATCGGTACGATTCTGATAAAAATTAAGCCGCGAAGCCTTATTACAGAGATAACCTTGGGAAGCCGGATGGTCATCGTCCCCTTTGGTGCGCGTGATTTCAGTGCCATCGTCAGAAAGCTGGACTTTGACTCCGCAGTTCAAAGAACAAAGTACGCACGCGGTTGATTTCCACTCGCCGTCCTCTTTGGCCATTGGCTTTCTCCAGAAAGATAGTCGGCGATTCTTGCACCTTGTATCGATCAATACCAGCCGGTGGGCGTCGATCAGAGTTTTGACCCGGCGGCCCTGTAGATGCTTGTATCAGGCGTTGTGCCTTCAGGAGGCAGGGGTCGTGATTTCAAATCTCTCCGTCCCGACCGCATTATTCTTTACGATCGATCGCTGAAAATTATCTTTTTGGAGGATCTTTTGTACTTACTGTGTACTTAACTGCTGCTCTGCTTTCCGGCGCCGTTAGCACTTATTAAAGGGCGTGAATTAACGCTGCCCATCAAACTAGATGGCTATTTGTACCCGCCCAGAAATTAGATTTGGTTTCCTAATGACCCACATCCGATCCCCCGGTACCCCGTTTCAGGTTTGCGACTCCTAGGCTAGCTAGGTATTAGTCATTTGGACGGACGATTTAACTCGATCTGAATTGCCAGGGGTACACCAGCACCCCTTGAGACAGGCTATTGGTTCCAGCCATTCGCTAGAATTTCGCTTTGCTCCAGTTCAGCAATGGACAATGGCATCATGCTGCCCGCCAGACGACCGGGAACTGTTCGCAGTCGATAACGTCTCCATCCTTCAGACTGTGTTGATGATGTGGCTGCGGTGGTGCAGAGCGTTGAAAAAAGTAAGTCACATCGTCACCAGCATACCTGAGGGACGCAGCCCTCCTGGGCACATTGGTCGTGTAGTTGGGACCGGAACCGTGTATCAGCCTGGAGTGATGGACGATCACATCGCCCGGTTCCGAGGTATGGGTCACAATGTCGTAATTGTCCCGGTTACCCTCGATATCGGGTAGTTCATTCTGTTCACCTTCTTCCTCGGAAAGGCCAAGGCTTGAAAGCGTCTGGCGTGTTACGAAACCATTTGGTTTGAAGACTCCTGGCCACTTGTGAGAGCCACGTACGTACTGCATCGGACTCGCATCTTCGGTGACCACGTCCGGTGAGACCCACATCCCGCAGACCTGCTCGCCTTTCAGGTGGTAGTAGGGTTCATCCGTGTGAAAAGCTGTGTATTCCTTTGCACCAGGTTCCTTGCAGAGGAGCTGGTCATCGTAGAAGTTCACTTTGGATGAGCCGAACAATTTCCCGGCGACGTAGCTGAGAGGGGATTTAAGGGCAACTTTTCTTATGTTCTCGTTTGCAGTCCAACCGCCGATTATCGTGAGATATCTGCCGCTGTGGGACATGGCACGGGACCTTTCATCGTCGAGCAACTCAACGCCCTGTTGTTTCATCTGTTCAGCCATCTCGGTCGTGTTGTAGAACACAGGGAAGGATTCCTGCGAGGTCGAGAAAACCTCATCAAGTCCGCTTCCCAGCAGGTCGACCCACTCTCTGTTTAGGATGCCCTTCAGATTAACGACTCCTGATCCCCTGAATTCTTCAATCTCGTCGCTTGTTACGTCTCTTGTCAGCCCATCTACCATGGTATTTGCCCTTCCGATTGGTGATTTTTATTTATCCCGTGCATAGCTGATTCCCTAGCTTAGCTGAACGCGCATCAACTGAATCGCGTTGAAGACCGTGGAGCTGGCTCGAACAGGTTCGCCTAACACCTCAACGCGGTCAAATCGTTTGAAGATTTCTTCCCACACAAACCAATGCAGCCGTCACAGTTCGAATCGTCCGTGGCAAGCAACCAGCTAAACGATTCTGGTGCGCCGGTGAAATTAAACATCTTTTTTATCACTGCTCATCGATCGGTATTTAAGTCGGATGTATTCAATGAAGCGGCCATTCAGGAGCGCAATTAATTGTGCCAGATCATCATGGCTCGTGCGGCCTTGAGAAAAGAGCGTCAGCGAGCGCAGTGGCATGTTGTTTGCCATTTCCTCGAACATTTTGTTGAGCGTCTCATCATTGCTGCCGCCACCCATGTTGGCTTTGAATGCCGAAGTGATGCGTTTGGCAATCCGTGCACCGATGAAGGAACTGCGGATCTCTTTGATCGAAGAATTTCTGTGGAATGGACGTGGTGTTTCGGCCGGAGGCAGCGCATGTCTTAACATCGCGGCAAAAGTTGCGTCATCGGTCTG
>JAYZCO010000092.1:0-68862 GCA_036338285.1 Pseudomonadota bacterium
GTCTGATTGGCGAATAACCGCCGTCAGCCGCAATCAGAAAATCGCAAACAATCTCACGTGAACCCATACAAAGTTGAATCGATTGACCAAGGACAACTTGATCTACGGTATCGACAATTCGCTCACACCTGTCAGCGAGCATTTCCCACAGACCCAGGACCAAAGGACTCATCTCGACTATCCAGCCCAGTTGATCACGTCCCAGCTCATTGGCATGAAAGTCGATCGACTCGCATCCCCGATCTTCCCACACATGCATGTGGTCATAAGGTGCTGCTCTCGTTTCGTCCCAGGCTCCCAACCGTTCAAGCAGCATCTGAGATCGAGGATTGAGCGCGACGTTACGAATATCGACACCCAATAAGCCTTGTTGCCGTTCAGGTGCCTTGCCTTCCACCACTGTAACCTTGTGTCCAGCGGCTGCCAGCCCCAATGCTGTAGCCGCTCCAACGAGACCACCACCTACCACAACAATGTTGTCCTTTTGAGCCGACATTTTAATTGGTCTCTCTGCTAGCTCACACCGGATTTTCGGCCATGATCGCCTCAAGTTCTGCAGGAGTCTTTGGCACGCCCGCGCTGAGCACCTCACAACCGTGCTGGGTGATCAACACATCATCTTCGACACGGATGCCGATCCCGAGAAATTTTTCAGGCAGATGTTGATTCGTCTCGGTCCGAGGGATGTAAATGCCGGGCTCTATCGTCAACACCATCCCCGGTTCCAATTCTCGCCAGCTATCTCCAAAGCGGTAATCACCGACATCGTGCACATCGATCCCAAGCCAGTGAGAGGTCTTGTGCGGGATAAAAGGATGGTAGCTTTCAGACGTCATGATTACATCCCGCTCGCCCTCGAGAAGCCCCTGATCCAACAAGCCATCAACCATCACCGCCAGGGCAGCTTCATGTGGGTCATTAAAATGTGCGCCAGGCTTACACTGCTCGATAGCCGCCAGGTTAGCCGCAAGTACAATCTCATAGAGAGTTCGCTGGGGCCCGGTAAACGATCCATTGGCCGGAATCGTCCGGGTTATATCGGCGGCATAATATTCATATTCGCATCCTGCATCGATCAGCACCAGATCACCTTCCGTAACTTCACCGCTATTTTCTATATAGTGCAGCACGCAAGCATTTTCACCGCTGCCAACGATACTGGGATACGCAACACACCGCGCGCCATTCTTCATAAACGTGTAAGTGAGTTCTGCCTCAATCTCTCTCTCTGACATGCCAGGCCGACAATTGCGCATAGCGCGCAAATGCGCATCGACAGATATTGCGCAGGCCTTACGCATCAGTGTTAATTCGGTAGCTGATTTCACCAGGCGTAATTCGTGGAGCAGGTGTTTCAACTCCACGAACTCACCAGGCGGGTGGGCACCGCCCGACTCCCGTGCCCGGATATCGGCAACCCAGCCCAGCAGTCGCTTATCAAATTCGGGGTAATCACCGAGGTTGATGTATATCCGATCGCGCCCTTCGAGGAGGCCTGGCACAATCTCCTCTATATCCCCTATGGGAAACGCATCATCCATCTTCAGACGACGACACGCACGCTCGGGACCTAGACGCTCCCCGTCATAAAGCTCTCCCCGGACACTACGCTCACGACAGAAGAGAACTTCCTGACCCTGTCGGCGTCCAGGAATCAGCACAAGCAACGTCTCCGGTTCGCAAAAACCACTCAGGTAGTAGAAATCACTGTCCTGACGAAACGGATAGTGGATGTCACGGTTGCGTCGCTTTTCCTTTGCACCGGGGATAAGCGCAATCGAACCGGGTGACATCATGCTCATGAGACGATCACGCCTTTTCTGATATTCCTGCAACGAGACCTCAGTCATCAATGAACCTGCCCGTGATCGGAAGAATCTTCCTCAGCATCATCCATCATGAGTGTATGGGTAAGGATCGCCGCGACTCTTACATATTCGTAGATTTCCATGAAAGAAGCTTCGTCCTGTTCACTGCCGGTCACGTCCTCGTCAAGCCCGCTGAGGGATGAAAAGTCCCTTAGAATTTCCTGCACATCGTCCGGGAGTTCCTTGAAGTCTCGCTCGAGCCTGGCTAAACCCGCACCAAAACCCGTTAAAAAAGCAGCGCACCAATTGGCCGCTCCTGCCACCCGCTCACTCAAACGTTCATCATCTTCTGGAATGAGTAGGTGAAACTCCATATCCTGTGTATGCAGTTGCTCAAGCGTTGCGCCAATAAAATCCTGGGTCGTCTGGTCATCGACGAGCACGTCTGTGCCCACGAGATCGATGAAGTCGGGTAGTGAAAAATTAGCCGGAGTGGCCGACGCCATCCCGCAGGCGAGTCCGTGTAGTTCTTCAGGCTCCACGAGATTTGAGGCCGCCAAAGCTTTCTGCATTAATTCAGGATCCATCAAGGGCTACACAATACGGTAAAATCGGCGCAAACTATCGCCCACAACAACGACAAATACCAGAAAGCCTGTTACAAAAAGCAGGCGTTGTAAGAAGAACAAGCAGAGGGATTTCAAGTGACGAGCGTAAATCAACCTGAAACGGAACAACTCAATCAACTCGAACAACAAGTGGATGAGCTCGTGGTGCTTACCCAAGTCCTCTCCAAAGAGAACAAAGCCTTACGCACCCAACAGAAAAACTGGTCTACTGAGCGAGCCAAGCTCATCGAAAAAAACGAGTTGGCTAAACATCGCGTTGAGGCGATGATTACCCGATTAAAAACACTTGATCGAGACTGACACGTGAGTGAACTACCACAGACTGTAACCGTGAAGATTCTAAATAAGGAATATCAGGTCGCCTGCCCCCCGGATGAGGTGAATTCGCTGACCCAATCAGCCAAGTTCTTAGATAAACGGATGGCAGGTATACGCAATTCCGGGAAAGTTGTAGGACTGGATCGGATCGCTGTGATGGCAGCGCTCAACATTACACATGAATATCTCACCGGTGAATCAACGTATACGGAAACGCAATCATCTGTAGCCAAGCGGCTGGATCGTCTGAACGAACGGGTGAGCTCGGTCCTTGCCGAACACAAATAACGAAACCCGAAACGCTATCCCACTGCGCATTCAGCCACCTTGGCACCAGGTGCCAACACCAAACATGTGCACAATACAAGTCTTGGGTTTCTCTAAGCCCACGCTATACTGCAACGCTCCTGGGATGTTTGCCAGTTGGTCGCGTCCTTGAGCCGTTAGAGAAACCCAAGGAGACTCTGGGGACAGCGTCGGTGTGCACACCCAATCTTATGGGTAGCCTTAGGCGTTGCACAGACCTCCGCCTTGAACCATAACGGTTCAGGGCAAACCATCAGCGGCATACCCGGGAGATCTACACTCACCTTCTATGACTCACTTTTTTTTCATAATTTTCCTCGGATCCTGACGTAATGGATGTGGATCGCAATGACCTACGTGCTCACTATAAGCGCAAGCGTATAGAGGTTGACGATCGAGCAGACAAAACACGCCGGATCTGTGCCCGCATCGCACAATTTTTGCGCACCCAACCAATCGGAACAATTGCCGCTTACAGGTCAACCCGCGGCGAAGTCGATCTCTCCCAACTCTTTCAAGACCTGCCCGATCAGACATGGGCTTTGCCCGTAACAACCAATCCCGGGCAAATGCATTTTCGATCGTGGCAATGGGGCGATCCGCTCACGCTCGGCGAATACGACATCGAGGTGCCGCAGGCTAGATCACCTATCATCGACCCGGATCAGCTCGTCATTATGCTGATCCCTCTTGTTGCTTACGATCAAGACGGCACACGCCTGGGCACGGGTGGCGGATATTACGATCGATATCTGGCAAATCTCGACCCCACCACACCCCGGGTCGGTATCGGCTTCAATTGCCAGCTGGCCGAGCAGGCCTTGCCGAGTGCTGCATGGGATGTAAGGCTGACCCACGCACTGACAGAAGTCAGCGCGTTTGAGTTTTCCACTGACTAAAAGGATTCATCGCCCATGGCAGTAAGAAAGATCATCCGCATGGGGCATCCACACCTTCGCCGTATTGCTGATCCGGTATCGGACGCACTCATCGGCAGCGACGAACTAACTCGCCTGGTATCCGACATGACCGACACACTCCACGACTACGAAGGTATTGGTTTGGCCGCCCCACAAATCGATGAGAACATACGTCTGGCAATCATCGAGATTCCGGGTGGGCAAGGTCGTTATGGCGAAATGGAAGCCATGCCCCTCACCGCCTTTATCAATCCTGTCATCACAATCAACGACCCGCAGCCAATGGGGTACTGGGAGGGATGCCTTTCGGTACCCGGGCTGCGTGGCTTTGTCGAGCGAGCACAAGACATCTCAGTAGACTTCACCGATATGACGGGACAACCCAAAAGACTGTCGCTGAAGGGATTCTGGGCGACCGTCTTTCAGCATGAGTTCGACCACCTCGATGGGCGTTTGTATATAGATCGAATTACCGACCCAACAAAGCTTGTCTTCGAGCAGGAATTCTTGCGCTTCTGGACGCAAACCGATACCGAGTAAGCCTCAGTGGAGGAAGATCTTGTAGGCGGGATTTTCCGTTTCTTCCCAGTACCGATATCCGATGCGCTTGAGGTACTTCAACAATCTGGCACGTTCTCGGCGTGTCGCCGAAAATCCAACAAGTACTCGTCCAAATGCAGACCCGTGATTGCGATAATGGAAGAGCGTGATATTCCAATCAGAGCCCAATCCACCGAGAAACTGTAGCAGCGCACCAGGACGCTCAGGGAACTCAAATCGAAACAGCAACTCCTGATCTTCACCCAGCTGCCGACCACCCACCATATGCCGCACATGCAACTTAGCTGCCTCGTTGTCGGTCATATCCACCACCGCATAGCCATGCTGTGAGAGTGCATTGACGACTTCAATCCGGTCGCCCGGCGTCGTAACCTGCAGTCCTACATAGACATGTGCGGGATCACCTGCACCGGCGTACCTGTAATTAAACTCGCTAATCCCTCGTCGCCCAAGGAAGCGGCAGAATCTTAAGAAACTGCCTTTTTCCTCGTCGATAGTCACAGCGAGAATCACCTCACGATCCTCACCCAACTCAGCACGTTCAGATATGTGGCGCAGGCGGTCGAAGTTGACATTGGCACCACTGACGATGGCGACAACCGACTGATTCTGCGTTTTTGTGGTGGCCATATAACGTTTGAGGCCTGCAATCGACAGCACCCCAGCAGGTTCAGCCACAACACGGGTTTCTTCGAACACATCTTTAATCGCAGCACATATCTCATCGACCGACACGATCACGACATCATCCACGCACTCCCTTGCCACCTTAAACGTTTCGCGGCCTATCTGTGCAACAGAGACCCCGTCTGCAAAAAGGTCCAGGGACTCTGCCGGCAGCTTAACCCGACGACCCGTCTTAAGCGCCGCTGATAGACAGTGCGAGCCTTTTGGTTCTACACCAATAATCTTAGTCTTCGGATATAGATATTTAATGTATGCAGCGATCCCTGCAATCAGGCCACCACCGCCAACCGGAACAAACACCGCATCCGGCTGGCCCGGGTGTTGGTTAACGATCTCCATACCGACTGTGCCTTGGCCGGCAATCACATCCTTATCATCATAAGCATGTATATAGGTCAATCCCTGGGCAGCCTTGATTTCATGGGCGTGCACACTCGCCTCATCATAGCCGTCCCCGTGCAGTACAACTTTTGCACCAAGGCTCTTTACTGCTTCAATCTTAATACTCGGCGTATTGCGTCCCATGACAATGGTTGCGCGTATACCCAGTTCCTGCGCGGCGAGTGCAACACCCTGCGCATGATTGCCAGCCGATGCGGCGATGACACCCGCGGCACGCTGGCTGTCATTGAGCCCGGCCATCTTGTTGTAGGAACCACGCAATTTGAAGCTGAAAACCGGCTGCAGGTCTTCGCGTTTCAGAAAGACCTCGTGACCCACCCGCGCCGATAACGCAGGCGCTTTTTGCAACGGCGTCTCCTTTGCAAGGTCATAGACCCTAGAGCCTAGAATTCTCTTTACATAACTTTCGAGCATGTGCACCATCATCCGGTCCTAACTTTCGAGTACGCGAATCAGCGCCTCCAATTCACAAACATCTTCTCAAGACGAACAGAAGAAAGCGGTGGCCCAAGCTGCCCTGGAACACATCAGGCCCAAACTCAACACCAAAAGCGTCGTGGGCGTAGGGACCGGTTCAACCACAAATTTCTTCATTGATGAACTCGCCACCATCAAACATGTTTTCGATGCTGCTGTCTCGTCGTCCGAGGCATCCGCAGAACGGATGCGCGAGCATGGTATCCATGTCATGGACCTGAATGCTACCCCGCATGTTGATGTTTATGTCGATGGAGCAGATGAAGTCAATGCAGCACGCCAGATGATCAAAGGCGGTGGCGCTGCACTGACTCGCGAAAAGATCGTGGCCTCAGCCGCAGCTGAATTCGTCTGCATCGTCGACCGCAGTAAAGTCGTGGCTGTGCTCGGGGAATTTCCATTACCGGTCGAGGTAATCCCCATGGCCCGTAGCCTGGTGGCACGCGCAATAGTCACCCTGGGCGGTTCTCCTGAATGGCGTGAGGGGGTGTCTACCGATAATGGTAATTGGATCCTTGATGTTCACGATTTTATGATCGAAGACCCAGCGGAGATGGAGTCGATTCTGAACAACATTCCGGGTGTGGTTTGCAACGGTTTGTTTGCACAACAAGCAGCGCACGCCGTATTGATCGGCACGCCAGACGGCGTCGAGCGTTTCTAGCGTTGCGACCCGGACGGGTCAACAATTAAACCAGGAGTTTACCCGGGTTGAGAATCTGGTGGGGATCAAACAGGTTTTTTATGCCTCGCATGAGATCAATCTCAGCCTCGCTGCGACTGTAATCAAGAAAGTCTTTTTTTAACAGGCCCACACCATGTTCGGCAGAAATGCTGCCATTACGCGCCTTGACGAGCGCAAATATGTTGGGACTCATGGCATGGCCATGCGCCATGAAATCTTCAACGCTCATGTGCTCGGGCTTCAATATGTTCAGATGAAGATTGCCGTCCCCGATGTGTCCGTACCAGCAGACTTCAAAATCCGGATAGCTCTTAGCGACGTAACGATCCACCTCTTGCAGAAATTCCGGTACTTGATTAATGGTGACAGAAAGATCGTTTTTGTACGGCGTGAAGGGTGCGATACTCTCGGAGATACTTTCCCGCAGCGCCCATAGTGCTTGTGCCTGCGCATCTGAATGACTCATCACGCCATCCACCACCCAGCCTTGCTCCATGCATAATGTAAACGCATTACCGGCAGCATCGACACTTGAGGCATCAAACTCCATAAGCGCATAAAAAGGCGCCGGATCCGCAAGCGGAGAGGGCAGTTCTCTATGCGCCCTGACTTTCTTAAGCGCAGGATCGGAGAAGAATTCGAAGGCCGACAATGTCAGATGACGACTGAAGACAGAGAGCACATCGAGAAGTTTTTCAACCTTGGCCACCCCAACCACCATGACGGTTTGCGGTTCGGGTGGTGCTGTGAGTCGAATGTCGACTTCGCAGATCAGCCCCAGCGTCCCCTCTGCACCGATCATGAGATGCCTAAGGTCGTACCCCGTCGCGTTTTTAACCAACCCGGAATTGCAGTCTAGAAGTTCACCTCTACCCGTCACAACGCGTAAACCGGCAACCCAGTCGCGGGTAAGCCCGTAGCGGATAACCTTTATCCCCCCCGCATTAGTAGACACATTGCCACCCATCTGACTCGAACCAGAGGATGCAAAATCAACCGGGTAAAAGAGTTCATGCTCAGCAGCAAACTCTTGCAGCACCTGTGTTACAACGCCCGCCTGACAAGTAACCAAACGGTCCTCCGCATTGAAATGCAATATTTTATTCATTCGGTCGAAGGAAACGACGACCTCACCATTGCTCGCTACAGCACCACCCGACAGGCCAGTGCGACCGCCGGAAGGCACCAGTTTTATTTGCTCTTCAATCGCGTAACGAACGATCTGTACAACCTGTTCGTTGCTTTCCGGAAACACAATGGCACTGGGTGCGACTTCAAAACCATTGGACCAGTCCTTACCCCATAGGGCTAAGCTGTCCTGATCTTGCTTTATCTGCCTACTGGCCAGCACATCTATAAATGATTGTGTCATCGCATCTCTCTTTGTTTAACCCGTATACGCCGGTGCCCGGGTCGGTTCTGGGCCCAACGCCCTTTTGTACTTTTATACCCACCCGCAATGATCGTCCAGCCAGGTGAACATCTGTGACCTTATCGTATCTGACTCGTTGGCAAGGTGATGGGAAGCTGCATCAATATGGCACCAGTTGGCTTCGGGATATTGACTGCCAAGCACCTCGACGCTGTGCCGCCAGCTGATGGTACGGTCTTGATGTCCCTGAACGATCTTGGGCGCGCGCGATGACACCGGGTAACGCTCGAAGCGCGTGAACCATTCCACCATCGCCTCAACCCACTTAACCGGTAAGACTCGCGCTTGTAAGGGGTCGTGGTGTTGTAAGTAGAGGAACTCAGCGTTGCTTGCGTTTCTCGTAATTCTCCGCGGGCGTTCAGTCATGAAACGCTTGGCAAAGTAGAAATAGATCTGATTAATCCACCAGGCGTAAGGACGTACAAGTGGCGCAAAAAGCACTGTTTCACAGACCTCACGTTCCGGATGACGATGCAGATATTCAAGCAGCAAAGCCCCACCCATGCTCTGGCCTATCAGATGGAGCGGCGGACTCACAGAGGCACAGGGCCCATCAATCACCGCCTCGATCACTTTGATATAGTGATCAAAGGTAGAGATCGTCGCCGCCTGCCCCGTACTCAGCCCGTGGCCTATCTGGTCGAACGCAATGACAGCCACGTGGCGTTCGAGCAAGTAAGCATAAATGTAGGCAAACAATCCCACATGATCATAATATCCGTGGTGGAACAGAGCCCAGCCACGGGGTTGTGCGGGCTTAAATGTCTGCACCACAATCTTCTGTCCGCCGTCAACGGGCACGTTAAGAACCTGAACTTCGTGGCTTTCAAGGTGCATCAGGTTGTCGAGGCCGTAGAACGCAAGATACTCACGGAAATCGAGTCCACCTGCATTCGTTGAGAGGCTGGCTTTAAGCCTGGTGCTGTCGAACGGACAACGCCCTCTTGCAACGTTCATGTTGGGGTATTCATGGTGCCCGGCTGCAACGCCGCTCGAACTTAGTGAACGACCGGCTCGAGTTCCCCGCTGGCATATCGACCAAACATTTCTTCCAGCGAGACTGCTCGAATCTTGCTGGCCTGGCCGGCGGTACCAAAAGCTTCGTAGCGCTCTATAACCACCTCCTTCATCGCATCCTGAGAATCCTTCAGATACTTGCGCGGATCGAACTCCGACGTATTGGCGGCAAGATGCCTGCGAATCGCAGCGGTGGACGCCAAGCGCAGATCCGTGTCGATGTTCACTTTTCTCACGCCATGCTTGATACCTTCCTGAATCTCACTCAAAGGCACACCATATGTTTCAGGGATCTCACCTCCATACTGGTTGATCATCGCCAGAAGATCCTGCGGTACTGACGAAGAGCCATGCATCACCAGGTGGGTGTTCGGGATGCGCTTATTGATTTGTTTTATGCGTTCGATCGCAAGAATGTCCCCCGTGGGTGGTCGACTGAACTTATAAGCGCCATGTGATGTGCCAATCGCTATCGCCAACGCATCCACTTCAGTCTGCTTAACGAAGTCTGCTGCCTGCTCAGGATCAGTCAGGAGCTGATCCATCGAGAGTGTCCCTTCTGCCCCGACACCGTCTTCTTCACCCGCTTCACCGGTTTCTAACGAGCCCAGGCATCCCAGCTCGCCTTCTACAGAAACGCCACACGCATGTGCCATATCCACGGTCTGACGCGTGACGTTGATATTGTAGTCATATTCCGCCGGGGTTTTTTGATCCTCCAGAAGAGAGCCGTCCATCATAACGGAGGTGAAACCGAGCTGAATGGATCGCTGACAAACTGCCGGGGAGGCACCATGGTCCTGATGCATGACGACACAGATGTGGGGGAACTCCTCCACTGCAGCAAGAATAAGGTGGCGCAGGAAATTGGGCCCTGCGTATTTACGTGCACCGGCCGAAGCCTGCACGATAACCGGGCTATCCGTCTCATCCGCACCTTCCATAATGGCGCGCATCTGCTCGAGATTGTTTACATTGAAAGCGGGTACGCCGTAGTCATTCTCCGCTGCATGATCCAGCAGCTGCCGCATACTGATTATAGCCATTGCGCTTCTCCCTGTGTCAGTTCGTAACCCATCGGTTACCTGTGGTTGTAGTCTCATTTACCAAATACGCCTGCCCTGGCGCACCCGGGTTAAGGCGACGGCAAGGTAAAATTCCTTGCGTTCGAAAAATCCTATCCAAGAACTGCCCGCAGCTTCCCATAAAGCACTTCTCGTCGAAGCATCCATGCCAGGGTGCTAAGCCTAGCGCATCTTCAGTCCAAACCCTATCTGCCCCGAGTTTCAAGGATCTCCACAGCAGGCAGGACCTTGCCTTCGACAAACTCCAGAAACGCGCCACCCCCGGTAGAAATGTAGGAGATGCCTTCACGCAGCCCGTACTTGTCTATGGCAGCAAGGGTATCACCACCACCAGCGATCGAAAAACCAGTGGCTTGCGCCACCGCCTCAGCAACGATGCGCGTGCCTTCTCCAAACTGATCGAATTCGAAAACACCAATAGGTCCATTCCACAGGATGGTCCCTGCGTTTTCTATGCGCTCGGCCCAGGCACGTGCCGTACGTGGGCCAATGTCAAGAATCATCTCTTCGTCGCCAACTTCATCGATCAAACGCACAACAGCAGGCTCTTCGTCCGTAAAAGCCCGCGCAACCATGACGTCCACAGGTGTAGGGATGTCTACCTTTGCTGCAATCTCGCGGGCGGTTTCCACAAGGTCAGCTTCGTGCAGCGACTGCCCGACGTTGTGGCCCTGCGCGGCAATGAAGGTATTGGCAATTCCTCCACCTACGATGATCTCGTCCGCATTGTCAGCAAGCGCACGTAATATCTCGAGTTTGGTGGATACCTTTGACCCGCCTACGATCGCGAACATCGGTTTCGCTGGTGCCGTCAGCGCACGGTCTAGCGCATCCAGTTCCTCGCTAAGCAACAGCCCAGCACATACCTCGGTTGCGAACTTCGCTACACCATGTGTTGAGGCCTGGGCGCGATGCGCGGTACCGAAAGCATCGTGAACAAACACATCGCACTGTGCAGCATAGGCTTGTGCCAGTGCGTCAGCGTTTGTTTTCTCGCCCTTTAAGAAGCGCACATTCTCAAGCAACGCCAATTCACCTACACCGACACCGGTGCAGGCATCCAGATTTTCGAGCAGGCCTACTTCGCGCCCGAGCAATCCAGCCATATGCGCTGCCACCGGACGCAATGAATGCTTCTCATCGAATACGCCTTCTTCCGGCCGACCAAGATGAGACATCACGACCACCCGAGCCCCCGCCGTAAGCGCATACTCGACCGTCGGGAGAGACGCCTGTATACGGGCATCACTGGAGACTTTTCCATCTAACATCGGCACATTCAGATCTGCGCGAATCAGTACACGCTTGCCCTTCAGGTCTATATCAGCAATCCGCGTAATGGCAGTCATAAAGGCTCAGCTCAAAAGTTCGCGCGCCCGCGCAAGCACGTTTTCGGTCGTCATACCCAATGCCGCCATGGCTTCACCACCCGGTGCGGACATTCCATATCGATCTATGCCTACAACCTTCCCATCAAGGCCCACAAATTTGTGCCAGTAATCCCCATGCCCGGCTTCCACTGCTAACCGAAGGCGTACATCGGGGGGCAATACGGCATCACGGTAACTCGGTTTTTGTCGGACAAACACCTCACAACAGGGCATGGAAATGACCTGGACAGCATGGCCCTCTGCCGCCAGCGCTTCTGCAGCATCCATAGCCACCTCAACCTCAGAGCCCGTCGCAATGAGGAGGAGATCCGGAATGCCTTCACAACCACGCAATATGTATCCGCCTTTCTCTATGTCTGCGACGGTAGCGGCATCGCGTATCTGAGCGCGGGTTTTCTGGCGCGTGAATATCAATGCGCTTGGCTGTTCCGTCTCACCCATCGCGCTCCGCCATGCCACGGCCGTCTCGACCGTATCGCAGGGTCGCCATGTATTGAGATTGGGTGTTGTGCGCAGATTAGTCAGCTGCTCGACGGGTTGATGGGTAGGGCCGTCTTCACCTACGGCCACCGAGTCATGCGTGTATACAAATACATTAGGTATCCCCATAAGCGCCGCGAGCCTAACCGCATTGCGTGCATATTCCATAAAGACGAGAAATGTGCCTGTGAAAGGCCTCACACCACCATGTAACAACAGCCCATTGCTGATCGCTGTCATGCCAAACTCACGCACGCCATAGTTCATGTGTTGAGCATCCTTCGCCTCTGCCCAACGGGTGCCATTAGATCCGCTTAGATCTGCCGACCCACCGAAGAGCTCCGCCACCCCCTCGGCTATTGCACTCAACGCACGCTGACTCGATTTGCGTGTTTCCAGATCTGCAGGATTGGCCTGCTCAGCCTCGATCAATGCATTAATCGCTTCATCCCAGCCCACGGGCAGTTCGCCACCCATCCTGCGCAAGAATTCTTCCGCCAGTTCTGGGTGTAGTTCCTGATACTGGTCAAATCGCGCCTGCCATTCAGCCTGACGTATCGCCCCGATTTCACGCTGATCCCATGCACGTTGAACAGGTTCCGGGATGTCAAAGGGATCTGCACGCCAGTCGAACTGCTTGCGCGTCAATGCTATTTCATCTTCTCCCAGTGCAGCGCCGTGAGCAGCGGCCGTTCCCTGTTTGTTTGGCGAACCAAAACCGATCGTCGTCCGGCAGCAAACAAGTGTCGGTCTACCGTCACTGTCTTTGGCAGCCTCGAGCGCGCGGGAAATCTCGCCCGCATCATGACCATCCACACCGTCTATCACACGCCAGCCATACGCGTCGAAACGTGCGGGGACGTCCTCGCTGAACCATCCACCCACTTCACCATCAATCGATATGCCATTGTCATCGTATATACATACGAGCTTGGCCAGCTTAAGCGTACCTGCCAACGAGGCGCATTCGTGGGATATTCCCTCCATCAGACAACCATCGCCCACCACCACCCAAGTACGGTGATCGACAATGTCTAAACCGTCACGATTGAAGGTTTCTGCGAGCTTCAACTCCGCAAGTGCCATTCCCACAGCATTGGCAAAACCCTGACCGAGAGGCCCGGTGGTCGTTTCCACCCCCGGGCACTCGCCATATTCAGGGTGCCCTGCAGTTTTCGCATGCAGCTGACGAAAGTCCTTCAAATCATCCAGGCTCACCGGGTAACCGGTTAAATGCAGGAGACTGTAAAGAAGCATCGAACCATGGCCGTTGGAAAGCACGAAACGATCACGGTCGACCCAACCAGGATCGCAGGGATTGTGTTTGAGTACCTCGCGCCAAAGAACCTCCCCAATGTCGGCAAGCCCCATCGGGGCCCCCGGATGGCCGCTGTTTGCAGCCTGAATCGCGTCCATGGTAAGAACACGAATCGCATTTGCGCAATCAATATGTGAAGACATCAGGACCCTTTCCTTTGAGGCGGCGCTATTGTCTTCACAGATCACGGCGGGCGCAAACTTTTCCGAAAAAAAATCTCCGGAATAGATAATATGCGTCCTCATCAAGCTGGGGTCAGACCCACAAACCGCTGTTTTGTTTATGGGTTTGGAGCGGTGCCCACGTTAGTAGAAGGATAATCATGCCCGAATATTCAGTTTTTACCTCGGAATCCGTCTCCGAAGGCCATCCGGACAAAGTGGCAGACCAGATCTCGGACGCCGTCCTGGACGCTATGCTCGCCGAAGATCCCGACTCTCGGGTCGCATGTGAAACCCTGATCAAAACCGGTATCGTTGTTGTCGCCGGTGAGATTCGTACCAACGCGAACGTCGACATCGACCGCCTGGTTCGTTCCGTCATTAACGATATCGGTTACAACGGGCCAGACGTAGGTTTTGATCCCGAGGCTTGCACCGTTGTGAACGCACTCGGTATGCAATCTACAGATATTGCCATGGGTGTGGATGAATCCGGCGATCACGAACAGGGCGCCGGGGATCAGGGACTGATGTTCGGCTACGCAACCGACGAAACGGATGTACTGATGCCAGCGCCAATAACCTATGCGCATCGACTTATGCAGATGCAGGCTGAAGTGCGCAGATCCTCCTTAGACTTTCTACGACCCGATGCGAAAAGCCAATTGTCCTTTCGCTACGATGACGGCGGTAAACCTATCGGTATCGATACCGTTGTCCTTTCCACGCAACACACACCCGATGTGGACCGGAAAACCCTGCACGAAGCAGTCATGGAAGAGATCATTAAACCTGTCCTCCCCTCCAACTGGATATCATCCGACAGCAAGGTCTACATCAATCCAACCGGTCAGTTCGTAATCGGTGGACCCGTGGGCGACTGTGGCCTGACTGGGCGCAAGATCATAGTCGATACCTACGGCGGCATGGCACGCCATGGGGGAGGTGCATTTTCTGGTAAAGACCCGTCAAAAGTCGACCGTAGCGCCGCCTATGCCATTCGATACGTTGCCAAGAACATAGTGGCGGCTGGACTCGCAAAACGCTGTGAGATCCAGGTAAGCTACGCGATCGGCGTTGCCGAACCCACGTCAATCGGCATCGACACTTTCGGTACCGGCAAGATCGCTGACGAGCAAATAATTCAACTTGTACGTGAACATTTTGATTTGCGACCAAAAGGTCTGATTGCCATGCTGAATCTGAAGCAACCCATATATCAGTCGACAGCCGCCTACGGCCACTTTGGACGCACGGAAGACAGCTTTACCTGGGAGAAAACCGACCGGGCAGAGGTTTTAGCCGCCGCGCTTTGAACCGTTCGCGGTTGGCGCATGGATGGATCTATGCAGGACAGCCGCATCAGCATTGAATTTTTTCCGCCTCGCGACAGAGAAGGCCAGTCTCGTCTGTTAAACAATGTCGTCAGTAGATTCGACAAGCTGCGACCCGAGTTTTTCTCGGTGACCTACGGTGCAGGTGGTTCCACGCGCGACGGCACACGCCAGACTGTATCGAGTTTGCACAAGGCTGGGTTCACAGCCGTTCCACACCTTTCTATGGGTACAGACGACCGACCAGCCCTGCTCGCGCTCCTTGATGAGTACCGGGCGATGGGCATTAAAAGTATCGTGGCGATCCGTGGAGATCAAACTTCGGGCGTTGGTTCTTATCGGTTCAACAACGCAGAGGCACTCATCAATATTATCCGGGCGCACGCCGGGGATCATTTCGATCTCATCGTCGCTGCCTATCCTGAGGTTCATCCTGACGCCGAATCCGCCACCAGCGACCTGCATTTTTTTCAGTCTAAAGTGGAGGCGGGTGCATCCCGGGCGATTACTCAGTATTTTTACAATGCGGATGCCTACGAAAACTTTATGGATCGATGCCAGCAAAAAGGCATTAGCATTCCCATATATCCGGGAATCATGCCGATCACCAATTTCCCATCTCTCGTCCGCTTTTCAGAACGCTGTGGGGCAGATATCCCTCGCTGGTTGATGAAGCGTCTGCTAGAGCTATCGGACGACAGCGAGGCACTCAACCAGTTTGGCGTTGACTACGTCACGGGGCTTTGTGAACGCCTGCTCAAGATAGGCGCGCCAGGCTTTCACTTCTTTACGCTAAACCGCTGGGGGGCGACCACACGAATTTGCGCACAGTTAAACCTCGCAGCCTAGATTTCGCTCAACGCCATGCCAAATCACTTCTATATCGCACCCGATATCGCCGACCTCAACCCCGGAAATACAATCACCCTGTCGAGTGATCAGCTACACTACCTCAAGCGTGTATTGCGACTTCGTTCTGGAGATGGCGTCAACTGCTTTGATGGCGAAGGTTTAAGGTTCCATGCGCACTTAGGTGCTGACCAGAAACTCACTGTCGCTTCGTGTGCCGCGCGAGAACCTCCACCCGTGATTCGCATTCATTTAGCTCTGGCCCTCTTGAAAGGGGCCGCCATGGATCATGCCATTCAGCTCGGCTGCGAATCCGGAGCGGACGACATCAGTCTTTTTGCCGCCCACCGCAGCAATGTTCAGTTCGATGCCAGACGCCTGGGCAACAAGGTCGTGCACTGGCAGCGAGTGATCGTATCCGCCTGTGAACAGAGTGGTCGATCTTATCTGCCCATATTCAATGCCGAGGGCACACCGTCGACCATTCTGCAAAACAGTCCCGACGCCATCACCTACGCTTTGCACATGGACGGGGGCCCATTCAACTCTCTTACCGGAGCTGATCGTCTGCTTTTCATCGGACCCGAAGGCGGTTGGTCCGACGAAGAGCTTCGGTTTTTCGAAGAAGAGAAAGTACAACGGGTGTCTGTGGGGCCAACCACACTAAGGGCTGAATCCACTCCCGGCGCTGCAATGGCCATCCTCAATTACCTGGATAGCACCCTTTAGTCAGAGGCCGACGCCGGATGAAACAACTTTCAACGCATTGACCAGATCCACACCGATATCTGCCATGACCGCTAGATCAGGTCTTTGTTACCCATTCATCTATTGTCGCCAGAAGCTCACTTTCCTGGAAGGGTTTACCCAGAAAATGATTGACCCCCAGTTGCCTTGCGTATTCTTCACGCTTATCTCCCGTACGGGAACTGACCATGACGATCGGCAGGCTCACCAGTCGATCATCATGGCGAACCTGTCGCACCACCTCGAAACCATCCATACGTGGCATCTCGATATCCAAAATCATCATGTCGGGCCGCTGTTCCTGGAGCATAGCAACCGCTTCCACACCATCTTTAGCAACAAGGACTTCCATTCCCTGACGCTCAAGTAGCCGAGAAGCCACCTTGCGCACAGTGACACTGTCATCAACCACAAGGACACATCTCGCACGCCCTGCCCCGGGCTCCAGCCCTTTTGTGCTTCGCTGACCTCGGTCCTGCTGACCGCGAATCAGCGCCAGTAGATCAAGAATGACGACCACATTGCCATCACCAAGAATGGTCGCACCTGAAATGCCGCCAACACCGGCAAATTGTGGACCCAGGCTCTTAACCACAATGTCGCGACTGCCTTGTAACGCATCTACGTACACTGCAACAGGCTGCTCCCCTGAGCGGACCAGCACGACCGGCATATCGCCCTGACCTACCTGCGGGCCCCGATAATCACGGCCCAGATATTGGCCCAGGTATCTGACTCGATAAGGGACGCCAGCGTATTCAAACGTGGCGTCTTCACTTCTATGTAACTGCTCTATCTGTTCAGTGCTGAGCTGCAGAATACCCTCGATGTTGTTGAGCGGAATTGCGTAAAGATCCCCTGTAACAGATACCATCAGCGCACGGTTAACCGATACGGTGAACGGCACCCGTAACACAAACCGACTCCCCTTCCCCAAAGTTGACGATAGGGTGATGCCGCCGCCAAGCTGCTTCACTTCACTGTGCACGACATCCATGCCGACTCCGCGTCCGGATATCTGCGTGACGGCGTCGGCCATAGAAAAGCCTGCTGCCAGTATGAACTGGAGCACGTCGGTATCGCTGAGCTGAGCTGATGCGGTGGTTAAGCCTCGTTCGATCGCTTTTTCCCGAACACGCTCTGCATCCATACCAGCACCGTCGTCACTGACTTCGATGACGACATCTCCACCATCCCGGGACAGACGAAGCTCTATGCGTCCAGTGGATGGTTTGCCAAACTTACGACGCAGGTCCGACGATTCGATTCCGTGGTCAACCGCATTACGCAACATGTGTTCCAAGGGTGGCACCATCCGCTCAAGCACATTGCGGTCGAGTTCGCCCTCGGCATTGTGCACGTGAAACTCAACATCCTTGCCGAGTTCTCCCGAGACCTGCCGCACAATTCGTCGAAGCCGAGGCAAGAATCTGCTGAAGGGCACCATGCGCGTGCGCATGAGGCCTTCCTGCAATTCGGTATTTATCCTCGCTTGCTGTATGAGTAGTGTTTCGGATTCTCGTGCCTTGAACAGCAATGTATCCTTCAGATCGAGCATGTCCGATGCACTCTCAGCAAGGCCGCGAGACACGTGTTGCAGCTGGGAATGTCGATCCATTTCAAGCGGATCGACATTCTCATAGTCCGGACCATCTGCGCCTTCATGGTGATAGAGGGTCTGTGTTTCTGCCTCAATATCGAGCCGTCGCAATTGCTCGCGTAACCGTTCGATGGTCGTTTCCATCTCATCCAGCGCACTGGTGAAATCGCTCATCCCCTGCTCTATACGAGCGCGCACGATGGAATTTTCTCCTGCCAGACTGACTAAGCCTTCGAGGAGGTGAGCACCTACCCGGACCATCTCCTGCTGGACGCGTTCAAACTTCTCAACTTTGTTCGCATCCCCTTGGCTGGTTTCCTCGCCAGCGCCTTCTACTGTTTGCGGCGTGTTGGCTGCAGCAACGAGCGGGTCCTCGATGCCTGACCGCGGGCTTGCCGGTAAAGATGCAGAATTAGAATTGCGCTTGGGCAACGCACCCGCTTCGCCTACCATTGCTTGTGCAGGTATACGGGTTGTCTCGACGTTATCCAGCAGCATGCTTTTGACCGCACTGAGCCGCGTCGCAACCTGGTCCTGGTACGCATGCAACTCGACAAAAAACTCACCGTTGACGGGACGATCATGGTTTTGCGCCGCGATGACGATAGATTCGAAATCGTGTGCCATATCGCCCAGATCTGCCAGACCACACAATCTTGCACCGCCCTTGAGCGTGTGCAGAGCGCGCAACAGATTCTCCATAAACAGGCGGTTTTCCATTTCTTCTGACCAGCCGATGATGCTGGTTTCGACCTCATCACTGATTTCACTGGCTTCCTCTAAAAACACGCGTGCGAGATCTTCATCTATATCGAGACCCGCCAAGGTAACCCCAGCATTTTCTACTCGATTGACCCCCTCATCCCCAGCGGGCGCCTCGTCCGTCGTTTCAGTATCGTCCAATAGCCCAACATGCTCCGTCTGTTCGGGCGCCTCTTCGGGAAATCGCCCAGGTTGCACGCCTTGCAGACCATCAACGAAGCGGCTGACGGCCGATCTGTCTATACGACCACGGTCAGTCATCATCGCATTCAATTGGTCGACAAGCAGTTCATAGCCGGCAAAAAATAGAGCAAGGCGCTCTTCTCCTTCCGGACCACTCGCCATCGCCGGCAAAATCTGCAGAAGGGCAGCGCCCAGTTCTGCCAGCACGTCTTGACCGCTGTTGCGCGCCAGATCGACAAATTCGGTAAGGCTATTGATCAGTGCAGGACCGGCCGTGCCTTGGGCCCGCAGATGCTCAAATACAGGTTCTG
This sequence comes from Pseudomonadota bacterium, assembly GCA_036338285.1. GTDB lineage: Bacteria > Pseudomonadota > Gammaproteobacteria > Pseudomonadales > Azotimanducaceae > UBA4421. The sequence goes on from JAYZCO010000092.1 coordinate 19,464, forward strand.
CTTCAAAAAGTGCTGAGACCACTCCCGATGCAAGAAATCCATCCGTGGGACTTCCCAGGCGTTGTGCATTTGCAATCAGGTCATCTGCCTGCGCCACAAGTTCTACAGGATCGTCCCAGCTTTCTCCTTCGGCCAGTGCAAGCAAGCACCGCCTGAGTTGTGCAAAGGTCTCGGCAAAGTAGCGCTTAAGGTCAGGATTGGGTTCAAGGCCCTGCCAGGCCGCTACAACCTGATTGGCCGGTGCAACGATAAAACCCACTTGCGCACATGCGGCATCCGAAGCCCTCGCGGCAAGTGCATCAATAACCCGGCCAACCGGTTCGCTTAATTGCCATGGATCCTTAACCATCTCACCACGCAGCACTGCCAGGTGCTCTTCGGCGTCTGCAATGAACACTTCAAACGATGCAATTTCTGACTCCGGCGGCATTTCAACCGCCATCGTTTTTTGTTTATCTGCATCGCGCGCATACGAGATAGATGCCCCCGAGGCCAGCAAATCGGCCGCATCTAAAATACTGGCTGTCGTTTCATGATCGCCGGGCTGCCCCAGCTTGAAGCTTTCGATCAGGTCCGGGATTAGACCGAAGGCCTGGTCTATCACCCAAACAAATTGGTCATTCGGTTTAACGGTGCCATCGATGACTCGATTGAGCATGTTTTCAACACCCCACGACAGTTTTCCGACTGCCACCGCTTGGACGATGCGGCCACTGCCTTTCAGCGTATGAAACGCGCGCCTGATTTCTGCCACGGCATCCAATGCGGAATAATCGGCAACCCAGCGTGGGAGTTCTCGTGCAATGTTTTCAAGGGCTTGTTCGGCTTCCTTTACGAAAGTTTCGACGACGTCAGAATCTGGAATTTCAGCCACCTCGACACCGAACTCGACCGACACATCACCACTTGGATGTTTATCTGTCATGCGAGTTGCAGGCTGGTCTGGCGTTTGTTGCGTCTCAACAGCCTCTTCGTCTTTATCGGATACGGTCAAGACATTTTGCGATGCTTCACCAACCTGATTCGGCTCAATCTCAGAAGACGTCTGCTCATCAGACTCAGCTTGCGCGCCAAATACCAGTGAATCGCCATGTGCGAGGTCTGGGAAGGTATCGAGCGCCTCCGATACAACCTCCCCTTCATCAACAGACGGACGCGCTGCGACTAACGGGGTTGCACCCGCAGGTACCTGGCGTTTGTGACCCTCCGTGGCTTCTGCTGCTGCGTCGTTTTCCAAGAAATCCGTTTCCAAGGCTTCGGCATTCAGCGTACTCATCGGTGTCTCTTGGCCTGTTATATCCTGCCCATATGCAGCAGCGCGGGCCTTAAGGTCCTGCATGGAGCGTTCAGCCACTATCAGCACATCCTCCGCACCAGCGGCATTGGCCTCAGCAAGGCACTCCAGGACATAGTCAACGCCACTCACCGCCTCTGCAAATTTATCCAGCGTTTTCCGGTCCGGGCGATATCCCTGCATGAGTTGATGCTCAACATGACCTGCAATCTCAAGCAGCAGTTGGTTAACCCGGGTCAGCGAGATGACGCCGAGTGCAGCTGTGACCTCACGCAAGGTGTCGGGTACCCGAGCTAAATAACGTACATCCCAGTACGTGCCGACATAATCGACGATCGCCGTCTTCACAACGTCGAGTCCTTTACGCGCTTCCCCAAGAAGTTGCAGTTGCGCATCTTCCGTGATCTGTTCGAGGTCTGATTGTTCACGGCTGACGCTGTGCAGATTTTCATCAATCTGCACGAGGGCAGCTGCAATGCCTTGTACACCGACAGGATCGGTGTCGCCTAGAGCCACAAGATTGCTCACGGCTTCTATCTGATCGCTCATGATCGCCCTCGAACTCTCAAAACCAAGGAGAGACAATGTGCTGCTCATCTGTTTCAACGGTCCAATGAGATCACCCAACGCGTCAAGGTCAATACTTGCAGTGCGTGCGAGCAGATCCACTTTATCCTTAATCAGCAACAGCTCTTCTCGCATGGTGACTGCAGCGCTGACCATCGCCTGGCGTCCTGATATGGCCAGCGTGTTGTTGGTTGTATCTCGACTTAGGGCCCGACGTAGATCATCCGATACAGCAGAGGAATAGGACCGGTCCTCAGCAGCATCCAGAAGCTGCTTAATGAGATCTACATTCGCCCCACGACGCAGCGCATACGCACCCTCTGTCGCAAGACGCTTAAGCTCTATGTCCACCCTACGCAGGAGCCTTACGGCCTCACTTTCGAGCGCTCCTTGTTGTTGCGCCAGGCTTTCCACAAACTCACCAAAGGCCTGCCACAGCCGTTCCAGTGCTGAACCCCGGGTCAGTCGCTGCAGAGCAGAGGCAATCTTCTTGAAGGTATCAACCGCCTCTGCACGGTCTTCGCCTTTCAAAATGGTAAGCAATGTATGCTGATAAGCCGATCGCATACGGCCTACCCTGTCATTGCCGAGAAGACGTTCAAACGTTTCTACGACCTGATCCGTCGCACCCGCATTGAGGCTTTGACCTGCAGAGTCCGCCATCGGCTCAAGGTCAAGCATTAATCGAATTTCATTGATCAGCGGCAAGAACGCGCGCTTGTCGTCTTCAGCTCCACGCTGCAGTTCATCGAGATAACCTGGCAACTCGAGTAGGCCCTGCATCAGCGCACGACTGCATTGATCAGGTGCAGAGACAGTACCTTCGACTAACCCTTGCGCCGCCTTCTCGAGATGATCGGCCAGGTAGGTCACCCCTTCTAATTCCAGCATGACCAGGATCCCACGGACCTGACGCAGTCCTGTCAGACAATCCCGTATGTTGGTTTCGCCACCACCCTGTTCGGCATACTCATCGAGCGCAATCCTGGCACCATTTAGCGTTTGAAGAAGATCCGACTTGATCCAATCCAGGGCAAAGTGTGCACGCGATGTGACCATTTAACCTTCTTTCGCTGGTTTCTGGAATGCGTCTCGCTTAACTCGCACTTGGCAGTTTGAACCCTTCTACCGATGACTTCATCTCGTTGGCCACATAGGCAAGTTCACCAATCGAACTGGCCGTCTGGTCAGTTGAGTCAACCGTCTTGGAGGTAATTTCCTGAATCACATTCATTGTATTGCTTACATGTCCCGCCGTAGTGGCCTGCTGGCGCACAGCGTTGGAGATATTCTGAATGAGTTCAGCCAGGGAAGTCGAGACGTTTTCAATCTCTTCTAAGGCTACACCAGCATCTTGCGCCCGTTTAGCGCCTTCCACCACCTCCGCGGTCGTCTGTTCCATCGAAATAACCGCCTCATTGGTGTCCGTTTGAATTGTCTCAACCAAAGCAGCGATCTGTTTGGTCGCTGCCGATGACCGTTCTGAAAGCCGCTGAACCTCGTCAGCAACCACTGCAAAGCCGCGCCCTGCGTCGCCCGCCATTGAAGCCTGAATCGCCGCATTCAACGACAGAATGTTGGTTTGATCAGCTATATCATTGATCAGCGACACAATATCACCAATTTCCTGGGATGATTCTCCCAGTCGCTTGATACGTTTCGCCGTTTCCTGGATTTGACTACGAATACTGTCCATGCCACCAATCGTATCCTGCACGACAAGTGAACTTTTGTTCGCAATCTCCACCGCCCGTTCGGCAACTGAGGCAGATTCGGCCGCGTTGGAAGATACCTGATCGATCGAAATGGCCATGTCATTCATAGCAGTCGACGCCTGACCGATCTCCTTGGCCTGGTTTTCCGCGGCGGTGGCCAGGTCACTCGACGTTCCCTGACTGTCCCCGGCGGCTTTGGCGACCTTAACGGAGAGGTCATTGATGTTCGACACCAGGCCACGCATCTGGTCTATTGCGAAGTTGATCGAGCCCGCTATCGCACCCGTGAAATTTTCAGTCACAGAAGCGCGTACAGTGAGGTCGCCATCGGCTAGATCAGCCAACTCGTCAAGAAGCTGCAGAATCGCTGATTGGTTGTGCTCGTTTTGCGCAGCCAGTTTGTTTAATTGCCTGCGGACACTCGATACCATCACCATGCAAGTGATGGCCGTAACGATCATGCCGACCAACGCCAGAATCGTCGGCGGGCTTTCCAAAACCGATGTGCCTTCCTGTACGACAAGGTATGCCATCCCGGCCAAAATTCCTGCCATTAATATCATCAGTGCCATCAACGGTGGAGAAAACTTCCCTGATTTCATGTCCTTACCTGCTCACTTGTTACAATCTTCGGTCCTGAGTGACGTCAAAGAAACGTTCGTCACGCAGAATCGCCTTTAAATTAACCTCGTAAAACACACGGCCACCTTGTTTGAACACACCCGTGATAAACGGCTGTATACCTTCCGTACCCTCACCTTGACCGGGCTCAAAGCTGGCTTGATCTCGGGCAAGACGGTCATCACATTGTTGGTCATACTCACTCCAACAATCCACTTACCGTGCTGATCAATGTGCGGTCATCGACCGGCTTTATGAGATAACAGCTCGCACCCTGGCGCTCGCCCCAGACTTTGTCTGTTTCCTGATCTTTGCTCGCCACCTTTACCCCATCTGAGGCCGTCATCGCGGTCAATACCTGGTGGCCCAATCGAACAAAGGTATTCACCATCTTGTGCGCCTTGGTTGGCGAGTCGTCTACAACGAGTATTCCTGCCATCTGATCTTTACCTTCGAGTCCTTCCTTTCAGCTGCTTGCTAGCCGGTCAGGCTAGTGAACCAGGGTGCGAATTGAACCCAGTAGCTCATCGCGACCGAATGGTTTTGTTATATATTGATCGGATCCGACGATGCGCCCTTTGGCTTTATCGAACAGTCCATCCCTGGAAGACAACATCACGACAGGGGTAGTTTTGAATTCGCTGTTGTTTTTGATTAAAGCGCATGTCTGGTAGCCATCCAGGCGCGGCATGATAATGTCGACAAAAATGATCTCTGGTCTCGTATTGGCAATCTTAGCAAGCGCATCGAAACCGTCTGTGGCTGTAATCACTTCGTAGCCTTCTTTGGTCAACAGGTTTTCTGCACTGCGCCGTATCGTCTTCGAGTCATCGATAATCAGTACTTTCACGCTTGCATCATTTTCGCTCGAATCGCTCATCCGTAGAGGCTCCTCTTCCGTCGCTATCCTGCCCGGTCTTAGTTCAATCCGGCCCTTTGGTCCGTCATTTTCAATCTGTTGTCATAGATCCGTCATGATTCATATGCACCCTGTAGGCCGAATGCCTTGTCAGCCCAGCGCCATAACCAGCATTTCCACGGGGCGATTGGCAATTTACTCTACTGAATTGCCCAGGTGGGTCCAAAAGCGCGGCTATGGCCAGTGTCTCACTTTCGCGCCCATCAAAACGGCACCAGCGCATACTTTTCCAGATTGTCCAACCTTTGTAACATGCCTTAGAAATAGGAGCCATCATGGTGCCTCCGGTAAGAGATTTTGTTCTCATTTTTGTTGCCTACTTTGTCTACAAATAGGTACCTTTAACGCCATCAAGGCAAATGGCACCCTTTTACCCGGGTATAGGCCATCACCAAGCAACCTGGGATCTTAAGAAACCAGAACAATCGGAATATAGAGCGTATATGGCAACAATAGCTTTCGTGATGGACCCTGTTGAGTCCCTAAACCTGAAAAAGGACTCAACACTGGCCATGATCAGGGCCTGTCAACTCCGCGGACACGACATACTCTACCTCCGCCAGGCCGATCTCAGCCTCTCCCAGGGCCAAGTCAGTGGTTACTTCAAGCCTATTCGCCTACGGGAGGACTTCGCAGAAACACTCGATTACGCCCAAGCGCGCGACGACTGGGTGAGCGTGGGTGAAGAGTATCGAGCCCCACTTGCCAGCGCCGACGTCATCATGATGCGTAAAGACCCGCCCTTTGACATGGAGTTCATCTACACAACCTATCTCCTTGAGCGTGCAGAAGAGGAGGGCGTCCTTGTGGTCAACAAACCGCAAAGTCTGCGTGACTGCAACGAAAAATTCTTTGCCACCGCATTTCCACAATGCGGCCCCGAACTCGTCGTCAGCCGAAGACATGACACACTACGCGAATTTCACGCAGAGCACAGGAACGTGGTTTTCAAGAAACTGGACGGCATGGGCGGAGCTTCAATATTCAGGATCATGGACGACGATCCCAACCTGTCCGTCGTTCTCGAAACACTGACCGAAGGAGAGCAAAATCAGATTATGGCCCAGGTCTACCTGCCTGAAATCGTCGATGGAGACAAAAGGATTCTCTTAATCGACGGCGAACCTGTACCCTACGCCCTGGCGCGAATCCCCTCCGCAGGAGAAACACGGGGTAATCTGGCTGCAGGGGGCACAGGTGAAGGGCGACCTTTAACCGAGCGCGACAGCTGGATTGCCTCAGAAGTGGGCCCCGAACTCAAACGCAGGGGGCTCGTCTTTGTCGGTATCGACGTGATCGGCGATTATCTCACCGAGGTCAACGTCACCTGTCCAACCTGTATACGGGAACTGGATACACAATTTTCACTAGATATTGCCGGTAACCTGATGGATACCGTGTTATCTAAACTTTAATCATTCTCGTCCAATGCATATTGATCGCCAAACAGTTTCTATTAACCAGCTTGGGAAATGCCTGATCGCAAACGTCCGATGAGTACAGCCATCATCACCCCAAAAGACAGATTCAGTTTTGCCATCTTTCTGGCCCTGTCCCTGCACGCCCTCCTGATTCTCGGCGTGGGTTTCTCATCCGAAACCAATATGCCCGAATCCATAAGCATTGATGTCACGCTCTCCTTAGCCAACGATCGGGTAGATCCTGACGATGCCGACTTTATTGCCACAACCAACCAGCAGGGTAGTGGCAGTGAAGCGGACGCCAGTGAGATGACCACAACGGAACGTGCAGAATTCCACAGTAATCAGTTCGCACCGGTCATGTCTGAACCTTTGCCGATACCAGAGGAGCTCGAATCCAGCAAACCCTTACTCGCAACTGAAACAGAGGCATCCAGCCCGCTCGCGGTACAAGACACAGAAAAAACCAAGCCTCGTAAATCCCCGCCTAAGGCGCCACTCGACCGCCAACGACTGATTCAGGAGATCGCCAGTCTGGAGGCACGCATCGCCGAAGATCAGCAAGCGCTAGCGCGTGCACACCGGACCAAACGCATCAACTCAGTATCTACCAAGAGTGCGGCAGAAGCGGCTTATCTCAACATGTGGCGGCAGAAATGCGAGCGTATTGGCACGATCAATTACCCACCCGGCAAACTCGAAGGCGAAGTGCGCATTCTCGTTTCAATCCTGGCCGACGGAACACTGGAAGATGTACGCGTTCTTGAATCCTCCGGCTATCGTGACCTAGATCAGGCGGCCCTCATGACCGTGCGTCAGGCAGCGCCTTTTCAGCCGTTCAATGTGGATATGAGGAAGTCCTACGACCGTCTTGAATTTACCCGCTGGTGGCAGTTCTCTAAACGGCGCACGCGATTGGCCTCTTAAACCGTGAACCTTGCCAATCAATTTCTACTCGCCATGCCCAGTCTGGCAGGGGACTATTTTGGCGGCAGCTTAACCTACCTGTGCGAGCACAACGAACATGGGGCGATGGGATTGATCGTTAATCGCCCTTCAAACCTCTCTCTTGCAGAACTGTTGAGTCAGGTGGGACTAAATACCCCACACTCCCTCGCTGATACCACCGTGCTCGATGGTGGCCCCGTCGCACCAGTAGCCGGCTTTGTGTTGCACTCAAGCGAAACAGCATTCGGTTCTTCCGTCGTACTCAATGAGGCCCTTCAAATGTCTACTGGAATGGACGTACTTGAAGCCATCGCAAACGACAAAGGACCCACTCACTACCTCGTAACGCTCGGGTACGCCGGATGGGACGCAGGGCAACTTGAGGCTGAAATTGCTGCAAATGTCTGGCTGACAGTGCCCGCAGATCCCACAATTCTCTTTGAACTTCCCCACTCACAACGCCTAAACGCTGCTGCAAAGACGCTGGGCATCGACTTCAGCCTCATTTCCGCACGGCCAGGACAGGCATGATTTCACACTCCGTCCTTACATTCGATTTTGGCCTAACGCATACCGGTGTTGCGATCGGGCAGGCGATAACCGGGACAGCACGAGGTGTTATGACGCTCAAGTGCAACGACGGGCAGCCCCAATGGCATGAGATACGCGCATTGGTTGAAGCCTACGCGCCTACATCACTGGTTGTAGGGCTACCCCTGCATATGGATGGCGAAGAATCGGAAATGTCGAGCCGCGTCCGCGCCTTTGCGGAGGAACTCACACGACGTTATGCAATGCCCGTCGCACTACAGGACGAACGTTTGACTTCAGCCGAGGCAAAAAAAGGGTTGCATGAAGCTGCGCTTTCCGGACAAGCAAATACAGACCATGAGCTTGCTGCCTGCATAATCGCGCAGGATTGGCTCGCCGAACAGACGGACGCATGACATTCGCGACGCCTTGGTTCATATGCAACCTACCGAATAAAGGGTGCTTTAGCGTGAACGACCAAAGGATAAGGGGTCCACGTCTTCCTGTATGGAAAGACCGTGGGTCGTATCCAACAGGTTGGGATCTGCATCCGCACCGAGTTTGATCATCAATCGAAGGTCATTCGGTGAATCAGCCCCCGCAATGGCGGCATCGTAGGCAATCTCTCCCTGGGCATAGAGATTGTAGAGTGCCTGATCGAACGTTTGCATGCCTTGCTCGGTAGATTTGGACATAAGCTCTTTGAGAAGGTGCACCTCGCCCTTTCTGATGTGGTCAGAAACCAGGGGGGTGTTGACGAGAATTTCAATTGCCGCCTTCCTTCCTTGACCGTCAACTGTTGGAATAAGCTGCTGTGCAACCATCGCCCTGAGATTCAACGACAAATCCATCCAGATTTGGTTATGTCGTTCGGTTGGAAAAAAGTGAATGATTCGATCGAGCGCCTGATTAGCATTGTTAGCGTGGAGCGTGCACAGACATAGGTGGCCGGTTTCTGCAAATGTGATGGCATACTCCATCGTTTCTCGGCTGCGTACTTCACCAATCATGATGACATCTGGCGCTTGGCGCAGTGTGTTCTTCAAGGCGATTTCAAAGGAATCGGTATCTATGCCCACTTCGCGCTGGGTGACGATACAGCCCTTGTGCTGATGCACGAACTCGATCGGATCTTCGATGCTGACGATGTGTCCTGTGGAATGATCATTACGGTGTCCAATCATCGATGCCAGAGAGGTCGATTTACCTGTACCCGTAGCACCAACAAAGATAATCAACCCTCGCTTGGTCATCGCCAGCCGTTCAAGGGTGTTCGGCAAACCAAGATCCGATATCTTGGGTATGTTGCCTTCGATCCGTCGCAGCACCATACCCACAAGATTGCGCTGAAAAAATGCACTGACGCGAAACCGGCCAAGTCCTTGGGCGTTAATCGCGAAATTACACTCATGCTCTAAATCAAAAGCCTCCTGCTGCGCGGTATTCATTACGCCATAGACAAGGGTGCGTGCCTGTTCTGGTGACAGTTCTTTTTTCCCAACGTCGGATAATTCGCCGTTGACCTTAATCATCGGGGGTTTGCCGGCGGTGATGAAAAGGTCCGATCCGCCTTTATCCACCATCAATTTGAGTAATTTCTCGAATTCCATTCCTTTGTCTCGCTTTCCTTCTGCGCCGCTCTTTTAGCTAGAAGTTTTCAGGCAGTTTTGCTTTTTCACGCGCCGTTTCTCGTGCAATCGTTCGTTTGTTCACGAGATCGAGCAGGCTTTGATCTAATGTCTGCATACCTGCAGCAGCACCTGTTTGAATGGCTGAGTACATCTGTGCAACCTTGTCTTCCCGAATCAGATTCCTAATAGCGGGGGTACCGATCATGATCTCGTGAGCTGCGACCCTGCCACCATTTATCCTCTTCACAAGTGTCTGCGATATAACCGCTTGCAGCGACTCCGACAACATGGACCGCACCATGTCTTTTTCTTCAGCGGGAAATACGTCAATGATCCGGTCAATCGTCTTTGCGGCTGATGTGGTGTGCAACGTACCAAAAACCAAATGTCCGGTTTCTGAAGCAGTTAATGCAAGCCGAATTGTCTCCAGGTCTCGAAGCTCACCGACCAGAATAATGTCGGGGTCTTCACGCAGCGCTGAGCGCAGTGCTTCATTAAAACTGTGCGTATCGCGGTGCACCTCGCGCTGATTGACCAGACACTTCTTAGATTCGTGTACAAATTCAATAGGATCTTCGATTGTCAGGATGTGCTCGTAACGGTTGTCATTGATGTAATCCACCATCGCTGCAAGCGTCGTACTCTTGCCTGATCCGGTCGGGCCCGTTACCAGCACGAGACCCCGAGGCACCATGGAAACGTCTTTGAATACCTGACCCATCTCCAGATCTTCCATGGTCAGTACCTTTGAAGGGATCGTTCGAAAAACCGCACCTGCCCCTCGGTTTTGATTGAACGCATTGACACGAAAGCGAGCGACGCCTGGCACGTCAAAAGAAAAGTCAGCTTCAAGAAATTCTTCAAAATCCTTTTGTTGCTTGTCGTTCATGATCTCGTAAATAAGACCATGCACTTCGTGATGTAAAAGCGGCGGCAGATTAATGCGTCGTACGTCGCCATCGACGCGAATCATGGGCGGCAAACCTGCCGACAGGTGGAGATCCGACGCGCCTTGCTTGGCGCTAAAGGCAAGGAGTTCAGTAATGTCCAAGAGCAATCCTTGTCAGGCATACAGCGCTATACTATGCCGAGAACGCAGCACGCACCACGTCTTGTTCACGGATTGACGCCCTGCCAAGGCTTAAGTGTTTCGTTCTGCGACATGTTTAACACTTTCAGTGAGATGGTAGTGGCTTCGATTGCAGGAAATCTTCTGGACCTAAAACGGCAAATATCTGAGGCCGAAGCAGATGCGGGTCGCGATCCTGACTCAACCGTCCTGGTCGCGGCCAGCAAAGCCCGCACAGCCGACACAGTCCTGTCAGCCTATGCCGCCGGAGTTCGTCATTTCGGCGAGAACTATGTCGACGAAGCGGTCACGAAAATCACCTCGGTAAAGTTACCGCACGCCACCTGGCATTTTATCGGACGTATTCAGAGCAACAAAACACGCCACATAGTTCGACACTTCGACTGGGTGCACACCATCGACCGCATCAAGATAGCGGATCGGCTTGCAAGCCAGCGTGAGCACACACCCTTGAATGTCCTCATCCAGGTCAATATCGACAGAGACCCCGCAAAAGCCGGCGTGATGCCCGACAATATCGAACCATTGGTGCAGCACATCACTGCGTTGCCAAACCTGCGGCTTCGCGGGCTGATGACAATCCTGAATCAGACAGCCAATTCTGCTGCCAGCTACGATTCCGTGGCACAATTGGCTGCACAAATACGCGGCGGTCTTCCATCCACCCAAGGACAACACTGGGATACACTCTCCATGGGCATGTCAGGTGATATCAAAGCCGCCATCTTGGCGGGTGCAACACATGTACGGATTGGTACGGCGCTGTTTGGACCACGAACCGCCTGACTCGACAATTAACACCAGGAGATCGGACTTGCAGGCTTCAACCTATCCTATAATCGCATTTGTCGGCGCAGGTAATATGGCGTTCAGTCTCGCGCGCGGTCTGCTGAGTAAAGGGCATCCGGCCACCAGCCTCAGAGTCGCCGACCCTTTACCCGAGGCTTTAGCGAAATATTCCACCGCTGAAATCACGACGTTTGCGGACAACAACCTTGCTATACATGGGGCGGATGTCGTGGTCCTCGCAGTGAAGCCCCAGGTTGCTCCCCAAGTGACCAGCGAACTGGCCATCTTATCCGACCAACTGCTTGTCTCGATCGCCGCAGGGGTTTCTCTGCAGAGCCTTAACAACTGGACCTCAGACGCACAACCAATCGTAAGATGTATGCCCAATACACCAGCGCTTTTGGGTGCCGGGATGAGTGGACTCTACGCCAATGCGTGCTGCACCCCCGAACAAAAGGGTTTTGCCGAGAAAATTCTAAACGCTGCCGGAACGACCTTATGGGTGCACGAAGAAAGTGAACTCGACGCAGTGACCGCTGTGTCAGGCTCGGGACCCGCGTACTTCTTTCGCTTGATGGAAGCTATGATAGAGGCTGGTGAAACACTCGGTTTGAGCAGAGAGACCGCCACCATTCTCACCCTCCAGACTGCTTATGGTGCGGCCCTCATGGCGAAAGATACAGACGAACAGCCTGCGACTCTGCGGCACAATGTAACCTCGCCGGGTGGCACAACAGCCGCAGCCCTGGCGGTCATGGAAAAGGACGACCTCGGCGGTTTGATCCAGCGTGCATTGAGTGCAGCACACGCGCGCTCCGTCGCACTGGCAGAAGAATTTGGAACAGGGAGCAATTGACGGTGGCAAGCTCACTCACGATTATTTTGGATTTTATCTTCCGCCTTGCATGTCTTGCTTTCTTGGTGCGCTTCCTGCTACAAGCGGCCAACGCAGACTTCTATAACCCCTTAAGTCAGGCCATCGTTAAGGCGACGGAGCCAGTCTGCAAACCCCTGCGTAGGCTCATACGCCCCATTGCCAACCTGGATCTGGCATCGCTCTTTGTGGCATGGCTCATCTCAGCGCTCTTTTTTCTATTGCTGACCTGGTTGCGGGCACCTGAGCTTATGAGCCTATTCGGGCTGGCATGGGCCGGTGTGATAAGAATGCTCCTCATCCTGTTGCAGTTCTATTTCTGGACCATCCTGATCGTGATCATTGCAAGTTTCGTTGCCCAGGGTAATTACCACCCGGTGCTTGCGCTGCTGCACCAGTTAACAGAACCCCTCATGGCACCCATTCGAAAGGTATTACCTCCTCTGGGACCCTTGGACCTGACGCCCATGGTGGTCATCATCATCCTGAGCATCGCTGAAAATATCCTGAAACAGGCATACTAGAAATTAACGTGACCGAACCAACCTCCATTGGCATCGTAACCCCCGAGCGTTATCACCACACTGCGCCCTTTATCCTGCAGTGCGGCGATACGCTGCCGGGATATGAGCTCATCTATGAAACCTATGGGGTGCTAAACAGCGCGCACTCGAACGCAGTTCTTATCTGTCATGCCCTGTCAGGGCACCACCATGCAGCCGGTGTGCACAGCGACGAAGACCGCAAGGCCGGCTGGTGGGACAGTTGTATCGGCCCGGGCAAGCCCATAGACACCGATCGGTTCTTCGTCATCAGCCTCAACAATCTTGGTGGTTGTCACGGCTCCACGGGTCCGCTCTCAAAAAACCCAAAAACAGGGCAAGAATATGGACCAGAGTTCCCTCCAGTGGTGGTTCAGGACTGGGTACACAGCCAGGCACATCTGGCCGACCATCTGGGTATCAACCAGTTTGCCGCTGTCATCGGCGGCTCCCTTGGTGGCATGCAGGCGATGCAATGGGCTATCGATTATCCTGACCGCCTGCGCGCCGCTATAGTCATTGCAAGCGCAGCAAAACTTTCCGCGCAGAACATCGCCTTCAATGAAATCGCGCGACAGGCCATTACGAGCGATCCTAATTTCTTCGACGGACGCTACATCGAAAACGACAGCAATCCTGACCACGGCTTGATGTTGGCGCGGATGATTGGTCATGTCACTTACCTGTCTGATGATGGCATGCGCGAGAAATTTGGCCGTGAGCTTAAATCCGGTAATCCGCGTACCGCCGGTGAGGTCGAATTTCAGGTTGAAAGCTATCTGCACCACCAAGGACGAACTTTTTCACAAGTCTTCGACGCCAATACCTATGTTCTCATGACGCGGGCGCTGGATTTCTTTGATCCGGCAGCCGAATGCGACAATGATCTTGCTGCTGCTCTTGCTGAGGTTAGCGCTCGTTTTCTCGTTGTCTCGTTTACCAGTGACTGGCGCTTCTCTTTGCAACGTTCACAGGAAATCACCGATGCGCTCGTTGCTGCCGGCAAGAACGTGGCTTCCGCCATCGTCGAATCCGATCACGGCCATGACTCGTTTTTGATGCCCATTCCCCGTTATTTTAATGTGCTCAATGCATACCTCGGTCGCCTATACGCGGAGATTACAGATGCGTGAGTTGCGACCCGATCTTGCCCATATCGCGGAGCTCATCAATGCCAATGCAAGGGTTCTCGATCTCGGGTGTGGCGAAGGCGACCTCCTCGCCTATCTGCAGAAAAACAAATCCGTCAACGGCTATGGGTTGGATGTCGATCCCGAAAACATCAGCACATGCCTTGAGAAAGGTGTCAATGTCATTGAACAGAATCTGGATGATGGCCTGGCTAATTTCCCAGACTCGAGCTTCGACATGGTGGTGATGACCGAAACGCTACAGAGCGTGCGTTCGCCCCATAACCTCCTACGTGAACTGCTGCGCATCGGCGATGAGTGTATCGTGACGTTTCCAAATTTTGGTCACTGGCGCTGCCGATTTCAGCTGTTGGGCTCAGGTACCATGCCTGTTTCAAAACACCTGCCGCATGCGTGGTTCGACACCCCTAACATTCATTTGTGTACATTTCACGATTTCGAAGCGTTATGCCGCAATCTGAATCTACCGATCATTCAGCGCAGGGTGGTTAATTCACGATACTTCGAATCACGTCTAAGCCGTTTTTGGCCGAACCTGCTAGGCACCGTCGCATTTTATCGCTTAGGTAGGCCGAATGAGAACTAGCCTGGGGCTCTGCGCCTTTCTGCTCGCCACCTCAGTTTCGAGCTTTAGTTTCGCCGAACAAAAGGTCACAGCAGGAAACTACGAGATTCATTACATTGTCATTCCAACAACTTTTTTGCGCCCCTCAATTGCCCATCAATACGGTCTCCCCCGCGGAAAAAACAAAGCCCTGGTCAATGTGTCGGTGCTGACGACACAAGGGCGCGCAGTGGATGCGGACATCAGCGGCAAAACCCATAACCTACTTGAGCAATCTCAATCTTTAACATTCACTAAAGTCGAAGAAGGGCAGGCAATTTACTATCTTGCGCTCTTTGTCCACGCCGATGAAGAACATCACCGTATCGAGCTCGACATAACATTGCCTGGCAATACTCGCAAAAAGATCTCATTCATGCAGAAAATGTACTGGGAAGAATAATGCGCGTCGTGCTTGCTTCTCACAACGAAGGCAAACTCGCCGAACTCAAGCCTCTGCTTGCACCTTTGGGTCTTACTCTGGAAAGTCAGGCCGAACACCATGTTGCAAGCCCCGAGGAAACCGGCACGACCTTCGTTGAGAATGCACTGATCAAGGCCAAGGCAGTCGCTTACGCCACCGGTTTGCCTAGTCTTGCAGACGACAGTGGTATTGCCGTACCCGCTCTGCAAGGAGCACCGGGTATCCGTTCCGCCCGCTATGCGGGCCCTGATGCCACGGATGCAGAAAATAATCGCAAACTGATGGGCGACATCAGCCACTTACCATCGCCTGTGGCAGCGTTTTATTATTGTGCAATCGTCTATCTAGAACATGCCAACGATCCTACCCCTCTGATCGCAACCGCTGCCTGGTATGGGCATCTCACCCCGGAGCCTCGAGGAACAAATGGATTCGGTTACGATCCCTACTTTGTCATCGCCGGACGTTCGCAGACCTCCGCAGAACTGGAACCTGAAGAAAAGAACCGATTAAGCCATCGAGGCCTGGCCTGTGCCCGTCTGATCAGTGAGTTCAACCGCGGCACGGTACCAAGCTGATGCTGGATAAGCCCGGTCTGTACGTGCATTTGCCCTGGTGCGTACGTAAGTGCCCGTACTGCGATTTCAACTCTCACCCGCTACAAGATGAAACCAGCCGAACCGCCTATACCGGTGCACTGCTTAAAGAGTGGGCATATAGAGCCGCAGATTTTAGCGAACAACCACGATTTTCGTCGGTCTTCTTCGGCGGCGGCACCCCCAGCCTGTTTGAGCCGGAAAGTTTTGCAGCCTTGTTGGAAGTTCTGCCTCTTCAGGCGGGCGCCGAAGTCACGCTGGAGGCTAACCCTGGCACGACAGAGCATGCTGATTTTGCAGGTTATCTGCATGCGGGGATTAACAGACTGTCTATCGGTGCACAGAGTTTTAGCGACACATCGCTCCGTCATCTTGGCCGCATACACACCGCTGAAGAGATACGGGACACTTATCACGCAGCCGTCGCAGCTGGTTTTAAAAACATCAATGTCGACCTGATGTGGGGGCTACCTAACCAAACCCTTGATGCGGCACTATACGATCTGGAAAACACGATATCCCTTTGCCCGGCACACATCTCCTGGTATCAATTAACGATTGAACCACGGACCGAATTTGCACGTCGCCCGCCGGTGTTACCGCTGGAAGACGTATTAACTGATATCGAGGCCTCCGGCCTGGCGCACCTGGAGACATCCGGCTACCAGCGGTATGAGGTTTCGGCCTTCAGCCGGTCCAAACCATGCGCGCACAATCTCAATTACTGGCGTTTTGGCGACTATGTCGGTATCGGTGCCGGTGCGCACGGTAAACTACGGTTCAATTCAGAAACTCACCGCACTGAGAATCCCCGACAGCCCCGGCTTTACCTAAATGACCCATGCAACCAGTTGGTCACCACGGTCGCCGAGGCGGACCTTAAGCTTGAGTTCATGCTGAATGTTCTACGTTTGAAAGAGGGTGTTGAGTTCGAAACCTTTCAGTCCACGACCGGCCTGTCCTGGGATCGGGTCGCAGGCGTCTGGCACACCCTGGTTGAGGCAGGGTTTGTGCGCGCGGACCGTTGCGCGACGACTGAATTCGGCTACCGTTACCTCGACAGTGTCGTCGCGGAATTCATGCCTCGTTGATAGACCAGATCATGGATGGCATGGCCGAGCCGTTGACCTCTTTGTTCGAACTTGGTGGCCACCTCCCGTGTACTTGCCGCATCACTTTTCCTTATTTCATCCAAAACAGGATGCAGCGTGTCAACAGCCCCCAACACCTCTCTCATCCAGTCTGCATAGGCTTGCCAATCCGTGGCCAGACGCATCAGGCCCCCTGTCTTCAAAACTCTGCAACAGTCCTCAATAAAGGCCGGTTGTATGAGTCTGCGTTTGGCATGCCTTTTCTTGGGCCAGGGATCAGGGAAAAGGACCCTGATTTCATCTATCCGGTTATCAGGGCAGTGTTGCATGACTTCCTGGGCTGGCATGTACATGATGCCAACATTGTCCACAGCGCTGCCTTTCAACTTGTTAACAAGCGCGCCAATGCCTGGCAGGTACAGATCTATTCCGAGGAGGTGCCAATCAGGCGCCTCTTGCGCCCAACATAAAAGCCCATCTCCCATACCAAAGCCAATCTCAATACCTAGTTGCTGTGCCGGCTGTCCGATAAAGTTGTCGAGGGTCATCAAATAGGCATCGAGGTCTTCATCCAGCGCGCGTGCTTGGGCTGCGGTCGTACGCCCACGACGCCTCACGTAGCTGTAGTTCGAAAACGAACCTTTATCCACCATTAGCGCCTGAGCGCAGCCACAGCCAGCGCACCCCACCCAAGCAGAAAGGCCATACCACCCATCGGGGTAATCGGGCCCAGCCAACTCCAGCCCAGCGCGGTTAGCAGGTAAATCGATCCTGAGAAAAGCACGATCCCCAATGAGAAGGCCCAGATTGCAACCCGTAACTCTACCAATTGTTCAGCCCGAGCAAGTATCCCAACAGCAAGCAGCGCTAAAGCATGAACCAACTGATACAAAACACCCGTCTGCCAAGCAGACCGTGCTGCAGCATCAAGAATAGTTTCGAGGGAGTGAGCGCCAAACGCACCAAGGGCGACGCCGAAGAAACCCGCCAATGCGCCGATAACAAAGGCGTTGCGACTCAGGCTTCAATCGCCTTACGTAGCTTCTTCATCGCGTTCTTTTCCAGCTGGCGAATACGTTCAGCCGAAACCCCATATTCTGCGGCTAACTTATGGAGCGTCGCTTTGTTATCGTGCAGCCAGCGCCGCTGTAGAATGTCGCGGCTACGATCATCCAGTTCACACATTGCATCTGCTAGCCGTTCGTGGTTATCCCGCGCAAAATCAGCCTCTGCAACAAGTTCTGCAGGATCCGCGGCATGCGCGGCAAGGTAGCTTGAGGGTGAAATCGGTTCACCTTCATCGCTGTCGTAGCCATCGAACGCCAGATCGTTGGCGGCCAATCGACCCTCCATACGACTCACTTCTACGGTTGGCACGCCAAGGTCATCGGCGATGGCTTTGGTTTCCGATGGTGAAAGCCAGTTGAGTTGTTTCTTGGCTCTCCGTAGATTGAAGAACAACTTGCGTTGCGCCTTGGTGGTCGCAACTTTTACGACCCGCCAGTTGCGCAGAATATATTCATGAATTTCTGCCTTGATCCAATGAACAGCAAATGAAACCAGGCGCACGCCCACATTGGGGTCGAAGCGTTTTACTGCTTTCATGAGCCCAACATTGCCTTCCTGAATGAGGTCTGCCTGAGCCAGGCCATAACCGCTATACGAACGTGCTAGGTGCGCAACAAACCGCAAATGGCATAACACAAGCTCACGGGCTGCCTCTAGATCCTCTTCATAGTAGAATCTATTTGCCAGTGCTTTTTCTTCTTCCGCCGTGAGCACGGGAAAGCCGCTGATCGTATTTAGGTATGCATCGAGATCACGCCCGGGCGCGAGACTCGGCATCGCCATCAGATTTGTCGTCATGTGATACCTCCGGTAACACTTATACCCCCTAGTGTAGCACTCTCTTTAGCACTCTCCTAGTGAGACTGCTAAACGACTTGGAAGTTTCGTGACCTGTCCTGCAATTTATTTCACCATTTAAATATGCAACGATTTTAGAAAATTTCCAGGTCTTTCAGGCGCTGACGTACCGCAAGCAGGGCGCCCATGACACCCAGTCCACCGCCGATTAGTAACAGAATCACTAAAAACCTTGAATCGAGCCCGGCGAGCTCTAACGCCTGCTCGTAACTTCCGAGCAAAGACTGCAGAGGCGGCTCAATGACCAAAATCGTCATAACAATGAGCATGGCCGCGATCACCCCTCCGCCAAAACCGTAAACAGCACCAAAATACAAGAAAGGCCGACGTACCTGTCCTGCTGTTGCGCCGACCAGTTTGAGAACGCGAAGTTCTTCTAAACGTGACTCGATGGCGAGCCGCACCGAGGAAGCAGTGACCAGTACCGCACCCAATCCGAAGAGCACCGCCAGAACAACGCTCAGCCGACTGATCACGGCCGAGATATCATTGAGACGCTCAAGCCAGGTTTTTTCCACCACGACTTCCTGTATACCAGGCAGCACACTGATGCGCCCGGTGAGGGCGTCGACAACACCGCCCTCAACACCCTCGGCAAACTGTGCCCGCATCGATGCCGGGAGTGGGTTTTTTTCCAGCAATTCGAGCGCGTCGCCCAACCCGCTCAATTGCTTGAACTCAAGGAGTGCCTCATCTGCCGTAATCAGACGTACCGATTCGATGGTGTTTTGATCTTCCAGTACCGCTTTGGCTTCTGCGATATTCGTCGTTGTGGCTTCCTGACCAAAGTAGACGCTCAACCCAGGACGACCTTGCCAATCCTCCGTCATCGCCTGCATGTTAATTTGTACCAGCCATAAGCCGGCTGGCAATGCCAGCGCGATGCCAACCACCAACCACACAAGAAAACTGGTTCCAAGACGGGCACTCACAAAGTGCAACGACTCCCGACTGACCCGCGCATGGTCGCGAAACCAGCCTAAGCCATGCCGACCACCTTCTTCCCATGGATGTTTGCGGGTGGCAGTTATGATGGCGGCTCCGCTTCCTGCAGAATAGGTATGCCATCGCTGACGATACGCCCGTTCTCTAGCTGGAGAAGACGCACACCCATGCTTTCAATCAACGCGATGTCATGACTCGCCACGATGACGGTGGTACCAACCTGATTAAAACGGGCGAAAAGCTCCATGATATGTCGTGACAGGTCTGGATCCAGGTTACCCGTCGGCTCATCAGCGAGTAGGATCTTCGGTCGGCTGACAACGGCCCGTGCAATCCCAACTCGCTGTTGCTCACCCGTTGAGAGGTGTCGGGGATACAGCCCTTCCTTTCCATCTAACTCAACCGTTGTAAGGGCCGGGCGCACTCGGCGTGCAACGTCTTTTTCAGACAACCCCGCAACCCGCAAAGGTATGGCCACATTGTCAAAAACAGTGCGGCTAGTAAGTAGATGATGATCCTGGAAAACCACCCCTATATTCTGGCGGTAACGAGGCAGCCGCGACGCCGGCATCTGCGCGATGTTTACCTCATTAACAAGGATCTTCCCACGGGTGGGCATCTGCGCCCGAATCAATAATTTAAGAAACGTACTCTTACCTGCACCAGAATGGCCCGTAAGGAACGTCATCGAGCCTTCAGGAAAAACCATCGTGACATCTGACAATGCCTCGTGGCCATTGTCGAAGCGCTTGGTAACATGTTGTAGCTCGATATGTCCCAACGTTATTCCTCGAGATTATTCATCGGGGACGAGCAAAGCTGAGACAAATGCGCGCGCATCAAAGTCGCGCAGATCGTCCAAACTTTCCCCTACACCTACAAAATAGACCGGCAGATCGACCTCCGGGATCGCTGCGATCGCAAACAACACACCGGCTTTCGCACTTCCGTCTAGCTTGGTAATCACCAACCCGCTCAGTACAACTGCTTCATGGAAGAGTTGCACTTGGGACAGGGCATTTTGGCCAACGCCCCCGTCTATAACAAGGAACACATCATGCGGCGCCCGTTCGTCCAGGCGTTTGACTACTCGGTGTACTTTACGAAGTTCGTCCATCAATTGAGTTTTAGCCTGGAGTCGACCTGCGGTGTCAACTAACAGAATGTCTGCATCGCGCGCACGTGCCGCTTCGTAAGCATCATAAACAACCGACGCGCTGTCCGCCCCTTGCGCCTGAGCGATCACCGGGACATCGTTACGTTCGCCCCAGGCCTGTAGTTGTTCGACCGCCGCCGCCCTGAAAGTATCCCCTGCAGCGAGCATGACACTTTTGCCTTCAGCCTGAAACCGCCTCGCCAGCTTTCCAATCGTGGTCGTTTTACCCACGCCATTTACGCCTACAAAAAAGATGACGTGGGGTTTGTTGTCCACTTCGAACGGCTTCTGTAGGGGCATCAGTCGGTTTACAAGCAGCTCCTGCAAAGCGGCATGCAAAGCCGATGTGTCATTGAGTTCGCGCCGTGCTGCACGCTCCGCCAGGTCGGCCATGATCGCATTGGTCGTCTCCATACCCACATCAGTCATCAACAGTGCGGTTTCCAGTTCCTCAAGCACCGTCTCGTCGATCTCCCGTTCACCGAGCAGGAGGTTGCCCACACCGTGAGCAAGCTGTTTCCGGGTTTTGGCGAGGCCGCCGCGCATACGGCCCCACAAACCGGTTTTGTTCTCGTCATCGTCCTGTGGTGTATGCTCGGTCACTGTCGATCTATTCCTTAAGCAGCAGTTAGGTTAAATGGCGCGCAAACATCGCTCCCAAGAAGTGCGTATTATCGGTGGTAAGTGGAAAGGACGAAAGCTCCGCTTTCGTGGCGATAGCTCGCTGCGCCCGACCCTGGGCCGGACTCGCGAAACACTTTTTAATTGGCTACGACCAGAGATTAGGTCGAATCACTGCCTGGATCTCTTTGCCGGTTCCGGGGTCCTCGGCTTTGAGGCGCTCTCGATAGGGGCTGCGCACTGTACGTTCGTCGACCGCCATCGCGGTACGTGTGCAGCGCTGACGAATACGGTCAACCAACTCGGTTGCAACGACCAGGCAGAGGTTCATTGCACTCACGCGCTCAGCTTTCTCAAACACACCAAGGCATCATTTGACCTCATCTTTCTGGACCCACCGTATGCAAACATTGACCTACTGATTACGACGCTGTCGGAGGTCACCGAACGCAGGCTCCTGTCGGGCCGACTCTATATTGAAGCAAGGGAATCGAGCGCGCTCCGCGATCACCTGGCCTTGCTGGGATACAAAATCGCCCGCCAATCCCACACGGGTGAAACCACGGCCTACTTATGCAATAGTCCTTAAGGTCGCTGTCTACGGGACGATACAGTTGTTGCAGGCCCAATCCGGCATCGCTAACATCGCGCCCTCGACACATGGGAGGATTGACTGGCGCAATCGATACGTCAGCAGTCGATCAATTGATAAGGGGAACTAAGGCAACATGAATACCGTCGTCTATCCTGGCTCGTTTAATCCGATTACGAATGGGCATACGGATCTTGTTAATCGCGCATTAAATCTTTTTGATCATGTCATCCTGGCGATTGGCACTTCAGCACAAAAAGACCCTAAGGTGGTCCTGAAAGACCGCATTGATCTCTGCAAGCAAGTACTGGCCGATCATGGTGATCGAGTCTCCGTCGAGGGGTTCAATACACTTCTGGTCGATTATGTACGTTCGCGCAACACTTGCTTCATTCTGCGCGGTTTAAGAACAGTCACCGATTTTGATTATGAATTTCAGATGGCCGAAATGAACCAGAGCCTAGACCCAGGCATCGAGTACGTTTTTCTGCCGACTTCGAAAGACTGCTCGTTCATCTCCTCGACCCTCGTTAGAGAAATCGCCAGCCTCGGCGGCAACATTTCCCAATTTGTGCATCCGGTGGTTGAGAAAGCCCTTAAACTATAACGCCTCCGGGCGGTCGATAATCCGTGCGTCGCTGACAATTGCTACAGTGCACCGTACTCCGCCCACCGATGACCGCCTCCTTCAATGCCGTCTCGCACACGCGACAGGGTTCTCCCCCGCGACCATAAACGTACAGGTGCTGGCGAAAATAGCCGGGATTGCCATCGGAACCGACAAAGTCCCGCAATGTTGTCCCACCCTGCCGAATGGCATTGGTTAATACACCCTGAATTGCCCGAGCAAGCGCATCATACCCTCGACGACTGACTCGCCCTGCAGGCACTGTTGGGCGCATCCCGGCTAGAAAGAGCGACTCTGCAGCATAAATATTGCCGACTCCGACCACCACTTTACTGTCCATGATGAAATTTTTGACTGCGACTTTCCGGTTGCGTGAACGCCGGAAAAGATCACTGCCACCGAATTCATTAGAAAGTGGCTCCATGCCCAGGTGTGCCAACAACGGATGCGGCTCGAGCGCATCGACTGAATGAAAACGCACACAGCCAAAGCGTCGAGGGTCATTGAGCCTGATCAGTCGTCTGGGAGATTCTCCGACCACCATTTCAAAGTGATCATGCTTGAGTAAGGGCGTGTCTTCTTCGAGGACCCTGAGACTGCCTGACATACCCAAGTGGACAATCAGCGTGCCGACGTCAAATTCGAAAAGCAGGTACTTGCCTCGCCTGGTTAGCGCTCTAACCAGACATCCGTTCAGAAGATCCGGCGACTGCACAGGCCAGCGAAGTGCTGCATTGTAGGTTTTCGTCGCGTGTAGCCGCTCGCCGACAACCCAGGGCTCAATGCCGCGGCGGGTGGTTTCCACCTCCGGCAGTTCAGGCATAACGAGGCCGGTTTATTTAATCTTAACTTCGGTATAAAGGACGTGCTTGCGGACCACCGGATCGTACTTCTTCATCTCAAGTTTATCCGGAGTTGTTCGCTTATTTTTGTCTGTGGTGTAGTAGTGCCCGGTACCTGCACTTGAAACGAGCTTGATTTTTTCACGCATGGCTAAATGCCTACCTTGTTAAACCAGTTTTGGACCTTATATATTTCGATGCGCTTTTCTAGCGCTATACCTTCTCGCCCCGCGCACGCAAGTCCTGAAGAACCGCATCAATACCTTTTTTATCGATGACGCGCATGCCCTGCGAAGACACCCGAAGTTTGACGTAGCGCTTTTCAGTTTCGACCCAGAATCTATGATAGTGCAGATTGGGTAGAAATCGTCGGCGCGTTTTATTTTGCGCATGACTGACATTGTTGCCGACCATGGGCTTTTTGCCCGTGACTTGACATACCTGCGACATGATTGCGCTACCCGGAGAAAAAGAGGCGCGTTTATACCAGAGCACCGTTTGCAGGGCAAGCCGGCATCATAAATCACCCATGAAATCCGCGTCGACAGGGGCACTATTTAAGCAGAACACTTCGAGGTGCGGTCGAAAACACTGAATCTACTTACGTCAGCCGTTGCTAGGCGTTCGGCTCATGGCGACATCTGTCGGAACGGTTTTATCCATCCCTGATGAGTGATGATGTGCATGCAGAGGTCACTGTATCGGGCTTATCGTCTTTTTCTTTAATCATCTAGGTGCCCGAAAGTGTGCGATTGGTTGTTTAGATTTACGCTTAAGTCGTTGTATTCTTACGTTTTTAGCAGTCGCGAAAGCAAATACACCCACGGCAGCATACGCAGCGACACGCATGCCGCACGGATACGTCCGGAATATCTATGCATGAGTCAACGAGTCCGCTTAACGGCAAGCACATTCTCCTCGGCGTGACCGCTGGAATCGCGGCCTATAAAGCGCCGCTTATCGTACGCGCTCTAACCGCTCGCGGCGCAGAAGTGCAGGTCGTGCTGTCAGCCAATGCCCATCGGTTTGTTGCCCCCACGGCACTGCAAGCTGTATCAGGCCGGCCAGTCCGACAGGACCTGTGGGATGAGGATGCAGAAGCTGCAATGGGACATATAGAACTTGCACGCTGGGCCGAGCTTATTTTGATCGCACCGGCCACCGCAAACACGCTGGCACGACTGGTGCAAGGGATGTCGGATGATCTCCTCACCACACTGTGCCTTGCGACAAGCGCACCTACCTATGTTGCACCGGCTATGAACCAACAGATGTATCAACATCCCGCAACACAAACCAACCTGCGACAGGCTGCTGGGCTTGGATATCACATCATCGGCCCCGATAGCGGCGAACAGGCCTGTGGAGAAGACGGGCCCGGGCGCATGACCGAACCGGAAGCGCTGGTCGATGCCCTTGAACGTGGGACGCCGACAGATAGGCTCGCCGGTATGCATGTCACGATCACGGCGGGTCCTACGATCGAAGCCATTGACCCAGTGCGGTTTATAAGCAATCACAGTTCGGGACTCCAGGGTCTTTGCCTAGCACATTCGGCACTTAACGCCGGCGCCTCGGTTACGCTGATCGCCGGGCCGGGCGTCTCCGCCTGTAATCCAGAAATACAACGTATAGACGTTACCAGCGCACAAGAAATGCACGACGCCTCTATGGCCAATGTACCCGACACAGATATTTTTATCGGCGTCGCTGCGGTTGCAGACTACCGACCTGCATTCTCCGTTGAACAAAAGATGAAACGCAGCGGCAAAGCCGGTGCAGGATTGACCGTGGAGTTGGTAGAAAACCCGGACATCATTCGGGCGGTTGCAGCCGATCCAAAGCGCCCGTTGGTGATCGGCTTCGCGGCAGAGACTAATAACGCCCTGGCGCATGCGCGGGAAAAGAGGATCAAAAAAAATCTGGACGCCATTGTATTAAATGACGTTTCCGATCCGAGCATCGGTTTTAACAGCAAGCAAAACGCAGCCACGCTCATCTATGAAGCTGGCGAAGTTGTTTTACCCAAGCAGTCAAAACAACAGCTCGCCGATACACTGATTACTCAAATATCTGAGATTTTCGCCACAAAGTTAGCAGGTACTAAGCCTGAGAGTGTGACAAAATAAGCCCTTGGCATCAGGAAGTGCAAGTGGCGAGTAGACAAGTGGTGCGGTCAAACACTGACCCGGGGTCAAGCGGTAGTGTTCTTTTGCATACCTTTTTTGCCGGCGGTCTGGCCGCTCTGGGTATCTTTGCGGCGTTTGCTCTCATCTGGTACCAGGTGATCATTGAATCCAACCGTGATCATGACGCCCTCAAACGACAAGACGTACTCAATCACTACGCGCAGCTATTCAACGGCCGCATCGCAGAATTACAGTCACAGGTTGGAACAATGGCTGAGGCGCGAGACACCCAGGATGCTCTGTCTGATCCCGATCCCGAGGCGAAAGCACGTCTCGGCACATCGCTCGCCGGTCGACATCCATATATTGTGCTCGTCAAGCTGATTGAACGTGGCAATGCCACAGTCAATCTCAACGCTGAGGTGCCGGTTTCATTTGCGGCCCTTGACCTCATCAGGCGTGCAGAGACCAGCGAATTCGTTGGGCCTGAGGTCAGCCTCAATCAACCCGACTTCATCTACGCGGCACAATCGGTTAAGACTGATGGTGCGATCAGTGGCGTCCTGCTGGTCGTGTTCGATAAGCAGTTTTTCTTGAATCTGCTCTCTCACCTCGATGCAAATCAGGGCACATTCAAAATCATACAAAAACTAAAAGACAGCCCGAGCACAACCGTCATGCAATGGGGAAGCACCGTTTCAGAATCACTGGTAATTGAGACTCAGCTATCAGCGCCACACTGGTCGATGTCATTTGAGTCTCACGAGGGTCAAAGCGCAAACAACCTCGGCCTCTATAGTCTCCTCATTCCACTTCTGGTCGCGCTGGTAACAGTAGGTCTTGCCATTCACATCGGCTTCGTTCGCTACCACGGTCGCGTTCGTCACGATGCAAATCTGTTGACTGCTTTTGCCAATCAGATGGCGCGCGGGCGTACGATGCAAATTGCAGACTTCGAAATAGCCGAGCTAGAAGACGTTGCCATCGAATTAGAAAATTATGCACAAGCCGGCTCTACGCTCGACCCCGTAAAAGTGATACAAACAGGCCAACAAACCGAGTCATCTACACAAGCTTCCAAACAGCAAGCCCAACAAATCGACATTCGCAATGATGAGTTTCTTGACGTGACTAACCCAGACAGTAAGGATAATTTCGGCATTGAGGTTTCTGAGGAAATCGAGCCCATGGCAAGGGACCTTGATCCGCATATCTTTCGTGCATACGACATACGCGGTATCACCAACACCAACCTGACCGAGGAAGTGGTTTACAGCATAGGGCGCGCCTTTGCCGCCGAAGCCATCGCGCTCGGCCAGAAACGCACGGCCGTCGGTTGGGATGGACGTGTTTCCAGTGAGCCTCTGCAGGAAAGTCTCACGCGAGGGCTCGCAGACGAAGGGATGGACGTCATCACGATCGGTCAGGTCCCTACACCACTGCTTTATTATGCAACCCACGCGCTTGAAACCGGTACAGGGATTATGATTACCGGTAGTCACAACCCACCTGAATACAACGGCCTGAAAATGATGATCGGTGGTGTGACACTGGCGGAAGAACTTATTCAGAATCTTTACCATCGGCTGCTCAACAACGACTTGAACCATGCCTCAGCAAAAGGTCAGATCGAGGCAGCAAATCTTGATGACAACTACATCGATCAGGTTCTCGACGACATCTCCCTCGCACAACCTCTTAAGATTGTGGTTGATTGTGGCAACGGTGTGGCGGGCAAGATCGCGCCGCGCCTATTTGAAGCGCTCGGTTGCGAAGTTATTCCCCTGTATTGCGAGGTGGATGGGGAGTTTCCCAATCACCATCCGGACCCCGCTGATCCAGAAAACCTCCAAGACCTCATCACAGTTGTTGAAGCTGAAAGTGCGGATCTGGGACTCGCCTTTGACGGCGACGGTGACCGAGTTGGTTTGGTCACAGGCTCTGGCGAGATCATCTGGCCCGACAAGCTCATTATGCTGTTTGCCCAAGACATCGTAAGACGCAATCCTGGCGCGGATATTATTTACGACGTGAAATGCAGCAGGCATCTGAGCCACATTATCAGTGAACTGGGTGGGCGTCCGATCATGTGGAAAACCGGACACTCCCACATTAAAGCTAAAATAAAAGAAACAGGCGCACTCCTCGGTGGTGAATTCAGCGGCCACATCTGTTTTGGAGAACGCTGGTACGGTTTTGACGATGCGCTTTACAGCGCCGCTCGACTACTTGAGATCTTAAGCGCCGAGGGCGACACCGTGGATAATCTATTTGCTCAATTCCCCCTCACATTCACGACGCCCGAGTTAAAAATCATTAGTACCGAATCCAAAAAGTTTGAGATCATGGACAAACTTGAAGCCCAGGCAGATTGGGACGGGGGTGCACTGACGACGATTGACGGGATCCGCGTCGATTTCAATGACGGATGGGGCCTTATTCGATCCAGCAACACAAGCCCGGTACTTACACTGCGCTTCGAAGCAGACGATCCGACCGCGCTCGAGCGCATTCAGGATCTTTTTACGAAACAATTAGCCGCAATCGATTCCGATTTGAACTTCCGTTAAGACCAAGTAGTCAAATAATGAACGATCTTGAAGCAACGACAACAGCCCGGGTTCTGACCGAAGCCCTGCCTTACCTGCAACGGTTTCACGGCAAAACGCTCGTCGTAAAATACGGCGGCAACGCCATGATCGACGATGATCTGAAACGTTCGTTTGCTCGCGATATCGTCCTGTTCAAGCTGGTCGGCATCAACCCCATCATAGTACACGGCGGCGGCCCCCAAATCGGCGACCTGCTAACTAAGCTCAACATTGAGTCTCGGTTCGTGGGCGGGATGCGTGTCACCGATTCGGCCACCATGGACGTCGTACAAATGGTCCTCGGAGGACTCGTCAACCAGGAAATCGTTTCGATGATCAACCAGGCCGGGGGCCGTGCGGTAGGGGTTACAGGCAAAGATGGACAACTGATCAAAGCGCGAAAACTCGAGATGTCGCCGGAACTCAATGCGCCAGAAATCATCGATGTAGGCCATGTCGGCGACATCACCAGTATAAATGCCGAGGTGCTGGATGCGCTGGTTCAGTCGGCTTTTATCCCCGTTATCGCGCCGATTGGAGTAGGCGCAGACGGCGAGTCGTACAACATCAACGCGGACATTGTTGCCGGCAAGGTTGCTGAGGAACTCCAGGCAGAAAAGCTTCTGCTACTGACCAATACACCCGGCATTCTGGATCCGACCGGGGCCACGATCAGTACGCTGAGTCAAGCGGACGCACGCGGCCTCATTAAAGACGGTACGATAACCGAAGGTATGCTGCCCAAAGTACAATGTGTGCTGGACGCAGTCAGCGGTGGGGTCACCAGTGCGCAGATTGTCGATGGACGTGTCCCACATGCACTGTTACTGGAAGTCTTCACGGACACCGGTATTGGTACACAGATCCTTTAGAGCAAACGACAATGGCTAAGGTCAATCGTCGTCAGCAGATCCTCGAGACACTGGCACTCATGCTGCACAACAACCCGGGTCATCGCATCACTACAGCCAGCCTTGCCCAAGCCGTTGGCGTTTCAGAAGCGGCGCTGTATAGGCATTTCCCAAGTAAGGCAAAGATGCTCGAAGGGCTCATCGCTTTCGCCGAAGACACGCTCTTTACACGGATAAACATGATCCTAACCGAGCAGCCTGAAGCCTATGACCGTTGCCGAAACATCGTTTTTTTGATCTTGAGCTTCGTTCAGCGAAACCCTGGTTTTGCACGGCTTTTTGTCGGCGATGCCCTGGCGGGGGAGACGGAGCGTCTGCGTGCGCGCATGCATCAATTGATGAACCGGGTAGAAACACAACTCCGCCTGGTTCTGCGCGAACACAATGCCCACCAAACTGATTTGCCCACCATACAAATCAACGCAAGCGCTAACCTGTTGCTCGCATATACCGAAGGCAGGATTCTGCAGTTCGTGCGATCCAATTTCGAAGACCTGCCAACCCACGATTGGGAAGATCAGTGGGGCTCTCTGGCCAAGGCGCTGTTTGTTAGCTAGCGTGTCGCTAGCGGCTTGCCTGTAGAACTTTGCGCTTGGGCAAGCCTTTCTCACAGTCAGTCAGTTCAAACACTTTTCGCTCAAATTCATAGTCGTATCGTACCGACAACTTATACGCGTAGCGCTTTTCGATCTGTTCCTCGAGATTACGCTCCTGGGCGATTGCTGATTCGATCTTATCAAGCAGCACATTCGATATCTCCTTCCCGGAAAGGTCCATCTGCGCAGCCTGTGTTTCCAGCGCTTGACGCTGGGTGCGTAGCTGAGACAAATTAGCCTTGGTATTGGATATCTGAGTATCGATAGACCCCAGCGCCTGCTCCTCTGCGTAATCGATCTCTCGCTGTGATTGAAAGAGATTTTGCACACGGTAAATCGCTTGCAGACACTCTTTGTGTGCAACATCCTGAGCCAGCTTTTCCTGGTACTGGGCTTCTGAAAGCTGCGGTGCAATCAACTGGATGACACGCGCATACTCATCCACGATTTCGTAACCGTACTTGACTCGATCATTGGGAATCGTATGCGAAAGAACCAGCTTGCCGTTTTCATCCACATAACGAAAAAAACGTTCCGCGTGCGTTGCCGGGGACAGCAATGCGAACAGGAGCACGAAAGGCGTAAGCGCGGTGGCGACCAAATTTTTTCTGTAGCGCTTAATCATGATTTATCTCGTCAGTCCTAGACCTGCTGAGGAAGGTTTACAACACGTTCTTTGTGTTTACATCCTGCAATACTGTGCCTGATAGGCCTCCATGCGCGCAAGAAGAGCAGCTTGGGAGCCATCCTCGCCAAGATACTCGATCAGATCCGACATCTTTGCGATGCTGATCACACTTGCACCTAATTCCATCGCCAGCGCATCAACAGCGGTTGCGCCTTGCGCGTTCACCTCTTGACGGTCCATGGCGATCACGACGCCAGCTAAGGTCGCCTTGGTCCCGTTAATCAAAGACACTGCCTCACGGATCGCCTTTCCCGATGTCAACACATCATCAACCAGCAAAACCCGTCCTGAGACTTCAGCACCCACCAGCCAGCCACCTTCACCATGTGCTTTGGCTTCCTTGCGGTTATAAGCGACCGCCACTTCGACACCCTTCGAAGCCAGCGCGATGCTGGTCGCGACCGCAATGGGAATGCCCTTGTAGGCAGGACCGAACAACACGTCAAATTCAAGTCCCGCGGCCATGATCGCTTCTGCATAGGCCTCACCGAGCGCTGCTAATGAGACGCCATCTGCCACCCGGCCAAGATTGAAGAAGTAGGGTGATTCGCGTCCTGATTTCAAAGTGAATTGACCGAACTGAAGCACTTCTTCTTTTAGCAAGAAGTCGATAAATTTTTTCTGCTCAATCATATTCTATTCACGGATCCCGTCAGTTTTTAATCTTCACGCCTTCAGTGCCGCTCGCTGCAACGCAATCAACTCATCCGTGCCCTTTTCAGCAAGTGCAATCAACTGGCTCAACTCATCACCACTGAAAGGGGCACCTTCTGCAGTACCTTGAATTTCAATAAACCCACCGCTACCTATCCGCACAACATTCATGTCGGTCTGCGCGTTGGAATCTTCCGCATAATCCAGATCAAGTACCGGAACCCCTCGATATATACCCACGCTTATAGATGCCACCAGCTCTGTGAACACGCCCTGAACAGGCAGTGTGCCTATCGCGTCTGCCAGTGCCACCGCGCCACCCGTGATCGATGCTGTGCGCGTGCCGCCATCAGCCTGCAGCACGTCACAATCGATACGGATCGTACGTTCTCCTAAGGCTTCGGCGTTGACCATCGCACGCAAACTCCGTCCGATAAGGCGCTGTATTTCTACAGTACGTCCACCCTGCTTACCACGCGCCGCCTCTCTGTCATTACGGGTATGCGTTGCACCCGGAAGCATACCGTACTCGGCCGTCACCCACCCGATGCCGCGGCCTCGCATGAAGCCTGGCACTGACTCTTCAACGGCTGCGGTGCATAGCACCTTGGTGTCTCCAAACTCCACCAGCACAGACCCTGCTGCATGCTTCGTAAACCCCCGGCTGAATTTGACTGCTCGCAGTTCATCATTCATTCGTCCATTTGGGCGCATAATTAATCTCTTCCAGGTTTGCCCACATTGTAAGGAGCAGGCGTTAGAATCTCACTTATTCTCCGTAATATTTCTATAATTAACAGGATCACTGTAAAGGCTTCGCAATCTCGGCAAAGACTGGATAGTCTCTATGCTGAACGCGATGTATGAAACCAGGACCCCTGAAATGTACAGCATGACCGCTTTTGCTCGCAGAACCAGCACCGCCTTTGACCGCATGCTGGTCTGGGAAGTGAAATCTGTTAACCACCGGTATCTCGAAAACCAATTCAGAGTGCCTGATTCAGTCCGCGCTGTAGAACACCTGTTGCGAGCGCGCGTCCGTAAGCACCTCAAACGAGGCAAACTCGACTGTACCTTGCGCATGCAACACAACGACGGAGAACAGGCCATCTCCATCAACCACAAAACGTTGGCTGAACTCATGGCTGCCATCGAGCAGATTCAACAACAGGCACCGGAATCAGGTGGTGTCACACCCATGGAGTTTCTACGCTGGCCTGGGGTCATGGAGGAACAGGGACTCGACGAGGAAGCGTTGCACGAAGCAGTCCTGTCCCTTTTCGAGCAAACCCTTATTGAACTGGTCGATGTGCGTGCCAGCGAAGGCACACGCCTTAAAGGTGCGATTGTTGAGCGCCTTGACGAGATCGGCATCCTGGTAGAGGAACTGAAGCCCATGTGTGAAGGCCTCGCCAGCCTCCAGAGGGAACGGCTTAAAAGTCGTCTCGCCGACCTTGATGTCGAGCTTGATTCAGGACGTTTAGAGCAGGAAGTGGCGCTTCTGGCACAACGCGTGGACGTTGCGGAAGAACTTGATCGTCTCACTATCCATGTTGGCGAAGTGCGCAAACACATCGACGCCAAAGGGCCACACGGTCGACGTCTGGATTTTCTCACCCAAGAACTCAATCGCGAGGCAAACACCCTCGGTGCAAAATCCATATTGTCCGAAATCTCACAACGGGCTGTAGACCTTAAAGTGCTCATCGAACAAATCCGTGAACAGGTTCAGAACGTAGAATGAACGGCCTCCTAATCCTCGTCTCAGCACCTTCCGGGGCAGGCAAGACCTCTCTGGTTGCCGCCGCCCTCCAGGCCGATGACAAGCTCGTCGTCAGTGTTTCGCATACAACACGAGAACAGCGACCGAGCGAAAAGGACGGGGTGAATTACCACTTCGTCACGAAAGACACATTTGCCGATATGATTGCTGACGGTGCTTTCCTTGAACATGCTTGCGTTTTCGACAATCAATACGGTACTGGCGCAAAAGAAGTGCAAAGCTTGCGTGAACAAGGCAAAGATGTAGTGCTCGAAATAGACTGGCAGGGCGCTGATCAGATCATGGCGCAATACCCGGATACACTCTCTATATTTGTCCTTCCTCCCGACCAACAAACGCTTAGAGCGCGACTGATTGGTCGAGGCCAGGACAGCCAGGCCGTTATCGAGCGTCGTCTTTCCGAGGCCCGACTGGAAATGAGTCAGGCACCTAAGTATCAATACATCGTCGTCAACGATGAATTTACAACGGCGTGCGACGACCTCCTGGCGATCATCCGCGCGACACGTCTAAAAACGAATCGGCAACTAGACCAGGGCTCTGGTATCGAAGCCATCTTGTCAGGCACTTAATGGATCTGTACACTGCGCCGCTCTTTGCAATCCCCCAATCGCTCTCGGAGGAATTATGGCCCGCATCACCGTAGAAGATTGTCTCGAGAACGTCGATAACCGCTTCGAGCTCGTCATGCTTGCGACGCGGCGCGCCCGAGGCCTGCGCCAATACGGTAACGACCCGCTGGTGCCTGAGGAAAATGACAAGCCCACCGTTATTGCACTCCGGGAAATCGCGGAAGGCTTAGTCTCGCACTCAATGCTTGACAGTCATGAAGCCACTACCGAGGATGAAGACGTCGAAGTAAGCTTCAGTCTTAGGGCTGCGCTCAATGACGACAGGTTAGGAGATGAAGAGCCGAGATAGGCCAAAAGCCAAGCAAATAAAGCCGAGCGCGCTCAATGAGCGCCTCGAACCCGCCAGCCCTTCGTATTTCGTGGGGCTACTCGAGGAATACGCCAAGCGGCCCGCGGTCGCTGCACCCGAGACAATCAGCTCACTCACCAAGAAACTAACCTACCTGACTAAAGATCAGGTCCAGGAAGTTGTTTCCGCTCATAAATACGCTGAAGCGGCACATGAAGGCCAGCAACGTCGCACGGGGCACGCGTACATCACACACCCAACCGCAGTAGCCGCAATCGTGAGCGAAATGCGAATGGATCACCAGACCATCATGGCTGCGCTCCTGCATGATGTGATCGAGGACTCTAATACGAGCAAGCGGGAACTCGGCAGACGCTTTGGCAAGTCCGTCGCAGAAATTGTCGATGGTGTCTCCAAGCTCTCTAAGATATTCAACAGCCAGGATGAAGCCCAGGCAGAAAACTTCCAGAAAATGGCCCTTGCCATGGCAAAAGACATTAGGGTCATCATGGTGAAAATGGCCGATCGCCTGCATAACATGCGCACCATTGGCGTGCTGTCCGACCAACAACGACGCCGTATCGCCAGAGAGACCCTCGATTTTTACGCCCCAATCGCCAATCGACTAGGCGTTCACACCATGAAGACCGAGCTCGAAGAGCTGGGCTTCAAAGCGTTATACCCGCTTCGGGCAGACCGCATCTCACGGGCAGTACAATCGGCGCGCGGCAATCGCAAAGCGCTGATGGAAGAGATCGCGCACACGATCACGGCGTCTCTCAACCGGGAGAGCATCAACGCCTCAGTGGTATCCCGAGAAAAAAATCCGTACTCCATCTATCGCAAGATGCGCTCGCAACACAAAACATTCGCCGAAATCATGGATGTGTTCGGGATACGGATTGTTGTTGATCGTGCGGACGACTGTTATCGATCTCTGGGTGTGATCCACAATGTTTACAAACCAGTGGCCGGAAGATTTAAAGATTACATCGCTATCCCAAAGGTCAATGGTTATCAATCTCTACACACCTCTCTCTTCGGTATGCATGGCGTACCCATCGAAGCCCAGATTCGCACCAAACAAATGGATGCCGTTGCCGAAAACGGTATTGCCGGACACTGGCTGTACAAGGCAAGCACCGATTCGGAATTCGAACCTAACCAGCAGCGCGCGCGTCGGTGGGCGCAAGACCTCCTTGAACTGCAAAGCCAGGCCGGTAATCCCCTTGAATTCATCGAATCTCTCAAAATCGACCTCTTCCCGGATGAGGTTTATGTATTTACCCCCGAGGGAGACATCCTGGAGCTGCCTCGAGGCGCTTGCCCGATCGATTTTGCATACGCCGTTCACACCGATATCGGCAATCGTTGCGTAGCCTGTCGGGTCGATCGAACGCTTGCACCCCTGTCACTGCAACTACAAAGCGGTCAAACCGTGGCCATCATTACTTCCGAGGACGCGCGCCCAAATCCGGATTGGCTCACCTTTGCAGTGACCTCTCGAGCACGCTCAGCCATACGTGTTGCACTCAAACAACAAAAAGGCACCGAAGCCATTGCGCTTGGGCGCAAACTCCTTAATCAGTCTCTTGGCAATGCAAACAAAAGTATCAACGACTTCGACTTTCGCCGGCTCAGGCAGGTATTCAAGGATTTAGGCGTGCGCCGGCTAGATCAGCTCCTCGAGGCGATCGGCGGGGGCAACCTGATGGCCTACACCGTGGCGCAGAAACTGCTTGTTTTTGACAACCCGGACTATGAATCCGTCGCCGTTGAAGGCGGTGGGCCTATCGCGATACGCGGCGGCGACGGACTGGTCATCAACTATGGACGTTGTTGCGGCCCTGTACCAGGTGATCAGATCGTTGGGCACATGACCCCTGGAAAGGGTTTCGTTGTACATATCGAAACTTGTCCCAATATCAGCGAAACCCGCCGCAGAGCGGCCAGAGAAATCATCCCCGCGCGCTGGACTAATCAAACGGAAGGTGAGTTCTTCACCTCCCTACGCATCGACGTGAGTCGCCGCAAAGGCATACTGGCGGAGGTCGCATCCTCAGTCACCTCTGTGGATGCAGGTGTTGACCACATCCAAGTGGAAGAACGGAATGCCGAGGCAAGTACCATGATGCTGGGCGTCACTGTGAAGAATAGATCCCACCTGGCTCGTGTCATGCGCCGATTACGGAACATCCAAGCCGTGATCAATCTGGCGCGCACAGGAAATTAGTCCGTATGGCTCGAGACATCATCGCGACTAACAAAGCACCACAAGCCATAGGACCCTATTCACAAGCAGTTAGAGCGGCCGGACTAATTTTTGTTTCCGGGCAGATTCCATTAGAGCCCACCAGCATGGCGCTCATTTCGGCAGACTTTCGCGCGCAAGCACACCAGGTTTTTCGAAACCTGCACGCCATAGCTGAATCCGCTGGCGCAAACTTCGATGACTGCGTAAAGCTCATGGTTTACCTCACCGATCTGGACAATTTCGAAGCACTCAACGAAGTCATGGCAGATTATCTTGCATCCCCGTTTCCAGCTCGGGCAGTCGCAGAAGTAGCCGGGTTGCCGCGCAATGCATTGCTTGAAATCGACGCAATCCTGACTGACTCATCAACCGGAACATGACCGTCGATCCCTACCAGCCGGTCAGTGCGCTGAAAGGCGTTGGCCCCAAGCTCGAAGAAACCCTACAGCGTTTGAACATTTATCGTCTGATCGACCTCCTTCTGCATCTGCCTTATCGATATCAAGACAGATCGCAGCTAACGCCGCTCGATCAGATCAGGGCTGGTGAGGCATATTTCATCCAAGGACGAATAGCTGACATACGCGTTGTGTTCGGCAATCGACGCAGTCTTAAAGTAACCGTGGAAGATGATCTCGGCCGAGTCCACCTACGTTTTTTTTACTTTTCTAAATACCAAAAGGCCGCACTTGAAAAAGCCGACTACATCAGAGCCTATGGTGACTTCAGATTTTTCGGTAAAGAGTTATCCATAGCCCATCCCGAATACGAGACCTTCACCGGTGAACCGGCAGCCCCCACACCGGGTCTCACCCCGATCTATCCAGCCACTCAAGGGCTGGCGCAAACGCGTATACGTCGCCTGTTGGACACGCTCTGCCAGCTCGATTGGCCCCAGGAGCCGGGCACCCCTTATGCAAAGCTTCTATACCTGCACCACCCACCAGCGGATGCATCGCAAGCTGAAATCGAACGGGTCCAGGCCGAGGTTGCTCTGGATGAACTTTCCGCTTACTGCCTCGTCATGAAGGGGAGGGCGCTCAAACGTCAGCGCACCCTGGCTAGGGCACTTCCTCGTGGCGCCGGTCGCGGCCGTGAGCTATTGGACCGTCTCGGTTTTCACCTGACCCGTGCCCAGGCCCGCGTGGTCAGCGAGGTACTCGATGATTTGCAGCAAACAGTACCCATGTTGCGTCTGATTCAGGGAGATGTGGGGTCAGGCAAAACAATTATTGCAGCTTTTGCTGCGATTCGAGCAGCTGAAAACGGTTTTCAAACTGCCCTCATGGCCCCTACGGAGCTTCTCGCTGAACAGCATTACATCAATTTTCAGGCTTGGCTTTCGCCACTGAATATCCACGTGACGCTCCTGACCGGACAGATGACGAGCGCGGAGCAAAAAAAAGCGCACGCCGCCATTCTTTCAGGACAGGCGTCCGTGGCGATCGGCACACATGCACTTTTTCAGAACAACGTGAGCTTTCCGCAACTTGCGCTTGTCATTGTTGACGAGCAACACCGCTTCGGTGTCCATCAGCGTATGTCCCTCCAGCAGAAAGGAACCGACAGCGCGCCACATCAACTGGTCATGACAGCAACACCCATCCCTCGTACGCTTACCATGGCGCTCTATGCAGATATGGCCGTATCTGTGATCGACGAGCTGCCTCCGGGGCGCCAACCCATTACCACCCATACGGTACAAGATCGCCGACGCAGCGAAATCGTCGAGCAGATCCATAAAGCCATCGGTCAGGGCCAACAGGTTTACTGGGTATGCACTCTGATCGATGATTCAGACGAGATTGATGCGACCTCAGCCACCAGCCACCATGCAAAGTTGAAAGAAGCATTACCGCAACACCACGTTGGCCTGTTGCATGGCCGCATGAAAAGCGACGAAAAAATACACACCATGGCCTCATTCAAAGCCGGTGAAATCGATATTCTGGTGGCGACAACCGTCGTCGAGGTCGGCGTTGATGTGCCAAACGCAACCTACATGGTCATCGAAAATGCAGAACGTTTAGGGCTTGCACAATTACACCAACTCCGTGGCAGAGTGGGGCGGGGCAGCATCGCCAGCCATTGTTTCCTGCTCTTTAGCTCTGGTTTAAGCACCCCAGCCAAGACCCGTCTGACTGCTATGCGGGACAGTCAGGACGGTTTTTATCTGGCTGAGCAGGATCTGAAGCTGCGGGGGCCGGGAGACATCCTCGGCACGCGCCAATCTGGCGAACAATCTTTTCATATTGCGGATCTGGCACGGCACGCTCACCTTATTCCTCAGGCAATGCAGCGCGGTACAGACCTGCTCGAGCGCCGCGATGCCCTCGATGCAGCAACAACCCTGAATAATCTGCTCAAGACCTGGGCACCTTCGGATTCAAGCAGCCTTACAGTTTAACGATCCAATCAAATTGAATGGCGTGACAGAATCTGCATCCTGATCTGCTCAAAAGGTAAGCTGATAAGCCCTTATCCCACAGTAAGCCGAATGCGCATTAATCGTTCTGGGCTTTTGGTATCCCGCTATCGACAATGATACGACCCGCTTCTGGGTCAGCAAAAATATCGTGGTCAAACTCATCTTCACTGGCCGCCACTATCGTGGCAACCATCCCATCGCCGGTCACATTGACCGCTGTGCGCATCATATCGAGCAGGCGATCAATGCCAATGATAAGTCCGATGCCTGCAACGGGCAGCCCCACCTGGTCCAACACCATTGCCAACATGATCAATCCCACCCCAGGTACTGCGGCGGTGCCAATACTGGCCATCGTGGCAGTGAGCACGACCATCAATAGCTGCTCCGGCCCGAGCGCGATGCCGTAATATTGGGCGATAAAGACGGTTGCTACGCCCTGCATGATCGCTGTGCCATCCATGTTGATCGTGGCGCCCAGCGGCACCGCAAACGACGCGACGTTGCTTTTGACACCCACACGATTCTCAACAGTTCTCAGCGTCACTGGGAGCGTCGCACCTGAGGAAGAAGTCGAAAACGCAACAAGCATCGGCTCGCGCATTTTCTTAAGGTAGATCAGTGGATTTAGCCCTGAAAACAGCTTCAGCAACAACGGATAGACCACCACCATGTGCACCATTAAGGTGCCGGCAACCGTTATGAAGTAAGCAAGCAGCTTCGTAATCTCTGACCAGCCTACCGTGACCCCCAGCCGCACCATGAGGCAGAAAACCCCATAGGGTGCAAGCTCGATCACCAGCGTGATCAGGCGCATAAATATTTCATTGAGGTCATCAAAGAAACTGCGCACGCGCTTTCCAGCCTCACCGACCTGGCTGAGGGCAAAACCCAATAACAATGCAAACAAAATAACCTGCAGCATTGCGCCGTCTGCCATAGCGGCTACCGGATTCTTAGGCACAATGTTGACGAGGGTATCTTTGATACTGGGCGCTTCTTTGGCCACATAGAGACTGGTTTCAACCTCTCCGGCATTCAATCCTGGATCAAAAATAAGCGCACTCGTCAGTGCCAGGGTGACGGCGATGGCTGTGGTCAAGAGATAAAGGCCAATCGTCTTGCCGCCTAAACGCCCGACCCGACCCGTTGCACCAAGGCTCGCAGCACCACAAGTCAGAGATACCAGCACGAGAGGCACCACCATCATACGCAGCAGGTTGATGAATATTTCCCCGCCGCCCGCGATCAATCCTTGGGTGAAAAGCTCAGTAAAAAGGTGATCGTCAGATAATGCCAACCACTGCAGAAACAAACCCACCGCCAGTCCGGCAACCATGCCAACGACAATGCGGTAGGTTAGCGTCATGCGTTTAGCCGATCTCGATCATTTCGAAATCTTCTTTGCTCACTCCGCATTCGGGACAAACGAAATCATCAGGGACGTCTTCCCATGCAGTGCCCGGCTCAATGCCCTCTTCCTCGCACCCTTCGGCTTCGTCATATATCCAACCACATACAATACACTGCCACTTTTTCATGGAAAGTCGAAAACTCCATTGCTGAACACGCTCACGTGTGTGTGCTAAAACTCTAAGCCATCTGATCCGCTCGGTCCCAGATCGCATACCGGATCGTCAGGCCGCGATAAACTACTGATGTCATTTCCAAAAATCAATGCCTGAATCCGCTAACGTGGCCTCTGTAGGAACATTTGACTACACTGGTTCGCTTGAGGGTGAGTCGAAAACCGTGAATCTAATTTTTCCCTATCTGCGCCTTATGCGCCTCGATAAGCCAGTAGGATCTTTACTGCTCCTGTGGCCAACGTTGGCGGCACTGTGGATGGCAGCGGAAGGTCTGCCTCCGCTAAAGTTAATCGCAATCTTTAGTCTGGGGACTTTTCTCATGCGTTCAGCGGGATGCGTGATTAACGACTACGCTGACCGCCACGTCGACGGTGCCGTCTCACGTACAGCCGACCGACCGTTAGTGACCGGAGAAGTCAGTCCTAAGGCTGCGCTGATATTGTTTGCCGGTATCGTTGCGATTTCCGGATTACTCCTTCTTTTTCTCAATTTAACAACCCAGATACTGGCCGTAGTGGGGCTCGGTGTCGCTGCCATCTATCCATTTATGAAACGTTGGACCTATCTTCCGCAGGCCGCGCTCGGCATCGCCTTCAGTTGGGGGATTCCAATGGCTTGGACCGCTACCGGCAATGAGCTCACAGCCCAATCTTGGCTCTATTTTGCAGCCAGCGTCGTATGGATCGTTGCATACGACACCATGTATGCGATGGTCGACCGTGAGGACGATCTCAAAGTGGGCATCAAAAGCACCGCCATTCTATTCGGCTCGATGGATCGCTTCATGATTGGGGTTTTGCATATCATCGTTGTGATCGCCCTCATCCTGCTTGGCCACCGTCTGTCTTATCACCATGCGTACTTTGTCGGGCTCGCCGCGGCGGTCGGGCTTCTCATCCATCAACACCGGTTGATCAGCACGCGGGAACCGGCCATGTGCCTCGCGGCTTTCCGCAACAACACCTGGGTAGGTTTTGCCCTATTTGCCGGCACCGTCTTTGAGCTTTCTATACAGTCCTGGACCCTGACTTGAAACAGATTACTCAAGCGATTGATACCTGCAGCAACACATTGAGCAGAGCCGTTCGCTGGCTCGCGTTTGCCATGGTGTTGCTGACAATCACCGTGGTGGTCCTGCGCTATGTTTTTGGCATTGGCGCTATCCCCTTACAGGAATCCATCATGTATCTGCATGGCATCCTGTTTCTATGCGGCATTCCATATGGAATTTATAAAAACACCCACGTTCGGGTGGATATTTTCTATGCGCAAATGAAATCGACACGCAAAGGCCTCGTCGACCTGTGTGGTCATGTACTCTTTCTGATACCGGTCGCTACATTTATCCTGATCACAAGCTGGCCCTACACCCTGGCCAGTTGGCGAGTTCTCGAAGGCTCAGCGGAGGTGGGTGGCATACCGGCAATATTTCTCCTTAAGACCCTTGTGCCCATTACCGCTGCCCTGATGCTCCTCCAAGCTATCTCTGAGATCATGAAAACCATCGCAGGCTTCCGGCGCTGATGGATTTCACCCCATTAATCATGTTCGGGGCGACCTTTGTCGCCTTGGCGTTCGGTTATCCCGTCGCCGCAACCCTGGCAGGGGTGGCCTTGCTTTTTGCCCTGGGCGGCATCGCGACCGGGGCCTTTAATCCCGGCGATTTAGGATTTGCCATAGGGCGCATCTTCGGCATCGTGACCAATCAGACACTCATCGCCGTTCCACTTTTCGTCTTTATGGGCGTGGTTCTTGAGAAGACACGCATTGCCGAAGATCTCCTAAAGAGTATCTCTGGGCTGCTCCGTGGTGTCCCCGGCGGGCTCGCCCTGACCGTTGTATTCGTGGGTATGTTAATGGCGGCCTCGACCGGCATTGTCGGCGCAACCGTTGTCACCATGGGGCTGATGTCACTGCCCACGATGCTCAAGCAAGGCTACAAACCAAGTCTCGCCACGGGCACGATCAGCGCGACAGGCACCCTTGGACAGATTATCCCCCCATCCATCGCGCTCGTGCTTCTTGGCGACGTACTTTCCAACGCCTATCAGCAAGCACAACTCAACATGGGCGTGTTTGCGCCTAAATCTGTTTCGGTAGGCGACCTTTTTGCGGGTGCGATTGTCCCCGGTTTAATTCTCGTCGGACTCTATTTCTGTTATGTGCTACTGCGCGCTGTTATCGATCCTGAAAGTATGCCCGTCGACCGGCAGGAGCCTGCACAACGGGCCAATTTCTTAGAAGCACTCAAAACCCTGATACCACCCCTTCTTCTGATATTTGCAGTCCTCGGGTCCATCCTCCTCGGCTGGGCAACCCCAACCGAAGCGGCGGGTGTCGGCGCAGGCGGCGCACTGTTGCTCGCCACATTCTATCGTCGTGTCAATGTATCGGTCCTCAGGGACACATGCGAATCCACCCTGAGCACGACCTCCATGGTGTTTTTCATCCTGATTGGCGCCTCGGTATTCTCTCTGGTCTTTCGTGGTTACGGCGGTGATGAACTGGTGCAAACACTCTTTGAATCTATGCCTGGTGGTATGTGGGGTGCCCTTGGCATCGTCATGCTCGTTATTTTCCTGCTGGGTTTTATACTCGATTTTATTGAAATCACATTTGTCGTCGTACCCATTGTTGGCCCGGTGCTTCTCGCCATGGGCATAGACCCCATCTGGTTGGGTGTGCTGATAGCCGTTAATCTACAGACCTCTTTTCTGACGCCACCTTTCGGCTTTGCCCTGTTCTACTTACGAGGCGTGACCCCTGCAAGCGTTCCTACGTCCGATATGTATCGTGGCGTTATACCGTTCATATTTCTGCAACTGATTCTACTTGGACTGGTCATCGCATGGCCGGCACTTACCACCTGGCTCCCCGGAGTACTCTATGACTGACACCAAGACCTTCACCCAGTTAAAAATCTGGGACGGTACGCATGTATTGCACGCCGACGCGATTCGGGTCAGAAATCGACAGATCGACTGGATTGGCGATTCAGCCGAGGTCTCAGATCAGGCAAACGCCATCACTTGTGCAGGCCTCACGCTCCTGCCCGGGCTGATTGATGGGCACGTACACCTTGAACTCAACCCTGATGACGCTAAACCACCGGATCGGACCAGGCCTGAGGTTGTGCCGCTGATGGCGGAACGGGCAGAAAAAATGGTCCGCGCAGGAATAACCACAGCCAGGGACCTTGGCGGCGGGGCATGGTACGAACTCGCACTTCGCGACGCAATCAACGCCTCCGAGCAAGCCGGGCCAAGGCTCATCTGTTCCGGGCAGCCCATTACCAGCCCTCAGGGACATTGCCATTTCTGGGGCGGACAGGCCGCGAG
Organism: Pseudomonadota bacterium; assembly: GCA_036338285.1. Classification (GTDB taxonomy): domain Bacteria; phylum Pseudomonadota; class Gammaproteobacteria; order Pseudomonadales; family Azotimanducaceae; genus UBA4421. The sequence continues at coordinate 62,864 of JAYZCO010000092.1, forward strand.
CTTGGCCGACGCTCAGGACGTACTTCAACGCCAGATAGCGCATGGTGTAGACCTCATCAAAGTCATGGCCACCGGTGGTCGCCTGACAGCGGGCAGTGAACCGACGGATGCCCAATTCAGTCAGGCAGATCTGGCCGCCATCGTTGGCACGGCTCACAGCCACAATCTGCCTGTTGCCGCCCATTGTCACGGTACAGAGGGGATACACAGGGCGGCACTCGCAGGTGTCAATACCATCGAGCATTGCAGTTGGGTTGGTCAGGATGGCTGGGCTTCCGATTACCAGGCCGACGTCGCGCAGGCGATCCTGGACAATGGTGTCTGGGTCTCACCCACTGTTAACAAAGGCTGGCAACGTATGCTCGACGCTAAAACCGGCCATGTGCTCGGCAGAGTGCGCGAAGCTTATCGCGCGATGCTTAAACTCGGCATTCCGATGCTTGCAAGTACCGATGCCGGGATTCCGGGCGTGTATCACGAGGACCTGCCACAGGCTTTGGTGGTGTTTGCAAACATCGCAGAACTGAGCAACGAGGCGGCCCTCAAGTCCGCCACATCCAGCGCAGCCAATGCCCTGGGCATCGCTGATTTCACGGGCAGGCTTAAAGCCGGCCTGAGTGCAGATTTACTCATAGTCGATGGAGACCCGTTAGATGATCTCGCTGCGATCACGCGCCCGGTACATGTGTTGGCGCAAGGTCGGCTGGCGCGCGCCGGATGAGAGCGGCTTGGGTTTAATAAAGCCGCAAACTATTTAATCGACGGCCAACTCGGTGTGCGCTTTTCTACAAAGGCTCGCACGCCCTCTTTATAGTCATCCTCGCCCATCATGTCGTTAAGCAGCGCCTCTGAATCTTCTACTGACGATGCAACATCGCGGTGCAGATCACGGTATATCTGCCATCGTGTCTGGCGTATCGAATTAGGGGAGACCGTCGTTATAAGCTTGCGTGCGTATTCGTAGGTCGCCGCCATCAACTCCTCCGGCGCAAACAACTCATTCACAAATCCAAGCTGATGGGCTTCTTCCGATTTGAACACGCGGCTCGTCAGCAGAAGGTCATTCGCGCGTCCCAATCCCACGATACGCGGCAGCATCCATGACAGCCCGTATTCGGCCGGAAGATTGAGCTTGCCGTGGGCGGTTGTAAATTTCACACCAGGCACTGCGAAGCGGATATCTGCAAAGGCAGCCAAAGCCAACCCAACCCCTGCCGCCGGACCATTGATTGCTGCGATAACCGGCTTGGCTAACCCGAAGTGATAAGCGAAGGCTGCATCAAATTCAGATGCGACCCCGTAGCCAGGCGTAGCAATGTCATCCTTTGTTCCCGAGTCATAACTGCCGCGCTTAGAATGGCCTTCGAGCGCCTGCGAATCGCCACCGACACAAAAGCCCTTGCCTCGACCCGATACAATAATCGCCTGCACAGCCCCATCGGCATTTGCCTGTGCAAGCAAGTGGCGATACTCCGTATGCAGGCGACCAGTCCATGCGTTCATTCGGTGCGGGCGATTGAGCCAAATCGTCGCTATGCCGTCGTCGAATTCATATTCCGTGTTCTTCAGCTCCACAGCACTCCCCTAGATATTCCCTCAACATCACCGAACGTTAACGTACGCTTGCTCGCTGATTTCATGATAGCCACGCACGTCGCTTAAGAAGTTCATATAGGAATCATAAATGCGTCGAGATAACGCATCCGTCTCTGCTACTTCAGCCACCACGGTCTGAGCCGCCTCACGTAGCGCATCGATTACATCGTCTGGCAGGCGGCGAAGCTCTACACCATGCTCATCAAGTAGTGTACGCAGGGCTGTATTGTTTCGCGCTGTGAACTCACTGAGCATGTCATCGTTAATTGCACGCGTTGCAACTTCGATCATGACCTTGAGGTCTTCTGGCAAACTATCCCAGGCCTCCTGATTCACGATCGCTTCCAGTGTCGGGCCCGGTTCATGCCAACCCGGGTAGTAGTAGTACTTAGCGACCGTATGTAACGCGAAAGCCAGGTCATTGTATGGACCCACCCACTCAGTCGCATCAATCACGCCCGTTTGCAGAGCGGTGAAGACCTCACTCCCCGGTAACGAGACCGGGACGCCTCCGGCCCGTTTCAGCACCTCGCCTCCCAACCCGGGAATCCGCATTTTGACGCCCTTAAGATCGGCGAGCGAATTGATCTCTTTATTAAACCAACCAGCCATCTGCACCCCACTGTTTCCGGCTGCAAACGGCACCAGTCCAAAGGGCTGATACAACTCACGCCAGAGTTCCATGCCGCCACCGTAGGCCAGCCAACCATTCATTTCTTGTGCATTCATACCAAACGGGACCGTTGCAAACATCGCCGCCACTGGCAGCTTACCTCGCCAGTAATAGGCCGCCCCATGACCCATTTCAGCTGTGCCCTGGCTCACCGCATCGAATACTTCGAAGGGTCCCACCAGTTCCCCTGAGCCATAGACCTTGATGTCCAAGCGTCCACGACTCATGACTCTGAGCTTTTCTGCCAGGCGCTCCGGCGCCGTGCCCAAGCCGGGCAGGTTTTTTGGCCAGGTTGTGATAAGTTTCCAGCGATAAACCTGATCGACATCCTCGGTTGAGGCTGACGGCGTTGCGCCACCACTCGGGCCACATCCACCGAGCAACACGACCGCAACGCACATTGCCAGCACGGTGGCATACCTGATTCGCATTTCTATCACCTGCTCATCCTTATTCAAATTATCGTTAGTCAACCGCCTGGAGGTTGGCATAGCCAACCATCAGCCACTTAGATCCCACGCCCGGGAAATTCACTTCGACTTTCGCCCGATCGCCACTGCCTTCCATTTGCAGAATGACACCTTCACCATATTTAGTGTGCACGACCCCTTGGCCGATACGAAACCCAAGCTCAGGGTTCTCTTCGAATAAAGATGAATTCGGCGCGTGTGCATAAGGCCTCTCCACAGCACCATTCAGGCGCACTTCAGAGACCAGGTGCTGGGGGATTTCCAGCAAGAAACGACTGGGGCGATTGTAGCTGTCCTGTCCGTGCAGACGGCGGGTTTCGGCATACGTGAGATATAACGTGCGCATCGCGCGCGTAATCCCTACATAGGCGAGTCTGCGTTCTTCCTCCATCCTGCCAGGTTCTTCGGCACTCATCCTATGGGGAAACAGCCCCTCCTCCATGCCACCCAAAAACACCAGAGGAAACTCAAGCCCCTTAGCTGAGTGCAATGTCATCATCTGTACTGACGGCCCCTCATTTGTCTGGCGGTCACCCGAATCAAGTGATACCTGATCTAGGAACTCCTGTAATAGCGTGACTTCACTGCCTTCACTGTCGGCCAAGGGAAAGACTAGTTCGCCACTGAATTGTCGGCAGGCATTGACCAGTTCCTCCAGGTTTTCCTGTCGCGCAAGTCCCCGCTCGCCCCGCTCCTGACGGTGATAGGCCATCAGTCCACTCACCTCAATGCAATGCTCGGCCAGTTCATGTAGCTCCATCTCAGCACCTGCCGTAGCCATATCGTCGATCAGCGCAATAAACCCAGCCACCGTGGTCTTCGCCCGACCAGGCAAACCGCCTTCATTGAGTCCTTCTTTGGCAGCCTGCCACAGTGATGTTCCCTTGACCCGGGCAATCTCTCTGACCGCCTCGACCGATTTGTCACCGATACCCCGCGGCGGTGTATTGACCACCCGTTCAAACGCAGGGTCTGCATGGCGATCTTCCATGAGACGCATATATGCGAGGGCATTTTTTATTTCTGCTCGCTCAAAGAAGCGTTGTCCGCCGTATATTCGATAGGGGATGTTCGCCCTTAACATGGCTTCTTCTATCACGCGCGACTGCGCGTTGGATCGGTACAACACAGCGACTTCATCTGCACTGCCGCCCTCGTCGATGTACGTCTGCGTTCTATCAACGATGAAACGCGCCTCGTCCAGATCGTTGTAGCCCGAATATACCTTGATCGGGTCACCGACCGGCCCATCACTCCACAGCTGCTTACCCAGCCGCTCTGTATTGCGCTGAATGAGCCCGTTGGCTGCATCAAGAATGGTTTGAGTCGAGCGATAATTCTGCTCAAGGCGGATGGTTTCAACGTCTGCGAAATCATCCGAATATTGGTGGATGTTTTCGATCTTTGCTCCTCGCCAACCGTAGATTGACTGGTCGTCGTCCCCGACGGCCATGACTTTGCCTGACTTGCCGCTCAACACCCTGAGCCACGCATATTGAATCGCATTAGTGTCCTGAAACTCATCGACCAGCAGGTTTTGAAACCGCGCCTGATAGTGACTCAACACTGTGGGGTTGTTCAGCCACAACTCGTGACTTCGCAACAGCAGTTCCGCAAAGTCAACGAGGCCGCCCCGGTCGCAGATTTCTTCATAAGCCTGGTAGATTTTCTTATGTGTAATCTGAAACAGATCTTCACCATCCGGAACCTGGTGTGCGCGACGGCCCTCGTCTTTCTCGCCATTGATAAACCACGTAGCCTGGCGAGCTGGCCACTTCTGTTCATCTATATCAATCGCACGCATGCAGCGTTTGACAAGCCGTAACTGATCATCTGCATCAATGATCTGGAAGTTCTGCGGGAGCTTTGCTTCCTGCCAGTGCATACGCAATAACCTGTGCGCGAGCCCATGAAAAGTACCTACCCACATAGAGTGCACCGAGATATTCAAAAGCGCCTCGATGCGCGCGCGCATTTCCGCCGCCGCTTTGTTGGTAAATGTCACCGCCAATATAGCGTGGGGAGATATGCCTTCGACATCGATCAGCCAGGCGATGCGGTGGACGAGCACACGCGTCTTGCCACTCCCGGCACCGGCAACCACCAACGTATTGCCCGTCGGAGCACTTACCGCATGACGCTGTGGTTCGTTCAACTCCTCCAGAATGTGTGTGATGTCCAATTAAACTGCACTCCAAGCAAGTCGGAAAGTCTACCTAATCTTTTCTCATTTAAGTCAGATCGGTCACTATTTCTTTGCAACCCATTGCATACCCCGGCCATCCTTATTGTCCGGCGCATGCTCGACAACATCATTCTGCGTGCGGCCATGTCGAGGCTCGTCCATGTCATAATGCCATGCCTGACAGAGATCGCGGCTTATTATGTTCAAACCAAACGCTTGGCTTTGGATTGCGTTTATTGTTGCTGGCTTGCCATGGAGCGAGCCAGTACGTGCCGAATCGTTCGCTGAGTGCCTGGAGACTCTGAAACAGCATCTCATCACAACCGATCATGTCGAGAAAAAAAGCCTCGATGCGGTTTTTGCGCACATCGAACAATTGCCGCGGGTCGTGGCTGCGGACAGGAAACAGGCCGAGTTTATCGAAACATTCACGGCTTACTACAACAAGCGCGTTAGTCCCGCACGCGTGCGTAAAGGTCGGGAGCTACTAGATGTGCACCGCAACCTGCTCAGCGACATCAAAGACCGTACCGGCATCCCGCCTCAGTATCTCGTTGCCCTGTGGGGGCTTGAAACAAACTTCGGGCAGTACTTTGGCAACCTCCCCATCCCCAGTGCTCTGGCCACGCTTGCCTGTGACCGCCGTCGCAGTCAGTTTTTTACCAACGAACTTTCCGCTGTGGTTAACCTAGTAGGTCAGGGGCACATGCAGGTCGAGCAGTTGGTTGGCAGTTGGGCAGGTGCCATGGGACACATGCAGTTCATGCCGACCACGTTCCTCGCACATGCCGTCGATGCTGACGCAGATGGCCGTATAGATCTTTATGGCAGCATTGCCGATGCGCTCACGTCCGGCGCGACCTACCTTGTCAACGCGGGCTGGCAGACAGGTTTTCGCTGGGGCCGAGAAGTGTTGCTGCCCGACGGCTTCGATTACGCCACAACGGGTCAGCAGGCCCCTCGACCACTCAAAGCATGGCGCCAGATGGGTATCACAGATACGGCAGGGAACGCCCTGCCTGGACTCGATCTCAACGCCGCCATTGTGCTCCCCAGTGGTTGGCTGGGCCCAGCC
>JAYZCO010000093.1:0-8509 GCA_036338285.1 Pseudomonadota bacterium
TCGTTGATGCGTCCGAAGCGATTGTCCTGCAGCCACCGCAAGACGCCATAACCCGAGTCGTTGAAAATGCAAATGATGAGCGGCACCTTGTACTGGGCTGCGGTTGCAAGCTCCGTCGCATGAAACATGAACCCTCCGTCGCCGTGGATAACGACCGTTTTTTTGCCCGTTGCGATGGCAGCACCGACACTCATGGGAAATCCAGGCCCTATCGCACCGGATGTGGGACTAATTGAGGTACGCGGCTGGTAGATTGGAAACTGCTGATTACCCCAATTGTAAGCTGAAATGGTCTGGTCGCGCACAAACACTCCATCTCGGGGTAGCTTGGCGCGAATGCTGTCCATAACTAAAGGCCAATCACTGCCCAGGCGATCACGCATCGCCTGACGGACACCGACACGTGCCTCCCAGATCACCTGATTGAATTGCCCATCGTTGGGCTGGATGTCATCGAGGCGCGCATTAATCGCCGTCAGAGCAGATTTTGCATCAGCCATAACAGGGAAACGTGCGTTGTGAGTGCGGCCAATCATCTTGCCATCGATATCGATCTGAATCATATCTCCCGGGGGGGTCTGTGCCTGAAACTGCCCATCTACGCCAACGGCAAACTTGGTGCCAATCGCAATCGTCACCTCAGCACTCTGTATCGCATTGTAGATACCGGCATCGTTGTAATAGTTGCCGACACAGAGCGCGTCATCCTCAGGCAATATGCCTCGTCCATCGACCGTTGTAATCACCGGGCAGTCCAGTTTCCGGGCCAGCAACAATACTTCTTCATGCGCACCCGCGGCGATCGCTCCCCCACCGGCAACAATGACACGCCGGCCACTGGACTTAATCCGCTCAACGGCGGCATTGATCTGCTCATCACTCGGCCGGTACTCGCTTTCAGGATAGACAACAGAGATTTTTGGCGCTTGCGCATATTGGAGATCTATCGGTATCTCCAGTGCGCCAGGTGCCGGACGGCCAGTGAACATGTCGTTAAGTACCGTACTGAAGGCTGGTCCCAGTTGTGCTACGTGCCGTGGACTTTCCACTCGACGGCAAACCGAAGCCAGCATGGGCACCTGGTTTTCTGCTTCATGCACATAAGCGAGTCCCTTACCGTAAAATGCTGTCTCCGCCTGCCCGGTAATGACCATCACTCGCGAGGATCCATACTGAGCTTCGTATAGTCCGGTGACCGTGTTCGACGTACCCGGCCCGGTCGATGCGATCATGACCCCCAACTTGCCGCTCGCCCTCGCATATCCGTCGGCAGCATGTGTACCAGCCTGTTCGTGACGCACGTTAATAATCTGAGTTTTTCCAAGCCGGTTAATTGCATCCATGATCGGCATGTTGTGAATACTGACGATGCCAAACACGTGTTGGACATCGAGTTGTGCCAGCGCATCAGCGATAAGATCCGCACCTGTATAGCTCATGTGGCTACCTTAAGGGCCGATAAGTCTATGCGATAAAGATCCGCAACGTTTCCGCACAAAATTGCTCGCGTTTGTTCATCTGTGAGATGTTGCGTGTGTTCTTGGAGTATTTCCTGGGACCCCGGCCAGGTCGAATCGCTATGAGGAAAGTCATTCGCCCACATAAGCCGTTCCCAGTTCATAAGATTAGCCGATTTAAAGGCTACCCAGTCGTCCTGGAATGTCGTGTAGATGTTCTCAGAAAAATATTCTGACGGCATTTTTGAGAGGCTAATGCCTGGGGCCAGCCAGTTACGATGCCGCTTATATGCATGGTCCATGCGATAGAGATAATGCGGTACCCAACCGGCATCTGCTTCAACGCAAACGATTTTCAGTTCTGGATAACGCTCAAATACCCCGCCAAAAATCAGCGTCCCCATGATGTCCTGGTTGCCGCGGATAATGGAGAGGAAAGTGTTGATCCGAGGCCCTCGTGTGTACCCATTCTTCATCGTGAGAATGTGGAAAGACAACGGCATATCCATCTCGATCGCCGCCTCCCATAACGGGTTATAAATTTCTGAATCGTAATCCTGCTCTACCGGATCACCCGGCATCATGACGCCGCGTAAGCCCAGTGCTTTGATAGCCTTGAAATCTTCAATGCCTTCCTCTGGGCTTCGAAGCGCCGTTTGTCCACACCCGAGCAGGCGAGCAGGGTCTTGTGAACAGTATTCGGCTATCCAACGATTGTATGCATCAAAACAGGCTTTCTTGTAATCAGCGTCATTGTGGTTGCACAGTATCATGCCAACCGTCGGGTAGATGATTTCTGCAGACACCCCGTCTCTGTCCTGATCCGCCAGTCGTGCCGTAGGATCCCAGCCTGAACGATGAATATCATCGAAATGCACGCCGGACATAGACAGCTCATCAGGATCTTTTCCCGCGGCTGCAACAAGGCCCATCGCAATTGGGCGGGACATACCGTCGATCACGAACAGGCTGCCTTTCTCCTCAGAGTGCACCATCCGTGGCGCTTTATCCCGCCATTTTGGATCGATATTGGCAGCATAAGTATCTGGGTGCTCCGTGATATGCGAATCGGCAGATATCACCGGAAAATCGGTCAGTGTCATAAAATCTCCCCCGCCCGGTTAATCGAACAGAACCGCTGACTATCCCGTGTCCGCCTAAGAGCTGTCAAGTTCGCCCTTGTTTCACCTCGACGGAGCGGGCACACTCAGATGGTTGAATTCAAGGTATATGGGATGAAATTCGGAATTTTCTATGAACACCAACTGCCGCGTGACTGGGATGAGTTCAGTGAGCACATGCTCATCAAAAACTCACTCAGTCAGATCGAACTTGCCGACCAGTTAGGTTATGACTACGCCTGGGAGGTCGAACATCACTTCCTGGAGGAATACTCTCATTCATCTGCTCCTGAGGTGTTTCTCGCTGCAGCAAGTCAGCGCACAAAAAATATTCGTCTTGGGCACGGCATCATCCAACTCACAACCAATCATCCGGCACGGGTTGCTGAAAAGGTCGCCACCCTCGATCTCGTTTCCGATGGGCGTGTCGAGCTGGGATTGGGTGAAGGTGCATCGGTCACGGAGCTACATCCGTTTAACTTAAAGTATCGAGACAAACGAGACGTATGGGAAGACGCTGTGCGGTGTACCCTGCCCATGTTTTACAACCATGGCTGGGAATACGAAGGCGAGTTCTTCAAATTTCCTAAGCGCGCTGTGATTCCAAAGCCGTTGCAAAAGCCCCATCCACCGCTGTGGGTGGCCTGCTCACAGTTGGACACCATCAAGTATTCCGCGCATCGGGGCATGGGGGCGTTGTGCTTTAAGTTTGTGAACCTCGAAGCAGCGGAGGCCTGGGTCAACGCCTACTACAACACCTTCCTGCATGAGCAGGAAGTGCTCACGGACTATCAGACCAACCCCAACATTGCGGTGGTCGCTGGATTCATGTGTGCCGAAACCGATGAAGAAGCATGGCGCAAAGCCGAAGGTTGGACGTTCTTCCAATTTGCCTTGCAACTCTATGGTCAAGAAGGGCCTTTTGAGCCTGGTAGCGTGAACTTCTGGGACAGATACGAGGAGTGGAAAGCGACGCCTGCCGGTCAAAAACGCAGCGGTTCCGAACTCATCGGCTCACCAGATACCATACGTGAACGGTTAAAAGAGCTCGAAGACGCCAATGTCGACCAGGTGATTCTGCTTAATCAGGCCGGGAAAAACACACACCAGGATATTTGCGAATCATTGGCGCTGTTTGCACACGAGGTGATGCCCGAGTTCCACGCAAGGGAAGACGAGCACCAGGCATGGAAACGCTCGGTGCTCGCCGGCGAGACGATTCTCAAAGACATTGATACCGAGCCTTTCAATTTCCAACGCGGACGCAAACCGACACTGCCTTCCACCAAGCAGAGCCGCGACATGGTCGCAGGTGTGACCGGTCGCCCTGACAGTCAGAGTGCGGGCTAGTGGCGCTGCCACGAGAAATCGCCCTCGATGATGAGCAAATCGAGGCAATGCTGACAAACGACTGGAACTGTCGCATTGCAACCATCGATGCCAAAGGCCGCATCAACCTCACACCCATGTGGTTCGGTTGGGCTGAGGGCAAAGTCTTTATCACGGCTCGAGGGCAAAAGGTGGTTAATCTCAGACGTAATCCGAATTGCACCGTGCTCCTTGATCACAATGAAAAATTCCCGGAGCTGCAAGCCATCATGATGCAAGGCACCGCACGCATACTTGAGTCCGCTGACGAAGAAGCAGCGGAGCCGGGGTTAGCGCAGGTTCGCGTGCAGATGGGTCGGAAGTACAATGGCGGTCATGGCCAGGCGCCCGTTGAAGATCCACCCCCCATGAGTGCAACAGCCAAGGGTAAGAATCGACGCTGGATCGTATTCACCCCGGATAAGACAGTCTCCTGGGATAATTTCAAGCTGGGTCGTTTGAGCACCTAGTCTCGCAGCCTGGAGCGATCAGACCAAGATCTGACCTCAACCTATCGCTTATCACTCAGAGGTTTCATCTTTTTGAGTATGCGGTCGGGATCTGCTGAGGCGGTGTTTTTCATGGCGCGATCAACCATCTTGTCGTACTTGGGATCGAGCTTCTCTACCTTGCTCATCTTTGAAAGATGGACAGAAGGACGTGAGACAATTCGCTCGGCGATTTCTCCGCAGGCTTCACACGCGGTCGGTGCTTTGGATTCAAAGACTTTACGAAGCGCTGAACTGGTCTGGCCACATGTGCTGCATCTGTACTCATATATCGGCACAATCTTTACGCCGCGAGCTTGGCTCCTCGGTCGATAAACATCTGGATAGACAGGTTGTAACGCTCAAGCATGAGCCGCTTCAGCGGAGTTTGCGCATAGACGACGGGAGAATTCAGATCGATGCTGAGCAGCGTAGGTGCCTTGCCAGTTTTTCGCTTCCTAAGATACGAATTCCATTCTTTGGGTAACATGTTGATGACCAGATCCGCATCGCGCAGATCATTAGAATCAAGCACCTCAATATTGGAAATCTCAAACGCCTCAAACGTGACCAGACGTGCATCATCTCCGATCAGGAGTCCGAGCTTGAGGTCGGTAGAACCAAGCTTTCTAAATGCACTGTCTTTGTTCAGCTGACGTTGAGCCTTGCTCAACCAATCAAGATTTGCCTTCGCCTTTGCCATTGGCTCCCCTAAAACGTTGTGTTGACGCGCGCCGAGGCGTCAAAGAAAAACTGAAAAGTCTGGTTGTAGCGAAAGAACAAATCCTCTCGATACTGATCTCCGTGCCGGGAGGTACACAGTCCCTCTTCCCGCTCGAGATCCAGCGTGTTCAGCGTGTATTCGAGGGTCGCATTACCATTTTTCGCAATGTTTCTCACCATCGCGCGCCAATCATCCAGCGGCATCTCAAGACAAAAATCTGCACGTTCAAGGTCACTGTCTTTGGCACTGACCACCTCACTACATTCCAACGCTTCGAATGTCAGAACGAACAGCTTATTGCCCACTTTAATGCCAGCCACACAGTTACAGTGTCCGCCGCCCGCACCCTGGTAGGCCTCATCTCCATTGAATACCCTACGCACCGCGTCAAACCAGGCAACAGAAGGAAATTTCGCCATTAAGAGGCCTCTACAAATTCTGCCATGGAGTCGGGCAGCATCGCCGGATCGCGCTTGACCCCCAGCCACTCACAAGTTCCGAGGTAGTCACGCATGAAATCGCGTTGCATCCTCTGATATTCAGCAAAGCCCTCGTCTCCAGCTTTTTCCAGGCCCCCGGCAAAAACGATACAAAGCGCCTCTTTCAGCACGTGGTCACGCAGCTCACGCGCCCATACGCGATCGCCGATAAAGAACAGAGTCTGCATAATGGCTTTGCGTTCTTCATCATGTGCAACGGAATATTGCAGGTGCTCAAGCCCGTACGTCATTTGCCGCGCTTTGGCCTGCATCGCATGGGCATAGATCGCGCGTTCCGCATCATTGTATGCATGCTTTTCTAAGTAACGCAGCATCGTCAGCATGAAGGTGCCGCGCATCAGCAACAGATAGGTTACTGCTTCACTCCAGCCACCTCTGCTTTCAAGAATCATGCGATTGATTTCGCCCGGGCCTTCAAGCCCTAAGCCACCACCATTGCACAACGCCCGTTTTCGAAAAGCTTCGTGCATACGTGCCGCATCAAAACTGGCGGTTGCTAAATACTGTTTAACTTCATGGTAACCGTATGCCATTTGATGCTGCCACTGGGAAATCGTCTCAATATCACAGTTGGCATACTGGCAGAGCTCGGTGAGCACCTGGCAGATCGCACGTTCTAACGGTTCCTTTAGGGGTTTAATCGAATTCCAAGGTACATCCGTCGCCGGTGCCCATTTACGTTGTATGGCTTCCTCGTAGAGATCAGCAGCGCAATCCGCCCACATATCCGCCTTGTCGCGTATGGAATATCCAAGCGGGGGTACCCCTTTACGCGCTATCGCACCCCGAGGATTACGGGTTTGGTCCTGCCATTGTTCAGGTATTTCTCCGTATATCCCAACATTTAAATCACCCAACCGCAGACCGTGTTTGCCAGGCTTAACCCTGGTATCCCACTGGTTGGTACGATTCATCCAGCGATAGCCCGGTGGTGGAACTTGCAATACATTCTGCGTATCCGAGCCGCGCGCAGTTTTAGCCTTGGCTTTCGCCATGCCTCTTCTCCTACTATGTACTTCAGTTTCGGCTGATTAGGCCGCAGATGCGGCCATCATTTCTTTAATGGGCGAGCGTCCATTGTCAAAACGCTCACCAAAACCAGCCGATCGAACTCGCTTCTGATATTCCTGCATCTGACGACGACGGATGGCAATAAGCTTGTTCACGCCTTCGTCGTATTTGTCCTTGCCACCGCCCAATAAAAGCGCCAATGACTCAGAACTCTCTGCCTGTGCACCTGCCGGGTTCTGAGTTCCCGCTAGAATCTGGCGCTCGGCTTCGTCTAGATAACACTCGATTTCTTCGCGACGTTCCGGGGCCGTTTCTGACATATATCGCATGTGCATGACTCCAAAGGCAACGTGTCGCGCTTCATCCTGTGCACAAAGACGGTACATCGCTTTTTCAGCTTCGTTATATGCCATCAATTCGCCCATACGAAAGATAGTTAACACCGCTCCTTCACCCGATATGTGCAGACGAGATGACATCTCCGTAAAGTCACGTGCAAGGTCGATACTCCCCACGACACCAGCCGTTCCACCGGTTGCACCCATTAAGCCACCGCCATTAGCCAGCGCACGCTTGCGGAAAACATCCATGTGACGAGCTTCATCCATCACCTGAGCAAGAAGTACGTTGCGGGGTTCGAAATAGTCGGGCGTTGTTTGCGAGATCCATCGCGCCGGAACATCTCCTGCGACAAATTCAACTTCCGTCAGAAAGGTCGCTAACTGGCATTCTGCCTGTTCTATATCGTCAGGCAGTGGCTCAATCGTCTCCCAAGGCACATCGGTCGCCGAACTCCATTGACGCTGCAAAGCCTCTTCATAGAGAAATGAAGCATTCTCCAGCCAAATCTCATGCTTAGAACGAATTGCATAGCCCCCGATGCGATACGAATCTTTTCTCGCACCAGCACCACGCGGTCGACCGGTCATGTTGTCACTTTCGTCAGGTATATCGCCGTAGGCGCCTATTTGTACATCCGCCAACGTCAGGCCCTGCTTCCCGGGATTTGCTTCCATACCCCATTCGCCCTGTTGATCCATCCAATCTAGCTGCATATCCAATGAACGTTCCAAACCTACCCTCCAAGGTATATCTGCCGAAATTTCAATTTCACCCCGTTATATAGCCGATTTAGAATATTTTCTCTAGCGGGAAATACCTAGAATGCAAAGCCGACCCAACCAAGGAAACCCAATTTTTTTGTATTTTACCCGGGATGGCCCTCGATCGGCCCCAGATTTAGGGCTTTTCCAGGCAAGGCACAATCTGCTACGCGCACCCTTCCCACCCCCAATAGCGTGCTCCATCCCTACCAAGTGTCCAACCAATGCTGCTTATCTTGAGGCTTAAGCGAGGCGGGTAGCAATCGAAGCAGCCGAACGATACGCTCTCGAGTTTCCCCAGGCTCGATCACATCATCAAAGGCGTTGTGGTCGACCATAGCGGAAAAGCCATCGCGCGCACCGATCGTCACTTCAGGCCAGGCAAGCTTTGCCAGAGGAATACCCCGCGACGTCGAAACGCCCACCATCAAGGGCAGTACCAGCCCGGCACCACGACCAATCTGGATCGCAATGAGAGGCACCGTACGCTGCTGATGTGCCCGGATGGCCCTTGTATGCCAACGGCTGAGTCCAGGCACGTGACCTTTTTCATCTTTTTCTGGATTTTCGATCAAACATTGATCGCTATCAACCAGAGAAATAATCGGATAACCATAAGCGTTACAGAGTTCGACAAATCGATGAATCTTGACTGCGCCAGACTCGCTGATCGCGCCCGCCTGAATTTGCCTGTCATTAGCAAGTATACCCACCGTTCGTCCAGCCACTCTGGCGAG
>JAYZCO010000094.1:0-70124 GCA_036338285.1 Pseudomonadota bacterium
GCGGATAGTTCTGATGCATTTCCGCTGGACCCAACAGAATCTGTCGATACAGATAACGATGGGATTGGCAACAATGCAGATACCGATGATGACGGCGATGGTGTGCCGGATACTTCTGATGCGTTTCCGCTGGACCCGACAGAGTCCATCGACACGGACGGGGATGGCACGGGCAACAACGCCGATACGGACGACGATGGTGATGGTGTCGCGGATGCTTCTGATGCATTTCCGCTGGACCCGACAGAATCCCTCGACACGGACGGGGATGGCACCGGCAACAATGCAGACACCGACGATGACGGCGATGGCATCTCAGATGCAGATGAGATCACCCAGGGTACTGATCCCTTAAATGAGGACAGCGATGGGGATGGCGCACTCGATGGTGCTGATGCTTTCCCTAATGATCCTGATGAAACGCTGGACACGGATGGCGATGGGGTCGGCAACAACGAAGACAGCGACGATGATGGGGACGGTATACCGGATGAATCTGATGAATTTCCGTTAGAAGCCGCACCGGTTCTTGACCTGATCGATGATCAATCGGTCATTGCAGGCAGGACACTCACCTTTGAGGTCACTGCGACCGATACAGATGGACCGGCGCCACTCGTCTTAACCATCAGTGGCGCAACACCGTCGTTACCTGAAGATGCGAATTTTACTGATGACGGGTCAGGAACGGGAACCTTTACCTGGTCAACAAGCGAAGGCGATGTCGGCAATTATTCGGTGACTTTTGCAGCCACTGAAGACGATGGTGCAGGTCAGTCCGATGAGCAGACCATCACTGTATCAGTGGTATCCGGGACCCCGACTAAACTGTCGGTTGTGGTCGAGTCTGCGGGTGCAAACTCAAACCGGGAAGGCCTGCTGATCGATGAGCTGGCAGATGGCAATCAGAACCTGGGAACAAACTGGAACAATGATGGCAGAAATGCCACGGCCTGGTTCACTCTGGACCTGGGGGCATCTTACGATGTCAGTGAAGTATTCATCGCCCCACGGGCAGACAGGGTCCATACCTTCAATATCCACGTTGGCGATACGTTGTCCTCGGGTAAAGTGACGGCTGCTGCAGTTGATACCTGTACGCCACAGCAGGAGGGTTTATCGAATCCTACGACCCTTAAGTCCTGTCCAATCCCGGCGACCACAGGTCGCTACGTCACCCTACAGGTGATTGGTCGCGGCTGGCTCAGGGTCCATGGGGTCGAAGTATGGGGAAAACCGGGTGCTGATATGGATCTAACCCCACCCACGGTTCCGGGCAATGTCGCAGGCACGGCCATCAGCGCATCGGAGATTGAACTGACCTGGGATACATCGGCCGACGTAGGCGGTGGCGTGGTTGCCGGTTACAAAGTCTACAGAGACGGGGCTGAGGTCGGTACGAGCACGACCACCAGTTATACCGATACGGGTCTCACACCATCAACGGTTTATGCCTATACGGTATCTGCCTATGACGATGCACCAACTGCCAACGAATCAAACCAATCCAGTCCGGCAGTGAGCGTGACCACACAGGCCGATAATGATGCGCCTACGGTGCCTGGTAACGTCGCAGGCAGTGCCAGCAGTTCAAGCGCAATTGCGTTGAGCTGGGATGCATCGACCGATATAGGCGGTGGAGAGGTTGCGGGTTACAAAGTCTATAGAGACGGGGTTGAGGTTGGCACGAGCACGACCACCAGTTATACCGATACAGGTCTCACATCGGCCACCAGTTATGCCTATACGGTGTCTGCCTATGACAATGCAGACCCTCAAAACGAATCAAGTCCATCCAGCCCGGCAGTCGACGTGTTCACCGATGCACTTGAGCAAAATCCTTATAAACTGCCGGTTGTGGTTGAGTCTGTGGGTGCAAATTCACACCGGGAAGGTCTGCTGATCGACAAGCTGGCGAATGGCAGTCAGAACCTGGGAACAAACTGGAACAATAATGGCAGAAATGCCGACGCCTGGTTCACCCTGGACCTGGGGGCAACTTACAGTGTCAGCGAAGTATTCATTGCCCCACGGGCAGACAGGACCCATACCTTCAGTATTCATATTGGCGATACATTGTCCTCGGGTAAAGTCACGGATGCTGCAGTTGCTACCTGTACGCCAGAGCAGGAGAGTGTATCGAACCCCACGTATCTTAAGTCCTGTCCAATTCCTGAGGCCATTGGTCGCTACGTCACCCTGCAGGTGATTGGTCGCGGCTGGCTCAGGGTCCATGGGGTTGAAATATGGGGGAAAACCTCGATGGGGGCTGAACTGCCTTTTTCAGATAATTTTTCTGAAATAATCCAGGGGTGGTCGATTGTTGACGAAACCACCAACACTTCAGATTGGCAGGTAATAGATGGCCAACTCTGGCAGAAAAACCGAGTGATCACAGGGGTGGAATATGATGAGAGTTACCATCTTGGCTCGTACGCCTATCTGCCGGGTGCCCTCGTGCATAATGATTATAAATTTTCTGTGGAGGCTCAATTTATAGGATCCACTTGTGAATGTATTACAGCTGAAAGAACCGTCATTTCTAATGACGACATTGGGGTGATGTTTCGCTACCAGGATCCCGACAACTATTATCGGCTGGCACTGAATTCAAAATTCGGATTCACTCGGCTCGAGAAAAAAGTGGGTGGCGAATTCTTCCCCCTCGCGACTAATTCAAGAGGATACACCAACCAACAATTGTTAAATATTGTTGTAGAAGCGAACGGCGATAAGATACTTGTGTGGATCAACGGTGATCCCTTATTCGCCACGACGGATAGCGACTTGTCATTTGGCTCTGTCGCGCTTTATTCTCAGGAAGCTGCGAGGTTCGATAACCTCTCAATCGAACCTCTGGGCTCGACGCCCATAGTCATACTGGAATCGCCAATAGCTGCCAGCACCCAATCACCCGACGACATTCATAGTTCAGCCATAGTCGTCAATATGCCTTCCGGGGGGCATGTAGAATTCATTCTGGATAACGGTTCGTCTCAGATCGACGGGACAGAGCCCTATACCGCGTCATTCCTGTCGTTGGATTCAGGTAACTGGGAAATTGAGGCGATCTTACGTGACGCAGAAGGGACGGAACTAAGCAGGGATACTAACTCCCTTGTTGGTATTGACGGCGATTATATCGTTGCCATAGGCGACAGCATCGTTCAGGGCTACGGAGACAGTTATTCGGGCGATAATATCTCAAAACTTGAAAGGATCATTTCGTCTCGGGGATTTCATGCCGTGACGACAGATAAATTGAATTCCACCAGAGCAAATCCTAACAATCTCATGGTAAACGAGGGCATCAGTGGTGATGACGCCTTTGAGACATCCAACTATCGAATTGACTCGATTCTTAAGCGACATCCCTTAGCGACGACCTATACCATCGGTTTGGGTACGAATGACACATTTTCTAGTTTCCCATCAGGCCTAGGATGCACAGGCCCGTCCTGCATAGGAACCTTTAAGGGCAACATGCAAACGCTGGTAGATAAAATTCGCTGGCTCGACTATCCGACAAATTCGATTCCTTCGGAAAAACGCATTCTGGTTTCGATGATTCCTCCTCTGTTTGGCGATAACTTGGGCCCTGATCCTATCGATAGCGTCGTGAATAATGAAATCAGAGAGTTCAACACCGTGATCGAGACGGAATTACAAGGCATTGAAATCGGGCCAGACTTTTTTGATTTCTTCCTGCCCAGTGCACAGGGTAGCCTTGTATCTATGTATTTAGATGAATTTAACGTTGTGCACCCAAATTCGCTGGGATACCACATGATGGGTGTATTGTGGCAAAACGCTATATACCCGGATGTTGCAAGCCCGTTGCCGTTCTACCTGGAAGGTCTGCAGGTTTCCTCTATGAATCTGGTCAAACAGAATCTATTAGAAGTGGGTGATGCGTTACATCCGGATGAGCCATATATGATGACCGCTATACCCGAAATTCTGGATGATGGACGCTGGGTCGTTACTTACGATGATGACGCCAATATAACGGTCTCTGACTACGTACAATTCGACATCGACCGAAACGCCACAATCTATATCGGCTACGATGCGGCGGCGACCGTCCTGCCAAACTGGATGGATAATTTTGAGCCCGTGGTACCCGAAGAAGTCATCACCACAAACAATCCAGCGGCGCCAACATTAAAACTCTACTCTCAGAGCGTGACCAATACACCACAAACAATCATTCTTGGTGGCAATGGTCGCAATGGCGCAAATGGGGCCGTTAATTACGCAACCATCGTTGTGGAGGACTAAACCGATGTCTTTTCGACAACTTGTGTTAACGCCTGTTGCTGGCCTCATCCTATGCCTTGGCACGGCGAATGCAGGCGCTGAAATTGCTTCGTGTGGTCAAGTTGGCGTCATAATCGACAACTATTTTGAGGCGATGGGCGCCGGTGACGTACCAAGTCTGCTTGACTTAACGGCTGGAAAACTGGATGAACAACATCGTCTTTTATCAGAGAATCCCAGTTATCCAGGGTATCTGGTGGAACGATATGCAGATGTTGAGCACGAAATAATGGCTTGTACTGCAGTCTCTGAATCTATTGTTGAGGTGAATGTAATGGAATCTCTGAACTGGAATGAGCGCGTCCAGAAACAGTTTCAGCTGGAGTTTTTTAATGAAGATTCCGTCATGCAGATTACCAGCATTTCTCTGTCAATCCTGCCACCTTAAGACTCTTTGCGCGCGACGGTCCAATGGTTGGTGCTTTTGTAATTATCCCTGCTTTCGATCGGGACCAAAAATCGATACGTCGAAGTGGATTTTCGCCATGCCCGTAGGGAGCATGAGAAGAGTAAAATCAAGCCCGCACTAAACTGCCTGGCTTTGATTACGTGAATTTAGGCGTTTGTGAATTTCTGAGGGAACGTCCGTCTACAAATCAGCTGATGTCAGTTACTTCCCACTCACCGCAACGTTCATAGTGATGGTTGCCATCTCGCCCCTTGGGCGGTAGCCGCGAGCCAATCAGACGCTCTTTGTATTGAAGTGGGTTTATATTTTCAATTTGGTGAAAGTGTAACTTGCTGCCATAGTTGCCAGAACCATCCTGGCTGACTCGGATCAATCTGGATCCTCGGCCTTCCTCCGGCATCTTCAGTATACGGCCACCGTTTCTCGCGTAGCGAACATCCAAAGACAATGGATTAGCTGGGTGCAATTGCCAGTCGGACTGCAGGCTTGGCGCGGTAAACAGAAGTAATTGCGGTGGCGTCAATAGGTGATGTTGAACTGTGGTGAAGAAATACCATATGCCGTCATCGCCCTGGTATGGAACAGTATCGGCGCCCGCTCCGTGCCAGAGGGTCCGGACCTTTGTCCACGCGTATGGGAATGCGCTGGCACGATAAAGCTCTACGCAACCATCAGCCTGGGACTCCGGAATCATGTAGACCTCACCCTCGTGATCGAATATCAAAGGGAAGGACAAATGGTAAGGGAGATCCAGCACAACATTCCATTGACCGATACCGCCATCAGAACGAATCGGGGCACAACTGAGAACACCTTTTTCGCTCGCTGAAACGTAATCTTCAGCGAATAACCAATAATCGTCACCGTGGCGTAATAAAAAAGGGTCGGCGAAGTAGTGACCTGAGGGGGCTTCGATCCACTGGAAGTCTTTCCAGTCGCTGTTCCATGGTTCATTTTCACGTGAACTACGCAGGCCAATCTGCCATTCACGGGCAGAACCTGCCTCTTTAGACGAAAAAACCCCGCCCAGTTTGCGAAGGACCTCAATGGTAAGCTTGAATGATGATTCTATGGCATCAATTGAAGGCTGGGTGACAAACGTTTTAGAAGCTAATACGTCTATTCCGCGCCCGTCTTGGCGTGCGTTTGATAGTTGCCATAATTTCCATCTGAGAAGCTCAGCTGCAGCCTGACCATTTGTTTCTGCATCGGCTAAACTTGATATCCCTTGATGTTTTTTTACCACCGTTCGACCCAGAAGAAGTAACTCATCTTTGTGTGCTACATGACACAGGAGACCAATACGGGCGACCAATTCCTTTTTTGGGGGGGATTCAGCATCGACATTTGGAGGCTCCGGGCCATCTTTCGGCAAGAAATCGAAGGACCAGATGCCGTATTTGGCAAACTGGGCCAGTTCATTGCAAAGAGGTTGCCCACACTGAAGGATAATATCGAGATCAAGGTCTGAGAATTGTTTACGTGTCAGCGCAGATATCTCAGCGGTCTCGTCATATATTATCGTTGATAAGGGCGTGAGTAAGCGTTCGACTGCAAGGCGCTGAGCGTCGATTTTTGCAGATTGCTTATGTTGCTCTACTCGATCAAGTAACTCCCTGACAATACCTGTTCTCATGGATCTTTCTGCGTGTTTTTGCAAATTGATCTGCCCGACAAAGGATACATATCCACTTGCTATGGCTGCATCGAGAACTGGCCGGTACAAGGTGTAATCTGTTCTGGCGCTACAGGCGATCCCAACACGAAGTTCTTGGGAGTGGCTATTTGTTGGGGGTATTTGTTGCTTGGCGATACTCATGATCGATTTAGCCTGCACCGTATGGATTTTGCTGCCCGTATCAGACTGGCCCTCATACTATGGCGCCTGTAAGTGATCCATCCAAGTTGCCGATTAGCGTTTGAAAGTGAAGATTTATATTGTGCGCCTTCGTCTGCTGTGGCAAGAAAATCATATTCATCAAATCCTGCTTCCAAGGCGTCCTGGATAACGAGAGAGTGACCTATAAGGCCCGGCTTTAAGCGGTTATCAGACTGGTAGGAGAAACCAGACTGATAATGGCTGATGTGATTTGCATGAATAAGGTTGTAGATCACACCCAGGGTCTCGGTACCGTGGCTGATGCGTATCAAATCATAATCCTTGCGAGGTTGGCCGGCTTCAATGATCTTTGTGTGGAAGGTTCGCATCCTGTCGGACGCAAATGCGCCGAGTTTACCCCGCGAATTCCAAACGGGCTGATGCAGCTGTATGAGTTCGTTAAAGTAGGTGATAGCAACCCCCTTGGTAGGCGCGTACTCAAGCTTGATAGGGGCCTTCTCTTCGTACAACCTGATGCTTCGCCGAATCTTCTGGCGGGAGTTTTTTGACAACGAATCAAGGAATGAATTGCCATTGCACCGCAAGTGATGGAGATCGACATAGGGCGCATTACGCCATATCTCTTCATTAGGCGCGCCAGGTATTGTGGCGATGGCAGTGAAACTATTGCGCGTTATGCCATCGAACAAAAATTCGTCCCAGATTTGCTCCTCGAGCCAATGCCAGAGCAAGGCCGCGAAAGTATCCTGATGTTCCGGCATGCAAACGAACGCATTATGCTCCACCATCGGCGAACCTGATCCCTCGCCGGCAGTGTTAAGGTGTAGTTGCTCGAGCGAAAGCAGGCCACCTTTCGCTCGTCGCCCGGAGATCAGTACAATCCCCTGCAAAACGCCACCTAGCCGAAAACACACAAAATTTAGACCGTGATCATCTCCATAGGTGGCGAGCCAGGCATCTACCCAGATGGGTGATAAAAAGAAGGTTTCTACCTCTGAGGCACTATACAGCCTTTGCCAGTCTGATCTCAGAGCCGGCCATTTGTCTGCGTGCTCGATTATGATTTCTCCCTTTCGGGACAAATCCTCTTTAGATGACAATTTCAGTCTCCGGGCTAAGACGGTGTCGGCTCTGATGAATATGATTTGTTGTCATCATGCTGGAATGACTCGACATTCGAGTGGGTAGCTAGAAGCTGCTCACCCGACAAATTTGCTCTTGTTCAGGTCGATGCGCGAGTACGGGGATTTTCTTAACCATCTCAACATGCGACCAGACCAGCTTAGCGCTATGGTCAGATTTACTTTATCGTATTGCTGGTCGGACCAGCGTTGTTTATAGGATTCCTCGCCGCATTTAAAATCGAACGTATCAACACTGCGACTAACGAGATCGACTATTGTATGGTAAATCAGTAGGTGTCCCGGGCTGAAGTTAGAAAAATCGGGGTCAAAGCCGATCATCAGAAAGGTAAATGAGTCGTTAAAGCGTGTACCGTAAAGTGATCCTACAACCCGACCATGGTGAAGGGCTTCGGTAAAACTAATCCTGAGTCCTGCCTTTCGAGAGTTGCGCACCAGGTCATCATGAAAAGCACGGTAATCAGGTTGTAAAAAGAAGGAAGATCTACCAAGGGATGCGAACCGAAGTCCATGCAGATCGCGCAATTTGTTCAGGGCGGCATCCAGCAACTCACCTTGTTCTGATTCTGATGCACGGGTTATGCGGAACTCGATGCCAGCAGCTTCAGCCTTTCGCAGTCGATGCCTCATCTGATAACGAAAGTTTGATGAGTAGTTGTCGAAAAAATTCTCCATCGACTGAGGTAAGGAGAGTATCCAGCCTGTACCGACGGCCTGGCTTTTTAGCGAGGCGTCTTGAAACCAGTGAGCTAAGAGATCAGCAAACTCCATTGTCAGAGATCGGCCAGATATAAAATCAGGTGCCAGTGAATCTGTTAGAAACGTTCGATAGGCTGCGAGTATCTTGGCCTTGTCAGAGGATGCGACTAATGGTTCGATTCTGTCGGCTGTTGGAATCTCCAGAAACTCAAGGGTAAGACCCAAAACACTATTAATTAGATGGACCGGTTGTAGAAAAACTAAACGTGATCCTTCATAAGCAACGATTAACTCTAACCGCTCTAGCTCTCGCCACGTTTTGATCGCGCTAAGCACAAACTGTCGATGATAAAAATTACTCGGCGAGTTGCTGTCGTTGGCGAGTGTCTCCCACTCGATGCTGTCGACTTTGTCTACTGCCACACACTGAAAATACAGGTCGGCTTTTGTGGTGCTGCTGGATTCCTCAATATGAACCTGTTCATGTGCAGTCTCGGTGCCGGATGGAGCCGATGCATTCTTATGACCGTGTTTCACGGGATAAGTCCGAAAATATTTAGATGCAGCTCGGATGTCGCAAGATAAATAAGCGTAAGGCCAGCAAGTAAGATGATTACGCTTAGCTGGGCAAGTCGACGTTTGCTCAGACGAGGCTTCTTAATGTTGCTTGGGTTGGTATTCGATAGGGATGAATCGGACTCACTCGGGCCGGACATTTGATCTTCTTCGGTTTGCAGCGGCTCGGCCGCCAGTGGCGACTTGACAGCACAGGCGACAGCCAAACCTTCGCTGTGTGAAATGCTAAGAGAAAAACCATTGATATGGGGGGCACCGTTTTCGTCTGGGAGAATTTCTATATCGACCAAAGGTGTAGACAAATGATCAACGCCGGTTTTACGGATTGATTCCTTAGCCGCAAAGATGCCGGCAAGGGTCTCTCTTGGATCTGGACGCGTCTCAGCGTATGAAATTTCTTTCAATGAGAAAATATGTCTGATCTCGTCGTTGGTTTTGAAATCGTCAGTAGCAGGGATGATCGCGTCCACGTGTTGAATGTCAATTCCAATTGCCTGGATAGCTTGTTGGGGGTGGTTGATGCCGGTTGGTTGCTTGGTGGTCGGCGTTTGCAGAGCTTGCGGTGCTTTTTCAGGTGAATCGGCCTGGCTTAGGGCCTGGCCTACGATGAATTCTGCCTTTCGGATTGTGGCTCGATTTAAACCGATCCCATTGGATTCGCACCATGACGCAAGGCGTGCTCGCTGGCCGGATGTCAGCCTGACACGACTGTTCGTAGTCACAACTTCGCCCACGAGATCACTGAGATATTCTTCTATATTCTGCGCCATCTGCTTACCAACCTTCAAAACAGTTGCGACACATGACCGCGTCCGTTCCGTCTGCTCGTTTGACCGTAAGCATGGCCCTGTTCCCAAACTTAAGCTCTTCACTCATCGTTTTTGCACACAAGAAGCAGCTCGGTTCAGGACTCTCAGTAGATGACCGAAAATAGCTGCATACCCGCTCGTTCAGTTCGCCCAGAAACTCCGAGACCATTAATCCATCGGCTACCCTGTGGTCAAAGGAAGCAGCAACTGAATAGGTGAGCGGCCCCCTTCGAGCAATGCCAAGGATGAGGCTCTGAGCGCCGTTTAATAAAGGTAGAAGGCTTGAAGCAGCTGATTGACTGAGGTCTGATAAAGTGACTGTTGCTGCGGTCAGCAAATCCTGCGATATCGAATCTCCCGATTCGTACAAGTGGAGTAATGTTTCGATCCTGTTTTGGATTTCAGCCAAAGACAATCGATCCGATTTTTCAATGGCAAGCACCTTCAGGTTTTCCCCATTATCGAAGCTAATACCGAAATTCACCTCATCGTATTCGCCGTACTGACGCGCGTTAATGTGGAAAGCATTGAGGTTTGGATAGTTCTTCAACAACTTACTGGATTCATAAACCACAATATCCGCAATGGTCTCCTCAAATAAATAGGGCGGGCTTACTACGCGGGTACCTGACACCTCTATATCAATCCAGATAGTTGATTGGGGTAATGCATCACCGTAGAAGGTGAGGTTGTTGGATTCCGCTTGTTTGCGCTTGGTTTTACGTTTTACATCGTATTCGGTTGTTATCTCAGAAAGCATCGTCTGGCGTTTTTCGGGCGTTGCGGCCGTTGTATCTGAGCTTGTCGGGTTGGTTTTCGTGCGAAGCCCGGCTGCCTGTTCCACATCGCCCACCGTGACCCATCCGTGACCCTTCAGTGAAGCGATGGGAACACCTAGTTCCTGCCGGCGCTGTTCTGCTGCTTTTGATAATAGGATATCGCCCTGGGCAGGTGCTCCTTCATCTGCGATGGCCTCATCCTTTGTTTGTTCACCAGGAGAAGAGGGTGCGTTAGTCGCGCCGTCTATCGATGCGCCTTGCGCTTGAATACTAAACAAAGGGGCACCGATCTCCACCTCATCATCGACCTTAACATGCAATTGCAAATACCCATCGGCAGGGCTTGTTACTTCAAAATTGGTTTTCGATGTTTCGATTTCCATGACAATGTCATCGCAGGAAACAGTGTCGCCTTGCGACATAAAAATGGCCAATATGATGACAGAATCATCGTTTACATTTTGGCGTTCTACGCTGACAAGAATGGGATTCTCCGCACTCACTGTTCCGTCCCGCCTTTTTGGATATAGGGTCCGTTTCGTGCACAGCGAATGCGCGTTAGCTCGCGAACAATCGTTTCGTAGCTCGGAAGGATTTCGTGTTCGAGGGCGAGCGGTGAAGGTATAGGAACAGGCTCAGCACCGATTCGACTGGCTTTGACGATTAAATCGGATTGGGCAACCTGTGCGAGGACCTCGGATCCGAACCCGAAAGGACACGAACCATCTTCGACAACCACCAATTCACTGGTTTTAGATGCTGCACGAAGTATGGGTGACATATCCAGAGGATGTAACCGGATGGGTACAATCAACTCAGCGACGTAATCTGTGTCGATAAACAGTTGTTCGAGGTTATTTGCCAGTTCGCGCGCCGTTCCGCCATAAGCAACCAATGTCAATGTCGGTTTTCTTCTGGCAGGTGTTAAAACGAGCGTGCCGTAGTCCCCACTCAACTTTCTCAACCTGAAATTCGGGTTGTCTTGCCATAGCAATTGTCCGTAATCGGTTTTGCTTTCAATCAGCACTGCCGGTGCAGGATAGGCCTGTAAATCCTGATATATAGCGCGCGGGTCTTCTAGTGAAGTGGGTGCCAGAACCAGTACGTTGTCGATTCCCAGGAGGTGTTTTTCGAGTGATTGCGAGTGTGTTGGGCCATAACCGCGTTTCCCGCCCATGGGCGTGCGCACACGAACCGGTACAGTCGCCTGGAAAGCATACATATGGTGGAATTTTGCCATGTTGTTGATTAACTGATCGACGATATTTGTCATGAAATCGCCAAACATAATTTCAACGTAGGTTTCTTTGCCCATCAATGCCAAGCCTGTACCCAAACCGGCTATACCGGCTTCGCTGATAGGCGAGCTCAAAACCTGCGTGGGAAACTTATCGGAAAGCCCTTTAGAGGCTTTGAACGCACCGCCATATGGGTCGGCAATATCTTCACCGACCAGGATCCCGCCATTCTGTAGTGTGCCTTCAAGTCCTCGATTGATCGCTTGAACCATTCGCAAACGCTCGTTTCGCACCTCTGCAGATCGGGCGCCACCGTGCCTGGGCAACTGGTCGGTCCCATATTCGTCGGCAGATAGCACGGATCTGTCTACGTCATTAATATGGCCGGCTATCGTCGCGATGAGTTGCGTTTGGGTCGTTTGCAGTTCGGGACAGCCTTTGCTCAATCTGTTGAGTGTGTCCCACTGCTCAAAATAAGCAATCTCGTCTGCATCCCTGTCATCGTCACCTTTGGAATGGGCTTTTAAACGATAGGTTCCAAGCAGTAAAAAAGCGGGCCTGCATTCTTCGCGAACATAGCGCATTGCGGCTTCTGCGGTATCGAACAGTTCCTGCAGCTGCCAGGTATTTGCTTGAAATACCTTCAGGCCAAATGCTTCCGCGCGCCCGATGATGTCGCCTGCGATCCCATTGGATTGTGGTGTACTTTGTGAATAGAAATTATTTTCACAAACAAACAATTGCGGCAGTGACCACAACGAGGCGAGATTGAACGATTCGTAGACAACCCCTTCACCCAGTGTTCCCTCGCCAATGAAAGAGGTGACGATATTGGTTTGGTCCGACTGTTTGAAATGCATAGCGATGCCGGAACCTACAGGGAGTAGTGCACCCTGGGGTCCGTTCGAAAGAAAACCTTCTGCGTAAAGATGCTGACTACTGCCGACACCCTTACAAACGCCTGATTTGAGCCCCATTAATTCGTCGACTAAAGCCTTCCATTCGCCGGTCTTTGCGATGAAATGGCCATGACACCGATGATTAGAGGTCACCCAGTCTCCCGTTTCTAAACCGCCAGCAACCGCTACTGCTGAAAATTCCTGTCCAATACATGTATGCACAGTACCGTTCATCAACCCTTGTGAAAAAAGATCGAGGAAAGCAACTTCGACTTCTCGAATCAGCATTGCTTGTTCAACTGAGGCTCGATTTTCAGCCAGGAAGGAGGTGTTGTCCGCGCAACGCGCAATGTCTCGGTAGAAATCTAGCGTTGATGGTGAGACGGATTGCATGTCTTTCTTTGTAGCCATTCTAAAGATCCATGACTCTATAACGGATGCTTCCGTATAACCTGCCGACATTCCAACCCAGATCCCTTACTAACCTGGCCTTTTCGACGCGTGTTTTCGCACGGTAGGCTCTTTGTAACCACCCTTTCCATGTCCGATATATGCTTGCAACAGGACGAGGTTGGTGTAACCGAGGCATGCCTCGATCAACGTAGCGACGATAGAGGAGGGCGTGATACTGCCCGAGCCGGCGCATTTGCTTATACATGTGTGAGTATTTTTTGGGAAAACGGTAACGGATATTCGTCGCTTTTACGAAGTGCATGGCTATGCCGGTCAACTGTATACGCCAGCAGTAGTCAGCATCTTCCAAAACCAGCAAGGTTTCATCGAAGCCACCCACTTCTAAATGTTTGGCGCGCAAGACACCCAATGCCCCGGCACCAGACCAGGGAAGGAAAGGTGGGTGAAAGTTATTAAGCTCACCGTTCTGGCCATTAGCCCAACTTTCGCTTTGCCATGGCTCATTCAAGCTTTGCGTGTCAAAACCACAACCGACCAGATCGTGCTCGTTCAGCGCATCACCCATGGCCTGCAGCCAGCCCGGAGAAACTTCATCATCCGCATCCGTGAACAGTATAGCTCGGCCTTGGGCTGCTGAAGCCCCTGAGTTGCGAGCGTGTGCGGCACCGCGGTGATCGGCTGCATCGACTAGGCGAATGTTGGCATGGGTTTGCTGCATCTCCTTCACAATACTGCGGGTGTTGTCCGAAGAACCGTTGTCAGCGACGACGATTTCGTAGGAACCTGTAAATTCCTGTGCCAGCAAAGCACCCAAGGCCTGGCCGATAAATTGTCCAGCGTTGAGGCAGGGTACGACGACGCTGATCGAGATCTGACTCTTTTGTGTGTTGTCAGTCATCGAGACGTACCAAATTCATCAGATTGGCAAGATTCCCGGCCTGTGGTTGAAATCGGCGTACAGGCGTGCCCATTTGCAGAAGTTGTGGGATCGTCAGGAAATTATAGTTGGGATTAGCAGCCATCAGTCGTTCGAGTGCAATAAGCGTTGCGTTGCGTCCCGCATAGGATGCTTTTTCAGCGACCTCGAGCCGGTCGTGCATTAAAACAATACTGCCTGGGCGAAGTTTGTTCTGAACAATTTCAAATATCTCTTCGCCACTGTGGTCAAGCCAGTCGTCAGCAGGGATATCCCATAACACCATCTCCAGTCCGAAGAGCAGCGTATCTAATCGGCAGAAGAGATCCTGATCGCCAAATGGTGGTCTAACGAGGTTTGATGCGTATCTGCCCAGTGCCCTGCGACATGCACGAATACTCGTCCTGCGTTGTCGGCCTGACTGATGAGGGAATGATTGATGATCCCAGGAGTGATTACCGATAACGTGGCCGGCTTGGCTTACTTGTTCAACCAGCTTGGGGTACTTTGCGGCTTGCACGCCAAGCATAAAGAAGGTCGCTTTGGCATTATACGCAGCAAGGATCTCTAGAATTTTGGGCGTATTCTCAGGATGCGGTCCATCATCGAAAGTGAGCGCGGCGGCACGTTGTTCAGTTTCTATACGTGTCAGACAACCCAGTCGGGTACCACCAAAGTGACGGTCAAGGCGCCGCACAATTTTCTTTCTTAAGTTCTCTCGTTTAACACTCACAGGACGATTATTCAGCTTGTGGTGCTTATCGGGTGCTTGCTCTGAAATCTGCATATCACGTACGCTCGCCAATGACTCTTGCAGGATTGCCAGCCGCGATACAATTTGCCGGTATGCTTGAGTTCACGACCGACCCAGCGGCGATTACGGCGCCGGTTCCAATACGGGCGCCATCAAGCACCATGACGCCTGCACCCAACCAGGACTCATCACCTATATCAATACCGCCTGCCGAGGTGATGGGTTGCAGCCGAATGGATTGATTGGCTAGGATTTGGTGGTTATAAGAATAAAAAGAACAACGTGCTCCAATCTCAACGTTTTTACCGAGCCTGATGTCGCCCTTAAAACCGGAAAGTAGGCAATCCGCCTGAATGTGGGTGCCGTCTCCTATCAAGATCGAGCCGCCTTGACCCGTTTGTAACGTCGTACGCAGATGTAGATGCACGGCATCACCCAATACAATACCACCACCGGCAGGTTCACCGTAAATTAAAACCTGCTCACCAAGAAAGCAGTGCAGACCAAGCGTTAGTGTTTTGTGTGATACGCGTGCCGAGGGGGCTTTGTATCCCCTGGGTGCCAGAGCGGCCAAAGGCCACAAACCGTAATGAGGCTGAACACCAATGGCAGCCAATCGAACGGTCAATTTGCCCATAACAGGCAAATGAGCCAGTCGCATGCATAATTTCCTGTAATGCTTAATAAGTTGCATGGAGAGTTCTTCCTGATACTCGTCTCGATTGTCCCTAACGCTGCCCAGATGCCATGGACCGACATTTACCAATTTTAGATTGTGCCATGTATTGGTCGTTTCGACTGTCTTAGAAGTCACATTGCGGCATGCTTAATTCGTGCGCGAATAGTCAATT
Source organism: Pseudomonadota bacterium (assembly GCA_036338285.1). GTDB lineage: Bacteria > Pseudomonadota > Gammaproteobacteria > Pseudomonadales > Azotimanducaceae > UBA4421. Next base: position 15,647 of record JAYZCO010000094.1, read on the forward strand.
TAGTAGTCTATTTTAGGGGCTGTTCCTGTCATACCCTGTCTGCCGCGATCGTTCAGAGTTCGCTAAATACCATCATTTCTTGTCTGGTTTAGAACCAAATGCCCCTATGATTTGTCTGCCAATCCAACTGGCATTGACCCCAAAGCTCGCTATCGTACCAAGCACAGGCCCTCTTTTTTTGATGGCTGCTTGATGTCGAACCTGCATCCTTTCTTTCATGCTCCATTGGCTCGAAGGTTTAATCGCAATACTCCATGGAAACAGGCCTGTATCACTGAATCCTGGCACAGAGACGGCTAATACTTCCTCGATTTGATCGTATGAGTATCCCATTCTGGCTATCGTGGTAGGTCCAAGTGCATGTAAATAAGACTGGGCAAAGTGTCGTTGTTGGGGGTTGTAAGCCATCTCTTTCCAGCGATCAATACTTTGCGTGGATGGGCGAGTGTGTCGATGGATACCTACGGGGTCACTCATGACGCCTTTGGCTGCTGGCGTATTTGAATAATTTAGCATTTCAGATCGAAAAGGCAGTCCTATTTGCGCACACAGGCGTTCTAATTCTTCTTGAGGGTTTTTCACGAATGATTCGTAGCACAGGGTGATGGCTTTGGATCCGAATTGATCTACCGCATCCATAATCAGACCGGGTGCGAGCAGAAGGTCATCGTGAAAACTGCTCAAAAATCGCAGATTGTGTTTGACGTATGTGTCAAGTTCCGATGCAAGTACAGCCATTGGATTACGTAGGAGAAAAACAAAATGTGCTTTCGGAAATATCCTCTGTAAATCTTTTGCGATGTAATAGTACCGAGGCGTCTTGTCAAGAAAATAGCGTTTGCCGCCGCGTTTTAAGGCATTTCCGTAAAGAACTTGGGCAAAAGCACGGATACCCTGGTCGTAGACAGCGGGCCCGTCCGTGTAGTGTTCGATAAATTCTTCAACCGCGGTCAGAGCCCATTCGGCCTCGTACTCAGTATGAATACCATCCCGTTTCAGTCCATAGACCTGATGCAGCATCAGCCAGGTTTCTGCAGAGCTGAATATTTCAGGGTGTCCACTCAGAACACGCTGAATAAGCGTCGACCCTGATCGGGGTTGGGATATGATGAATATTAGATTTTCGCCCGAATATTCGTCGTCCATGTCTGCTAACGGTCCCATTATCATCCAGGTCGCTGAGTTTAACCGCTCTCCCTGCTAAGGTTTATATTATAATTGTATGCGCAGGCTTGACGTACACGAAGTTCTCCCCGCCGCACCTGGTTCACATTCTTGGCCTGATCCTGTTCATAATTTACACAATGCGAATAACTAGCAGGCCTGCCAAATAGTATCATTGCATAGGTTCGCCAAAGGAAAAGGACTACCAGTGGTAGAAAAATCTATCAAATTACCTGTCACTCACATTGAACCACCTCGTAAGTGGCAGGGTATCGATTGGCAAGAACTCAAACACTATAGCGACCTTTTTTTATTTCTCGTATGGCGAGATATCAAGGTTCTATATGCGCAGACAATCCTCGGCTTTACATGGGCCGTATTGAACCCGTTGATTCAACTCGTTATTTTTACAATCATCTTCGGTCAGGTCGCAAAAATTGATACCGGCGGTGTCCCTTATGCGCTGTTCAGCTCGGTCGCAGTGATACCATGGACTTACATGTCTGGTGCGATGGGGGCATCTTCGCAAAGTCTTGTTGCTTCGCAAGGAATGCTCGGCAAAGTCTATATTCCGAGAATTATTATTCCGATCACACCCATATTGTCAAAGTTGGTTGACTTTGCCATCTCACTCCTACTCCTGATCGCGATACTTGGTTACTACGGCATCTCTCCAACCTTCCAACTACTCTATGTACCAATATTCATCGTTATGATGATGGTTGTTCCCTTGTCTGTAGGGCTATGGCTTTCTTCTCTTGCTATCAGATTTCGGGATGTCAGGTTCGCAATGTCTTTTTTCATTAGTATGTTGATGTACTCAGCCCCTATCGTTTACTCGGCGGCGGCAATCCCGGAAGAATATCGATTGATATATTCGTTCAATCCGATCGTTGGCGTGATTGAGGGCTATCGGGCAAGCCTGCTTGGTACAGAGGTTCCCTGGCAATATATCGTACCCGGCATGATCACCACGGCCTTTTTGCTCTTAGGGGGTGTCCTGTATTTCCGTCGCATGGAGCGGGTCATCGTTGACGTGATCTAACATGAAAACTCTCTGTCACTCGCCGAAAAAATCTTTTCAATTAATTGAGAGGTACGCTGATTCATGAGCAATAAAAATCTTGCCGTTCAAGTACAAGGACTGAGCAAAGTTTATCGGATTGGTGTGGACGAGGAAAAAGCAGACAACGTTTCCAGCATGATCTATGGCATGCTAAAAAACCCTATCACCAACCTCAAAAAATATCGTGCTCTGTATGACTTCAGCGACGCCGAAATAAGTGATCACGAGTCCTTTGAGCGCACAGTTCAAGACGTATTTTGGGCAATACATGATGTTTCTTTTGACGTGAAGCCGGGTGAGGCGCTTGGAATCGTGGGCAGCAACGGTGCCGGAAAATCGACGTTGTTAAAGATTTTATCCAGGATCACACCACCGACCACTGGCAAAGCGGTACTTCGTGGACGATTGAACAGTCTGCTCGAGGTGGGAACAGGCTTTCACCCTGAACTGACGGGAAGAGAGAACGTATTTTTAAACGGCAGTGTCTTGGGTATGCGCCGCAAGGAAATCGAGGCAAAGTTTGACGAAATTGTGGACTTTTCCGGTGTTGAAAATTTTCTCGATACACCGGTCAAGCGATACTCCAGCGGTATGCGTGTTCGTCTTGCCTTTGCGGTCGCAGCGCATCTGGAACCTGAAATTCTCATCGTCGACGAGGTACTGGCTGTGGGCGATGCTGAATTTCAACGCAAATGTCTGAAAAAAATGGAAAATAGCGGAGAGATGGGGCAGACAATCTTGTTTGTCTCTCACAACATGCCGGCGATTTCCCGATTGTGCGATCGAGTCATCCTGTTGCGGGATGGTCAACTTGTCATGGATGGCCCGACCAGTAGTGTGCTGAGCGCCTACCTTGCTCATGAACGGTCGGTGAGGACACAGACTCAATGGGAAGATCCTGCAACTGCTCCGGCAGGTGACGTCATTCGCATGCGTTGTGTCCGTGTCCGCGACGAAAGCGGGCACGGAGGACCCAACTTCGACATCCGTAAGGAACTTGGTGTCGAACTGGAGTATGAAATTCTCAAGCCCGGCTTTTCAATCATGCCATCCTTCTCAATTTGGAACGATGAAGGCACCAATATTGGAGTCGCCATTGACCAGGATCTGGCATGGCGTGCTAAGCCGCGAGAGGTTGGTGTCTATCGGAGCACTGGTTGGATTCCGGGGAATTTGTTGGCTGAAGGAGTTTTCAGTCTGAACGTGATTCTGTGGACCATGGATCCGGTGAGGAAAATGGAGTTCAAGCTTGAAGAGGTGGCCACTTTTCAGGTGACAGATAGTCTCGAAGGAGATTCAGCGCGGGGAGAATTTCAAGGGGATCTTCCAGGTCTCATTCGCCCTGCATTAAGGTGGACAACAGAGGTCGAAAAAAACGCACGGTATGTCTGAATAAAAAAGGCAATAGGCCTAGGCCAGGGGAGAGATTTGCCAGATGGTTCAATTGCGGAGACGTTGCTTAAGTCTCCATAAACTGCCCCTGGGGTGGGATATACACTCGCTGATTAAATTCCGATATAGACGTATCCGTTTGATTGGATGGTTCATCTCCTGCATAGATTTTCGGTGGAAGTCCCAGAATTCGTTATTCCGGCCTTCCAGGATACTTTTCGCTAAGAATCGGTAGTAGTGACGTAAGCGTCCTTCGACCGCACCATCCAGTTCTTGCTGGTTAAGAAATTCTGGTCCATAGGTTAGCAGCAACTCCAGATTTACGATGATTAACTGGTTTAATGGTTTTGCCACGCGGGCAGTGATGTTGTCCTCAGGAAAGCTGACATAACTGAGCACTTCGTGTGCCATGCCAAAGTCATACTCTCGCAAAATGTCGTAGCAAGCAGATACATCTGAATGAATTAGATCTCCATAGAAAGGCTTCCTGCTACGAACAATGTCGCTGCGCAACAGCAGGACCGAGGGAGTAAGAAACGGATAGACTTTGCGCAATAGAGTATCCCGTGCGACCTCGTGACCCTTAAATAGCTGGAGATTGGTATCAAGACCTTCACCCCAGACCTTCCCGTCACCCTCTGTGAGAGAACCCACCATGCCAATGCTGGGGTGCTGTAAAGCCAAATCGACTTTAAGAGATAAGCAGTCTGGGTGCAGCGAATCATCTGCATGCAGCATCTGAGCGAATTCACTTTTTTCTGATATTTTGCTGAATGCAAGATTCCAATTTGCATTTGCCGGAAGAAGTTCCGGATTTCGTTCAATCCGAATTCTCGGGTCGAAATTTCGAAATTCATCTAGTATTTCAGGGGTGCCATCGGTACAGCAGTTGTCTTGAATTAGATAGTCCCAATTCTGGTAGGTCTGATTAAGGACACTTTCAATACTTTTACGTATAAAAGCTTCCCCGTTGTATACCGGTGTAACTATGCTTACCAAAGGTTGTGATTCAGCCATGCTCTGCTGGATCCAGAAGGAAAGTCCGGGCTTAAATTATCACATCAGGCCCCTTAAGTTGTATGACCTTGTCTCAGTTCGAGTGCCACATTTCACTTACATAATGCTAACTACGACAACGAAGCCAGGGGCTGCGTCTCTTTATAATGAGGCCTTTCGTATTGCGAAGGAGCTTTCATGCAGGCAATGATTCTGGCTGGGGGATTCGGTACACGAATCAGTGAAGAAAGTGTTGTAAGGCCAAAACCGATGGTTGAGATCGGGGGTATGCCGATCCTGTGGCACATTATGAAAATCTACTCCTATTACGGGGTTAACGATTTCATTATCTGCTGTGGTTATAAGGGCCATATCATAAAAGAATGGTTTGCCAACTATCTGCATAAAAGTGCGGACGTGACCTTTGACTTTAGAACCAATGAGACCGAAGTCCATTCCGTTCAAATCGAGCCATGGCGCGTAACATTGGCCGATACCGGTGAAAATACGATGACCGGTGGGCGAATTAAACAGGCTGCTCAATATCTAACGGATGATACATTTTTCCTGACCTACGGAGACGGTGTCAGCGATGTGGATATTGGCGCTTCATTACGTTTTCATCAGACTCATGGCAAGAAAGCAACGATGACAGCGGTGCAGCCAGACCAACGCTTTGGTGTTTTTACACTGGCATCTGGTGAAAAAATGGTTTCCCAATTCCGTGAAAAACCGAAAGGTGATGCTGTCTGGACAAATGCAGGCTTTTTTGTGTTGGATCGAAGCGTCATTGACTACGTAGATGGGGATGACAGTGTGTGGGAAGTAGAACCCATGCAACGTCTGGTTGAAGATGGGCAACTGGTTGCAAACCGCCATCAGGGCTTTTGGCAACCCATGGACAATCTGCACGATAAAAATACCCTGGAAGATATCTGGGCCACCGGCGAGGCACCCTGGAAACGCACGGGCAGTGACCTGAAAATTCTGCGTACACCGCCGGTACAAGCGCAAGAATCGCCAGCGGTGGGAGTAGGGCGTTTGTCAAAAATACGCGCTTCTTCTTCCAGAGACAGCACTGCATGGAATCGCATTGCTGGTGCTTAAACGAAAATAGATTAACACCTACCCGCATTCGTCCGACAATAGGATGGTATGGGGCTTAGTCTGATCGAGGGTGAATTTACCCTGACTTGATCGAGTCCTTTAATGCCGTTCATTTAGGTACTTTAAATGGGGTTCTAATCGTGATTTTCGGCATCAAATTGGCTATTAAAAGAATTCCTGCTGATCTCTCGGATGAGAAAAGTGGGTTCGTCTTTAACTGCATACCACATGTGGGGACAATTGCATCACGAGCATGGGTACTACCCATTATGGTCAGATACATATCCTGCTTGAATGAGTACGTCGCCCGCAATCCGCTTGAACGTGCGTTTCTCACGCTTTGACCAACCTGCCAACCGGTCTGAAATCATCTTTTTTTGTAACCGTTAATAAAAACTCTGTTGCAGATTTTAAATCTCGGTAGTGGCATTCAACAGCGGCATTTCCCAGGTCTGATTAGGTAAGGATGAAGATGGGGATGGGCCCTGAGAAGTTCGCCAACATATACAGTTCCGGAACGAGACAATACGCCGTGAATAATGATGGCAGGAGGATGGTCTCCGCGGAGGGTCTTGTGTGCTTTAAGCATCACACTCGATATAGGCTTGCTGGGCGGCCAGTATTACCAGTGTTTCCACGGTGGTTTTTCGCTGGCCCAAAACTCTTCTAAGGTGTTTTTGTCGTGCAGGTTGTCCATCGGCTGCCAGAATCCGGTGTGTCGATTCGCGACCACTTCTCCTTCTGACGCCAGGCGCTGCATTGGGCCCACCTCCCAAACTGTTTGGTCGCCGTCAATGTAATCCACCACACTTCGATCCAGTACGAAGAAACCAGCATTAGTCCAGACACTGTCTCCTTTTGGTTTCTCTCGGAAATGGGTCACCTGCTCTTCATCCGGAGCCAGAGGAAAAACGCCAAAGCGCTGATCAGGCTGTACGGCTGTCATGGTGACCTTTTTGTCGTGTGATTGGTGCAGTGCCAACGATGCACCGATGTCTATATCGCTAACACCATCCCCGTATGTGAGACAAAATACGTCGTCTTCAATGTACTTTGCAGCGCGTTTTATGCGTCCGCCCGTCATTGTGTTCTCGCCTGTATCGGCAAGCGTAACCCGCCAGGGTTCAGCGTCCGTTGCGTGAATCATGGTTTCGTTTTGTTTCAGATCAAACGTAACGTCGGCACGTCTGAGCAGATAATTGGAAAACCACTCTTTGATTATGTGCCCCTTGTATCCACAACAGACAACGAAATCGTTCACTCCGAAGTGGGAATAGATCTTCATGATATGCCATAGAATGGGCATCCCTCCGATCTCGACCATAGGTTTTGGACGCACAACGCTTTCCTCGCTGATGCGCGATCCAAAGCCACCTGCCAATATCATTGCTTTCATGGATAGATCCAAATTTCGTAATTCAACAGGATCGAATTACATAGCCAGCATTTTCGCAACCTGCAGACCTCGAAGTACACAATCGTCTGTCCAGAAATATTTCCATTGCGCGAAACGTCCTGCAAGAAATATTGTCTGATCAGGTGACGGCACGGTCGCCTCGAGTCTTGTTTCCCAATCCGTCATTGGATCAAGGTCGTCTTCCTCTCGCATGAGACCCTGTTTTTCAAGCCAGGTGAGTACAACCTCCTGTGCTTCTTTGCGGGGCTTGTCAAAAACAACATTTGCCCATTCCACCCAGCGGTGATGATAGGAATCAACCGAGTCTTTCGATTTTACGAGTCCCATTTCGACCAGCTCTTCGATAACGTCAGCCGCAATTTTATCCGTTGATTCCTCCAAGGGGCGGTATTTAGAGAAGTATACCTCTACCTGAATACCCGATTTTCCTGGCGGGGCATTGTTTGGAGACAGCTTCTCTGTACAGTTGATTCGCGTCGCCCACTTGGATTCATCATATACATATATCCAATTTTCCGGTCTTTGCGTGGTGTGATCGGCTACAACGTTCACAATTAGGAGTGAGGTGCAACAAAGCTGGTCTGCGGCTTCTTTTACATCCTTTGGTGCATCGCTGCGCTTAATCAGTTGCGGTAATGGGGATGTGACGATGAGTTTTTCAAAAGAGAGGCTCTCACCGCCCACCAAGTATAGTTTTCGGTCGCTGAAGGAGACCTCTGCCACTTCCTGATTGAACTCAATGTTTGCCTCTTCTGCCATCTTTTGCGCATAGGCGTAGTAACCCCCAATTGCCGGATAGCGGATACTTTGGATGTAATGTGTTTCTTTGGGCAGAGGGCCTTTTGAGCCGTTCACAACATCGTCTGTGGAGGGGAAATAGACCCGTTCGCCCACCCAATCTGTATCCAATGCCTCTGGCTCGGCTGTCCAGTACTTGCGTGTGTAAGCGCTGGGGAATGTCTCAGCGAACCGACGACCAAATGCGAGATACAACCACTCTTTGTAATTATCGACCGTGACGTTCTCGGTCGTTTTTCTACTATTTAGAAATGAATCCAGACACTGGCCACGTAAAGGCTCCGGGACAGCAAATAGATTGGATTGCGCCGGGTGTGGAATCCAGTGGCCCTGGTAATAATTAGTCGTTGTGACTGGGTATTCTAGAAATTTGCCACTGACGTTATCTTCGAACAATTTCTTGACGTATTCATGCTTTGTGAATGAGATATGTGGCCCTTCATCCCAAGTCACGCCATTGACTACTTCGGTGAATATATGCCCCCCTGGGTAGCTGTTTTTTTCAATAATCCTGCAACGGTCATGCCCAAGGTGAAAAGAAGTACTGATTCCTGTCAATCCGGCACCGAGAATAAGTAGGTCAGTCATGTATCAATACAGTCCATTTGCTTGAGCTTGAAGTTCGCTCCGCCACCATTCAATGGTGTTGGCTAAACCCGTTGAAAGATCGAATTTCGGTGTAAAGCCCACTTCATTACGCAATCTATCTGTCTTGCCGACCAGCAAAGGTGGCTCATTTGGCCGCATGGGCAATGCCCCCATTCTAAGAAGCTCGGTCGAGTTAAGATACTCAGCCATGGTCGAAACGACGTCTCTGATTGTGACAGCTTGACCGGAACAGATGTTTACAGAACCTTCCACTTCACCGTCGAGCAAGGCAGTAAATCCCGCTGCAACATCGGCCACATGCATGAAATCGCGAACCTGAGTACCGGCAGAACATTTTGCCTGTTCGCCTTGTAGAAGAGACTTGATAACAGAACTGACCAGCCGGGAAGGATGTTCGTGCGGTCCGTAGAGGAAGAATATCCGCCCCCAGGCGAACGGCAGCTTATAGTTTTTGGCCTGAGCCTGGAGGATTGATCTGAGAGAATTCTTACAGTGTCCGTATAGGGAGGTGGGCGCGAGTGGCGTCATGTCTTCTCTGCAATACCCGAACCGGTCGTCGTACTCAAAGCAGGTCCCCGCTGCAACAAATCTTTCCCCCCCGTTTGATGCGAATTCTGACATCAGTTGAATGCTGGCGCGTACCCAATCAGAGTTACGTTGCGATTCTAAATAGTTGCCAGGTTCTGTGTACCATCCGAAATGCAGGAGGTGAGTGGGTCGAATGCTGGCGACTAAAGTTGGGATTACATTCGGGCTAAGAAGGTCGCTTTGGTGCCAATTAAGCTTTTCCGAGACGCCTGTTTGTGGTGTGTTTTTATTATGGATTGCGTGGACTTCATAACCACTGTCGATCAATTCTCGAAGTGTATGCCGGCCAATGAACCCGGTAGCACCGGTTATCAACACGCGTTTCAATCCAAAAACTCCGGGTGGTTCATGTCTTTATCGGATATCGAATGCACTTTCAGGGGCCAGGTGATAGCGAATGCGGGATCGTTCCAGCGAACACCACGCTCACTGTGTGGTGAGTAGAATTCGGATACTTGATAGGTAACTTCGCTGCAATCCTCCAGCGTTTGATATCCATGCGCGAAACCCGTTGGTACATAAAGTTGCTTGCCATTGTCAGCAGTCAATTCGACGCCGATCCATTGCTTATACGTGGATGAGTCCGACCGAAGGTCGATAATGACATCATAAATTGCACCGCGTGTGCAGCGAACGACCTTGACTTCACGGTGTGGCGCCAACTGATAGTGCATGCCACGCACGGTACCCTTGATGTGATTATACGAAACGTTGCACTGCGCTATATTGGGATTCAGCCCTTGTTTCGTGTATTGGTGAACACAAAAGCTGCGTGCAAAAAATCCTCTATCATCCTTGAGCGGCTCAGGCTCTATGACATACGCGCCGCTCAGTGCACTTTCTGTAAAAATCACGTTCTTTATTCTCCGAACTTAATTGTTAACCGGGAGGTTCGTTTTACAGTGCTTCGTAAGATTGAATCTCGTTGAGCGTGTGTGTGCGAATATCACCATCGCTGAGGGCGGTGCGATGCCATTCGACAATGCGATCTAATGCCGTCGCAAGCCTCAGCTTGGAGTTCCACTTTAGCCGCTGGCGAGCCTTACTGGAATCAAGCTTCAGATAGGTCGCTTCATGAGGATGCTGTTGGTCGTCGACGATCCAATTCGCACCATCGCCCCAGCGTTGGGTGAGCTCATCGCATATCCAGCTCACTGGCCGCACATCTTCGTCCAGCGGCCCGAAATTCCAACCTTCAGCAAATTCGTGGCCGTGCTCGCAGAGTGCCTCTGCGAGCAGCAAATAACCATGCAGAGGTTCAAGCACATGTTGCCACGGCCGCACGGCATCTGGCTTGCGAATCACTGCCGGCTTGCCGGCAATGATCGACGCAACAATATCTGTGACAAGGCGGTCGGTCGCAAAATCACCGCCACCAATGACGTTGCCGGCGCGCGCACTGGCTACACCAGCTGAGTTAGCTTTGTTGAAATAGCTGCGTCGAAAACTTGCCGTAACCAGTTCGGCACATCCTTTGCTTGCTGAGTACGGATCGATACCTCCCATGGGATCGACCTCCCGGTACCCCCAGGGCCATTCCTGATTTTCATAGCATTTGTCGGATGTCACGACGACAATCGCCTTAGTGCGATCTGAATTTTGCAGGGCGGCAAGTAGATTGGCTGTGCCTAGGACGTTTGTGTCAAACGTTTCCAGTGGTTGGAGATATGCGTCTCGAACTAACGACTGGGCGGCTAAGTGCAGGACGATGTCCGGGTCGGTGTTGGCGACGGCGTTTGCTACAGAGTCTCGGTCGCGAATATCCCCTTCGATCGATTCAATATCTTGATCGACGCCCGCAAGTGCATAAAGGCTCGGCTGAGTTGGTGGCGCTAATGCATACCCAGTAACACGTGCGCCTTTCTGAGAAAGCCAAAGTGCAAGCCAACTGCCTTTGAAACCGGTATGCCCCGTTAGAAACACACGTTTGTTCCGCCAGAAATTTTGATTCACGAACTACGCCTTCTTACGACGTTGACGCTTGGCGGCTTTCTCTATGGTAGACATCTCTTGTACATTTCCCGACGCATTTTCTGTGGTAGTGTTGCTGATATTCTGGCTATTAACGGCAGGATCAGGCTTCACTTTTGCCGCCTGTTGGATGGGAGCAAAGCTTTCACTCTTATCCTTAACTACACGTTCAATGACATCGAATGTCACTGCGTCTAAGTCTTCTCCATACGAATAGACCAGTGCGGAATCGCATAACAGATTGATCAGCCGCGGGACTCCGCCGGTCGCTTGTGAAATCAGTTTAAATGTCTTAGGTTCAAAAACATTTTGGTCCGAACCTGCCATATGTAGTCTGTGTTCAATGTACTTTTGTACAGTCTCAGCATCTTCCAGGGGTTTGAGAAAGTAGTCATAAGATATTCGCTGAGCGAACTGAACCATTTTTGGATCTTTTAAGAGTTCCCAAAGCTCTGGCTGACCTACCAGAATTGTCTGCAATATCTGGCCTTTTTCTGTATTTACGTTTGATAGCATACGTAGCTGTTCGAGGAGTTCGAGGCTCAAATTCTGAGCTTCGTCGATGATCAGAGTGACAGGTCTGCCACTTTGAAACTGGTGAATCAGAAACTGTACGAATTCGTCGTACATCTGAACCTTATCTTTGTCCTGATAATCGAGTTCAAACGAGAGCAATATCCAGCGGAGTAATTCCTCAAATGACTCGCATTGGGTGTTGCTAACCAATCCAACGTGTACTGGCATATCCAGGTTTTGCAAAACACTTCGCACCAACGTTGTTTTGCCGGCACCGATATCCCCTGTGATGACGCAGAATCCGGCTCGAGCCATGAGTGCATACTGCAAAATGGAAATCGCCTGCTGATGCTGGGGGCTCGGATACAGGAAGTCCGGATCCGGTATGTTTGCAAACGGAGGCTTTTTAAAACCGTACTTCGTTTCGTACATGGTGGGACTTCTTTAGCTATCTTCCGCTGACGACATACTAGGCTGCTCATCTACATCCGACGAGCGGTGATAATGGTAATAGTCTGCTTTGCTTTCAGTCTTCTCGATTGACTTGTTCATGACAGTGCCAACTAGGTTAACCTGAGAAAGCAACTCTGCCGAGTGCCTCAAGTCGTCAATGCTTGTGGAGGTTTCGTCTACAATCATGAGCAGACAATCAAGATTCGCAGCCACCGCAATAACGTCATCGCCTATCAAAACTGGTGGCAAATCGACAACGACGAACTGGGACTTACTGCCTCTCGTCAAAACATTCACCAGTTCTTTCATGCGATTGCGCTTCAGTATGTCAGGTGCTGGTCGCTCATTAGACTGGCTTACGCCTGAAATAAAGGAGAGGCTGACCGGATCTGAAATTTTCATCACGACGTCGCTGAGGCTTGCTCGATCATCAAGAAAATCCGGGAGCCCAAACGGGTGTTCGATACCCATATATTGGGCTGCAGAAGGCTTGCGAATATCGGCGTCTATGAGCGTGACTTCATAGTTGCCCTCTCGCGCGATTGATGATGCCAGATTGATTGAGGTGACCGTTTTCCCGGCCTTAACACTCGGGCTCGTAATACCGATTGAGTGCCAGCCATTGGCACGCATGATCTGCAATATTCGTGTGCGCAATAATCGATATAGGTCGGTAATAACCGGGTCTTCTTGGTCGGTTCCTGACAGCAATCTGTTCTGATGCAGCACGCTCCTATCCAACTGAAGCATCTCTTGATCAGTTGTTTCGGAATCAGTTGTTTTGTGATCAGTTGTATTGTGATCGGTTGTTTTGGGTTCTAGAGCCCCAGGTGTCTGCACTCCAGACTCGGGATGAACCCATTGTCTTACACTTTGTCCATCTTGCCGTGCGCGTTCCAGCGCTTTAGTGATTGGGTCCATCTATTTCACCGATTCCTACTGGTTTTATTCCAGACAGTGTTGATTGATTCATTGGTCGCGGGTATATACGGGATAACCACCAACGGGGGTGAGCCGAGTAGGGCGGTAATACGCCGGGCGCTACGAATAGTTTTGTCCAGATATTCGGCCACTGTGACCGAACCCAGCCCTGCCATAATCGATAGCATTATGCCTAAGAGAACGATGCCGATGCGATTTGGACTTTCCGGCATGATCGGCAGATAGGCACCGCCAATCAGACGCCATTGCTCTGCACGTTGGCCAGCTTCCAATGTCTCAGCTATCTCTGCCTGCAAGAGCTTCTGATTGAGCTCTGAGAATTTACGCAGCGCGTCTTCGTAACCTCGGCTAAGTGACCTATAGTCTCGTTCTACAATTGGAGTCTGATAGAGTCGTTCCTCGTATTCCTCTAGCTTCGCTTCTAAATCTGTGAGTTTTTGCTCTTCAACTTTAATGTTGGTTTCGTTTGTATCCAGCTGTGTTCGTAAGGTCACATAGCGAGGATTGTCTGGTGGGATTTCCAGCTCCTGCTTGGTTTTATCCGGTGTAATGATGCTTGTTTGCATCCCTCTCTGAACAGCCGCGACGGCAGTTTCTAGTCTTGCAACCTCCGGGTGAGCATCGCTGTATCGCTGGCGAGCCTGCCGTAGTTGTTCCTGGAGGTTTACCAGTTGTCCCATCAGTTCGTCTACTCGAGTCAAATCGCCCGTTTGCTCAGCCAGAATTCGAATCTCCCGACTCAGTCTGACAATATCTGGGTGCTCCTGTGAGTAACGTGCGGAACCTTGAAGATAGCTTGCGGTCAACATGCTCAGTCGCTCACTTGCGGTTAACACCCGCTGGCCCTGCTCGTTGATGACAGCTGCATAGGGTTCGGTTAACGAGAGCTCCGCTCGAAGCGACTCAAGGCGATCCCGCAAAGCCCGAATACGGTCCTCAGTAAATTGGATCTGTTGCTCGGTACGTTCAAACAGCTGCAGATTCATGCTCATGAGTTCAGGAAGTTGACGGATCTCTTCCTGCTTGAAGCCAGCCAATTGCCGCTCAAGGTCTGCTATCTCCACCTTAAGATTGTCTGCTTCAAGACTCAAAAATTCCGAAACATCTTCTGCCATTTCACTGCGTACTACACGGTGATTACGCAGAAAGCGTTCTGCGATATCCGCTGTGACGCCCTGGGCGATTTCCGGAGTCTCCGCGTTATAGGCGATTGTGAAGGCAACTGTTGCCAGCCTTCTACCTGAACGATCAGGGTCGGATGTTTCGACATCAAGCATCTCTACTTCAATGTTATCTTTCATTTGCTGCGCAACAATCGTGGGGTCGGTCTCGAAATCTTCTACGTAAAGTGCAAATTCGTCGGCAATCTCCAGAAGCGTTATCCGATTGGTAATCCGTTGGCGGATTTGTTCGATCTGTTCCTTGACGTATCCGGTAACCGTAGTTGCCACCAAGTTTTGCGGGACCGATTGCCGTTGAATGAGAATGGTCGCTTCCGAACGATAAACGGCGGGCAAAACCATCGCGATGGTGACAGAGGCTGCAATAACAAAGATAAACGGCACAAGAAATTTAAATTTGTGCCGCATCAGGATTTGCCAGTATTCGCTGGGTTCCATTAGAAAGTTATTAGACTGCATATTCCGTTTGCTCTTCTATCTCGTTATTGGCGCCAATTGTTATTCAAGGCCGTCTCGACGGTACATATTCCATCGACAAACTCACTGAGTTACTGTAGGAGAGACCCTGAATCCACTCCCGGTCAATCCGTGTATACCTATAGCTGACGCGCACTTGCCAGTTTTTGCTGAACGCCCATTGTATCGATGGCGAGATTTGCACGAACTCGCGTCCACTATCCCGCTGAACACCCGATATTCTTGTTGCGCGAAAGGCGCGGGCACTTATTTTCCAACTGACACGATCGCTCAGTTTATTGCTGTATCCGATCGACAGGCGATCACTCTCCATCTCACTGCCGTATCCTGACCCCGTGAGGCCGCGTTCCATAAGAAAAAACATTGAACCGCTGGGTAATTGATGGTTAAGACGCCCGCTGAATAAACCGCCGGTATCATCGTATATGTCAGTCTCAGTCTTTCGGGCACCTGCAGAGAGTGTCAGGGAAGTTCGCTCACTCAATCTACGTTGCCAACTTATTTGAACGTTGGTTGAGTCGGAGTCCAGATTAAACTCGGGTTCAAAGCGTGAGCGGGATAGCTTAAGCGAAACATGGTTACGAGGTGAGGTAGCCCTTTGTATACCGAAGCCTACAATGTGCGACTGACTGTCTTGAAGGTAGGAGTTTGGCGGGACATCGCTATAGCTCATATCGTAGAAACCATAGTTCAATTGCACACTGGTACGCGGATCGATACTGTATGAGAAACTTGGTTGAACACTAAATCTATTTCGTTGCACAAGCTGCTGGGACGAGCCTGCATCTGTATGTACGGTTGTGATCAGATCATCTTCTACTGCCAACTCCTCTGGCAGGTAATCTTCGCTGTCCGCTTCAGGTAGGGCTTCAACAAACGTGACAGGCTCTATTATCCTGAAATATCGGAGCGTGTCTTGGCGGTTAAAAGATGTTCGTAAGTTCAGCCCGTAACGTTGGAACTGACGGTTTGCTCTACCTTCAAGAAAAAATGATTCCCGGCTATCTTCTTTGAAATAGTCCACGCCTGAGTACTTAGCAAGCTCCACACCCGTCATGACTGAAATATCGGTAGTCTCACTGATCTGCCTTAATCTGGCTTGAACGCCCAGCCTAGTAAGGATGCCCCCCTCTTCGTTGTCCGGTTTTGAGCGCATATTATCGTCGTATCTGGTCTCCACATTAGCGGATGGTTCGATGACCCACGCAGCGTGCACGGAAGCAGATAGAAGACATGCACATGTGATTAATAATGATGATTTGGTCTTTGCCATTCTTACCAACTTCTTCTCGTTGCGGTTGTTACCCATCATGGCTTAAGGAACCAATACAACATCGTCTGTTTGAAGGCGGATATTCTGTGCAAGGTTGCGGCCTTTCTCGACCTGTTTGTAATTGAATTTGAGCACCGTTTCGCGCCCATCTTCGCGACGGATGATCTGTACCTTGTTTTTGTTGGCAAACGCCGTAAAGCCTCCAGCGAGTGTAATGGCCTGGAGTACATCGATATACCGACCGACTTCAAACTGACCCGGTCGGCGTACTTGGCCGGTCACGTAGATACGCAGGCCTCGCAGTTGCACAACAGAGACAGTCACCACGGCATCAGGAATGTAGGTGGATAGCTTGGTAACCAACAGCGTTTCAAGTTCGGCTGTTGTGCGACCTGCCGCTTTTACGTTGCCTATGAGCGGCATCGATATACCCCCATCGGGGCGAACGATCACCTGTTTCTGCAGATCCGGTTCACGCCACACAGAGATGTCTAAAACATCCTCGGCGGCGATGAGATAATCGGGCGTCAACCGGGTATCGTTTTCAGCCAGTATGGGCAGGCTAGATACGATGCCTACACACAAAACGGCCAATAAGGCGATATGTTTAATCAGTTGCGGCACCATTGGTCTAGATTCGAATAGTGATGACATCCTTTTAGTCCTAATTCCGTTTAATCCTAATTCCGTTTAATCCTGATTCCGTTCTCAAAACCGACGTAGTATGAATTAATTAATCCACCCCGTCTTGCCAGGGTCTGTGCATACATCAATGCCCTATCATTTTATGCAAGATTAGCGCTGGTCTTCGATTGTTTGTAGAGCGATTATGTAAGCAAAGACAGGTGATTGGCTGTGATCTGGGTAATATTTTCATCATTTAGGGCCGATTCAGTAAGGCCAGTTGACGGTTTTTGGTCGCCAGCTGCTATTGGTTAATTTTGGAGGCTAAAGCACTTACATTTCCGTACATGTCCGGGCGTTTGCATGCTTAACCTACCACCGACACAACGATTCTGTTTAAACCAAATTAATTCTGCTTTGTCACATATCACCCATGCGTATATCTAAGGCTAATCATTTAAGGCAACTCCTGCAGACCCAGGATGTAGCGATCGGCACTCTGGCCTATGTCGCGACGATAGATTTGTACTGGTTTGCCGGTTTGATTACGCGCAGCACAGCGTTATCGGAACTCTATTTTGCACCCCTTGCTGTGGTTTGCTGTGTCGCTGCATCTACTCGCCAGATTCCCCGGTTACACTCGGAGAATTTGATTCAGATTCTGCAGTTCGCGGCCCGCTACAGCATTCTCGTCGTTGCTGGCCTAATCCTGTTGCTTTATTTCGGCCAACTCAGGTTGACGACCACCTTGGAAATGGCGGTATTTGGCACACTTTTATTTGTGGGTCTGACTGGAAATCGCTTGTTACTGCAGTGGTGGTACCTTAGAAGACGCACAGAGCATCCCTCGAACTATCTCAAAATTCTTGTCATTGGTGCCGGCAATCGTGCACAGAATCTGATGCAACGTTATCGCGAAGAATCGGAGTGGGGTATCAAAGTGATTGGGATTCTGGATCCTGATGCGGAACTTTCTGGTAATACAGTCCAGGGCGTGACGGTTTTGGGTGGCGTCGAGGAAATCGACTCGGTTCTCGCGGAGGAAGTTGTAGATGAAGTCGTCATTTGCTTGCCACGAAGTCTGATAGGTGGGGTAGGGCAGATGGTTAAAGCCTGTGAAGAAGAAGGTGTATGCATTAAATTCCTTGCCGATGTGATCGATGTACCTTATGACCGAATTTCCTACGAAACGGTTGGCGGTATGCCGCTGCTGAATTTTGAGCCGGTTTCACAGGACGAATGGAATCTAATCATTAAGCGAATCATGGATCTCATGTTCACAGTGCCGGCGATGGTCTTATTGCTGCCTTTATTTGCCATCGCGGCACTTATCATTAAATTTGATTCACCCGGCCCCGTGTTCTTTAAACAACGGCGTGTCGGCCTCAACAAACGCGATTTCGATATCATTAAATTTCGCAGTATGTTTTTAGACGCAGAAGAGCGCTTAAAAGACATCGAACACCTCAATGAAGCGGATGGGCCTATCTTCAAAATCTCACAAGACCCGCGCATCACCCGTGTAGGGCGATTTATGCGTAAGTTCAGCATCGATGAATTACCCCAATTATTTAACGTGTTCCTGGGGCAGATGAGCTTGGTCGGGCCCCGCCCCATGTCTAAGCGGGACGTGCAACTCTTCAGTAGAGGCATTCAACGGCGTCGCTTCAGCGTGCGACCCGGGCTTGCATGCCTACGCGAAGTTTCCGGACGCAGCACCCTTTCATTTGATCGATGGCTTGAACTCGATCTTCAATACATTGATGAATGGTCGTTGTGGTTAGATTTCAAGATTCTCCTGAAAATAGTTCCGACGGTTCTTAAGGGAGATGGCGCATCTTGAATTTTGTATCGAGAACTCAGGCAATTGATTCGTGCTGGATTTATAGGCGTGAGTGAGCAAAAACAAAAATTGACCGGGTTGCCTGTGGAATTTGTATGCGTTGCGGTCATTGCTGCAGCGGTGCTTGGTTATTTCAGTGCTTTCGGCTGGATATTACCTGTCTGGTTAAGAGCGGGTAGTCATTATAGTCACGGGTTATTGGTTATCGGTGTGGTCCTATTCAGACTTTGGCAAGATAGGGCGCATCTGGTCGATGACGCGGTGACCGACCGATGGCTCGTTATATTATGGCTTGCTCTCCTGGGGGCATCTTCGGTCTGGTTTATTAGTGCACTCGGTGGTATTCAGCTTCCCGGCGCATTGGCAGCGCTTGCAGTCATGTGGCTAGGATTAGGCATTGTCATAGGTAGAGGAGGGGTCTGGCGCCTGTTTCCTTATTTTGTGCTGCTGTACTCAGTGGTCCCCATTTGGCACTTTTATCTGAATCCCACGTTGCAGGCGATGGCGACAGAAGTTGTCAACACACTACTTCAGTTATTCGGTCTGGTCATTTACATGGATGGCAACACCATTGTGATGCCAGACGTGGTTTTCCAGATCGTTGGCGGATGTAGTGGATTAGGTTATTTGTTGGTGGCACTCACGCTTTCTATATACCTGGTGCTGACAGATCATATCCGAGGGGTTGCTGCCGCATTGATGATTGCTTCATTTATGGGCTTTGCTCTGATCAGTAATTGGATTCGTATCACCCTGATCATGCTGTTTGGCTACTTTGAAGGCCCAACACATCCACTGATTGGTAATCACATCTGGTTTGGCTGGGCTGTGTATGGCGTCGTATTCTTGCCGGTTCTATGGTTTTTACCGCCTCGATTCGTCAAGATGTCTGCGCATAATTCCTCGAAAACAGATGCGGAAAACTACCAGGTTAACCGCATTTCGCGCACTGTGTTTTTTGGCACTGTTGCTGCGGTGTTGACGCTGCCAATACTCGCTGTCGTTATAAACGCAGCCATACAGATGCGGACCTTTGAACCTGTACTTAAATCGCCGGGTCCTGGTTATAAAAAGATGAAATTGGCTGATAAAACATGGCAGCCAGACTATCCTTATGCATCGGTTAGTCAGCTGCAACACTTCCAGTCAAAAAGAGATAAAGACGATATCATCATGTTTTTTCAAGCTTTTTATAAAAATCAAAGTGACGGAGCTGAAGTGACTGATACGCAGAATAAGCTTCAAGGTACGACTTGGGCACGAGTGAATAAGGACCCGTCAACCATACAAATCGGCTATGGCAATGGTGTTGGGAGCAAATTAGAACTTAAGTCTTTATATGGCAGCGAGCGCTTACTCGTATGGTACTGGTATCAAGTCGGTGGTATGCAGGTGGAATCATTGATCGAAGCGAAAGCTGCACAGATTCTGGGCAAACTGCAATTAAGAGGAGATGGCGCCTTGTTTGCCGCCGCGACGTACTGTTTAAGTGATTATTGTGACGATGCGAGTGTACGTTTGCAGGCCTTTATAGAGACACTCGAGGACCAATGAGTCTCAGATGCACAAATATCAAAAGTACGCATAATATATATTATGTTAAATTATATAACGCATACGATCACTCAATCATGCCCACCGCCCCGTTCGGCTCCCACGACTGGTACATCGCATATAGGTAGCCTATGGCGCACGTTCGGCTGCTAAGGCACTACATTCATACGCCCCTTATCCTGACCATTGCGGCTGAGGCTTTGGTTACGTTCGCTGCTGCATATACCGGGTACGCGACACGCTATTTCGTGTTTCCAATGTTCGATGACTTCTTTAAGTTCGCTGTGGTATTCACAATCGTCCTTACCCTGTCGAATAGTTTTATGGGCGTACACAAAGCGCGCCTCCTGGAAGGATATCTCGGCATGTTTTTACGCGGCGGCGTTGCTTTTTTCTTCATCGGCACACTGGTTGTGGCCGCGTTGATCTACATATTCCCTACCCTCTACCCAAGCCGTGATGTGCTCTTTATCGCCACGTTCGAAGCCTTCGTGTTCGTCACTGCTGTGAGGTGGCCGGCTTATGCCTTAATCAACGATAAAGTTCTGCGAAAACGCGTTGTTGTCATGGGTACAGGGCAACGCGCATTGACTGTCGCTGCGCGAATGCGGCGTAGTTCAGACAGGCGCGCTTTTGTGCTCGTTGGTTATTTACATTATCCAGACTCGCCCGATCTGGTTAGCGAGTACGGTGGTAATTTGATTCCGGCTGCCCGTGGCCGACTAAATGAAATCTGTGAGATGCATGCGGTGCAGGAGATTGTTGTAGCTGTCGATAATCGACGAAGCGATGAACCTGGCTACCAAACGCCTTTTCGAGAACTCATGGACGTAAAATTATCAGGCGTTGAAGTGTGCGAGATACAGGATTTCGTGGAACGCGAGGTTGGCAAACTGGATACCGACCTCTTACGGCGTTCATGGCTTGTCTTCTCCGAAGGGTTTACGACTAATCTGTTCCGCGCGGGCACAAAGAGGATCTTCGATATCTTCGTGGCGGTTGCGCTTGCGATCGTATTTGTGCCTGTGATGTTATTGACAGCACTAACGATCAAACTGACCGAAGGTTGGCGTGCCAAGCTTCTATACCAACAGACCCGTGTTGGCCTCAATGGTCGCTTATTTCAGGTCTATAAGTTCCGAACCATGGTTGAAGGCGCTGAAGAATCCGGCGCCGTATGGGCCGATCACAATGATCCACGCACGACCACCATTGGAAACGTATTGCGCAAGACACATCTCGATGAGGTGCCACAATTGTACAACGTGATCGTCGGTGATATGAGCATGGTTGGACCCCGACCGGAACGGCCTGTATTTGTCGACCACCTTAAGAAAGAACTCACTTTTTATGATGAACGTCACCGCGTCAAACCGGGTGTGACCGGTTGGGCACAACTCTATTATCCGTACGGGGCGAGTATTGCCGATGCTAAAGAGAAGTTGCAATACGACCTGTACTATCTAAAAAATCACAGTTTTCTGCTGGACATTATTATCATTCTGCAGACGGTGGAAACGATTATCGTAGGCGAAGGCGCGCGTTGATATATAAGCAAATAGGTGCCAGCTTGCCGGATCACGCGGTAGAAACAGAAAACTCCTCGCGGTCTTCCAATGTGAGATACCCTGCTTCGATTAACTTCTGATTGATTGATCCATATACGCCACCTAGCCGATCCAACACAAACCTATGAAATAGATCTTCAACGATCTTTGCTTCGTTGGGCTCAAGCTGAATGCTTCGACAGGACACAATGAAGTGATAACTGATCTGTTGCGGACTAACAGGCATAACATTGCGGTCTGCAGTCCGGCCCGCCGCATGAGCCATTCGCTCTGCGATTGATTGAAGCACAAAGCTGAAGTGTGAAGCACAGCGCTGCGCAATGTGCGTTGCTAATTGATGTTCTTCGGGATATCCATTTCCATCAGACCCGCCAAGCCATTCATCGAGTCCCCCAACAAGCTGATCATCAAAAGACTTTATCAAGTGGTCCCGTTGCAACCTGAGTTCACGCATCAGTTCGACAATCTTTTGCCGTTGACTGCCGTCCTCGCTGGCGTAGGCAATTTCAAACAAGCCATCTTCTGTGTTGCGATAAAAACCTTCCATCAACTGGGTAATTTTATTGAATGCTTCAATAAGAAGCAGACTCAACACATTTTGGGGGTCGCCGCCCGTTCGCATCCCAAACCTTAAACCTTGCTGCTCAGATTGACAGTTTATAAGACACTTGGATAAATACAGTGAACCAGACCCACCCGGATTGGGCGCTGCCTCTCATATTGAAAGATGAGGCTTGTCAGTTTTCAGTTGAGTCGCAATTGCGCATTGACAAAGCCTGGAACGTCGATGCCGTCGATATTGGCGCGGACAACACTGACACCATTGTTTTCTTCTAACTGCACCACCCACTCGACAATCTTGTTGAAAGGTTGTTTTTGAATCGAGACGCTAACAATGCCGTTGGCTTCGGGTTGCAGACGATTGACTGTGATCTGGTGTGCGGCCGCCGCTTTGGTGACTACCGGGGTAATCGAACGCTGGCCTGGGTTGCTTCTGCTTGTGGATTCCGCGGTTCGCCGAGCCGCTGCTTCATTGCTCCTCAGCCAGTCAAAGAGCGCTTGGGTATTGTGCTGTCGGTTGAGAGACAAATCGCGCCAATCCGAGACCGGCTTCCATACGCCCACCCACAAAATAACGAGACAGATAAAGATTCCTAAGCCTGAAACGACGCGCTGTTCGATTGGCTCCTTGTGCGCATACCAGCGCCCCAAGGCTGAATTGTTGAGCATCCTGTAACCATCGTCGGTCAATCTACTCATATTTATCTCGCATACCGAAATCTCATACGCGAACGGATGCCGCGCTCTTCCTGTTCGGCGCTCGTGGTTTCGACTTCAATGCCTTTATCTACAAGTGTTTGTTTGTATATGTCCAACTCATTGTAATCCTTAAGCAGCACTTCGACGGTGAGTTCACGGCGTTGCTCTGTGTAACTTAAAGATAAGAGGTCATGCCCGGGCTTTGCTGTTTTGGCAAAATGTGCCATCAGTCCTATAAATTCACTGTTTAAATCACCACTTGCTGTGCTTGCGCCTAACTTTGTGGTCATGCGTCGGCGCAATTGGTCAACACTAACGGGTTGGCTCTCCTCCGGGAAAACCCGTTCGTAGAATGCAAAGATCTCAGCCTCAAGTCTTCCAGCTTCAGAACTGGCCCACCAACCCTGTACAAGGAGGCTGACGAAACCAATTAATGCCCATGCCGCGGCCAGCCCTGCCACCTGTTTCCAGCGTGCATTGACTTCATTACGCCGTCTTTCAGGGCGATATTCTCCCTGCAAAAGATTGATATAGGTGGTACAGACACGATGGCATTCGGCCAGATAGCGAAGCAGACCGCCTTCATTGAATGCAATTTCATCGACGTCCACATTGCCTTCAACCTGACCAATTTCCAGTTCCGTCGGCGTGCCATTTAACGCAACTATCTTTTTGATCTCGAGCGCTGCAAGTGTGTTGCCCAGACTTTCACGTGCGATCACCGCTGTCTGATCTTTGTGGCTGACTAAAACTGACTTGTTGTCAAAGACAAGGGTGGCTTCCGTTGGCACTTGCGACAGGACTTCGGCCTCCGCGACCATGGCGCCGGCGTGCACACCAATGGCCTTGAAACAGGTGATCCAGTTTTCGATCTGTTCTCGGGCAAGCACATTGCACTGTATGGGTATGCCTGGTTTGATCGCACCGTGCGCAATATGCATGTGCTCGATATCCGAGGCGACGAACTCTTCAACGGCAAACGGCAGCGTTCGTCTAATCTGCCCCTGACTGCGCCCAGGAACCTCACAGGCAATCCGTAAAACAAAATCCGATGGAACGAAAACCGTGGTGTTTACCGGGTCCATTAACCAATCGATATTCGGGTCAGCCACGTCTTCAAGTCCACGCTGATCAGCTACTCCATGACTGCGTAGAGTTCCGTCATTTTCAGTTATGAGCCACTCGACATTGAGATCAAAGCCTTCATCTTCTGTTTTCGGCAGTGCATCAGACAGAACCCTTAGGTAGAGCTTTGGCATTTAGCTGGCTTCCTCGGTAGCAACTTCAACTGCAGACCTGAAGAGTTTACCAAAATCTCTGCTCAAGACAGTCACCTCCCCTGATGCCGGATCACGACGCAGAATGGACTGCAGTGTCAATGATGAGGTTCCAACCTGAACGTAAGCGTGCAAATGAAAATACTTGCTAGCGACAGACAGGGCGCTCGAGACCGGTATAAAGCTGGGATAGGTTTCCACAAAATCTGCAACGGAAACAAATTCCCTGGGCGAAGTGACAACACTTTCGACTTGGTCGGGACTGAGCGATCCATGCAGTGAGTTAAGCGTATGCAGATTTGCAGTGTTTACGTTCACTTTGGTGTCTTCTTCCGGTAGGAGACAGACAAACGGAAGGATTTGCGCGAGCGCTGTTCTGTCGAGATTCCGCAGCAATGCAAGCTCGCTTATATGCACGACCCTCTGGTTAGGTGTTCTGTAGGGAATTGAACCGATTAAATACTCCGAATCTTCTGCACCGAACCCTGATACAACGAGGTCTTGATCAATCCAGTCCTTCCAGGTGTCGGCAATCTCTTGCGGAATATTAAGGTTGACGAGCAGACGTTTGAAACGATTCAGGTTATTTTCGCCTTCTACGCCGAGTACGTTATTGAGATTAAAACACCCGTGCAAGTCCGTGAGTTGGGCCTCAATAAAACCCCCTTCATCGAGTTCGAAAGGCAAAACCTGTTGTGCCCAGGGTTCGCTCATATGATCAACTTCGCCACCTCCCTCGGAGAAATCTTCAAACAATGCCTGTCGTGCCATCGTTTCTGCCCCCAGCGCGAACTGCAGGGCCTGATTCTGTTCGAATACATTTCGGCTCTGGCTAATCGATAGTCCGTGATTACTCATCAGGCGTCCGACCACCGCTAAGAGAATGGCCACAATTAAAAGTACGCTGATAAGCGCGACACCTTTTTGTCGGCTAACCATCCAGAACCTCCCATATCCGCTCAACCACACCCAGTGAAGGTAGATCAACACGTGCGATGAGCCCTACGATTTTGATTTCTGGGGGCAGGCTTGGTTGTGGCCAATAGGCGTGTTCGTTTCCAAAATTGTCAACCGCGACAAACTCTATCGCCTCGACTTGTTTAAGCATCGACTGATAGGCCGCTTCGCTGTCTTGCGCCCGATCAAGTACAGGCCAATAGGCGCGTAATAACGTGTTGTCTTGAACAAGGTATGCAACCCTCTGTGATTCGGCTCGCGGTAACTGCAACGGATTTCTCCAGCCGTTACGCGTAAATTCGATTGCCCCGCCCGTGGAGATGATGAGATTTGGCTGTTTATCACCATACTCATCGCGAATACCCCGGGTGTTGAGCTGCATCACATCGCGTTGCATGGTCTGAAAAACCCGATGGATGTCTGCAAGCCGAGTACCCCGTTCTCTTAACGTCTCATTCGCTCTGATTGTCTGCGACATCAACTGGCTACTGATCACGCCAATAATCGAAAATATAAGTAGTGCTACCAGAATTTCGATAAGGGTAAAACCACGAAGGGCCCGGGGTAGCATCAGTGCCTCCCCACAAAGGCGACCAAATGGTCGTAAGGACCTCGGCGGTCGCCCTGGACCACTTCGTAGACATCCACTTCGACACGGCGCAAAAGCGGATGCTCGGAGCTTTTGATTTCGGTTTGAACCAGCCACTCTCTCTCTCCCATGAAAGACCTGTTTGTGACACGTCCTTCAGCAAGCGCACGTGGATTGGAACGCAAGTCCAGACGCAGCTTGGTGATGGTGTTTTGGCTAATCCAGTGAGCGACAGTTTTTCGCTCAAGCGAATAAGTCTGGTTCGCGACGCCGCCTATCGCAGTAGAGATGGTTGTACCGACAATGGCGATAACAGCAATTGCGAGTAGCATTTCTAAGAGTGTGAAGCCTTTCATCACCGCTCATCCCTGCTCATTTTCGTACGCGAGAATCCATCACTTGCAAGTATCCAAGGTAAGCTGTCCCATGTCTGAGGGGTGATCGTCAGTTCAAATGGCGTGATCTCTCCGCTTGAAAAAAGAATGATCGTAGGAATCGGGCCTTTTTTATTGCTCAAGCCAAACGATGGTTGGTCATCAGTAAAGTGCCCTGCATAACGTTCTACATCAGCCTGATAGCGAAACTGGTCGTCACTGGCTTCTACTTTGAACGGTCGTTCGACCCGCTCAAGCCATTCGCCTGTAATGGGATCGAACTCTGCAAAGCGAACCGCCTCCGCTTCAACGTATAGGCCCCATTCGTGATTGGTCTGCACCGCTCTATCCCGTGCCATTTCTATGCGCATCGCCATGCGTTGAACGAAACCGTGATACGACTGCTCGCGATCTGCGCCAGTAAATCCGGCGACGATGGCGCTCATCACAACAGAAATAATGACGATGACAACCAGGACTTCAATGAGCGTAAACCCATTTCTTACAATCCCGGTCATGCTTGTGTTGTATTTACAGATCGCTGTATCGAATATCTGCGTTCATGCCCTCGCCGCCCTCCTGACCATCGGCACCAAGACTGAAAAGTGTGAAGTTGGATTCTCTGCGGTCATATACGTACTTCGACCCCCATGGATCGCTGGGTAGCTTCTTGACATAGCCATCAGGATTCCAGCTCTGCGGTTCAGGAAATCCATGGGGCTTACGCACTAATGCTTCGAGTCCCTGTTCGGATGAAGGATATTGAAAGTTATCCAGTCGATAAACATCCAGTGCGCTGGCAAGCGTTCTGATATCCGCCTGCGCGGCTTGTACGCGTGCAGCATCGGGTCGGCTCATGAGGTTAGGGACTACAATCGCACCTAAGATGCCTAGAATAACCACGACCACTAATATCTCGATCAAGGTAAAGCCGTTTGGGGGGCCTCTGCGGCCGATCAAATTCATATTCTCCTCCGTTTACAACTAGACAAGCGTATTCATGCTCAATATGGGCAACAGGACAGCCATCACGATAAAGAGTACGACAGCGCCCATGATAAGTAGCATCATCGGCTCAAACATTTTCACCAGCGTCGAAACAAATCGTTCGACTTCCGCCTGCTGATAGTTCGCAACACGTGCCAGCATTGTATCGAGCTCACCACTTTGTTCGCCACTGCCGACCATGTGCAAAAGCATTGGTGGGAATTGTCCGACTTGTTCCAAACTGACTTTCAAGCTCATTCCTTCGCTGACTGTCTGAGTCGAATTCTCAAGTGCACGGCGCAACCAAGTATTCCCTACAACTTCTGATGCTATGTTCATCGCCTCGACGAGTGGCACGCCGGCACCCGTCAGAATCGACAATGTGTTCGCGTACCTTGCAGCACTCGAACTGCGAACGATTTTACCGACAAGCGGCATAGAAAATTTCTGCCGATCCCAACTGATACGTATCGAAGGTTGGCGTAGCGCAGTTCTTATGCCGAAAATCGATCCGGTGAGCAGGAGCAGCAATAACCACCAGTAGTCTCGCAAAATGTCCGTGATGGCAATCAGAAGCACTGTAAACCACGGCAGCGTCTGTCCTGTGTCCTCGATGACAGTAATCATATCCGGTACAACATAGATCATCAGTGCGCCAACGATAAAAAAAGCCAACACAAGCAGCACCACCGGATACAAGAGTGCCATCTCCACATTCCGGGTAGATTCGAACTGACGTTCCAAATAATTCGCCAGGTTTTCAAGCACTCTGTCGAGAAATCCAGACTGTTCACCCGCGGCCACCGACGAACAGTACAATTCGCTGAAGCTCTGGGGGTATTCTCTCAAACTAGCGGCGAGGGAATGCCCCTCGAGCACCCTGCTGCGGATACCCATAATGAGCGCTGTGACATGCTGCTTCTCGGTCTGTTGTGCGACTGCGCTGAGTGCTTCTTCGATAGGCAGGCTTGAGGCGATCAGGGTCGACAGCTGACGTGTAAAAAGCACGCGATCCAGCGCGGACAAGCGCCTGGCAAAACTGAAATTAAAACTGGATAGGCCGAGCGATTTCTCCGTCGATGGCGATACCTCCATGGGCATCAACCCCTGATCTCGTAATAATTGCCGGAGTTGGCGGGCGCTATCAGCCTCCATCACGCCTTTTTTTTGTTTGCCATGCGCGTCGAGGACTAAGTATTGGAAGGCTGCCATAGGTTAAGGTCCTGCGCGCACTTCAGTCTTCAAGCGAGACCCGCAGAACCTCCTGCACGCTGGTCGCACCGGACAACACCTTCTCTTTACCGTCTTCACGTATTCCAGGCGAATGCTGGCGGACATAGGCAGTGAGCTCCTGTTCACTCACACGATCGTGAATGAGTTGACGAATCGTGTCGTCGATGACAATGAGTTCGTATATTCCGGTTCGTCCTTTATACCGGGTATGACCACACATTTCACAGCCGGTGCTGTCGTAAACGGTGGCGGATGATTCTCTGAGAAATTGCAGCTCAGCCGGATTTGCGGCTCGTTTGGTACGACATTCAGGGCATAAGGTACGCACCAATCTTTGTGCGAGGACACCCACAAGACTCGATGAGAGCATGAAGGGTTCCACGCCCATGTCAATCAATCGGGTGACGGCACCAACCGCTGTATTGGTGTGCAGTGTTGACATGACAAGATGTCCGGTAAGGGATGCCTGCACAGCAATCTCTGCAGTTTCTAAGTCTCTGATCTCGCCGACCATCACAACGTCAGGGTCCTGGCGGAGTATGGCGCGCAAACCGCGTGCAAAGGTCATATCTGCCTTTGTATTGACCTGAGTCTGGCCGATACCCGCAAGATTGTATTCTATCGGGTCTTCCACAGTGAGGATGTTGATTGTCTTAGCGGAAAGCTCCGCGAGGGATGCATATAAAGTGGTTGTCTTGCCCGAACCGGTCGGCCCAGTCACAAGGAATATACCGTGCGGTTTATGCACAACCTCGTTGAGGCGAGAGAGACTGCTCGGTGACATACCTAAATTACCTAACCGAAGGCGCCCTGCCTGTTTGTCGAGTAAACGCAAAACAACCCGCTCTCCCGAACTTGCCGGCATTGTGCTTACACGCACGTCGACCTCTCGACCGCCGATACGGAGTGAAATACGACCGTCTTGGGGGATTCTTTTTTCTGCGATGTCGAGGCGAGCCATTACTTTAATTCTAGAGACAAGAAGTGCTGCGAGTTCTCGCTTAGGACGCACGACCTCTCGCATGACCCCGTCCACCCTGAAACGTACCACGAGATCCTTTTCAAATGTCTCAATGTGGACATCTGAGGCGTTTTCTCGTATTGATTCAGCCAGCAACGCGTTGATCAGGCGGATGATAGGTGCATCATCTTCCTGTTCTAACAGATCCTCAGTTTCCGGGACGCTTTCAGCTAAGCTCGCAAGGTCCATCTCCTCGCCCATATCCTCAACCATTTGGCGGGCTTCAGAAGAATCCCTCGCATAGGCTTCGGTCAGGATCCCTTCGAACTCATCAATGGTCACATGACGGATCGCAAACTCCCGCCCTATCAGACGCCTCACCTCTGCAAGCGTTGTAAGGTTTGGGTGAGTGTGGCACACGAGCTGAGGTATCTGCCCGTCTATAAGTACAACACCAAATCGTTTGGCATAGGCGAATGGTAGGCTCGCAACGTCCGCGTAGACTTGCGCGGTCGCATGGCCGTCGGCGGATTGATCTAAAACCTCACCTTCGAGATTGGAACCAGCCTCTTCCATCTACACGATTACCTGATAAGTGACGTAGCCAGGTTGCCATGGTACCAAGACACGGCTGATACGCTAAGTCCGTAATTATTTAGCTGTGGCCTGTGCAGAGCTATTTTGACCACCGCATCACACGCACACCGGCACCGGCATTAGACATCAACGTTAAAAGGGCAACTAAGTAGCGGAATTATTCATCCATCACTATTTGAGGACACTGAAACGGCTTGGCTTCAATCAGATGCTCAGATCGCCTACTCCAGCCAAAAGTCACAACGAAAGAGTGCGAGCCTGACGTTTCCGCGAGCACGTCGATCCTTTATCATCTAACCACATCGTAGTGGAGGTCGAATTTGGATTTTGTTGGCAAACACATCCTCTCGGTAGACCAGTTTGAGCGCTCAGACGTTGAGCGAATCTTCGAAGTCGCCGACGCCATGAGACCCTACGCCTTGCGACAACGCATCACCCGAGTGCTCGAAGGTGCCATTGCCTCAAACATGTTTTTTGAACCCAGTACACGTACCCGCGTCTCCTTCGGGTCTGCATTTAATCTTCTGGGTGGAGAGGTACGAGAAACAACAGAAGTGAAGTCTTCAGCACTTGCAAAGGGTGAGTCTCTACACGACACGGCACGGGTGCTTTCTGGCTACAGCGATGTCATCGTCATGCGTCACCCTGAACCTGGCAGTGTAGCTGAATTTGCCCAAGCGAGCCGCGTACCCGTTATCAATGGTGGGGATGGTCCTAATGAACATCCCAGCCAGGCATTGCTTGATCTATATACCATGCGCGATGAATTGAAGAATCAAGCGCGCAGTATTGACGGTTTCGGTATCGCACTGATCGGCGATCTTAAGTACGGTCGTGCGGTTCACTCACTGTGCAAGCTCCTCGGTCTGTTTCAAAATATCCGTCTGAAGCTTGTCTCACCGCCTGGACTTGAACTGCCAAAGGAGATTATCGACAGTCTCAGCGTGCATCATCAGGTGGATCAGTTCCACGAACTGGAAGAAGGCATACATGGCGTAGATATCCTCTATGTGACGCGAACGCAGGAAGAACGATTTCCGACGCAAGAAGACGCTGACCGCTATCGTGGGCTGTTTCGCATCAATCAGTCTATCTATACCCAGTACTGCGAACCTAACACCGTCATCATGCACCCTCTGCCGCGCGACTCACGCGCGCAGGCACAGGAATTGGATGAAGACCTTAATAAAAACCCGAATCTCGCGATATTTCGTCAGACTGATAATGGTGTATTAGTACGCATGGCATTATTCGCGCTGGTCCTTGATGTGGTCGAAGAAACAGACAATCATTCGCAACCCGTGACCTGGTATACAGCTAAGCGACACCTGCCGCATCGAGGGCGTTGACGGGCCGCTGGACGGGTATTTAAGGATAAATTTAGTAAAGCGCGCGCAGAGCTTCAGGCGTGGTATCGAGCTAACGCGTTTTCGGTGCTTTTTTGGGCACCTTAGGCATTCTTTCTTTCCAACTTTTTGGAACCGATTTGTAATCTCTGCAGGCCGCTAAAAATCGAATGGCCTCAGACCACGCCTTGTCTGCACCCAATCGTCTGACGGAAAATTCCCGTACGTGGGATTTGCCCGACGTTTGTATTTGTACACGAAACGCCGGTGACGGACGGAACACCAAATTAACACCACGCACCCCTGTTGAGTGCTTTTTACCCGTGCTTGCTTGTCGAATCCGTTTGGCTCTGGCAGCACCTTGTTTATCCGCCCACTGCTGATCCAGGTCTTTGGCCTGTTTGCGGATGGCGCGTTGCTTTGTCCGGTTAATCCCTAGGAGACTGAAGTATTGTTGTTCAAGCTTTCCGTCGACACTACGCGCTACTCGGAGCAGCTGGCCATCATTTAGTTCGTAAACTGCCATCGGATTACTCCTTGCCCAGTCGCAAGACTATAGCAGAGCTTCCAATTCAGGTAATGCCTGGAACAAGTCAGCCACCAGACCGTAATCAGCAACCTGAAAAATCGGTGCATCCTCGTCTTTGTTGATGGCGACAATGACCTTCGAATCTTTCATGCCCGCAAGGTGCTGAATTGCCCCCGAAATGCCGACGGCTACATATAAGTCCGGGGCTACGATTTTCCCCGTCTGCCCGACTTGCATGTCGTTGGGTACGAATCCTGCGTCGACGGCTGCCCGAGATGCTCCGATCGCTGCCCCGAGTTTGTCCGCAATCCCTTCAAGGAGACTGAAGTTATCTCCGTTCTGCATGCCACGACCACCAGAGATGATGATGCCTGCTGCCGTAAGTTCTGGACGCTCTGACTGGGCGATCTCCTCGCCTAAGAAACTCGAAATCCCTTGGTCGCCGCCCCCGTCAATCGTTTCTACCGTTGCCGACCCGCCCTCGGCGGCTGCTGGGTCATAGGCAGTCCCCCGCACGGTTACAACTTTAATGGCGTCATTAGACTTAACTGTCGCGATCGCGTTACCGGCATAGATTGGGCGCTTGAATGTGTCTTCCGACACAACACCTACGATGTCCGACACTTGACCGACACCGAGAAGTGCAGCAACGCGCGGCATATAGTTTTTGCCGTCGGTGGTATGCGTAGCCAAAATATGGCTATAACCATCCGCTGCCGAAACTACTGTAGATGCAATGTTTTCTGCGAGCTGGTGTTCATAAGCCGGGTCATCTGCCAGATAGACTTTATTTATACCGGCAACGGACGCTGCCGCCTGTGCCACCCCGTCGCATCCACTTCCGGCAACGAGAATATCTATCTCACCGCCGATGGCCTGTGCTGCTGCCACTGCCACGAGGGTCGCAACCTTAAGTTCGGCGTTATCATGTTCTGCTACAACTAAAATACCCATTAGGCGATCACCTTAGCTTCGTTCTTTAGTTTATCGACAAGTTCTTCAACGGTTTCGACGATCACCCCTGCCTGACGCTCGGCAGGCGGTTCGACGCTCAGAATTTCCATAGTGGGCGTCAGGTCGATGCCCAAATCGTCGGCGGTGAATGTGTCGAAGGGTTTTTTCTTTGCCTTCATGATGTTGGGCAAGGACGCATAACGTGGTTCGTTCAAGCGTAAATCGGTCGTGACCACAGCCGGCAAATCGACTCTTATTGTCTCAAGTCCTCCATCGACTTCGCGCGTGACCTCTGCTGAGCCGTCTGCAACCTTAAGCTCAGAAGCAAACGTAGCCTGAGCCATACCTGTTAATGCAGCGAACATTTGTCCGGTTTGACTGTTATCGCTATCGATACTCTGCTTTCCGAAAATGACCAGATCGGCGTTTTCTTTTTGCTGTACAGCAACGAGCGCTTTGGCCACACCGAGGGGTTGCACGTCGACGTCAGTCTCCACGAGAATTGCGCGATCAGCACCCAGGGCCAGACAGGTGCGAAGTTGTTCCTGGCATACAACAGCCCCGACCGCGACCGCAATCACTTCATCAGCACTGCCCGCTTCTTTTAACCGGACTGCTTCTTCGATGGCAATCTCACAAAATGGGTTTACTGCCATTTTAACGTTACTCAAATCGACGCCTGTGTTGTCAGGCTTTACACGCACCTTCACATTGGCATCGACGACACGCTTGACAGGTACAATCACCTTTATCGACATAATTTCCTCACTTTCGTCTCGTCTTGAGTTTCAATTCTGTTGTCCCGCTGTCGCACCTTACGCGATCGACTTTGTGCTTTTAGATCGAGGGCCATGACAAACAAGTCACATCCATCGAGTTGCTTACCGACTTGTCGCCGATGATAAGCCGGAAAATTGGGCCGCGTATTGTCGCCATGCGCATGATTAAGGTCAAGGCGGATGCAGCAACGAAAGTAACTCCCTCCACTCAAGGCGTAATTTCAGCGGTGCCGAAGGCCTTAACAAAGCTTTATAATGATGACTTTCCCCCGGTGAAAAATAAGGTATTTGAATATGCAAGTGGCGTCCGAACGTGAATCGATGGAGTTTGATGTTGTCATCGTTGGCGGCGGTCCTGCGGGACTTTCTGCTGCCATTCGACTCATGCAACTTGCAGAGGCTAAAGGTCAAGAACTTTCTGTTTGCCTCGTCGAGAAGGGTTCGGAGATTGGTGCGCATATTCTCTCCGGGGCCGTTTTTCAACCGACAGCCTTAGACGAATTAATTCCGAACTGGGCCGAGCTCGGTGCGCCCGTGAATAACCCTGTCACCCAGGATGTGGTGTACGTCATGCCAAACGAGGTCAATCGCATTAAAGTCCCGGCGATGTTTGTGCCACGGGATGTCCACAATGACGGCAATCATGCCATCAGCCTCGGCAATCTTTGTCGTTGGCTGGGTGAGCAGGCAGAGGCCATGAGCGTCAACATATTTCCCGGCTTTGCAGCCGCAGAAATACTGTATAACGATGATGGCGCGGTAGCCGGTATCGCCACTGGCGATATGGGCATAAGTGCGGCAGGTGAACCTAAAGGAACTTTCGCGCCAGGCTACGAACTCCGGGCAAAGTACACCCTGTTTGCGGAAGGATGCCGGGGACATCTGGGTAAGCAGCTTATGTCTAAATTTGACTTAAATTCTGAAGCTGCATGCCAGCACTACGGACTTGGATTTCGGGAGCTGTGGGCCATCGATCCTGAGCTGAGTGTACCGGGCAAAGTTGTCCACAGTATCGGTTGGCCTCTGGGCCTGGGTCCAGGAGGCGCCACAGGTGGATCCTACCTCTATCATCTTCCAAATAATCAGGTCGCCCTCGGTCTGATTGTTGATCTGAGCTATCGCAATCCACACCTGTCTCCTTTTGATGAGTTCCAGAGATGGAAACATCATGCTGAAATCAAAAAGGTGCTGAGCGGTGGTGAGCGCATAGCCTACGGTGCGCGGGCTATTGTCAAAGGCGGGATCCAGGCACTGCCGAAATTGACGGTTCCTGGCGCCGTGCTCGCCGGTGATGACGCCGGTTTTCTCAACCCGCTCAAAATTAAAGGCTCTCATACTGCAATGAAGTCGGGCATGCTTGCAGCTGAAGCCATATTCGAGGAAGTGACAGCGGGCCATATCGGCACAGAAGCTAGCTCTTATCAGGGTCGATTTGAAAACTCCTGGTTGTACGATGAATTACATCGGGCACGCAATGTGGCACCGGGATTGCATAAATTGGGCATGATGATGGGGGCCGCCCACACCTTTGTTGACCAGTTTTTTCGAGGCAAGCAAGCCTGGACGTTGAAAGACAGCACACCGGACCATGCGACTTTAAAAAAGGCATCCCTAGCACACAGAATTGAGTACCCAAAGCCCGATGGAAAAATCTCCTTTGATAAACTGTCTTCCGTCTTTCTCTCAAATACAAACCACGAAGAAGATCAGCCCTGTCATTTGCTCCTGACTGACCCGGAGGTCCCGCTGAGAGATAACCTGCCGCAGTATGATGAGCCTGCCCAGCGTTACTGCCCCGCCGGTGTTTACGAAGTGATCGAAGAGGAAGGTTTGCCACGCTTCCAGATAAACGCTCAGAATTGTGTACATTGCAAGACCTGTGACATTAAAGATCCTGCGCAAAACATCAGTTGGGTTGTGCCCGAGGGGACTGGCGGTCCAAATTATCCCAACATGTAGCCGCGGTGTGTATGGGTGCGTGCTGGCGGACGGGACGCTACGCGATCGGGCCGAGTTCAAAACGGCTGCCGCAGCTGTAGAGACACCATATACCATTTTCTTCCACCCCTTGATCGACAAGAAAGTAGAACGTGTTTCGAGTCAGCCGTGCATAGAGCTGATTTCTGACTTCTATGTAGGGCACCTCGTCGCGCATCTGTAACGGGTGATCTGAGGACAGCAGGACATGGTCGCCCACGTTGGTGCTGATGATCACTTGCAATTCCTCGCCCTCCCCCTGCACCTGAGCGTCGATACCCAGGAAGGGTACATCCTCGACACTGATACGGAGCTTTTCTTGGGGCGTGACGAGAAAATACTGATTGCCGTCTCTACGAAGAATGGTGGCAAATACAGATGCAATGGCATTGCGTTGAATGTGCCTGCCTTCATGGTGCCAACGGCCATCCGCATCGATGTGGATGTCGATGGCTCCTTCTCTTTGAGGCTCCCAGCTGTCTACAGGGGGAAGTGAGCGGCTGGCCTGAATGTTCTTGAGCTCTTCAAAGAGTGCGTTTAGGCGGTCCATGCCGTCATACTAACGACCTTATCGTTAGAGTACAGCGCCCGCTGACAGTGTTCGTCGGACGATCATTTTTAACTTGCTGATAAGCGCAATTGCGGGTATTTCAACTAGCCGCCGATGAATTTCATAACGGTGACTTCACCGCTGAAGCTGGTGGTCTGTTTGTCCGCCATGGCTGAGCCCAGTATCCGTTGCAGCTTTGCCAGGGCAAAGGCTTCGGGTATATCCAAAAGGGGGCGCAAATCGTAGTTCATCGCATTGGAAAGGCAGCCGAAGAGTTTCCCATTAGAAGAAAGTCTAAGGCGGGAACATGTCTGACAGAAAGGTTCGGTTTCGTTAGCAATGATGCCTATATGGGCACTATCATCGACGCGGAAGCGCACGGCGGTGGAATCATACGGTACGTGAGTGTGCGTGACAGTATGCCGGGTCTGTACTAAATCCAGCACTTCTTCCATACCGAAGAATTGATCCTGATAGGCTTTGCTGCCCAGCAGGTGACCCATCTTCATCAGTTCGATAAATCGAAGTTCGATGCCACGATCCATGCAATATTCCAGCATTGGCAGAATCTGGTCGTCATTGATATGACGCATCGGAACCATATTAACTTTTACGCTGATACCGGCTTCTAACAGGCCTTCGATCCCCTTAAGGACTGTGACCAGGTCCCCCGAACGGGCAATCGACCGAAATGCTTCTGCATCCAGCGTATCGAGGCTGATGTTTATACGTTTAAGGCCGATGTCTACTAAGGTACCCAACTTGCGCGTCACAAGCTGACCATTAGTCGTCAGTGAAACATCCTCAAAGCCCATGCGCATGATCGCGGTGAAGACTTCCTCGAATCGGGAAGACAGCAGTGGTTCGCCCCCGGTGATGCGAATCTTGGTTAACCCCGCCGTGTCGCGCAGGAGTTCAACAAGTCGAATCATATCCTCACCAGTTAATTCGCTGTCTGCAGGAAGGAGGCGTTTACCGTCAGGAACGCAATAGGTGCAGGCATAATTGCAAGCAGCCGTGAGACTGAGGCGCAAGTTACGGAACTGACGGCCAAGAGGGTCGATAATCAAAGCAGAATAAGTGATCGTTATAAAGGCGCAGTATCGCGAATCTGGATGTTGCTTACCACTGACTTGAGGGTCTCTCTTTGCATGTGTTAGAAATGTGACGCGGTTCCTGGTGAATTTTAGTGACTGTGTTTTACTGACATCGAAGCCGCTGTTTACACCTCCCCCACACAAAACAGCGACTTAAGCGGTGGTATTTTCCAAAAATAATACCCCTCTCATGTACGGCCTCTAATGGTACTTGCCCGGTTCGTCCGGGCTTTTTTTTACCCTCGCTCGGCGTGGAGCCTAGCAGTTCTAGTCACATATAAACGATGCGTCCCACCGGGCGCGTCATGCCAGCAACTCAGCGAGTCGAGCTGTAAAACCAGCCTGCCAGAAGACACGATTTGAGCCTTTGATCAGTAATCGATCACCTGAATGACAGATTTGTTGTAGGTGTTCGGCGAGTGCTGCGTCGGCTTCATCAAAGTGCCGCAAGCCTGCATCTCGGGCAGCGTCGGCAAACCCCTGCCCAACACAGATTAATCCATCCAGATCCCCTGCCTTCGCAATGACAGTTTCATGCGCTGATGAGCTTGCTTCGCCTAATTCAAGCATCTCGCCTAAGATCGCGATGCGACGTGAGTCGGTCCGTTTCGTGAGGTCTTCTATTGCCGCCAGCATACTGGCCGGGTTTGCGTTGTAGCTGTCGTCGACGAGTGTTACACCATTGACGAGAATCTCGTTGCCCCTTCCTGGTGGAATGAGTGTGGGAGGTAGATCCGTGGCTGCAGAAAGATCGTCCCCTGCCAGCGATATAAGCGCGAGGACCGCAGTCAACGTGAGTGCTCGATGAGTTCCCCCTCCTGGCACCCTTGCAGTGACGGGTTTGCCAAACACCTGGATCCGAGCTCTGTCACCCTCACAGCTCATCAGGCGAACCGCTGCGTGTGATGACGTGCCAAAAGCATGGCCACAACCAAGCCCTAAACTTTCCTCCCAAACTAAATTATCTTTATTGGCAAGCCCATTTAAAATACTTACTTTTTCTTTGTATAAATCGTCGGCGCTCGTGAAATTTTCGATATGCGCAGACCCGACGTTCAAAACCAGCGCAAATTCGGGCCGCACTAATTTGGCCAGTGGTTCTATCTCACCTGGGTGATTAGTACCGATTTCAAAAATACCCCACGTTGCATCCGCTGGCATGTTTGCCAGCGAGAGTGGCACACCGATGTGATTGTTGAAGTTAGCCGGTGACGTGTAGCCATTTAAGGCAGTGGTAAGAAAGGATTTGGCGGTAGTCTTTCCGCTACTGCCGGTGATTGCGAAACGGACACCTGCCATACGCTGTTGAGCGGCCTCACCCAGACGCCACAACCCGTCGTATGTATCATTGATCCTCAGCGTCCTCATACCGCCCCAACAGTCTCGATGTACAAGTGCACCTACAGCGCCCTGTTCCCATGCATCCTCGAGGTAGTCGTGCCCGTCGTTGTCACTGCGGTAGCTCGGGTTAAACCGTGGACCCGGATCGCCAGGCAGTGCAATAAAGAGGTCTCCTGGTTCTGTTGATCTTGAGTCTATATGGATACGTCGCACATCCGGTCCGGCCTCCACCCTCAAACCCAGGGCAGTGCACAGTGCAGACCAAGTCCAGAGTTGCTTGTCAGGATTATTTGCTTCAACCACCATGTGGCTATGTTAGCCTGTGTTGTTGTCCTTTGCAGATACCGTAGACCCTATGCCAACCGCTGAATCCCAAGGTTTTTTTAAAAGAGTCGGGCAGACCATCACGAAGCTGCGCACCGTCTTTATGAATACCATTTTTATACTCTTTATGGCAGTCATCGTGGCGATCATTGCTGCCAGTTGCCAGTCGATCACCGTGCCCGAAAATGCAGCACTTATCATGAATCCTAAGGGCATCATCGTCGAGACTAAGGGCTATCCGGCAGGTCTCCAACAAATCCTGCAGAGTGCACCTGAAGAAGTTGAATTTGCAGACCTTTTAAAGGCCATCGAACTGGCCGAAAACGACGACGAT
The DNA here is from genome assembly GCA_036338285.1 of Pseudomonadota bacterium. Taxonomy (GTDB): domain Bacteria; phylum Pseudomonadota; class Gammaproteobacteria; order Pseudomonadales; family Azotimanducaceae; genus UBA4421. The sequence continues at coordinate 54,652 of JAYZCO010000094.1, forward strand.
ATCAATATGCTCGTCCTCGATCTGGATGAACTTTATGGGCTCACCCCCGCCAGGGCCAGCCGTCTGGGTGCCGTGCTCGCACAATTTCGTACAGGCGGCAAGCAGATCATCAGTTACGGTAATGATTATACCCAGGGGCAGTACCATCTCGCCTCCTTTGCGGATGCGGTGTATATGCATCCTCAGGGGCAGGTCACACTTCCGGGGTTCGGATCATATTCTTTATATTTCAATGAGATACTAACGAATTATGATGTAAATATTCATATTTTTCGCGTGGGGGAATATAAATCTGCCACGGAGCCTTTGACCAGAAACGACATGTCTGATGCATCCCGGCAGGCCAGCGAAGTCCTGTACACAGATCTATGGCAATACCTGCTCTTTGAGATTGCAGAAAATCGTTCCATGCCGGTTCATGACCTGGAAGACTATGCACAAGACTTCCCGGCACGGGTCAAGGCTGTGAAGGGCGACATGGCACGCGCTGCACTGGAAGGACATCTGATCGATGAATTACTTACAGCAGATCAGGTGAAAATGCGGATAGGCGATAAAGTCGGCTATGACGCAAACGGACAAGAGATTAATGGCATCGAGTATGCCAGCTACCTGCAGGCAAGAGCCCGGCCCGAAGCGGGAGACCGCAGATCACCACAAATTGCGGTTTTGGTCGTGCAGGGGCCGATCGTGAGCGACGGGCCTGAGGGGCAGACAGCCAGTGCAGCCTCTCTTAACGAACGGATTCGTCGTGCACGCCTCGACGAGGCGGTCCGTGCACTGGTTTTGCGCGTCGATTCTCCGGGCGGTGAGGCATTCGCATCGGAACTGATTCGCCAGGAATTAGAACTATTTCAACTGAGTGGTCGGCCCGTAGTTGCCTCAATGGGTGCGGTCGCTGCCTCCGGAGGTTATTGGATTGCTTCAACTGCTGATGAAATTGTGGCCGAAGCGACCACCATTACCGGCTCCATCGGGATCTTTGCTTATCTGACGACATTTGAAGATACCTTGCGCCGTTATGGTGTGCACAGTGATGGTGTAGGGACTACATCCAATCAGCTAAGCGGCGACCCATTTGTAGGCATCAGCGACGGGTTGAGCACAGTGCTTCAAGCACGCGTTGAACACGGCTACGAGCAATTTATAAATCTCGTGGCGCGTGGCCGCCACAAAACTCCTGAAGAAATTGAATATGTCGCTCAGGGAAGAATCTGGAGTGGTGCAGCGGCGATGGAGGTTGGCCTGGTTGATCATCTTGGAGGTTTGCAAACGGCGACCGAACGTGCTGCACAGTTGGCGGGGCTTGAAGAATATGGGATCTTGCCGCTCACACCTGCTGTCGACCCCCGCCAGCGCTTGTTGGCTGAACTCGTGCAGAATGTGGACATCGGTTTACCGAGAACCTGGGGCAATAGTCGCCCTGCCAGTCAGCTGGCGCGTTATCTTCAAATCGCCCAGATGCTCGGAGAGCCTGGCGAGAATTACGCGTTCTGCTTAGTCTGCCCGACTAATTCCGATTGGAGTTACTGAAGTTCTGCCAATATCGATTCGTCATGCCCTTGATTTCCTTGCGCATCAGGACGAGGCCGAAAAGATTGGGAAGCGTCATTAAAGCAACTGTGATGGCTGAGATAAGCCATACCAGGCTGGTATCGGCTATGGTTGCCGTAAAGAACCCGATCACATAGAGCAGCCTATAGGGCATTACCCAGCGGGTACCGAGCAAGTAGGTGACTGCTCTGTCTCCGTAGTATGACCAGGCAATGGCCGTGGAAAACGCAAATAACACAAGGCCAACGGTGACCACATATTCACCAAAAATACCCAAAAAACTCTTCCTGAAGGCAGCTGCAGTGAGCGGTACGGAATGCAGCAAAGAGCGCCCATTCAAGACAACATCGGTGGTGATACTCCCGTGCTGCACATCCATAGAGCCGGTATACAGGGCACCCTGTTGATTTCGTACTTGCGTATTTTCAGCGATAGAACGGTTATGCAACACTGTGATTTGCGCATCAACAATCCGGCCTTCGTACACCGATAAGCGTCCATCAAATGGCTTGACCGGATCATTTGCAGGCGGAGTAAGATCCAGATGCGCAAACAGCGCGGCAACTTGCTGGGGGTCTGATTCAGAATAACTCCCGCTGATGATTTGTGTATCAAACCCGGAAAACTCAGTGTGATGTTTTTCCTGCCACACACCCGTTGAGAGAATGACCAGCCCGGTTAAGGTGCAGATCACGAGGGTGTCCAGGAATGGCTCCAGTATGGAAACCATCCCTTCGGAAACGGGTTCTTTGGTGCGAGCGGACGCATGCGCAATGGGCGCCGAGCCTTGCCCTGCTTCGTTAGAAAACAAACCCCGATTGACGCCTCGATTGAATGCATAAGCAAATGTGGCACCCAAAAAGCCGCCTGTGGCAGCACTGCCGGTAAACGCATCACTTAAAACTGCCACAATCGAAGGCGCGATATTTTCATAATGAGCCAGCACGACAGCCATTGCAGCGAGGGCATATAGCATGCCCATCAATGGAACCAGGGCTCCGGCCACAAGTGCAATACGTTTGATTCCTCCAACAATTACAAGCCCAAGGGTCACGGCAAGTACAGCACCCGAAACTGCCATCGGAATACCAAACGATGTCGCCAGCCCTGATGCCATGTTGTTAGCTTGGGGAAGATTGCCGCTGCCAAACGAGGAGATGACGGTTGCAATGGCAAAGAACACCGCAAGCCACTTTAGGTTCAAAGCATGCTCCATATAGTGCATGGGGCCGCCCACCATCTGGCCTTTATCGTCTTGCTGTCGGTACTTATGACTGACTGAGACCTCGACATATTTTGTTGTCATGCCGACAAAAGCCGTTGCCCACATCCAGAAAAGTGCGGCGGGCCCTCCGAGGTAAATTGCGAAAGCCACCCCGCCGATATTGCCTGTCCCGACGGTTCCAGACAGTGCGGTGGCAAGCGCTTGAAAATGGCTTGTATCTCCGGGCTCATCGTCGTGCGTGTACTTACCCAGCAGTACTTTCCAGGCGTGCGCAAAAAAACGTAATTGTGGAAAGCCCAGGTAGAGGGTGAAGAATACGCCTACACCCAGCAGCACCAGAGGAAAGTAAAAAGCGCTCCCCAACAGACCATCGAGGGCCTTCAGTGTGCCTTCGGTGATATCAACCATCTAATCAGTCCTTGGTTGGATCGTTAATCAGAGCCTGCATCATGACGTGAAACAATCTGTCTTGTTCCATGACCCCTTTGACCCCGTGTGCTGCTTTGCCAGCGGCAAATGCAGCGACATCTTCTCCTGCATGGGTCTCCATGGGCAGAGGCACGGCCGCAATCTGCTGGTAGTCTGGTGCAGTCGTATCGACGTCCGTCAGATCCGGATAAACAGCTTTATAGCCAAGGCCGTTGGCATAACCAAGGGTGGTATATGGCAGGTATTTAGAATTGGCTTGCGATACCAGGCTTGCAGCTTGGTTGACCTTGCCGAGAATGGGGTTTCCCCGTGTCGGGTACCCACTGATAGTGAGTGTATGGCTGTGATCGGCTGTGACTACGATGAGGGTCTGTTCAGGATCTGTTGCAGAAACTGCAGCCGCAACCGCGGCATCAAGCGCTAATGTATCCGTCAGGGCGCGATACGCATTTCCGAAATGGTGGCCATGATCAATTCTGCCGGCTTCGACCAACAAAAAGAAACCCTCTTTATTTTGCGAAAGTCTCCCTAGCGCCATCTTCGTCATTTCTGCAAGGGACGGTTCGCCTCCCGGATCTTGGCTTCGATCGGCTTCAAATTGCATATGCGATGGCTCGAACAAACCTAGGAGTTGCCCGGTAAAAGAAGCATCGACTGCCTGAAACTGTTCGGCGTTCCAGACATAGTGTCGTGATTTTGCGTTATCAAGCCATTCGCTGATGAGGTCTCGATGATCATCTCGAAGGCCCATTTTGTCGGGATATTCCGGGTCGGGCGCACTGCTCGGCATAAATTGTGCGCGCCCGCCACCAAGGACCACGTCAGGTCCATCCCCATGGGGTAATTCGATTAATTGCAGAGCGATATCTTTGCACCCGAGCGCCCTTGCTTCAGCTGGGAGGGTACTGCTGTTTTCCCAGTCCCGATCAGGGACGTGTGCATACGCTCCGCCGGGAGTTGCATGGGTAATGCGAGCGGTCGAAACGATCCCGGTGGCTTTTCCCGCCTCCTCTGCAAGTTCGAGAATCGTGGGCAGTTCATGCTCAAGTGAAGATGCGCAATCACCCCGGGGTACAGACGCTGAGACACCGAGCACCCCCATACGTGTTTTCTCACCACTTAAGATCGCCGTAATCGTACCGGCACTGTCCGGGACCTGGGCATCCGTGTTATAAGTTTTGATCAGTGATACGTGCTCAAACTGATCAAAGGACAAGGCGTGTTCTTCGCCAGGCATGCCCTTTAACTGCCCTGCCAGAATGCGAGCGGCAGTGACGGTGCTGATGCCCATCCCATCGCCGAGAAACAAAATGACATTTTTTGCATGCACATCGGTCGCCAGGGCTGCAAATAGCCCCCCAATCGCCAACCAACTATAAATTTTCGATTTCACCAGACCTCCCTTAAGCCCTGCGGCTAACATCCCGTAATGTGACCAGTTCTTCAGCCGCGGTTGGATGAATACCAACCGTTGAGTCGAACTGCTGTTTCGTGGCGCCTGCAACCAGGGCGACCGCCATGCCTTGAATGATTTCACCTGCATCCGGACCCACCATATGTATGCCGAGGACCAGATCTGTTGAACGTTTGACGATCATCTTCATCATCGTGCGTTCGTCGCGTCCGCTGAGTGTGTGCTTCATGGGTTTAAAGTCTGACTCGTAGATGTCCAGGTCTTCGCCGTGGACACCCATTGCCTCGGCTTCAGTCAATCCTACGGTACCGATGTTTGGCTGACAAAAGACAGCTGTGGCTATGTTGTGATAGTCGAGTGTCTTTTTTGGCCTGCTTGTAAAGAGATTGTTGGCGATACACATGCCCTCTTCAATCGCGACTGGCGTGAGTTGGATTCGATCGGTCACATCACCAATCGCGTATATGTGGGAGACATTGGTCCGGTATTCATCGTCAATGATCACGGCGCCGTTGGTGGCTTGTTTAATGCCTGCATTTTCCAACCCAAGACCTGTCGTGTTTGGTTCACGTCCCGTGGCATACAAAACGGTATCTGCGCTCATTAAGCTGCCATCTGTCAAAGTGATCTGCTTTCTGCCACTTGTCTCGGTGATTTCAGTGACATTGGTTTCAAATTTGAGGCACACGCCTTTTTTCTGTATCTCATCCCGCACAAATTCACGTATTGAGTCGTCAAAGCCACGCAAAAATAACGGTCCACGATAGATAAGTGTTGTTTTTGCTCCCAACCCCGCGAAGATCCCGGCGAATTCGACGGCGATATAACCTCCGCCAACGACCACGACCTGTTCAGGAAACTCATCCAGGTAAAAGGCCTCATTTGAAGTAATAACATGGTCTTTTCCAGGGAAGTCAGGCACCACCGGCCATCCGCCGGTTGCGATCAATATGTTTTGTGCTGTGTGCTGCTGATCTTCAATCTCGATGGTATGTTGATCTAGCAAACGTGCGTGACCTTCGTGCAGATCGACGCCGGCGCCTGATAACAGGTTGCGATAGACACCGTTAAGGCGTTCGATTTCGGCAGTCTTGTTATTCCTCAATGTTGCCCAGTCGAAGTCGGTTTTCCCGACCTGCCAGCCATAGCCTGCAGCATCTTCAAAATCCTCAGAAAAGTGGGAGCCGTAGACGAATAGCTTCTTCGGGACACAACCGACGTTTACACACGTGCCGCCCAGATAGGTCGATTCCGCCACCGCAACTTTTGCCCCGGCGGCGGCAGACATACGACTGGCGCGTACTCCGCCTGACCCTGCACCCAATACATAAAGGTCGTAGTCAAACGCCATGAGGGTTCCTCGTAGTTAAAAGCGAGAGCCTATGTAATGTAACCGTGGGGCGCAAATGACAGAGTATCCATTTACAAGTCACTACACCGGGCAGGCCTTTGCATGCGATCATACGTGTCTCGCCTTAAAACGGGAAAAACATGAGGCTTACCATTTTTGGGAGTGGCTACGTTGGGCTGGTTACAGGAACCTGTTTTGCAGAAATGGGTAACGATGTTCTCTGCATTGATGTGGACGAAGAAAAGGTAGCAGCCCTGAGGCAGGGTCAGGTCACGATATTCGAGCCCGGGCTTGCAAGTATGCTCACGAGTAATATTGAGCGCGGTAACCTTCGCTTCTCCAAAGACGCAGAAGAAGGTGTGAAGTTTGGCGAAGTCATCTTCATCGCTGTCGGGACGCCTGAAAACAAAGACGGATCAGCAGACCTAAAATACGTGCTCGACGTTGCGGACAGTATCGGTACTCACCTCAGTGCAGAGGCAATTGTTGTCGACAAATCCACAGTACCAGTCGGCACCGCGGATCAGGTTCGCGAGCGAATCGCAGCGAAACTAAGCGATAGAGGTAGCAGCATTCCTTTTTTCGTGGCATCGAATCCGGAATTTCTGAAAGAAGGCGCCGCCGTTTCCGATTTCATGAAACCGGATCGTATTATTGTGGGCTCAGATTCAACTGTCGCAAAGCGCCGGCTCGAACAGCTATATGCACCTTTCAATCGCAATCACGACAAAATTGTCCACATGGACACACGATCCGCTGAACTGACTAAGTATGCGGCCAATGTAATGTTGGCAACGCGCATCAGTTTAATGAATGAATTAGCCAATCTGGCCGACCATCTTGATGCAGATATAGAAGCCGTGCGTAGGGGGATCGGGATGGACCCTCGGATTGGCTATCACTTCATCTATGCCGGAACCGGGTATGGTGGTTCTTGTTTTCCTAAAGACGTTAAAGCGCTGATACAAACCGCTGCAAACGTAGGCTATGAAGCAACCATTACGCAGGGGGTGGCGCAGGTCAATGCCGCGCAAAAACGTATTCTGTTCGACAAGCTCATGGCACATTTTCAAGGCAATATCAAAGACAAATGCTTTGCTTTGTGGGGCTTGGCTTTTAAACCCAACACAGACGATATACGTGAAGCACCCAGCCAGGTATTGATTGAACTGTTAACCGCCCAAGGTGCTCGCGTACAAGGTTATGATCCTCAAGCTAATGCTGCAGCCGCAAAGACTTTTGCAGACAATCCTGCGTTTTCGGTCGCTGTTTCAAGCCAGGAGGCTTTGCAATCGGCAGACGCATTGATTCTCGTCACCGAATGGAATGAATTTCGCTCACCTGATTTCAGCGCCATCAAAAAGGCCCTCTCCTCTCCCGTTGTCTTTGATGGCCGCAATCTTTATGAACCCGATCATCTTCGCAAGCTGGGTTTCACATATTATGGTATCGGGCGGAGAGCAAAATTGACTTGATACTGTTTTTTTATACAGTTAATCTGATCGACCCTGTACATAAATACAGTATTGATCAATATGACGAATATAAATAGACATCAGGCAAACAAACATTTAGCAGACAGAAATCCTACCAACATAAGTCCGATAGAAAATATCGAACTGACTGGAATTGACGCAGATACCGAGCGTCAGGCACAAACCCATACACTGCTCATGCATCCCAAACTTTGGCGAGCCCGGGAACTTGCAGCCCAACAGCAGCAGAATCGCAGCGGCATCGCTACAGGTTTTGAGGTTCTCAACTCATACCTTCCTGATCGAGGATGGCCGGATGCAGCACTGATAGAACTACTCATGCCTTCTGCGGGTATGGGTGAACTACGTCTGCTGATGCCTGCCATTCGCTCTGTCAGCCATACTCAGGCGCGTTGGGTTGCCTGGATCAACCCACCTTTTATCCCTTACGCTCCTGCGCTGGAACAACTCGGTATCGATACCAACAAGATCCTGCTCATACATCCGCGCACTCACAAAGATGCGCTCTGGGCGCTGGAGCGGGCCAGCAGATCAGGTAATTGCAGTCTGGCACTTGCCTGGCTGGATGAGCGTCAACTTAAGTTCAAAGACACTCAACGCTTGCAGATAGCAGCGCGCCAAGGCAACACTTTGACATGCCTGTTTCGACCACCCAGTCAACAAGCGAGTATGGCCGAGCTGCGTCTGCAATTGCATGCACTTGAGAACGGCATACTCAAACTGGATATTCTGAAACGGCGAGGTGGGTGGCCGGTCCATGACCTTTCAGTGGCCATTGCCGAGCAGCTCCCGCAAGCAGGACGACATCAGATGCAGGAACAGTTAGCGCTGTGGCGCCGCATACGGACGCAGGTGTCTGCCGAGCAGAAGCCTGCTCAGCGGCGACACGAAAGCCAAGTGCAGCAAACACAGACGAACCCATCAGCTCCGAACCAGCCTTCTTTTTTACGGTTAACACCTTTGCACTGATCAGCCAGGCTCAGTGACACCGAATGAACATACAACGGAAAGTCAATAACAAGACGGAAGCGAAGGGTAAACATCAGCAGATACGGAGTGAGACTGAGAGGTCCTGGTTGGCATTGTATTTCCCCAATCTGCCTCTGGAAATCTTCGAAAGGCGGCATCAGGCAACCGACCAGGCCATGGTCGTTTTAGAAAATAACCGGGTTTGCAGTCGAAACGCTGCCGCGATCGAGTGCGGAATCGAACTCGGGACAACACTGCCTACCGCGCATAGCATCGTCACCCCCCTGATGCATCAACCCAGGGACCCCGAAGCGGAAAGTAAACGCTTAACAGTGCTCGCAAATACCTTGTACCGGTTCAGCAGTTACGTCAGCATCCAGGCGCCGGATTGTGTGATGCTGGAAATTGCCGGCAGCTTAAAACTGTTCGGCTCTCACTCAAAGTTGATGGGTGCTGCGGTTGACCTCTGTCGCTCTATCGGACATCAGGCACGGGGGTGTATTGCGCAAACACCCTGGGCTGCAATTGCTTTAGCCAGATCAGGTGTGCAATCGCTGCACCATGTTCCGTTGGGTGAAGCCGGGCTCGATCTTGCAGGCATTCACGCACAGGTCATCGAGCGGTTTGACAACATGGGCATCTACACCCTCGGTCCACTGCTTGATTTGCCTGCCAAACAACTAGGGCGTCGTTTTGGCAAAGCGCTTTTAACTTATCTTGGACAGTTGACCGGCTCCATACCGGATCCGCGACAAGCCATTGCGCCAGCCCAATCCTTTCATGAAGTTCTACATCTGTTGCAGCCCATTGCCAATAAACAAGACCTCATCGATTCACCACATGCGCCGATGTTCCGTATGTCTCAGGATCTACAGCAGTGGCTTATTGCGCAACAACAGGGTTGCGAACGTGCCCGATGGCGTTTCATTGGGCACACGACACACTGCGATGTTTCAATCTGCTTTGCACAAGCCAAGCAGAATTCCGTTGATCTTCTGCGTATCAGCAATCTCAAGCTCGAACAAGCCTCGCTGCCTGAGGAAGTCCTTGGCGTTGAACTGCAGACAACACGCCTGCAAAACTGGCACAACCGAAGCCAGAATCTGTTCAGCTTCGATTCGGCCAACCACCCTTCTGTCGAAGCAACCGAGCTCGGTGCGGAAGCTTTTGAACTTATTAACGAAGTGAATGCCCGCCTTGGTGAGCAGGCCTGCCAAGGGATTGTCAGCCTCGACCAGCACACGCCGGAAGCCGCATGGTGTAACAAAGCCATCAATGCATTTAATGGGTATAGGCAGGTTCAGAGTGCCACAAGCACAAGACCCTTGTGGCTGTTTGACCCGCCGCGACAGATTTCGCGCGCTGAACTGACGATCTTACAGGGTCCTGAACGCATAGTGAGCGGCTGGTGGCAGAAGGAAGTTACGGCCCGTGATTACTACATCGCAAAGCATCAGATGGGCGCAGAATGCTGGGTGTACAAGGTTCTTGGATGTACCGGTGCCAGCTCTTTTCTTAATGAATCCCAATGGTATTTGCATGGATATTTTGGCTGAGCCAACTCGATTTGCTGAGTTGCACGCACTTAGCAACTATAGCTTCCTACGCGGTGCCTCTCATCCTGAAGAGCTTGTCAAACAGGCACATGCGCTTGGCTACAGTGCAATTGCCATAACCGATGAGTGCACTTATGCCGGGCTTGTCAAAGCGCACACGGCAGCTAAAGCATGTGGCATAAAACTGATTATCGGTGCTGAGTTTGTTATTTATCTCGATGAGCAATCAACTGCCAAGGTCGTCTTGCTCGCAACAGACCGTTCAACATATGGACAACTTTCAGCCCTGATCACAAAGCTTCGGCGTCAGTCTGAAAAAGGTGCATATGTGGCTCGGCTCGAAGACTTTCGATGGGGATTAAATGGCTGTCTTGCACTTTGGTGTCTGCCTGCTACAGACATCAATGCAATTGTCGACGCAGGTTCAATTCTTAAAGGTGTCTTTGCAGACATGTGGATTGCACTTGAACTTTTTCAGGACGGAAATGATATCGATAAGACCGCTTGCGCGATCACGGCATCGTTGCGGCTGGAATTGCCGATCGTTGCAAGCAACGATGTCCATACACATAAAGCCGCACGCCAGCCATTGCAGGACCTGGTAACAGCCATACGCCTTAAAACGACGGTGCATAATCTGGGGTGCCAGGCATTCAGCAATGCGGAGCGCACACTACGCCCCATCGATACACTTCTGACGCTCTATCCACCGGAGTTCCTGGCAGAAAGCATGGTTATTGCAAACCGATGTCAATTCTCCATGGATGAGCTTCGCTATGAATATCCTCAAGACCTGGTTCCTCCGCACCTGACACCCAGTGAGTATTTACGACAACTGACCTATGCAGGTGCAGCCGAACGATGGCCGGAAGGAATCGACGAAACCACCCGGGAACTCGTTGAAAAAGAACTTTCTTTAATTGCTGAGCTCAACTATGAATACTATTTTCTGACGGTTCAGGACATCGTGCAGTTTGCTCGCAGCCAGGGCATCCTCTGCCAGGGAAGAGGATCCGCAGCAAACTCAGCGGTGTGTTATTGCCTGCATGTAACTGAAGTCGATCCCGCGCGTATGCATCTGCTTTTTGAGCGTTTCGTTTCTAAAGAACGCAACGAACCACCGGACATCGATGTCGACTTTGAGCATGAGCGACGCGAAGAAGTTATTCAGTATATCTATAAGCGCTATGGACGCGACCGTGCGGCTCTGGCAGCAACGCTTATCTGCTACCGACCTCGTAGCGCGATCAGAGATGTCGGGAAAGCCTTGGGGTTGCATCCGGACATGCTCAACCTGCTCGCCAAGTCGCTGGCCTGGTGGGATAAGAAAGAGGAAATCCCTGATCGATTGCGTGCTGCAGGGCTCGATCCGGGCAGTCGCGTTGCCGAACAATTTCTATATTTCGTTAATGAAATTCTCAGCGTTCCCAGGCACCTTTCTCAGCACGTGGGCGGATTTGTCATATCCCGTGGTCCGCTTGCACAGCTTGTACCGGTAGAAAATGCAGCCATGGCAGATCGCACGGTCATCCAGTGGGATAAAGATGATCTCGAGACGCTTGGGCTTTTGAAGGTAGATGTCTTAGCGCTCGGCATGCTCACGGCAATTCGCAAGGCTCTGGATACAATCAATCAGTATCGTGGGAGTGATCTTACAATTCAAAAGATCCCTGCTGAGGACCCTCAGACCTATCACATGCTGCAAGCCGGAGACAGCATAGGCGTATTTCAAGTCGAATCACGGGCGCAAATGAGCATGCTGCCGAGACTAAAGCCACAACACTTCTATGACCTTGTCATTGAGGTTGCAATTGTTCGCCCCGGCCCAATCCAAGGAGATATGGTTCATCCCTACCTCCGCCGTCGGCAGGGTCTTGAGGCGGTTCACTACCCAAGTGAAGGCGTGCAACGCGTTCTGGAACGTACACTGGGCATCCCAATTTTCCAGGAGCAGGTCATTGAACTTGCCATGGTGGCCGCTGGATTCAGTGCCGGCGAGGCGGATCAGTTGCGACGGGCAATGGCAGCATGGAAAAAACGCGGCGGTCTTGAGCATTTCAAACAGAAGCTCATTGACGGCATGCTGGCTCGAGGGCATGACAAAGCTTTCGCAGAGCGTGTATTTAAGCAAATACAAGGTTTTGGCGAATATGGATTTCCGGAATCGCATGCTGCAAGTTTTGCGCTCTTAGTATACATATCGGCCTGGCTTAAGCGTCATGAGCCTGCTGCATTTTACTGTGGGTTGCTCAATTCGTTGCCTATGGGATTTTACTCACCCTCACAGCTCGTTCAGGACGCCAAGCGCCACAGGATTGAGATACTGAAAACGGATGTCACCATTAGCTGCTGGGATCACGTTGTTGAGCCAGCGCACAGCACTTTACCAACCCAGCCTGCTTTGCGATTGGGCATGCGTATGGTCAAGGGCTTTAACGAAGAAGTCGCCATGCAGATCGTTAAAGCGCGCAATGCTGCGCCTTTTGTCAGCGCCGAGGATCTGGCGGTACGTGCAAACTTAAACGATCAGGAAATGAAATTTCTCGCACGAGCAGGTGCCCTTGCTGGACTCAGTGGGCATCGCCATCAGGCGCATTGGCAGGTCGCCGGCATTGAACGAGCGATGCCGATCACTGCCCACTTAGCGGATATTCCTAAGCACCAGGGACGCGATGTCCTCAACGAAAGAACGCGCGATCACTGCATCCTTCCCTCACCGAGCCTTGGCGAAGACCTCATCAACGATTATCGATACACAGGCTTGTCGCTGGGACCGCACCCGATGCGTCTGCTGCGCGCTGAGGCCGATTTTTCCGGCTACAAAACCGCTGCCGAACTTGAACATTATCGACGGGGTCAGATCGTTCGGGTTGCCGGACTTGTGACGGGCCGACAACGCCCTGGCACAGCAACTGGTGTTGTTTTTCTCACCCTTGAAGACGAAACGGGTAATGTAAATATTATCATCTGGTCTACGGTCCTAAATCGGCACCGCGCTTCCCTACTGCAAGGCCAGTTACTTAAGATCAAAGGGATTGTTGAGCGTGAAGGCCGTGTCATCCATATCGTTGCGGGCACGGTTGAAGATGCAACGCACCACCTTCGAAATTTTAGTCGTCCACGTAGTCACATCGAAAGAGACATCAAGCAGCATACAAAAAAGGATGGGGTAAACGCAGAAGCAACCGAAACCCAGGTTGAATTGCCATTCAAGTCCCGGGATTTTCATTAAAAGCGGGATCAACTTAAGCTTGTTTTTTCTCCAATGACGGTCTGCTTGCCGTCGATAGGCCCCGCACCTCATGCAGGATGTCATCGAGCATCAGCCGCAGATAGCTGAGTTCTTCTCGTATCTCTGTCAGTTCTGGCTTGAGGTTGTGGTCCAGGCCATCGAGTGTGTGCTCGAGGGTTGCAATACGTTTTTGTAGCTCGGCCTTGTCAAGCATCGATTTGGCCATCGATCCGAGGGGCGCAGGCGTATCGAAAACTTCTGCCGCAGCCGGCATTTCATTGGTGCCGCTGGCAGTCTCTGATTGGCTGCCCCAGAACTCACTGCCGATTTCTTCAGCGACAGTGCATACACTTGCGTCATCAATTACCGTCAGTTCTTCGAGATAAGCGAATAGCAGCAATCGATCACAAATATTGTTGATGCGACGGGGTACGCCTTCACAGAATCTGTATATTTCGCTGTACGCACCGCGGGTAAACTCCGGCTTTCCCTGCCAGCCGGCAATTTGCATTCGATGCCTAATGTAGGTTCGGGTTTCTTCTTCTCCGAGCGGATTAAGATGATAGGTTGCAATGACTCTTTGGCGTAATTGTTCAAATCCGTCAGATAGAAGCGTCTGTCGGAATTCTTGCTGACCCAGAAGAAAAATCTGCACGAGAGGCCTACCGTCCTGTTGGAAGTTCGACAACATACGCAGCTCTTCCAACGAAGCTTGAGGTAGGTTCTGGGCTTCATCAATGATCAGCAACGTCCGTCTATGGGCTTGCAGTTCCTGAACAAAATAGTGTTCAAGTCCTTTCAACAGAGCCGCTTTGTTTCTCCTCGCGACCTCTATCCCTAAATGGTTGACAAGCATCTGCAATAGATCGCTATCCTGAAGATTGGACGTAACAATGGTGGCGACAGAGAATTCAGACTCGTCGAGGTCATTGACAAGTGCTTGTGCCAGCATCGTCTTCCCAGTGCCAATGTTACCGGTAATGACGATGAAACCGTCTCCTTGGCCGAGGCCATATTGAAGAAATGACAAGGCCTTCGCGTGCTCAGCACTGGGAAAGAAAAACTTAGCATCAGGCGACAGCTGGAACGGTTTTTTTGCGAGCCCAAAGTGCTCTTCGTACATATTTCACAACTTCCTATGTCGTCTGGGTCACAAATCCTGTATTGGGATCACGTTATCATTGATCGCAACGACGAGTCTTAGAATGGCACAAGTCTAGCGAGCCGATTCCTGCCGTTTTCTCCAAGGCCAGACATAAACCTTGGTCGTTAACGGTATTGCAAGCCGTAACACCTTACCCCACCTGTATTTTGATGCAAATCTCTAAAGAAGTAATGGACTTTTCACATTTTGAGAATCAGATTGCAGGCTTGAGCGACAGATCAGGCATAATGCGCCAGTTTGCAGCATCGGAGTTTTCGTGCAAAAACTCAATTCTACCCGGATTGCCGTAGTCGGACTTGGATACGTGGAGCTGCCACGGGCACTAACACTTAAACGATTTCAGAGTCTGGATATCCCAAGCCTCGTCAATCCGGTTCATGTGGTGTTTGATGCCAAACGCTTTTTACCCCGCGAATTGGTCACGGAACGCCTTTAATGAAAGTGCTCGTCACAGGGGCTGCTGGTTTCATTGGCGCTGCTGTATGCCACAAATTGTTGGACCGCAACGATACGGTCTGTGGGGTGGATAATCTCAACGATTATTATGATGTATCCCTCAAAGAGACCCGGCTTGAAAGACTGACAGGCCGAGACGGCTTCAAATTCAGTCGGGTCGACGTTGCCGAAACCCGTGCGATGAACGAGGTATTCGAATCCTTTGCCCCCAACCGGGTTGTACACCTCGCCGCTCAAGCCGGGGTCAGATACTCTTTAGAAAATCCCTACGCCTATATCAACGCAAACATTACAGGGTTTTTAAATATCCTCGAAAATGTTCGTCACCAGGGCACGGAACATCTGGTTTTTGCATCAACCTCTTCTGTCTACGGCGCAAACACCAAAATGCCTTTTTCTACCCATGACAGTGTCGATCATCCAGTGAGTCTCTATGCGGCCACCAAAAAATCTAACGAGTTGATGGCGCATACCTATGCGCACTTATTCGATACCCCATGTACTGGGTTGCGTTTTTTTACGGTATATGGACCCTGGGGAAGGCCGGACATGGCGCTTTTTCTTTTCACTAAAAAAATCCTCGCAGGTGAACCTATTGATGTGTTCAATCAAGGTCATCACACCCG
>JAYZCO010000095.1:0-8405 GCA_036338285.1 Pseudomonadota bacterium
TCGACACCTGTTACAGTCACCTCAACGCATTCTGTAACAGACAAGATAGGAGGGTTAAGGCATGAAATGGGCTATCTTCTGGGTACTACTGCTGCCGGACTTTGCCGGCGAACAAGCCGTCGGACCTAAACGCGCGAGTAATGAGATCTTTTCAACCCAATCCAGCTGTCAGCTTTTCCTCACGCAAATGGCCCAGGCGAGCCCAGATACCTGGGTGGTCACGGGACGGCGTGGTAAGACCAATCCCGAGACAAGCGATGAAAGGTTTTCTTTCTTCTGCGCTCCATTCCCGTACCCGGAAGGAGCAGTAAAATTAATGCCACTGAATACAGTACAAGAAGAGAAAAAAGAGCCCGAAGCATATAAGGAGATACCTCCCAATGAGCTCAAACCAAGGGTTAAGGAAGATACTTGTGAGCCAACCGAAAGGAAGGGCAGAGACATATTTCTTAGCGCAGATTGTAAGGAACGCTAAGACAAGCAGGCCATCAACTTGATGCGGGTTTACAGGCTGGTAGATTTACAAATTCGTTAAATGACCCGCTTGAAAAACGCATGCAAGGATGATTTGCTAGTTTTTCAGCCATTATAAGGGACTCAAGGAGCGCGTCATGACACGAAATGCAATGGTATATATTTTCAGCATTCTTTTTCTCACAAACTCTGCGTTTGCAGACCATCATGGTAACGCTGATGCAAAGATAAGCGGACCTTATTCAAAATCAGCGTTGATTAAGATTGCGATGTCGGCCGGGCCCCCAAGCGTCAGTGCTCATGCCACCATAACCGATTATGACGGCACCTTAATTCGACAGGGCACGAACGCTTGGGTCTGCACGACCGGGGGTGATCCGCAAAGAATTAACCCGTCGTGCCTGGACGAAGAATGGCGCAAATGGAACGATCGTTTCATGGCCGGAGAACCCAACGACATCAAAAACCAACGGTTTGGTCAAGCCTACATGCTCCAGGGGGACGTTCCGGTAGACAACGATAAACCCGACAGTTACGCCATGGACGATCATGAAAAGTCACCTGCGACAGGCCACTTTCACGATTCTGGGCCTCATATCATGTTGCTTCTGCCCAGAGAAGTTTTACAACAGATCACCTCCGACCCTTACGCGAGTGGCTCGTATGTCATGTTCCCGAATACTGAGTGGGAGCACCTCATGATTCCTGTCGGAGATGTTGTGCCTTCATTTAATGAATAGGGCTCCGTGAGATTTGAATGGGATAACCCTTGCAACCATCGCGCCACAAGCATGTGTGGCGCCGGTTGCTTTTTACTGGCCGAAAATTGAGTGCAGATCTAAGGCTTCGGCAGGAATGCTGAAGATTCTGCAGGATCATAGAATAGCCAATCAGTCATTCTGTCCCGAATAACCGCACGACCAGCAACACTCATGCCCCTGGAAATTCCTCAGCAAACACCACAACGCCCTCGCTGTTGTCGGTCCGCAGGGCAAGAATTTCCTGATATTCGGGAGAGTCATACCAGCCTTTGAGCGCTTCCATGGAAGGAAACTTCAACACGACAGCAAGCTGCTCGGGATTGCCTTCAACCGGAATACAGTCGCGGTCGGCAACCACGTACTCGCCGCCGTGATCGGATATCGTTTTAGGTACAACTTCCGCGTATGACTGAAACCCTTCAGGGTTGGTGATCTTTAAGTTTCCGATAAGATAGGCAGCCATCTGAGTTTTTCCAATTGTTGTTATGATGGCTATGAAGCGTACACGTTAAGGATAACGTTGCAAGCTGACCGGAATCGCCACGCATTTGCAGGACTGCGAAAATCACAAACGTGCCGAGCGAGTACCCCACGTTGCCTTGATCAGAAGGCCATCCACACGGACGGGAACTAAATCTACAATGCCCGACCCAGATTCGCCGTATATAAAACTGAAGACCTAGCCTGCGACCATCTATTCTGCATTCATATTTCCCTTAGCCCGGCGTAAAGCGCCGCATGAAGTCGATCATGCCAGTTGCTACCTCGGGCCCGTGTGTTTCCTGAAGAAAGTGACCGGCCCCTTTGATCACGATGTGATCCACTCCCTTCGCACCGATTATTCGTTGCTGCAAGATCCTGTCGCCTCCGGCTGTCACCGGGTCACCGTCTGCAAAAGAGGTCCGGAAAGGCTTGGCAAAAGCAGCCAGACTTTGCCATGCCTGCCTGTTTGCCGGGATCTCCACATCATCAGGAAAGATCGGTACCAGGCTTGGGAACGCACGCGCACCAGCTTCATATTCGCTACTGGGAAAAGGCGCTTCATAGGCCGTGCGAACATCGAGTGTCATGTCCGCCCCGCTTACCATCATGACGTCTCCGACATTGAAGTCCGGCGACTCAGCACAGTACTTCATCCAGAAGAGATGGCCCGGTGGCCCACCCTTGTCCGCAAATCGTTGCATCACTTCGGTCGCCGGGATAACCGGAAGCGTCGCATACAGTTCGCGCATAGATTCTGCAGCCTCCGGAGGCATCCCCATGCCGTCCGGCAGTCCCGTATTGGCCGCCACCACACGTGCAAACCGCTCCGGATAAGCAGCCACGAGCCGCAGGCCGATCAATCCGCCCCAATCCTGGCAGAACAGGTTCACAGCCGTGAGTTCTAGCCCCTCAAGCCATGCACTCATCCAGGCCACGTGCTTAGCGTAGGTATAGTTACTGGGTTTAGTCGGCTTGTCGCTCTTGCCAAAGCCAACGAAGTCCGGCGCAAGCACTCGATACCCGGCCGCCACGAAAATCGGAATCATATATCTGTACAGATACGACCAGGTGGGTTGGCCGTGCAGACACAGCACGATTTCTCCGTCTGGCTCGCCTTCGTCGAGGTGATGAATGCGAAGTGTTCCGCCTTCTCCGTCCTCCACCTCTGTATAGTTTGACGTGAACGGGTAGTCAGTCAGCCCAGCGAACCGAGACTCAGGAGTACGTACGATTTCCATGAGCTTTTCCTGTTAGTTTAAATGGCGGGCTTGATTTAACGAATCGTCAGACAAGTGGCCGAGATTTTGTGAAAACGCACCAAGGATGGCTCTGCTTCATAGCTATTGCACCACGCCATCGTCACGCAATTGCATGATTGTCTTCTCCTCCAGGCCCAGTTGGTGCTCCAAAACCCAGTCCGTATGTTGTCCTGGATCAGGTGAGTGCGGTGACGTTGCGTTATCGAACGATGCAAACTGGAAAGGAACATTCTGAATCTTGTAAGCACCCTCATCGCCCTGCATCGAGCGAAACGCACCGCGATGGATGAGTTGGGGTTCATCGAAGAGATCTGCAGGTTCGTTGTAGCGGGAACAAGGCACACCATGCTGATTGAGAAGCGCCTCGCATTCAGAGACGCTGCGTGTTGACGACCAACGCTCTATTTCAGAGACAAATTCTCCCATGTTCAAGAAACGCCTACCGGTAACAAAACGCTCATCGGTCAGCATATCCGGCCGGTCTATGGCTGTGCATAAACCATGGAAGTTTTTTTCCGAAACGATACACAACATGACGAAGCCATCACTGGCAGCGACCGGTTGGAAGCCACCGCCTCGAGGCGGGTCGGCCATTTGTGCCATCTGTTGCTGGCCTGGAATCAACATCATGGTCGATTCGAGCATCGTGACATCAATGTAGTCTCCCTGACCAGAGTGCATGCGGCCAAGCAGTGCCGTTTGGATTGCGCCGTAAGCGTATGCACCGGTCAACATATCCGCAATCATGATCCCAGAAGCCGCAGGGCGCACGTTGTCATCCGGTTGCGCACGCAGGTGCGATATATCATATCCACTCGCAGCATGCGCGATTGGTGCGTAGGCTGCGCGTTGAGCGTCTGGACCCGTTTGGCCAAAACCAGAGATGGAGCAGTAAACCACGTGTGGACAACGACTTTTAACGGAATCGTAGTCAAGGCCAAAGCGAGCCATGACGCCCGGCCGATAATTCTCGATAACAACATCGGCATCGTCGATCAATTTATGCGCAAGCACCTGCCCCTGGGAATGGCTCAAATCAATCTGGATACTCTTCTTGCCTGCGTTGAAGTGGGCAAAAATTTGTGCATTAGCGCGTACAGTGTCACCCACTCCCAATGGTTCGATCTTGGTCACGGCCGCACCATTGTCGCTAAGCATGCGGGCGCAAATAGGCCCGGCATAGACCATGGAGAAGTCGGCAACTTTGAGACCGGCTAAAGGTTTGTTGGCTGACATTTATTTTCCTCTATGGTGAACAAATAACTCAAGCACTCCATCTGCCCTCGGCCTGCTGGAGCTTTGCTGCCTTAGTTGCCGAAGCTGTTGTATCCACGCCCTGCACTTCCAGGCCTAAGGCGTCGACACCCATGCGCTCAGCGGTCATTGAACTTGCACAGCGTACTGGTGTAAAGGTTTTACTAAGAGAGGCTGCGACTGTTTGTGTTGGCTTTTTACATACCAATTTAAGTAATCGAAAACTCAAAGCAACGGGCCCAAATACAATTATCTCCGACTCCCTGTCAATCTATCCCAACTCGCAGGATGTGATCTGGTAATTTGTCAGGGCGGTCCCAGCACGCGCATCCTATCTCTGCTACAAGGTATCCCAGTGTTGGCTTACCCTCGACACGTAGAACAGCTCATGACTTGCCGCCAGCTATTAGATACGTGGCTGGGCGGCATGTTGACTGGTGAGGTTAACGAAAGTCAGGTCATCCAGACCATTGAGTCAATGCTCAACGACGAACACCTGCGTGGCAGAGCCGAGGCATTTTCTAGTCGCTATCAAGGCCCGATAACCGGGAATATCGCCACATCGATTATTCACCATGCTTGAAAACCTGAGGCATAGGAAATGGGTAAAGCGAAACTGAGCGATCCTTAGTCACACCCACGCATTGAATTAAGAAGAATCTAACCATCGTTATAACCATCGAGGCCGATCTCCGATGGTGGCATTAGCACGGAGTATCTATCTCTTACTGCGACCAACCCATATTGCAGGCAGAGGACCGGTAAGGACAGTCAGATAATTTCATCGAAGCAATCAGGCCTTAGGCTGTGTTGCCTATACAGCCACCAATCAAGGCGCTGATGGTAGCGTGATGTTTATAGACGTATATAAGAAAGTGGGCATTTCCCAGTGGTTCAACAGGTTATCTGTCCGCAAGCCTGGTCATTAACACATCGCGGTAAACCTCATAGCGCGACAACTGTTCGGCTGTCAGAAAAACAGCCATGCGCTCATTCATGTGATCAACGAGTTGATAGATAACCAACTCTATCTTGCGATCGATGTCCGGTGAATCACTTCGCATCAGCTCATTCATGCGATTGACTCGCTGATTCAGAAACACACTGACCACTTCACGAAACTGAATCAGTTGATCATCGTCCATATCGATCGCTCGAGCCGCTTCGAGGACGTCGCGATCCATCCAGACCGGAGCCCGGTCAGCTGCCTCGGCAGACGGGTATATGACCGCGGTGGTTACTGCTATCAATAAATAAAAGAAATATTTCATCGATTTATTCTCGTTCCTGGACTCCTAGAAACAACCATTATAGTGGATCGATGATACAAACACGCTGCACAGTGCTCAGTGCAATTTTTTTCCGCAACTTAAGGGGATTACATTGACTTTCCAATCTTGATCTAGTCCTTAATCAACCTTCACGCTAACCCTCAATGGCCTCACTGCGCCCCTGCAGGCATTCATGTCGGTGGTCATAAGTTCCTTACTGCAATTGAAAAGACAATAAATATGCCTTTTTCAATGCCCCGACAATAAACTGCACAGTGAAGCGGTTCTCGCAGCACCAATCGAGCTCCGATGGTTCGCCAAGGGTGTATATCAAGCAATTTCTCGACCCTTTTTACCGCCCGTTCTTGTCCAAATGACATTCCGGAACGAACTATCAGCATAAAAACGTCAACGATATTTACTATTTCTGCTGAGCGTTGTGCCTGAACTGAGGCCCAGCTCACTAAACACAATCGAAAAGCATGATTAGATAGCGCCATACGATCGACAGTAAGTTATCCACAGGGTTTTTCTTGCAATACAGTCCTCAACCCATTATCGTGCCCGCGTTTTTTCGAAGAAGCCTATATATAGCGCTTATTAGATTAGATCGGATCTATAGTTTGATTCGGTCTAACTTCGGGAAAAGAAAAGCTCAGACCATCTACTGCCGGTCGTAAATCAAACCAAGATTTAGGTCTAGATAAATTTATCTTGAAACGAACATCGTTGATCGTGGGGTCAGGCGGGCAATATTGTCCACCAAGGCACCCGCTGCACTTTGCGCTACTGCGCCCATGACGGACATGAACGTCGGGCGTGAGCGTTTGCCCCTTTTTATCCCACACCCGCGGTCCAACTTCTAGCCCCATGCGCGTAGTTAGTTCGATCAGCTTGGGGCGTTTGGCAGCACTCCTACTAACCCTCGCATCGTGGGTCTTGCCCGCAGACGTGGTCGCGAATAATCAGCGCGTCATCGTCGAATACCGTAATCACGTATCAGGAAACGTTAAAGAAGACCTTCACTACGTCGGCGGCCAGACAAAGAGATCGATTCATACACGCAATTTAATGGCTGTCACACTCGACAATGAGATGCTCGACACCCTCAAGTTCAGTCCCAACGTAGTTGCCATAGAGACGGATCACCGACGTTATCCATTGGCTCAGAGTCAGCCCTACGGCCTTGATCTCATACAGGCACCTGAACTGAGCGCAGGCACACCCCGTAAAGTGTGCATCATAGATACCGGTTACGAGCTGAGCCATCCGGATCTGCCGAATAACAACGGTGCCACTCGGGTTACAGGGATATCACAGATTGAGGGGGAGTCGTGGGACCTTCCCGGACACGCTCATGGAACTCACGTTGCTGGGACTATCGCGGCACTCGACAATACCACTGGTGTCATTGGTGCTTACCCAGAGACCGGACTGAGTTTGCATATAGTCAAAATCTTCGATGACACGGGTTCCTGGACATATACCTCGGACTTGATCGCGGCAGTGGATTCATGCGTGAGTGCCGGTGCCCATGTCATTAACATGAGTCTCGGTGGGAGCGGATCCAGCACAGCCGAAGCAAACGTGTTTTCCGAAACTCTGGCCGCCGGCGTATTGCCGATAGCTGCGGCAGGTAACAGTGGCGGCACTAGCTTGGGTTATCCCGCTTCTTACGACGCCGTTGTCAGCGTTGCTGCAGTCGACTCGTCCGAAGAACACGCCAGTTTTTCAACCCGGAATGAGCAGGTTGAGATTGCGGCACCAGGTGTGAACATATTATCAACTGTGATCAACGGGGGGTATGAATCATATAGCGGTACCTCCATGGCAACGCCGCATGTTGCGGCAGGGGCAGCGTTACTCTGGAGCAATCACGACTCGTGTACAGCCGAAGAGATCAGACAGGCACTGAATAAAGCCTCAAAGGATCTCGGCGCAGCGGGGCGGGATAACAGCTACGGATACGGTTTGATACAAATTAAGGCGGCACATGATGCAATTGTCAGCGCCGGCAGTTGCGATGTCGGTCCAATCGTACCACCTGAAATTCACGAGGCTTTGCACATAGAAAATGTCTCGGGGAATTCAGGCGAAAAAAGCCACTACAGTTTTGACGTGCCCGCAAACGCAACTAACCTTTCGATTTCAATCAGCGGCGGCTCAGGAGATGCCAATCTCCATCTGAAGCAAGGGTCCCCACCAACGATTTCCGATTACGATTGCCGGCCGTATGTGTGGGGAAATGAAGAGACCTGTTCAGTAACTAGCCCCACTGAAGGTGTCTATCACGCCATGATCCACGCGGTTAGCTCATACAGTGGCGTCACTTTGATTGCATCTTACGCACTGACAGAGCCAAACGGAGATCCGGAGAGACTGTCGATTGTGGTTGATTCTGTAGGTGCAAGCTCAAATCGGAAGGATCTGCTGATCGATGAGCTGGCAAATGGCAGTCAGAACCTGGGAACAAACTGGAACAATGATGGCAGAAATGCCAACGCCTGGTTCACTCTGGACCTGGGGGCATCTTACGATGTCAGTGAAGTATTCATCGCCCCACGGGCAGACAGGCCCCATACCTTCAATATCCACGTTGGCGATACGTTGTCCTCGGGTAAAGTGACGGCTGCGGCAGTTGGTACGTGTACGCCACAGCAGGAGGGTTTATCGAATCCGACGTATCTCAAGTCCTGTTCAATCAATGAGACCACGGGTCGCTACGTCACCCTGCAGGTGATTGGTCGCGGCTGGCTCAGGGTCCATGGGGTTGAAATATGGGGAAGCAGTGGTGGCAGTGGTGGTGGTGACACGGATCCCCCGACGGTGCCTGACAATGTGGCAGGCAGTGCCAGCAGTTCAACCGCAATTGCGTTGAGCTGGGATGCATCGACCGATGTAGG
>JAYZCO010000096.1:0-33588 GCA_036338285.1 Pseudomonadota bacterium
GGAACGCACGATGCCGGTGGATAAACTGCTGAATGATATTGACGCCGGTCGCTGCAGTGAACTCTTCGCCAGTGGCACCGCTGCCATAATCTGCCCTCTATCAGAACTGGGCGAAGCGGATGGCACACGATGGCAGTTGCCCCAGGTGGATAATCTTGCGGCCAAGCTAAAACGGGCACTGCTCGATATCCAGGAGGGGTATGCGCCGGATAGGTTCAGTTGGATGGTTGCCGCCAGCGACATCGAACAGCTCTACGAACGATTGAAGGCATAATCATTACCTGTGCAAGCTTGCCAGGCGGTAGCCGTAGGTAACCAGGGCAGATTTGAGGAGATATAAGGATGATTCGAATCGGCGTAGACGTCGGCGGCACGAATACAGATGCAGTCTTAATGGATCTTACCGGTTTTCGCGCAGGTTCTAAGCAGCTGACTACGCCGGACATCATTTCTGGTGTGAAAAATGCGATTTCAGAAACCCTTACAAACTCGGGAGAAACAGTTTCAGACATCGATGTTCTAATGATCGGTACGACCCACTTTGTCAATGCGCTCGTTCGTCGCAGTGATCTTGAACGCACCGGCGTCATACGCATCTGTCTTCCTTCCGGAGCCAGCATACCTCCGTTCTCAGATTGGCCAGATGCGCTCACGCGGGCAATGGGCGGCAAATTTCGGCTCATCCATGGCGGATATGAAATGGACGGTCGTGAAATCGCACCACTGGATGAGGTCGAACTCTTGCAAGCGGTCCAAGAACTCCTGGATGAAGGTGTCACCCAGATAGCGCTGAGCAGCGTTTTTTCGATCGTCCGTTCCGATATGGAAGAACGAGCCTATGATCTCATTACACAAGCCCACCCCAATCTTAGCGTGACCAAAAGTAGCGATATTGGTCGTCTCGGCCTGCTGGCACGTGAGAATGCCGCCATCATCAATGGTTCTTTACGTCCACTGGCGGAAAAGGTGGTCCATTCCTTTGAGCTGCTGTCTGCAGAACTCAACCTTAAGTGCCCTGTATATTTTACCAAAAACGACGGTACGCTCATCTCCGCTGATCAGGTCACGCAGCTACCTGTGTTGACCTTTGCCTGCGGGCCCACAAACTCAATGCGCGGTGCAGCCTTTCTCACCGGTATCAAGGACGGACTCGTGGCAGATGTCGGCGGCACCACGATGGACGTGGGTGAGATTCAAAACGGGTTTCCTCGTCCAGCCGGTACAGCGGTGTCAGTCGCAGACGTGCAAACCAATTTTTCCATGCCCGATGTCATCAGTATCGGCCTGGGTGGTGGTTCAATCATCAATCGCCATGCTCGAACAGTCGGGCCAGATTCTGTTGGACACCTGTTAACCAGTAAAGCAATCGCGTTCGGCGGCACCGTTCTCACCGCCTCAGATATTGCCGTTGCATCCGGACGGACTCAAATGGGCGACAAACCAGTCGGGCCCTTAAATGATCTGCCCCAGCTCCTTCTCGCTCTAGACCAAAAGGCGGCAGACGCCATTGCCCGTTCTAGAACTTCGAACAAGTCAACACAGCTGGTGGCGGTGGGCGGCGGCGCGGTGCTCCTACCAGACGAACTAGATGGCCTGCCCGTTCTTCGGCCGCACCATTACGACCTCGCAAACGCGATTGGTGCAGCCATTGCCCAGGTATCGGGAGAGGCATCATCGGTTGTCACCATAGAAGAAGGAATGACGCGTGAAGACGCGATCAAGTCCATCGTTGCGAATGCCGAAAATACTGCAGTGCGCAATGGCGCAGATCCGACGACGCTACAGATATTGAGCCAAAGCGATATGCCACTGGGTTATCTTCCCGGAAACAATCTGGCCATCAGTGTCACCGTCATTGGTGATTTGGCCATGGTCGGACAAACAAATGAATAAACCGCTCCAAAAAGTAGACCGACACGATCTGGCTCTGATTGCCAAAGGGTCAGCTATCCTGGGTGCCGGAGGAGGCGGTGACCCCTATATCGGTCGTCTCATGGTTCAGCAGATGCTCAGCGAACGGCATTCAGTTGATGTTGTGCAGATTGAGGACCTTGCCAAAGACGCGCTCATTCTACCGATCGCCATGATGGGAGCCCCACAAGTAACCCAGGAAAAATTTCCCAGCGGAAAAGAAATTCCAAAACTGATCGAGATGATGGAACGCCTTCTCCAACAAAAGGTGGAGGCCATACTGTGCATCGAAGCAGGCGGCCTGAATTCCACTATCCCGTTCATTGCAGCAGCGCAAATGGGCTTACCCATCGTCGATGCCGATGCGATGGGCCGTGCTTTCCCCGAGCTTCAAATGGTTACTCTAACGCTAGGTGGCATGAACGCCACGCCGATGGCGATCGTCGATGACAAAGGCAATGCGGCGACCTTTGAGGCCATATCCAACGTTTGGTCAGAAAAAATTGCGCGCGCCCTTACGATTGAGATGGGCGGCGGAGCTATGGTATCTCTCTATCCAATTATTGCCGGCCCCAGTAGCCCCTACCTGATCAAGGGATCGCTCTCGATGGCCCACCGGATGGGACAAATACTCGATGCGAATGGAGGTGCGGCTGCCCAGGTCCTCGCCGAAACCTTCAACGGGGTCGTGTTATTTACCGGTCGCGTTCGCGATGTCGAACGTCGGTCTGAGGGCGGTTTTACCCGAGGTGAGCTGATTCTTGAGGGCCAAGAGGCGTTCTCGAGCAAGAAGCTGAATTTATCCTTCCAGAATGAATTCTTAGCAGCACGTATTGATCATGAGTATGTTGCAACGACTCCCGATCTCATCACCTTGCTTGACGCGAACACAGGCATGCCGATCACTACCGAGTTGGTTAAATACGGACTCAGCGTCCATGTTCTGGGTTTACCTTGCGCCCCCATTTGGCAAAGCGACGAGGCGATCGATATGGTCGGGCCACGCTACTTCGGCATTGATGTCGACTATCAGCCCCTGGCCGGGAATTCCTAGCTTCATGATTGTATCTCGCAGCACGCCCATTTATATCAATGCGTCAAATGAGACTATCGCTTATTCAACACTCACTGACACTGGGACAGCAGGTCGTCAGATGTGGCTTTAGACGTGCCGCCCGGCATGGAGAAGACGCATGGTTAAGCTCACCATTGGATCCGGCACATCCAATTCAATACAGTGTTTCGCGCTCGTGCTTTTTAAGAGCTACGTCCAGCTCGTCGACCTGATCGGCAAGCTTACCGTGCTCGATAAGTGCCTGGCCGTAGGTAGGAAGGCCTTTTATCGAATCCCATTGATCCGGCTTCCACAGATTGGATCTGACGATGGCCTTGCCGCAGTGAAACATCGCTTCCTCTACGTGTACGATGATGGCCAAAGCTGGCGGCTTGGTATCGACAGCCATACTCGCCAGTAGGTCGGGATCTTTAACGATGCTGGCCCCACCGCTGACACGCACGACTTCCCGTCTCTCGGGGATGATGAACATCAATCCAGCCCGTGGGTTGTCCAGAATGTTCTGAAAAGTATCCGCCCGATTGTTGCCCGGCCGGTCTGGTATCGCGATGGTCTTATCATCAAGCACTTTCCACGAGCCTGCCGGATCACCTTTAGGCGCCACATCTATCAGGCCTTTTTTATTGACCGTAGATACGATGACAAAGGGCGAATGCTCGATCCAGGTCCGACAAAGCGAATCGATATGATCAATACATTTAGTGTCCTGAGTGTAGAGTACCTCGCCTATTTCTCCGCGAATTTCCTCTATGGACGTCACCTGCTCACTTAATTCGTACATATTTATCCCTATAGCTGGCTGTCCTGATCTTATGCTTTATATCCACCGATCACGAGTGCCTGTCCCACAGTTGTCCTTTGTGTGTCATTGCCAACGACCTCTGAAGTTGGACCCAACGATGTAACACCCACCAGCGCCCATCCAACTCACATCGTTAATATTCAGTCGAATCGCCGTCTCATTGAGAGCATGATGTCTAAATTGGCTAATCAGCTCGGCATGGCTCGAATTGCGACCAGGTTTACATTGGCATTGGTCTTAGCCTCCAGTCATCGTAAAATCCAACCGAAAATCAGATTAGGCCGCCATTTACAACCTGGGCAAGGGACCCATATATATGTTCGTCTATTGCGCTCGTTTCACTACAGCACAAGCTGAAATCAATCATCTATCCACTTGTTGCCTACCCAAATGAGGCATTTAAGAGAGATGTTTACGGGTTTTCGTACCCGATTTCCCACAGGAATTCTGCAGATCGCAGTGATCATCGGTCTTATCGCTTCAGCTATTATCTATGCGCGCGCGCCCTCAAAGGCCGAAGCCGCTCTCAATAGCGGGATCGAGACAGCATCACGAAAAGACCAAAACACCATCCCCTTGGTATCCATTGTGCGGCCCCGGGTTTCAACAAACCTCGTCAGCCTAACGAGTACCGGTTCGATCATCGTCAGAAACTCGATAGATTTAGTACCGCAAGTCACAGGCAGAATCGTCTGGGTCACCGACGCCTTCAGACGTGGTGGTTATTTCCGTGCCAATCAAGAACTTGTACGCCTTGAAAAACGCGATTTTGAATTGGCCGTCGCTCAAGCTTCTGCTGACATAGACTCTGCCAAGTCAAACCTAGAACTCGCTAGAGCAACCAGTAACGCAGCAATATCGAACTACTCCCTGCTTCATCCCGGTGAACCGGTCCCCCCGTTAGTCGCAAAATTACCGCAGATCGCCCAGGCGAAAGCACAGGTAGCCGCGGCAGCAGCAAGAAGAGAGATCGCCAGACTGGATCTCTCGCGGACAGTCTTTTCGCTTCCTTTTGACGGTCGAGTGGTTGAGTCAAAAGCGGAAGTTGGTCAGCTTCTCAACAAAGGGCAATCCTTTGGGGATGTTTTCGCCCTCGACTCCATTGAAGCACTGGTGCCTGTATCGCCTACTGAATTGGATCTGATCAGTCCTGCACTGGGTAGAGCCGGACGACTGTTAATCGGTAATAAACAATATCAGGCCAGCATTGCCAGGGTATCTCCGGATCTGGACGAACGAACGCGTTTCGCACAACTTTATTTTAATATAGAAGACAATGCAGACCTCTATCCTGGTGCGTTCATTGATGTTGAAATTGAAGGCCCAAGTCTGACAAATACACTCCTCATTCCAGAAGCCGCCGAACAAACGAACGAATCGATATGGTCGGTCGTCGAAGGCAAGCTTGTCCAGGCAAAGCCCAAATTTCTTAACAGAAACAGCCGAGGCATTGTCACAGAAGCCTTTGAGATCGGTGAAGGGATCGTTCTGGGCACGGTCCCTGGCGCCTTTGAGGGCCTCAAAGTCGATATAGAAATCGTAGAATCATGGTGAGCGTTGCTGATCAAGCAAATGTCTCGGCGCCCTCCGCCGGGCGCATACTTGAATATTTCGCCGCCAATCCCGTCGCTGCAAACCTCATGATGGCTGTTTTTCTCATTGGCGGTTTTGTTGCCGCATCTTCAATAACGGCCCAATCCTTCCCCACCATCAACCTCGGCACAATCAACATAACAGTCCCCTACCCAGGCGCGACACCTTCTGAGGTCGAAGAAGGTATCACACGACGCATTGAAGAGGCCGTCATCGGCATCGATGGCGTAAAGCGGGTTACGTCCAGGGCCTACGAAAACACCGGTACGGTTTCTATAGAACTCAAAGAGTTTGTCGATGAAGTAAAGGTAAGAGATGACGTTGAAACGGCAGTTGAGCGATTGGCAGATTTCCCGCCTGAACGCGCTGAGGAGCCCGACATTACTCGTCTGGAAACCATAGGAGAGGTCATGACACTGGTTGTGTCCTCGGACCTGTCCGACTTAGAACTTCGCCGGGGCGCCGAGCTTGTCGAACAGGAGCTACTCGCCATTCCTTCTGTTTCCTTAGTCTCCTTGTTTGGCGCCAAAGACTATGAAATTTCAATCGAGGTGCGAGAAGAGACGCTCCGCAATTACGATCTATCCATCGGCGATGTTGCATCGGCCATTAAGCGCTCATCACTCAACCTTTCTTCAGGAGAAATACGAACAAACGCGGGGGATCTGCTCTTAAGGACAAATAACAAGCGTTATCGCGGTTCAGAGTTTTCGGACGTCATCATTCAGGCTTTGCCGGATGGGTCCGTTATACGCTTAAAAGACATTGCCGAAATCAAGGATGCCTTCACAGAGGACAAACTGATTCATCAATTCAATGGCAAAAAAAGCTTATTCGTCAAAATTCAAAAATCAGATGCAGAAGATTCTCTAAAGATTGCTCAAGATATCCGCACCCGGATGGCTCAATACACACCCCCGCCCGGGATTGAAATTGATATATGGGAAGATGCCACGGAATCCGTGAACAACTATCTCAGTATCATGACGAGAAACGGCGTGCTCGGTTTTGCACTGGTCTTTATGTTTCTGGTCCTCATGCTGGATCTCAGGCTCGCGACCTGGGTGGCCATGGGTGTGCCGATATCATTTTTTGGTGCTTTCCTGTTCTTCAACTTTTTCGGCATCAACTTCCACGTTATTACCTTGCTCGCTCTGATCATTGTGCTCGGCATTGTTGTTGATGATGCTGTGGTGGTCGGTGAGAGCATCATTGCAGAACAAGAACGCGGACTGACCGGTTTAAATGCTGCCGTCGTGGGCATCACCAGCGTCTCAGCCCCCGTCACCATCGGAGTTTTGACGACGATGGCCGCGTTTGCTCCATTGGCATTTGTCGCAGGATTTTTCAGTCAGTTCTATCAGGCTGTACCTATCGTGGTGATCACCGTGTTAGTCATGTCTTTGGTAGAAGCCTTTTTAATTCTGCCTGCCCATCTCTCGCACGGAAAAAACTGGAGCGCATGGCCGCTGAATAAGATTCAACAGTTCGTGTCCACTCAACTGACAGGGTTTCGAGACCACCAACTCATACCTACGGTTCGACGCGCACTGCAATTTAAGAAAACGACACTGGCCATATCTGCTGCGTTCTTTGTAATGGCCATGAGTCTGGTTATCTTCGGCGCGTTGCGCTTCGAGTTCTTACCGAATATTGAAGCCACTCGAATTTCGGCAAGCCTGGCATTCCCCGTAGGAACGCCATTTGACGTCACGCAAGGGGCAGCCAACCGCCTGGTCGAAGGCGCCAAACGTGTGAATCAGGCGAGCGGTGGTGAGGCTTTCCGATCCATCAGTATGACGGTCGGCGGTCAGACTTCTACAGGCGGCGGACCATTTGGTGGTGGTCGCGTGACGGTAGCCAATCATCTGGCATCGATCCAGATTCAGCTCAATCCCGAACCCATCAGGAATGTGCCTGCTGACAAGCTAGAACAGTTGTGGCGAGAAGAAGTCGGCCCCATTCCTGGCGTGGAGAAACTGAACTACGTTTCGCAGTTTTTCGGAAACCCATCCGATATCGCCTTTGATCTCACCCACCAGGACGAACGCACCCTTGAACAGGCGGTCGATGAGCTTAAATCAGTTTATACCCAAACAGCCGGTCTATTTGAGGTGCAGGATTCTAACAGTCCGGGCAAACGACAATACGACATTGAACTGACCCCTGCGGGTATCGCGGCAGGCCTCACGCCTTCTGACGTAGCAATTCAATTAAGGCGCAACTTTTACGGCGAAGAAGTACACAGAATCCAGCGAGGGCGCGAGGAACTGCGCGTCATGGTCCGCTATCCTGAAGAAAAGCGGCAAAGTGCTCGAGACTTGTTCAATGTCCGAATCCGACTCGCCGACGGCACTGAAGCCCCACTTACGCAGGTCGCGAAGGTCAGCGAAAGCCGTAGCTATTCCAGCATTGAGCGAGTCAACGGCAGACGAATCGTAACGGTGAGCAGTAGAGTCGACCGCACCGTCGCCACACCGGAAACGGTCAAACAGGTCCTGATCCAGGGCGCACTCAGGGAACTGAAAGAGAAATATATTGGCCTGCAGATCAACGAAGCGGGATTTGCTCAAGACCAGTCTGAAAGTCTGGCATCACTGGCAAGATTGAGCCTTTTGACCGTCCTGATCATTTTTGCACTCCTGGCTTCATTGCTTAGGAGTTATGTGCAACCTCTCATTATCCTCGCTGGCATTCCAATCGGGGGGGCTGGCGCGGTTGTCGGGCACTTTATACTGGGTTACGACCTATCCTTGTATTCTCTTTTTGGTGTGGTCGCGCTCAGCGGCGTGGTGGTCAATGATTCATTGATACTCATCGACCGTTATAACAAGTTTATGGCTGAAGGCATACACACGATAGAAGAGGCCATCGTGCTCGCCACTGAGCGCCGCTTCAGGCCAATCTTTCTAACCACCGCAACCACATCGCTGGGTCTTATGCCTTTAATCTTCGAGACCAGTACAACCGCACAATTTATGATTCCAATGGCCATTAGCCTGGCAACCGGCATTCTGTTCGCGAGCCTGCTTATTCTGTTCATCGTTCCGGTACTGACCGTCATCGGCGAAAACATTCGACGCTCTCCCAGCCACACGGCCAGACTGGCCTCTCTGGCAGATTAAACTCTAATCCTTACCCAGGTGCGCAACCGACAGGGTATCGGTTTTAAAAAAGCGTGCCAAATACCCTATTGGGCCTCCACACTTGATGCCGTCAATGTCTGTGCAATCTGTTGTGCTTCTTCTAAAAGCCGGTCAACCAGCTGCATAGATGTCGCATCATATTGAAAACCAAGAAACGCCGCCTTCGACAACTCAAAGCAAAGCAAAATCAGATCTGCTTCTTCCTCTGCATTATCCAGTTGTTGCAACAGGTCCATAAAGTACGACAGGCACAATGGCTCTCCTTCGTCAGCCAGATATCTGAGTAAGGTAAGAAAATGCGGTCTTAAACACGCCTGTACCGACGCCACAAGGGCCATCTCAACAACCATCTTCCGCCACCACATACTGCACTTCATTGCGGCGCATAAAACCAGGCCAGAAGGGCGGGTTATATCGCGCCCATATCGGCTGCGAGCACAATTGGTATGTGCTGTCGTTTAAGACTTCTAACAACTTGTCTCGGTGCTCGTTGAAACGCTTTGTGCTCCAGTTTCCACCATATCGGAGCACTGCTACCCGTCGCTCAGGTACCTGATCCAAAAAAACGTCTTTTTGATCAGGCAGTGGCAGGGTTTCGCGCTGCCATTTGCTCGGGATCATGAACGAGACGACGTGTTCATCCATGCCCACTGACTGCATTACAGGCGCTGTCATAGAAAGCTTCTCTCCAGACACATCGACTCCGGAAACATAATCGACAAGCGGTCTGAACGCCTTATTTCCTACCGATTCCAGATCGCCCTTAAGCGAAACGCTTACAACTAAAAAAGGCGCGTAGGCCCGTATTTCGACCTTACCTAGACGGTCAACAACTTTGTACTCGGGCGCCTCGATCGCTTGGGCAGGTAAGGAGAGCATTACGCATCCCAATGCCCATAAGGCAGAGAAGCAGTCCAACCTGAACCGATTTAGCCAGTTACCCATACAGCCCTCTACAGGATGTGATCATCATATAAACCAATACTCATGAGAGTAAATGACCATAAATAGATGTTGAACAGATATTTACAAACATTCATCTCTTCCAATAAAGTCCTTCCTGATTGTGCGCTCATATCCACACATAGAAGTAGCTATGGCAGCACAGAAGAATCAAAAACAACAATATAAACGGGAAGGGATCAACTATGAAATACCTAACGAGCCTGTTGCTGGGTCTGTTAATCGGCGTGGTGCATGCTGATCACCATGGCAATAAAGTAGCCGGAATGGACCTCAGCAAAGGCAATGCACTGCAGATGCAGCTGTGTTCGCTCAAGCCAGGCAAGAAAATGAGCGACTACGAAGCAAATTTTGATGACTACATTGCTTGGTCAAAGAAACACGGAGTTGAGACATTTGCGATGCGTTTAACACCAATGTTCGTGACGCCGCCGGACAACGGAACGTCTATCGAATGGATCGAGATTCTCGCCTCACCGTTCAGCGTATCAGGTGAAGCCTGGGATAAGTGGCTGACCACCGAGGACGGCCAAAAACTGAACGCTCGTTGGCAGACGCTTGCGGATTGCCGAGTCTCGGTTAATCCTGTATTTACCCTGTTTGCCGATCCAGCGATTACCGCCCAGGACACACGCGTAATGACCTTAAATTGGTGCACCCGCAACCCCGGCGTAAGCAGCGATCAGGTCCAGGCAAGGCATAGAAGCGTCTTAGCCGCACGAACATCCGACTCTCCCATCTCTTCCTGGAGTATTTCATATAACGGCTTAGGCAGGAGAAATGCACCCGGTGACTATCTGCACATGTTGAGCTTTGCCGACAACGCTGCACTGATGCGCTACATGGACGGATATGCCAACAATGAAGGCTGGCGCAGACGCCAGGACTACGAGACATCCTATGCCAGCTGCACAGGACAGAATGCTTACTTCGTAAACGTACTCAACCGTCCATAGCCTGTAGAGGAGATGAGCGCGTCAGCAGCAGGTTGAAATGCAAACGATTAACGTTGGCCTCCTGACGCGCTCGACTCAACCAAGGTATCAGGCGATGTCTCTTGCTGCTGAGCAAGAGAATTCTTTGCTCGCACTATCGCTCGCACGCGAGACTGCTAAACCACTGCGCGCATTGATATGATGGTGCGCTCTGCGCACTGTCATGCGCGTTTGAACCGGAGTTGTACTATGCGATTACTCACCGTGTTGATCATATTCTTCTTAGGAACCCTGCCCGCACACGCGCATTGGAATGACGTTGATTTACAAGCGTCAGACGGCGTGAAGTTAAAAGCGAGTTATATCTCTCCCGCCAAACCCGGCCCGGCTATGCTCCTCGTGCACCAATGCAACATGGACCGCACATCCTGGCAGTCGATCGGCAAGCAACTACATGATGCCGGGGTCCACGTTCTCGCGCTTGATCTCCGAGGTTTTGGCGACAGCGAAGGGGATGGCATGCGTGGCGCCGGTGGCTTTGGCGGTTTTCTCAAAAGATCCAGTGGGGACGTCGATCTGGCTTATGATTTCCTTGCCCAGCAGACCCACGTGGACACGTCCAGGATGGCGGCCGGTGGTGCCAGTTGCGGCGCGATGCTCACTGCAGACCTGGCAGCCCGCCGTAATATCAAAGCATTGATGTTGCTCTCCGGACCTCCCAGCGATGCAGCGATTGCACATATTGCAGCAACGCCTGAATTGGCAGTATTCGCAGCCGCGACAAGCGGCGACACAATCACGCCAGGGGTAGATGCCAGACTTAAAACTGCGACGGACGGCTCGGCAAATCCCCGGTCAACTGCGAAAATCTATGCAGGCACGGAGCATGGTCTGCCGATGTTCGCGAAAAACGCTGAACTCGAACCCATGCTTATAAAGTGGCTTACCCAGGAACTCATCGACAACTAACCCCTGATACAGCCAGACATACCACAGACAACGTCTTTCCCATACGGGGTTAAATCACACAGCATGCGTCTGTGGGTACGGGTAATCGCCCTTTTTAATGGCCATCGGGCTTAAATCATCGCCAACGTGGAACAAAAGCCGGTACGCGTCGGTGATATGTGTCTAAGTCGGGACGAACCTTGCGCATGTGGGTGTCTTTCATGGGGATAGAGACAAACACAAACAATGCCACCATGGCCAGAGCACCCACAGCGACCCACCATTCACCACCGGCGCCAAGGCCACAAATAGCAAGCCCCCACCAAAAACACATCTCGCCCAGATAATTAGGATATCGCATAACTGACCACAAGCCCGTATCTAGAATGTCCCTGCGGTCTGGATTTGAACGGCGACGAAACTCGGCTAACTGATTGTCAGCAATAAACTCCAATAAGATTCCACCCGTTCCGATGACCAGCCCAACAATCATCAAAGCAGCTGAGAATTCCTGCGCGGACGCCACATCAAACAGCCCAAGGCAGGCAACGAACACAATGACTGTAGGAAACAAATGGATACCGAAGAAGTTGATGAGCGGGTACAACCTTTGGTTTTGTTCTTTTAAGTCGATATAGCGCCAGTCCTGGTGGCCCCATCCCGACCAGCCTCTCGCCCAATTCCATGTCAGTCGCCAGGACCAAACATTCACCATGATCACAGTGGCCCACTGCCATATCTGCCACCCTGTACCGCCCATTTTTAGCCAAAGCCACACAGTCAACAGACACGGCAGGACACTCCAAAAAGCATCATATGCACTGCTGTTTTTCTTCCACAGTGAAATGCAGTAAATGCATACCGTCATGATGAGATCAGCGACAATCGCTCGGAAAATAAAAGACCCGGCCATAACCTCAGCGGTTATTCCACCCAGCAGTGCCAGGAGCAAATAAACTGCGATGATTTGTGATAAATCGCGCTTATGCGCATTCATAACGACACCGGCCTATAGTCTGGAATTGAAAGGTATCGCTCATATAGCCAAGGGTACTGTGCAGCGCTTTGCGGATCAAAAACATCTACCCGAGCAAGCGCAGGGATTAAACCGTGCGCATATTTTTGCTCATCATGTGTTGCAACCACGTGGCGCGGTAACGTGTCGGCGATCAATGACTTTAAGCTGCCCAGGCCCGGCGACACCATACCGCCGAAAAACCAGGGTAACTGGTAGGTATTAAAAGGGCTCAGCAACACATCGAGCTTGACCTCATCGAAGGTCAAAGCGTGACCATCATCCATAGACAAGCCGTGGTTGGCAATTAACAGCGAATCCTGGTCATCGCGAAGCAAATACGCGTCGTAAACTGCTCCTATGCGACGCCGGCTTCGCAATCGACGGACGGATACAGCACCAACCTGATGTTGATCGACATTTGCATCAAAATATTTGACCGAAGCCTCTGGCAGGTGTTTTTTTAATAACCCCCGCAGCGACACAGGTGCCAAAATCAGTGGCGGTTGCAGGTGCTTGAGCGTCATAAGATGGCAGTGATCAGGGTACTTTTGCGTAATCAGGACCGCATCGAATTCCGTGATCTCATCATAGGATATGGGTGGCGTTTTGTGCCATTGGGTGTTGAACCAGCCCGCATAATCCACCTCAACACCTTCCAGCCACGGATCGATTAAAAGGCAGGTATCTCCCAGCCATACGAGCCAGGTGGTGTCCATATTCAATCGTTGCAGCCTCATGACCTGACGACCATAGCCTCGTCAGGACATCTGTGGCAAGGCATGAGCACCTGCCATTGACTACACTGGTTTTTCGTTTGTTGTGTTGCGATCATTAAATTGCCTGAGCATCATTATGATCTGCGCAAGGTGGTTAGGGTGTTCAAACCCAGATTGCAGGCGTGCGTGCGAGGACATCTGCATCGATTTTAGTCGTGCCAG
The DNA here is from genome assembly GCA_036338285.1 of Pseudomonadota bacterium. Lineage (GTDB taxonomy): Bacteria > Pseudomonadota > Gammaproteobacteria > Pseudomonadales > Azotimanducaceae > UBA4421. The sequence goes on from JAYZCO010000096.1 coordinate 13,330, forward strand.
GCTTATCACACCGCATTGCAGTGAGAAAAACTTAGAACGACGATGGCTACAGAAGGAGTTACTAATCACCCATCTCATTAACCTCATCTTGTGGTTTTCGCTGGCGATATCGGTTGCAAGCTGTGCAGGAGACCCGCCAGCAGAGGCCAGCAAACCCACGAGGTCCTGCCCGGTGGATGCGGCAGTCCGTTGCGATTCACCGGGCTGCCTGCAAAGTGCCCTTGCAAAATGCGATCCGGACTTTATCTCACGAATTCGAAGCGGTGAGTCCGACTATCAACGCTTACTGGATGAATGTCTTGTTGCACATTATGCGCAGACATCTGCCGCTAACGAACAGGGTCCCGCACGCGCCTATTGCATACAACGTGCGACCCTTGAGGTATTGGGTCCCAAGTGACCATGAAGTCACCTCTTATGAACGCCCGTCTTCCACCTGTAGTATGTGACCCTCGCCAACGATCGAAACAAGGATTTAGGCCATGACCGAATTTGGGCGGGCTGTCTACGCCGGATTCAGACATTATTTCGATTTCCGTGGCCGAGCTTCTCGCTCGGATTTTTGGTATTTCGTGCTGTTCTTTTTCTTAGCTTATATTTTCGTTTGGCTAATCGATCACTTTTTTTTGCAGCCAACGATCGACATCCGGGACCTACCTGGAGGCAATCTGATGCCTGGCGGCTACATCGACCCACAGGTGAGCATTTTAGTTCTCGCCTTTCGCCCGTTGATGGCCATACCCACCACGTCAATTACCGTCAGGCGCTTACACGATGTTGGAAAAAGTGGTTGGTGGTGTGTGCTATGGATTTTCCCCATACCCATTCTGGGTTGGTTCTGGTTGCTCCCATGGCTTGCAAAAAAATCATCCGGCTGAAACGAAAGCCGTTGTTTTCTTAATCTGGCGTAGACCCGGCGCATCCTCATAAAGCGCGATTTCTGTCCAAAAAAGGCCGTCCTTGCCCTTTCGTCAGTGCCTGCATAGGATAGGTTATACTGAGTAGAGGCTGACTGATTTCGCTCGTTAGCTGCGGTTCTGGCAAATGAAGCATTCAGTTCGCTCGTCGGACAAGCTAACCTCGTGTCAGATATGACAGTAATCTGCCATAAATTGAAGCGAAAGGACTGAAACATGCAAAAAATTTTCCCGCTGCTAATTTTCGTTTCGCTCGGGTCTCTATCGGGCCTGACCCAAGCCACGTCAGATGAGTCAAATTATGTGCCACCACAAACCCCATGGGGTACACCCGATTTACAAGGCGTGTGGGATTTCCGCACATTAACGCCGTTAGAAAGACCCTTAGAGTTCGGTGACAAGGCAACCCTGACAGCCGAAGAGGCGAAGGTGCTACTCGATACGATATTGCCACCGGACCGGGTAGATGAGCCTACGGGTGTTGCGACTCAAGACGTCGAAGGCTACAACTCATTCTGGCTGGATGCTGGCGAAAGTCTCGACAAGCAAATGCGGACGTCTCTGATCATCGATCCACCCAACGGCCGTCTGCCTGAAGTCATACCCGAAGCCAATGCCAGACGCCTTGCGCAGAACAATCAGCGCACCCCACCCGTTCGAGACATTCTGTCTTACAGCGTCGGGCCAAATTATCTACATCAACATCCCGAATCCCTCGGACTGTCTGAGCGGTGTTTGCTGGGTTTCAACGCGGGCCCGCCAATCACACCCAGTGCCTACAACAACAATCTGCGCATTGTGCAAACGCCGGATTATTTAGTGTTGGTGACCGAGATGATTCACGATGCACGCATCATCCCCACGGACGGACGTCCGCACCTGCCTGGAGACATTCGCCAATGGCTTGGTAGTTCAAGGGGTTACTGGGAAGGCAATACGTTCGTAGTGGAGACCGGAAACTTTACCGACAAAACACCGGGCTATCATCTACCCGTACAATTGGTAGAGGCCAGCGCCAATGGTGTCGTTGGCTCAGGCAAAAACCTGGAACTCATTGAACGCTTCACAATAACGGGCGACGGCCAGCTCAGTTATGAAGCCACTGTGGATGAACCAAGTTTCAAACAACCCTTTACCCAGCGTGTAATCATGCAGGCCTCGCACGAAAAGCTGTTCGAATATGCCTGCCATGAAGGCAATTATGCGATGGGAGGCATCTTGCGCGGCGCACGTTTACGCGAACGTCAGAACATGAGTATCTCGCAAGAGACAGCCAGTCGACCTTAGTCAACGATCAGCCCCCTTTGAGCTGGTGGATGAGTGGCGCATCAACCAGCCTGCACAAAGTGATGTCTCTTAGATCAGACACACCATCATCATTGCGCTGGTCCACGCAGAGAAGTTAGATTTGTCCCTCCAGGTCGCGACAAATCAACCAGAACCAATCGAACCTGGAAACTCAACAAGTCACCCTCGCAATTTATGGTAGGCTCAAGCCTTTCAAGCTGGGGATAGATTGATGTCAGGTGATGCTCTTTATCAAACCGACTTACCAATTCGAAGTGAAATCACTGAAACCCATGCAGCGGCTGCTGTTCATTGGGCCTCTCCGGGAACTTGGTGGTCCTCGCTTGAACGCATCGCGATCGTCAATGAAGTCCGCACGGCATGGGATGCCGACCCGCTCCCACCCTGGACACCGCCCTCGACGGTCGAAGGTCTTATTCCTGATGATCACCTCTTACCTGCAGCAGTGATCGATGTAATCTGGCGTCTGACCAACCACGTCACGACACTGACAAGAAATTGGTATGAATCATACGTCCCAGACCAATTATCACCTCAGCATTATGTCGAACTGGTTGGTGTAATCGCTCAGGTTACGTTGACGGACCGTTTCGCCGATGCATTGAGACTTAAGCGTCTCGAACTCCCCGAGCCGCGAGAGGGTAACCCAACCCAGATGGTGCCGGATGACGCTGAGGTGACCACTCATTGGGTGCCAACCGCGCCCATCGTTGACGGATCCTGGAATCCTGCCACGCCCAGTGATGTACCCAATGTACGCAAAGCACTGAGCCTGGTTGCATCCGAACGAATGATGCAATGGGTACTCATCGATGCCCACTATGTTCAGGGTGGTGCGCTCGCGGATGACTTCGGCCAAGATCATTGGTCTCTGTCGCGTACCCAGATAGAGTTACTGGGTACTAGAACATCGACAATCAACGATTGCTTTTACTGAGCTACCAGTCCCGCAGTCCTGCGCGGTCGGTGTGGGCATATGGCCGGTCGCAAGATCTCGATGGACGTTGTCAAAGTGCTTGGGAATAACGACGGGGGTGTTGAACACGGTGCACTTCTTGCACGCCTGTGCGACGCCGTCGCTGGCAAGGATGCGGAAGTGATGACGAGGGTACGAGAGGAAGTTCGTACAAGCATGGGGCCATCTCAACTGGTCGACGCGGTGGGTGTCAGCGCGATGTTTCACATGATGAATCGTGTCGCAAACGGTACGGGAACACCACTCGATCCATTCATGCGCGAAACCGCATCCCTGATAGCCCCATCGATTGGCGCATCAGCCTTCTTGAGTATGGAGGACACACCTCTTGAGCAATGACCGGCTGAACCATCGTCAGTCAAGTGCTATCAATATATAGGTGCCATCGATTATGAGCCAGACAGCAGGAACAGCAGCAATCGGAAAATTCCGCATGGGCGTGTACGGGCTGGTCAATCTGCCAACCTCTATCGTGGGTCTTCCCATCGCACTCTACATACCTGCTTTTTATTCGCAGAGTCTTGGCCTCTCACTCGCCGCTATCGGTACTCTGCTTGCCTTATCAAGACTCACAGATGTCGTAACCGACCCGACCATAGGCATCGCTTCCGACCGCTGGCAAACCCGTTTCGGCCGACGCAAACCCTGGATGATCTTCGGTATGCCGTTGAAGGTGTTGTCTCTGTGGATGCTGTTTGTGCCTAACAGTGAATTTTCCTTATTCATCTGGCATAGCGTCGGTGGTGAATCGGTCAACAATCTTTATTTGTTTGTGTGGATCAGTCTTTTATACCTAGGATTTACACTGGTTGATCTACCGTATCGAGCCTGGGGTGCTGAACTGTCTCCCGATTATGATGAGCGTTCACAAGTAACCGGGTGGCGTGAGGCCTTCGGCTACGGAGGCACGCTCATGGCGCTGCTGATTCCTTTGGTCGTATCACTTGTATTTGATCGCTCCGGCCCGGACAACGCGCTGTATGCCGTCGCCATTGTCGTGGTGTTTGCGCTCCCGATACTCACTTTACCCGCCCTCATATGGGTACGCGAACCACCCCCACTGGTTAAACGCAAGGAACGCATCGCCTGGCGACAAGGCCTCAAGATCGTCTGGCGCAACGGACCCTACAGGCGCCTTGTCATAAGCCTGGTCTTTCTGGTTGCAGCCGTCACCATGACCGCTTCATTGTCTTTTTTCTTTGTCGCTTCGGTCATGGAAGAAACATTTGCCGGCTACACGATATTTATCCTCGCCTACTATCTTTCCAGCAGCATGGGTATTCCTGTCTGGTTTGCCATTTCCAGACGCTTGGGTAAACACAAAACGGTGGTGCTTGGCATCGCCTGGTTGTCCTTATGGAGCGCATTTATTCCGTTGCTCGGCCCAGACCACTACTGGATATTCTTTGTCATCATGATGCTCAAAGGCTCAGCGGTAGGCGCCCTGGTTTTTCTACCTTCTTCTATGGCCGCAGACGTGATCGATCTCGACACGCTACGCACAGGAGAACAGCGCACCGGGCTCTATTTTTCATTGTGGGGCATGGTCAATAAAGCAGCATCGGCGCTCGGCGTCTTTCTGGCAACCACGGGCGTGGCCTATTTCGGTTTTGACCCGGCAGCCGAGGTCAACACGGAAAGCGCCAAGCTGGCACTCGCCTGTCTTTACAGCATTATCCCGGCGATCGTTGCCTGCGTGGCCCTACCTTTGCTGTGGAATTACCCACTTACCCGCGCTCGCCAACAGCGCATGCACGCCCACATTAAACGGCGTGATCAACGCCGCGCAGCCGAGGCCCTCGAAGCGGCAAAAAGCTGAAACCGCCCAGCAACGAGCATTTACAACAGATAATGGATTATTAATAATGTATATCATTAATTTAAAACATCACATCGAGATCGAATCTCGAAAGATACGCTTCTAAGGTCAAAGCAATTATGTTCAATCAAGACAAGCTCCCAGGATCGGCATGAAAAAAAACCTTCTACGACTTATTGCGGTCACCGCGTTTCTCTGCACCACCGCTTTTGTCTTCTACAACACCACCACCGGACAGGACGTTATATTCAAACGCCTTGTATCCAGCGTGATGCAACAGGCACCAGACCTGCCCTTGGGCATTCGGGTGGTCGTCTGTGGGAGCGCCTCCCCGTTGGGCAACGACCCTAACCGCGCCCAGGCCTGCATCGCCGTAGTCACGCCTGAGCATTTTTTCATATTCGACACGGGTGCACGTTCTCCAATCAGAATGGCTCAGGCGCGGCTGCCCATGGCGCGCATCAACGGTGTATTTCTGACCCATTTTCATTCAGATCATATCGCTGCTTTACCCGATGTGAATCTGGCCTCCTGGATACAAGGTCGCAAAACCCCACTTATGGTGCACGGGCCAACCGGTGTACAGTCGGTAGTGGATGGCTTCAATGCCGCCTATCAACTCGACCGGAAGTATCGAACAGCCCATCACGGCCCACAGCTTTTGCCACCGGATCGAGGTCACATGCAAGCCTCTACCTTCACCCCTGGGAGTGTCGTCTGGCAGGATGAGTTGCTCACCATCACCTCATTCCTCGTAGAGCACCCACCAATAGAGCCGGCAGTGGGTTATCGCGTCGACTATCGTGACCGTTCCGTCGTAATTTCCGGCGATACCAATGCCGCCGATACCTTGTTCACTGTCGCTAAAAACGCCGACCTGTTGCTGCACGATGCGTTGTCACGCGCCCTACTCGAGCCAATGATTGCGGCAGCAACAGAGCTTAAAGTCCCCGTGATGCCGACGATAATGGCCGATGTGATCGACTATCACGCAGACACGAAACGCTTGCCTCAACGTGCAGCAGAAGCCGGCATCAAGCAACTCGCCTTGTATCACATGGTGCCTGTCCCACCCAATATGTTGGCCGAAAAAATCTTCATGCGAGACCTGCCCCCCGACGTCATCGCCACACGGGATCTACATACCTTCGACCTGCCAGCCAATTCAAGCGAGATTGTGATCTATGAACCTTAAAACCCGTGCACGCTCCGTCGGTGCACGGTATCTGTCATCGGCAGTTTTTCAGGACAAACAGCAATCAAAAGCCCGCAAACGACGTGCAAAACTTCGCCAACCTCCGCTCGTTCATTATTTCCATCAGGTAAGCGATCCTTACAGTCACCTGACGGTACAGAAGCTGGATCAGCTCATAAGCCATTACAGTCTGCCCTTCCAGCCCCACCTCGTCTCCAAACCCGATGCGACCTATCAAGGCAGCGCCGCCCATTTTGAGCAATGGGCACTCAATGATGCCAAACATATCGCGCGAGACTATGGCACGATCTTTACTCCGAGCATCAAAGTGCCAAAGCCTGATGCCGTGGCCCGCGCAAATCAGGTTCTGGCCAGCCATCTCAACCAGGACAATTTTGCCTCAGCCGCATTCGAGATCGGCGAGGCGCTTTGGTCACATCAGCCAATTGAGGCAACGACCACTCTGCTCGCTGGAGCACAAGCTGTAGAGGAAGGTAATGCTCTACGCAAAGCGTTGGGACATTACCAGGGGGCAATGTTTTATTTCGATGGTGAATGGTACTGGGGTATTGATCGAATTCGACGACTTGAAGAGCGATTACGGCTGGAAGGCTATGTCAAGGAGAACGCAACGCTCTGCGTACCGGAGCCCACTGCAGCAGATACCCAAGGCCTCAACGCAGGCCACATCTCACTGGAATATTTCCCGTCTTTACGCAGCCCCTACACCGCGGTCGGCCACCAACGCGTAGTTGATCTCATCGCACGCAGCGGTGTCAGCCTCGAGGTGCGTCCAGTGATGCCCATGTTGATGCGGGGCATTCCGGCACCGCGTGAAAAGCAGCGCTATATCATCACCGATGCCGCTCGCGAAGGGAGAGCTTGCGGGGCACCTTTGGGCCGCATCGTGGATCCTTTCGGTGAGCCGGTTAAACGAGCATTTGCCCTTTTCCCCGGCGCGGACAAACTCGGTAAAGGCATGGATTTCGTCACAGCCTATTTATCTGCAGCTTGGCAGGAAGGAATCGACATCACGACCAGACACGGATTGCAGCAGGTGGCAAACAAGGCCGGAATCGACTGGAACACCCTACAACTGGCTGCCCAAGACACCGACTGGGAAGCAATATTGGAAGACAATTTACGCACGATGCTTGAGTCGAACTTATGGGGCGTACCCAGCTTCCGAATCTCAGGTGGGAGGAACGACCGAGCCTATGCTTGCTGGGGACAGGATCGCATCTGGCGCCTTGAAAACGAAATTGCGAGGAGAATTTAGATCCAGGCGGAAATTCTAGACAGTCGGCATGCGCGGAGTAAGGCAACTCAGGCCGCTCTGATGCGTGCGGCGGAAAGCTTGATTGCCGATCGAGGCGTTGAAAATGTGTCTATCCGGGATATCGTCAGCGCGGCTGGCCAGAAAAATGAATCCGCCCTGCAGTACCACTTCAAGAACTTCACCGGCTTGATTGATGCCATTCACGAACAACGCTCCAAGCAGATACAGGCTAAGCGAGCTGAGCTTTTACACGCACTGTTAGCCCGGACATCTGAACCCACGCTGCGCCAGCTGTGTATGTTGATGGTAAAACCTGCCTTCGAATTCGCACGTACCGACGTCGCTTTCCGCCACTACGTCAAAGCTTTCGGTCACGAACTGATGCTCAGCGAGACATCCCCGTTGATCAAAGTAACCATGCAAGGCTTTGGCGGCCCCAGCGGGCAACAGATCGCACGTTTGCTCCGGGGGGTCCTGACGCACCTCGATACAGACGCTTATTGGCGGCGAATGGAAGCGGCCGTGAGGCTTTGCTCTGCCTCGATGTACCACCAGGCCAGGCAAAAGAATGCATTTCAGGGTGATTCGGCAGAGTTATTTTTGCACAGTTTAAATGATGCACTGGTGGGATTGTTAAGTGCAGAGATGTCTTTCGAAACGAAGGCGCTTAGCAAACACCTGGAGCAACCTTGACCCTACCTGAAGCGCACACAGCAGCCAGCACGGATGAGGTCTCGATCACTTCTAAGCGGCCACAGTCGCGCATATGATGAGTTCAGTAACCGAAGTTAAGCAACTTCCACAAACACAAGAGCGTCGATATGAAAAAAGTATTTATCGGACTGGTAATTCTCGCCGCCTTCGGCAGTTGGTTCACCTACCAGTACTGGTATTTTCTTCCGGGCATCATCTCTGATCTGCTCAATCCGGTTGCAGCTTTTCGTGAAGTCACCTGGCAGGCTGGGCCCGCAGATGCCGGCACGAACGACCGACCACCCAATGTCGTGTTGATCGTCGTTGACGACCTGGGATTCAATGATGTCACTTTCTACGGCGGCGGTATTGCAGACGGCAGTGTCGCGACCCCCAATATTGACGGCATTGCAACCCAGGGCATGCACTTTATCAACGGTTACGCCGGCAATGGCACTTGCGCGCCCTCTCGCGCAGCCCTCCTGACCGGACGTTTTGCCACGCGTGTCGGCTTCGAATTCACACCAGCATCGCCCGCATTTGCCCGAATGACTGCAGGAGATGCCTACATCGCGGAAAATGCCGAGAACTACCCACCATCGACGCAGTTGGGCTTACCCACAAGCGAAGTCACGCTACCTGAACTCCTTAAACAACGAGGCTATCACTCTGTCGCGGTGGGCAAATGGCATTTAGGCGAGGTTGACGGCATGCGTCCGATCGACCAGGGTTTCGATGAATTCTTAGGTTTTCTTCCGGGTGCTGCACTGTTTATGCCCGAGAACGATGCCAATGTCGTTAATTCCAAGCAGGATTTCGACCCTATCGACAAATTTCTATGGGCCAACCTGAAATATGCCGTTCAGTACAATAACGGTGAGCGCTTCAGTCCCGACTCGCATATGACCGACTACTTCAGTCGCCAGGCCGTGCGGGTCATCGAAGCCAATCGACACCGTCCTTTCTTTTTATATTTAGCCTACAACGCACCCCATACACCGTTGCAGGCAGAAAAAACCGACTACGATGCCCTCGCCCACATCAGTGATCATACCGAACGCACTTACGCGGCCATGCTGCGCGGCCTGGACCGGGGGATTGGCCAGGTGCTCACGGCGCTTGAAGACAATGGTTTAATTGAAGACACCGTTGTCATCTTCACCAGCGACAATGGAGGTGCAGGTTACGTGGGCTTACCCGATCTGAACAAACCTTATCGCGGCTGGAAAATCACATTTTTCGAGGGTGGTATTCACGCACCTTTTTTTATTCGATGGCCCGCAGAAATACCTGCTGGCAGTACCTACGACTCGGCGGTGGCACACATTGACATATTCTCCACAGTACTTGCTGCGGCAAAGATCGATCCGCCTTCCGATCGCATCATCGATGGCGCAGATCTGCTCAACTATGCATTAGAAGATCCGCAAATCCCCCTACGCCGACCACTTTTCTGGCGTACGGGAGGCTATAAGGTTGTGCAACAGGACGGCTGGAAACTACAACTGCAGGAACAGAACGGTAAAACCTGGCTATATAACCTTAACGAAGACCCCACCGAACAACGCAACCTGAGCGCATCTGAGCCCGAGCAACTGCAATTCCTTAAACAGGTACTTAAAGGCCTGGACGAACAAATGAGCGAACCCTTATGGCCTGCGCTGGTAGAAGTTCCCATCGCTGTAGACCACACCATTGATACGTTGCCGGACGCGGATTACGAAACCATCCTCTGGTCCAACTAAACAGGCCAGCGTCTCGAAATAATGCTTTACGTCAAACCGGCCAAACTGCTAGCTTGCAGGCCCGATTGACCATGATCAAAACAAACCGGCCCCATAAATCCGATAGAAAATTCTGTCCATGAAGCATTCTCTCCTCAAAGCAGGCATACGAACGATCGTCGTGCTCGCCATCGTCGTGGTGGCGGCCTTCAGCTTCATTTTCTTTTCATCACGACCGCCATTAACCATTGACCCTGAGACACTGGCAGGTGATGGCAGCACCATCAATTACTGCGAACTAACCGTTTTAGACGGCAAGGGGAAAATGGCAGTCGATATTCCCAAAGGCAATACACCGGGATGCAGTTACACCCATTTCCCGTTGCCTGTCTTAGCCGCATGCACCGAACCCTTACCCCAAGGGGCCGCCGACTTTCGAGGTCTGTGGATCGGCACTGAAGGTGATCTGATTGGCCACGTTGAACGCGTTGAACAATGCGGCTCGCGCGTTGTCGTCACCAGCAGCGGGGTCATTCACGACTACGGGCCAAACAGCACCGCCCACCCGAACACTGACGATACTCAAGGTAGCGTCTTGTTCACCATCGGCGATAAACAATATTGTCCACGAACTTCTGCCTCAATGATCTGGCGCAACGGCGTACTTGATTTCCATATCTTTGGTTGGGGTCCAGTTGTTGTCAGGCGCTATCTACAGGGAAAACAACTGGTATGGGAATACGCCGATGGCAGCGTGACCCGCATGGAACGTATCTGCCAATTACCACAAGCCCATACGAAACCAAAGCCCAGAGGCAGTAGATTCTCATTTTTCTCAAGCATTTAATGACCGATTCTTGACTGTCCAATGCTGTTGCGGTCAGGTGCTCCAGCAGATCGCCGGTGACTTTCCCTCACCGACACTGTCACAATGCAGGTCTGGTGTTCGAATTGACGCTGGGTTGCGTCAATCAGGCCACCGATACGAGCCACACGTTACGCGAGTGACGATACCGCATTTGTTAAGGCGGTTTTGGAGACTGTTATGACGCCTGCCAACGAGAATTCGCCCATCGAAGCAATCCGCACCCTTGTCCACACCTACGCCGATGCAGTCACCCGACATGATACAGACACCTGGTCCATGACCTGGGCTAAAGACGGTATATGGGAAATTGGCCGCGGAGTGCAATCGGGTCGGGCAGCGATCGTGACTGCATTTGATACAGCGATGGCATTGTTTGATTCTGTCGTACAACTGGCAGGCAATGGAGAAGCAAGCTTTGATAACGCCCAGGGACGCGGGCGTTGGTACATGACTGAATACGCGCGTACGGTGACCGGTCGAACAGTCTTCTACCTGGGACACTACGACGATGAATATTCCATCGAGGATGGGCGCTGGTGCTTCAAGCGCCGCGTGCTCACCTGGCACTACCAGGGGCCGGCTGATCTCAGCGGTACATTTGGCCCTCCGCCTGGTTATGAAAAATAAAGCTAATTTACATTAAAAAATAGATATAAGTTATTGTATTTAAAGATTATATTTTTAAATATCTGAGCATCAGTACGTTGGCGAAGTGTGGCACCGAGCCTAATCCCATTTCGTATCAGCGCTTCCAACCTGACCGAGCCCCGGTGTGAGGAGCCCTTTACCCGGCACGTGATTGGCTTCGATACGAATCCCATCGGGATCTTCAAAAAGCACGGAGTAGTAGCCAGGTGCAAAACCGTCTTCCTGGGGAGGATGGACAATGTGCGCACCCGCTTCGATGGCAAGTACATGGATCTCATCAACATCCCTTCGGCTGCGCGCACGAATACAGAAATGGTGCAAACCAGGACGTCGTTGATGGTAACCATCTTCGGTGAAAGGCGTATGGCTCTCGGAAATCGTGATGCCAGTCCGGCCTCCAACGCCGTAAATACCTTGGGGGGTATCGTTTACAAGGGTCAGCCCCATACCCGTGAGCAACTTACGATAGAACGGTATAGAGCGGGTAAGATCCGATACCGACAACTGTATATGTGCAATCCCGTTTATTTCTGGCATATCCCCTCCCCCCAAGGTTGTGCTGAATACCTTAAGCAGCTTGATCCAGGCAATCGTAGACGTGCACCTTGGCCAGGTGCTTTATGCCAACTTAAAAAGCCCCATCACGCGGATTTAACCAGCGGCGATGAGCCACTATTTAATCTGCATACCCGCAAGATCACCACTGCTTCGCCATTGAGCCATTAAGCTATTAAACGCATTGGCGCCCGGAGCATAACCCTGAGCTGTGATGCCTACACCCGGCGATACATGGCCTTCATTGTTGTAGTACCCTGGAGTACATGCTTCAAAATAGGCCTGGCTGTTAATTGCCAGGCTTTGAATGGTATCGACCCACGCTGTTTCTGCTTCTTGCGTGGGCTGTACATATCGAGCGCCACGTGACAGGACTTCCTTGATGATATAGCCAATGTGCTGCGCGTGATCGTCTAGAACGGAGGTTAAATTTGCGGATCCACCATTCTGCGAAAGACCGCCCATCTGGAAGCAGTTAGGAAAACCGTGGCTTGAAAAACCATGTAAGGTTTTCAGCCCATCAGAAAAATGATCCGTCAGCGTCGTACCACCCTGACCCACCACCTCAAAACCCGCTCGCCGGGTGTAATCGGTACCCACCTCAAAACCCGTCGCATAAATGATGCAATCGAGTTCGTATTCCACACCATTTGCAACGATGCCCTTTTTGGTGATGCGCTCGATGCCTTTGCTTTCGCTGGTATCTATGAGCATCACGTTCTCACGATTGAATGTAGGCAGGTACTCATCATTGAAGGTAGGACGCTTGCAGAATTGCCGGTACCACGGTTTGAGCGCTTCTGCCGCCTCCTCATTTTCTACCACTTGATCGACGCGATCTCGAATACTGTTCATCTTCTTAAAATCTGCCATCTCTGCCAGTTCAGAGATTTCCTCTGGGGATATACCGTCCGAATTCTCTTTTGGCACAACCGACATCAGATCCCGAAAAATCTCTGTCCATCCATCGTTCACCAAATCCTGCTCTACTGGCTTGCCCAGAATCATGTCATTGAAATTTTCTCTGCGCGCTCGCTGCCAACCTGGCGTTAGCGATTCAGCCCATTGAGAATCAGTCGGCGAATTGCCTCGTAGGTCAACCGAGGACGGGGTGCGCTGGAACACGTACAGGGCTTTTGCATGTTCTCCAACGTACGGAACGCTCTGAATGGCGGTGGCCCCGGTGCCGATCACGCCGATGCGCTTATCAGATAGCTTGTGTAAGTTGCCTTCATGATCACCGCCTGTGTAGTCATAATCCCAGCGGCTGGTATGAAAACTATGCCCTTCAAAATCCTCAATACCCTCGACAGCAGGTAATTTAGGCCTGTTTAACGGCCCACAGGCCATGACCACGAATCGGGCTCTCATGGCATCATCTCGATCCGTCGTAATCAACCAGGTTGCACTGTCTTCTTCCCAGGTAATGCTTTCGACTTTTGTTTGAAAGCAGGTATTTTCGTATAAATCAAACGCCTGCCCGATACGCTGAGAGTGTTCATATATTTCAGGCGCATAGGAGTATTTCTCCTTGGGCATGTAGTCGAGCTCCTCCAAGAGGGGAAGATAGCAGTAAGACTCTATATCGCATTGCGCCCCGGGGTATCGGTTCCAGTACCACGTACCGCCAAAATCACCTCCGGCTTCAATAATGCGAATATTTTCAATGCCAGCTTCTCGGAACCTGGCACCCGCTAACATGCCCCCGAACCCGCCACCCACGATGACCACATCAACCTGATCCGTCAAAGGTTCTCTGGCGTAACCCGACTCAACATAAGGGTCATTAAGGAAGTGAGCAAATTGGTCTGAAACATCGCGATACTGATCGTTTCCCTCCGAACGTATGCGTTTATCCCGCTCAGCCTGATATTTCGCTCTTAGTTGTTCAGGGTCAAAACCCAGGTTATGGTATCTCTTGTTCATTTCTGCACTCATCAGTCTCTCCCCAAAAACGTCACTGCACACATCGAATAATAAATCATTTTCGGGCTACCATTAACCCCGATGAAAACTCGTTATATATTTACTTTGTGTGTAAAACAACGCCCACCACGCTGGCCATCTCATCTGCGAATTAATGTTTAACAACACCGAACGCCCATGACCCGGCGCGGTGACGCTTGCCAAATTCACATGTGCTAGTCTCGAATATAAAGGTAAAGAGGGATATCACATGAATTTGAATAGTCGCGTGGCGTTGATTACGGGCGGGTCGGGGGACATCGGACGCGCGATCGCAATACGCCTGGGTCAGGCAGGTGCGGAGGTCATCATTACTTACGTGGGTGCCACCGAAGCCGCAGAAGAAACTTGCCAAGCAGTAATCAGACAGGGCGGCCGGTGCCGTGCTGTCCAGCTCGATCAGCGCGATGGGGCTCAAATTGATGCAGTTGTCCAGGCCATCGCAGCTGAAGAGGGCAAACTGGACATCATGGTTAACAACGCAGCGTGGAACATTGGCATACCCTTTCCTGACCTCGATGCTTTGACGCCCGAGGTTTGGGATCGCGTGTTAGAGACCAACCTTCGTGCCCCATTTCTACTCGCGCGCGCTGCCGCCTCCCTGCTCAAAGCTGACGGTGGGGGGCACATCGTGAATATTTCTTCAGCGGGTGGGATCACCCCCGGGAGCAGCAGTATTGCTTACTCGTCCAGCAAAGCAGCGCTTAATCACTTAACACGGTGTTTAGCAGTTGCAATGGCACCGGAGGTGGCAGTTAACTGCGTAGCCCCGGGCCTGGTTGAAGGAACACGCATGGCCAACAGGCTTCCCGATAACGTTGCCAATGGTGCGCGCAATCAAGCGGTGCTTGGTCGAGTTGGTCAGGTTGAAGACATTGCCGAGCAGGTGCATACCTTTGTTACATCCACTTCAATATCCGGTCAGATCATGGTCGTGGATGGTGGTATGCCCGCTGTGATGCGATAAAACCCTGGTCCCTACAGGGGGGTTGGCATTGCTGCCCTGCGAGCAATCCAAGCAGCAAGGCGGTCACTTGTCGAGTGAGAAGTGCGGCACAGGCTAGGCGAACTGTGGCGCCACCTCCTCGGCAAACCGCTGCGCAGGCTCGATGGTATCCCGGCCAAAAAACTCCATCACGAACATCGTACAACCAAGATCAATGTGTTTTTGAATCGCTTCAGCGCATTGTTCTGATGTGCCGGTGATCGCCAGTGGGCCTTTCGGATCACCCATATGGCCACCAAATATCTTCTGCGCCTGATCGGCCATGGGCCCGGCACTTTCGGCGTCGGCTGCAATCGTGACCAGACATTGCTGGCTGCAGGTAATCTCCTGAAAATCACGTCCAAGCGTATCGCAATGGCTTTTCAAAACGTCAATCTTGTGTCCAAGCACAGCCTGATGGCCCGCCAGGTTATTCCACATGTCCGCCTCTTTTGCCACCAGCTTGAGCGTTACTTGTTCACCTGCCCCGCCAATGAGAAGCGGCACTCGGCGGGGTGGCTTTGGTTGACAGACAACATTTTGAACCGCCACGTATTTGCCCTCGAAGGTGGTCTCTGTTTCCTCTGGATCCCACATACGCTTGAATAATTCAATGGTTTCGGCCAACTGCGCCAGGCGTTCACCGGTGGCCAGGAAGGGCATGCCGAAATCCGTGAATTCGCGGGGCATCCAACCCGCGCCAAGACCGGCTATCACCCGTCCGCCCGCAATATTGTCAGCAGTGGCAATCACTTCGGCGAGGTGAGCAGGATTGCGCATCCCCGCCGGTGTCACCAGAGTGCCGATTTCTACGCGCTGTGTGATCGCTGCGAGCGCGGCGACCATGGTCCAGGCCTCCAGGATCGGCAGCTGAGGCGATTGTGGTCCATAAAGATGATCGCATACCCAGACAGAATCGTAGCCCATGGCCTCGAATTGTTCGGCAGCGGACGCTGCGGCTGCCCACGGACGTTTAATCTGCGGAATCGTAATCCCGAAATGTGCTTTGCTCATGCCACCCTCCCATTGAATGACGAGTAGCCTAAGCTTTATTAGCAGCGACTGCGACACCTAACTACACCTTTGCTCACCCCGGCGTTTCCTGTCAGATCAGATGAGTCGACCAGGCTAATGCCTATTGCCCGCTGACGTGGTAGTTTTCAGTTAAAGATCTTGATGCAAGGACAAAGCATTGTGAGTAAAACAAAAAGAGTTCACTTAATTGTCGGAGGGTACCCAAGCGGCGCGTTAGCGGGTCACGACATGGATTTTGCGCGACTGAGCCTTTTGCGATTTCTCAGCGAACGTCACGACGTTGTCACCACCGTTGCGCCTGACTTCAGCGATATCGGCCGGCAGTTGCGTGATGCGGATTTACTGCTGACTTACGTGGCTGGCCCCTACCCCAACGACGAACAAAACGAGGCATTGCGCGACTGGTTAGAAGCTGGCGGGCATTGGTTCGCTCTGCATGGCACCAGCGGCGGGAAGGCAGCACGGGTAACCAATGGGCGAGCAATGGTCAAGACGGGCCATCACGAAACCCTCGGTGCGTTCTTTCTGAATCACCCGCCGTTGCGAAAATTTACAGTTCAGGTGCACGGCGACCATCCTTTAACACGTAACCTGCCAACTTCGTTTGAAGTCGATGACGAATTGTATTTGTTGGAGATGCAGGGTGAGCACGAGGTTTTGCTGACAACCGAACTTGAGCGCGACCCATCACCGCCAGGCTTCGGCTTCACATACGAAAAAGACACATCGGCACAAGCCAACGGTACCACACGGGTATTGGGATTTAGCCGCAACCTGGGCAAAGGCGCCGTGGCTTACGTCGCCCTGGGACATTGCCATTCACCCTTAAGCAACGCCCAGCCATTTGTAGACGACAGCATTACCAGCGGCGGTGTTACGCCGACCCATTTCCACGGGTCATGGGAGCACGATGCATTTCGCCAGCTGGTGCTCAACGCGATCGAGTGGGGTCTCGACAGTAGCCTCGCCGCTTAACTCGCCGGTAGCATCCGACGCGCTGCCTCAGCCATTTGGTCAGGGAGACGCGACGGGCGACGAGCCTGCATATCCAGTTGCACGCCAGCCTGGGACAATCGATAAATTTCTGTCGAATCCTGCGCTCGAATCAGTCGATGAACGACCTTCAATGATGAGCGGCCAACATGGCTAACGCAGGATTGCGTCATCAGTGGCATGCCGAGGGTGGCGTTGCCCCTGCATACCAGATCAAACGAAAAGGTCGAAAAACCAACATTGGCCGATTCGGCATACGCCGGTGTCATACCAAAAAGCGCCCGTAATTGCTCGTTGCCAGCCGAGAATCGGTGAATGACGGCGCTGGCGCTCAAATTGCCATTTAAACCGCAATCACGCGATGTCATCACATCAGCGGCGGTATCGTGCCAGTGCGGACCCTCTTCAACAAAATCAGCCGATTTTTGATCGGGTCCGTCCCAATGCGCATGGGCACCCGGAAAATCCGGCACGGGTGTGGACAAAGTTTGTTCAAAGTGGGTGCACACTTCTCCGGTCACCGAGTTGATCAGTCGATGCCCAAGTTTGGCATCGGCCAGACGCATCGATTCAACGTGATAAATGTCACCTTTACGCAACTCTTTGCTGAACTCGGTCTGACACCCCGTCATGTACGGTGCAGCCCCATCTGTCGGATCTAGACCCGCCGCAAAAAGCACCGACGCGGTCGCAAACTCAAGCTTTTCAAAATAGTAAGCCACCGTGAAGTGGTCCACCATATCGCACTCCCAGGGCGGTACTGCACCCCGGTAGGTGACCTTAGCAGGCTCAGCCAACGACACCCCTAGGTTGTCAACCAACCGAACTTTTGCGGTTTGCGTCCTGCCCGCGGATCAATCCTTACATTGACCAACGCAGGACCTTCGTGTGCCATTGCCTGATCAAGTGCCGACCGAAGGTCTGCCGGGTCTTCAACATAAAAGCCCTTACCGCCCATGGCCTCCATGATCCGCTCATAATGCGCACCAGGCGTCAGCACCCCGGGTGGGATTGGCTTATCAGTGGGCAACTCATCAATACCACCGCCAATGCCACCATTGTTCAGGACGACAATTTTCACCGGCAATCCGTAACGGCAGGCGGTTTCAACTTCCATCCCAGAAAAGCCGAACGCACTATCACCCTGGACAGCGACAATCGGCTGGTCAGGGGCAACCGCCGCAGCGCCGATCGTGAACCCGAGGCCAATGCCCATGGTGCCGTAGCTACCAGCATCCAGGCGATTGCGCGCAGAGCGATTTGCCATCTGGGTGCGTCCGATATCCATCGTATTTGCGCCTTCGCCAATGACAATGGCATTTTCCGGTAGCCAGTCCTCGATATCGCGATAGGCCCGGTAATAATTCATCGGTGCTGCATCATCATCCACCATGGGTGCAACTTGCGCCTGATTTTCCTCGGCTTTCTCTTTTAACGTCGCTCGCCACGGGGCCTCAGCAGGAAAGAACCACTGGCGATCATCCAATGCCCGGTTGAGTTGCGCCGTGACAGCTTTGCCATCCCCGAGCAAGGCAACTTCGGCAGGCACATTCGTACCCATTTCTTCAGCGGCTACGTCCAGTTGAATTACTCTCACGCCCTCTTTGAACCTTGGCGGCAGACCAAAATGCATGATCCAATTGAGTCGGGCACCCATCAATAACACCACATCAGCCTCTCGCAATGCAGTGCTGCGGGCTGCCCCCACACTCAATGGGTCATCGTCCGGCATCACACCTTTGCCCATGGGTGAGGCTAAAAACGGCAATTGTGTGCGTTCGATGAATTCCCGCACTTCATCTTCAGCGCGCGACCAGGACATGCCCTTACCGACGATCACCAATGGATTCTCCGCAGACTCAAGAGCCGTGAGTGCGGCTTCCACCTCGTCGGGACTTGCCTGGGAGCGCGGCGCCTCGCCAACTGTCGCCGCCATGACTATGTCTTCTTCTTCTATTTCGCCGCGAATGACGTCGTCTGGCATGTCCAGATATACAGGTCCCGGGCGGCCGAATTTAGACGTCCTTATTGCCTGCTCTACATAAAAAGGAATACGTGCGACCTGCTCAACACCCTGAGCGTATTTGCAATAGGGTTTAGCCAGCTCAACCTGGCGTTCTTCCTGAAAGGCACCCATACCATCCTGATAGCTGGGGGAAGCACCGCCAATTAAGATCATGGGCCAACAGTTCTGCTGCGCATTCGCGAGCCCGGCAAACGCGTGGATAACGCCTGGACCGGAAACCACCAGGCAAGCTTGCGGTCGGCCCAGAATATAACTGGCCGCCTGGGCTGCATAGCTTGCTGACTGTTCATTGCGCATACCGATGTAGGTGATGCCTTCTTTCTGCGCATCGGCTGCAATTCCCTGCACGGGAAATCCAACGATACCGAACATGTAATCCACGCCTTGCTGCTTCAGATTTTTTGCGAGCAGCCTCGCCCCGCTGATCGTTGTCATAGTTTTCTCAATAATGAAGTCGTCGAAGAACCGAAAATATCGTGATTCACCTTGAGTTGGCAAGAGAAGCCATACAATCACTGCAATTAAACGAAACGCACGCAGATGATACTCTTGTCGTTTGGCCCAACGTTTAAGGAAACCTATGAGTCACGATAGAGCCGCAGTGCAAGCAATTCTGGACACGCTCAAGCAACAAGGTGGGACGGTGTTAGGACCGCAAGAGGCACAACAGGTGGCCACCGCCTATGGCATTTCTACGCCACGCCAGGGTCTTGCGACCCAGGCCGATGAGGCAGCCGCGCTGGCGGACGAGTTCGGTTATCCGGCGGTTCTAAAAATTGTCTCGCCGGACCTCATACACAAAACAGATGCCGGCGGCGTGCTGACAGACGTAGGCAATGCACAGGATGCAGCAGCTGGTTTCGACATACTAGTCGAACGTGCCCGGGCGCACCTGCCAGAAGCCGATATAGAAGGTGTGCTGGTGCAATCACAAGCCAGCGCCGAACTAGAGGTGATTGTAGGTGCCACCTCTGATCCGGTGTTTGGCAAACTGGTCGCCTTTGGCCTTGGTGGCACATTGGTGGAGGTCACGCGCGATGTGACCTTTAGAACAGCACCAACAGACGAAACCCAAGCACACGCTATGCTCGATGATATTCAGGCGGCAGCAGTGCTCGACGGCGTACGTGGTCGACCTGGGGTGAGCCGGGAAAAACTTGCGGGTCTGATCGAAGGCATCTCCCAACTCGTCACTGATTTTCCAGAAATCAGTGAGCTCGATCTAAATCCGGTCATGCTCGGCGTCGACGCTGCTACCGCTGTGGATGTGCGT
>JAYZCO010000097.1:0-102393 GCA_036338285.1 Pseudomonadota bacterium
TCTGTCCTTACTTCTTCATAAAATGGGTCAATGCCTTTAATTTTTGTTTTCATTTTTGAGAAAAAAGACATATCGATATTTCCTTTTTTTGAGGCCTAACAGTTAGGTTAACAGGTACCGCGTCTTTTGCGGCGTCCTTAACTAGTCGTACTTAAGTCTGTATCGTATTCCATATATCTGGCTTACTCACCCGCCTTTTTGGCCCGGGTCAAGCGGAATGCTGTGGGTTCTTATTGCTGTGTGTCAGATTGCTAACCCACTCAAAATCTATTTTAGAAACTGCTGCCATAAGCTTCTCCGACTGTACCTGTCATCCTTCCCAATATTCGTTTTCGTAATGTCGCTCTGATTGGCGCTCGTGCTCAGAAACAGGAGGATCAAAAATAGGGTCTACTTTCTTGTAGAACACCGCCCTCATTAAATTTGTTGCTGTCTCTATATAAGAATCCGCAGCTGTAGAATTACTGGACACCACCTGCCTATCTAAATAATCGGCAACCATTTGGTATTTCTTTCTAGCGTTTTCTAAAGATCTATTGATGTATATATCTGTAACTGATTTGGATGAGTGGTTGAGCAGCTTCCCAATTTCCTCTTCAGAGAGATTTAATTCATGGCATACGCTTGCAAAAAGGCGTCTTAAATCATGGTGTGAAAATGGTGGGATGCCAGCCCCTTTACAGATCTTTGAAAGGGCTTTTCTCGCGTCTTTTATCGGCGTATTTGGCTTGCTAGTAAAAACATAAAGATCATCTTTAGTTGGGTCTAATGCCCTAGCTTGGAGCATGTCATAGGTCAGTCCTATCATTGGAACCAGTAGAAATCTGTTGGACTTGTTGGTAGAAAAAGTGATCATTTTCTTCTCTAGGTTCACTTGATCCCATTTCACCTCCATAGACTCTTTTCTTCTGAGTCCTGTTGTTAGAGAGAGAACCAGCCAATCCCGCATTACCTGACTAATGTCAGTCTTTATGAAAGCCTCCATGAATTTGGGTAGTTGTGCGTAGATATTGCTGAGGTGTTGTTGCTTGCTTGGATTTGTCTTTCTGTGAATCAGTTTGGCAGCTTTGTTTGCAGGGTTTTCATCTATGTAATTAAGTGCGTAGGCAAAATCCAACACAGATTTTAGAGTGACAAAAGTTCTCTCAGTGCCAGTTGCATGGTCTGTACCAGCGGTATACCAACTAACAATATCCTCAGTGGCTATGTCTTGAATTGATCTCTTGGCGAGTCCTTTGAGGTAGTGATTGAAGTTGTACCTGTAACCGCTGATTGTTTTCTCAGTCAGATTTTTGGCCTTGATGTACTCTTCCAGTAACTGCACTGGTGTAAGTAAGCCACGGTCAGCGTGTTTAGGATCAATGCCATCATCAAACTTACGCAGCCAATCCTTAGCAACTTCTCTAGCTTCTTTTGGTGTGTATCTGCTGGCGCTGCCAATGGCCCTCTTAACTACGTTACCTTTCCTATTGAGTCTGGCGTGTATGCCATATGTTTTAACGCCGCTGGGCTGGACTCGTAGCCAAAATCCTTTCAGTTCAGGGTCTCTAATAAAGTATTCTTTCTGTCTGCCTAGAGCTTTGGATACAATGTCTTGCGTGAGAAGTTTGTTTTCTGTGCGAGAAGGTTTTAGATCTATCAGATTGCTCGTATCCATGAGGAAACTCTCTGGAAACAGAACATCTATTTTACCGCCTAAGGAAACAGGTTGGCAACAAACTTAAAAGAAGCTGTAAACATATAAGTGTTTGAGTTACAAAGCTTTTTTAAAATGCCGGGATAGCTCAGTTGGTAGAGCGACTGATTCGTAATCAGTAGGTCCGCGGTTCGATTCCGCGTTCCGGCACCACTTTTCGGTGATGATTCGCACACGATCATGTTTCACGTTGATGCTGGGTGAGCGGCAAAAGCACGCTGTTGAATCCGCTACGAAATCAGTCTGTAAAACGCATGGACAGATCCAAAGGCATGACAGTTTTGGTCAGGTCGCCAGTAGAGATGTAGTCCACGCCAGTCTGTGCTATCTCTGTGATGGCGTGGGCTTCGATGCCGCCTGACGCCTCGAGCTTGATGGCACCGTTGGCGTTAATCACGGCGTTGCGAGTTTGTTCTAACGTAAAGTTGTCGATCATCGCGATGTCTGCACCCGCGGTTATGGCCTCACTTAATTCATCGAGACTTTCTACTTCGACTTCAATGGGCATGTCAGGATGGTGAGCCCGAGCCGCAGCCACTGCCGCAGCAATGGAACCCGTGGCAGCAATATGATTTTCTTTCAGCAGGTACGCATCGTACAAACCGATGCGGTGATTGGTACCTCCGCCACAGGTGACTGCATACTTTTGCGCGATGCGCAGGCCAGGGATGGTTTTGCGTGTATCGAGCAATATTGCGGCCGAGCCCTCGAGCGCCTGAACATATTGAGCCGTGCGTGTTGCGGTGCCTGATAAGAGTTGCACGAAGTTGAGCATTGTGCGCTCGGTTGTGAGCAAACTCCTGGCAGACCCGCTGACTTCAAAAAGTTTCTCTTTGGCGTGGATGGCATCGCCGTCGGCGACGAACCAGGAAATTTCGAGTTGCGAGTCGACTGAGGCGACAGTTTGCTCGACCCAGGGTTGGCCGCAGAAGATGCCGTTGGAGCGCGTGATTACAGTGGCTTGTGCCTTTGTATCGGACGCGATGAGCAAAGCAGAGATGTCACCACTGCCCAGGTCTTCTTCGAGTGCCGCCCGCACGTTCTCCCGGGCGGCAGCCATGATTTTTTGTTCATCGATCATCACCACATCCCCAATGTAATTGCTGCATCCTCTTGCGTGAGGGATAATTGTAGACGCTGAATTCTCATGTGTAACAGGAGCCTCTTGGTTCTCTGAAGTTTATGGCACGTTTGCGAATACAAGACCACCTCCTCACACAGGCAACGTGGACGCCGAGTCCACATGTTTCGCCGCGCGCAGATTGGGCCGACATCGAACTTGTGGTCTTGCATTGCATCTCGTTACCAGAAGGGGTTTACGGGCAGGGCATGCCAGAAAGACTCTTTCTTGGCACGCTCGACACGAAAGAGCACCCGACCTTTAGCGATCTGGCGGGAGTTGAGGTTTCAGCACATTTACTCATCCTTCGAGAGGGTAGCATGCAACAGTTTGTCAGGTTTGACCAACAGGCCTGGCACGCCGGCATGTCTACATGGCGTGGCCGAGCTGCATGCAATCAGTTTTCTATAGGCATCGAGCTTGAAGGGTGCGTGAATGATGCGTTCACGAAGGCCCAGCATCAGACGTTGATTGAAGTGCTGCATGTATTACTTGAGCATTATCCTGGGATCGATGTCGGAAATATCGTCGGCCATCAGGAGATTGCGCCGGGTCGAAAACAAGACCCCGGTCCTAATCTGGATTGGCCAGGCTTGTTAAGACAGTGTGCGGCAGTGGCGCATACAGACGCGCTCTGAAACGCATCTCAACTGGCTGCCCCATCGCATCCCAGGGCTCGATATTCACGATGACAGCGATATCAAGGTGTCATCGTAAGCTATACTTCAAACTGCTCCAGATCGAGAAATGAGCCCGGGACTGGGTTTGAGAGAAGGATACGAAGAGAACGAAATGGACAATGCCAGAGGGCTAAACGACCCAAATGTAGAGGAGACAAAAGAATGGCTTGCCTCCCTTGAATATGTCCTTGACCACGAAGGCGTTGACCGCGCCAATTTCCTGCTGTCCCGATTGTCGGACAGAATGACGAAAACGGGCTCTAGGCTCCCTTACACCATTACCACAGCCTATCGCAATACGATTCCTTCGAATAAAGAAGCGTTTATGTCTGGTGATCTCTTCATGGAGCGACGTATTCGAAGCCTGATCCGCTGGAATGCCTTAGCCATGGTTGTGCGAGCCAACAGGCGACCAGGGGAACTGGGGGGTCATATATCGAGCTTCGCATCCTCCGCAACACTTTACGATGTAGGGTTTAACTACTTCTTCCGAGGATCCGATGGGGACAAAGAGGATGCCGGTGATCTGATTTACTTTCAAGGCCATGCTGCCCCAGGGGTCTATGCGCGGAGTTTTCTTGAAGGACGGTTAACCGAAACGCAACTCGACAACTTTCGCCGCGAAGTGGATGGGGAAGGGTTGTCTTCTTATCCCCACCCATGGCTCATGCCCGACTACTGGCAGTTTCCAACTGTGTCCATGGGCCTCGGGCCGCTTCAGGCCATCTATCAGGCGCACGTGATGAAGTACTTAGACAGCCGTGGTTTGGTGGAAATGGGCGACCGAAAAGTCTGGGCTTTCCTCGGCGATGGGGAATGCGATGAGCCTGAATCCCTTGGTGCGCTGTCTCTTGCCGGAAGAGAAAAGCTCGACAATCTAATTTTTGTGGTGAACTGCAACCTGCAACGGCTGGACGGACCGGTGCGGGGTAACGGCAAGATCATTCAGGAATTAGAAGGCTACTTTCGAGGAGCGGGATGGAATGTGATCAAAGTCGTCTGGGGTCGCTTATGGGACCCTCTGTTTGCGCGCGACGAACGTGGTCTTTTACAGCAGCGGATGAACGAAACGGTTGACGGTGAATACCAGAATTTCAAGGCTAAGGGAGGTGCGTACGTTCGCGAGCATTTCTTTGGCCAGGATGAATCCCTCAGTGCGATGGTTGAACATTTGAGTGATGAGGATATCTATCGCCTCAACCGTGGAGGACATGATCCGTTCAAGGTATACGCGGCCTACCACTCAGCGGTGCATCACAAAGGCGAGCCCACTGTGATCCTTGCCAAGACCGTCAAAGGTTACGGCATGGGAGATGCGGGCGAGTCCGAAAACGATACTCATCAGCTGAAGAAGCTCTCGCTCGATGAGCTCAAACATTTCAGAGACCGCTTCGATATACCGTTAACAGATTCAGAGCTCAAAGATGTTCCCTATTTCAAGCCGGCGGATGATGCGCCGGAAATGAAATATCTCAAGGAGCAGCGATCTAACCTGGGCGGATCGATACCGAGGCGTGTTGTCGACCCGACACAACTTAAAGTACCCGATTTGGACACTTTCAGCGCTCAACTCAAGGGCAGTGGCGAACGAACCATCAGCACGACCATGTCGTTTGTACGCATACTTGCAACCCTGTTACGAGACAAGAAAATCGGTAAACGAATCGTGCCGATTGTTCCCGATGAAGCACGAACCTTTGGTATGGAAGGTATGTTCAACCAATTGGGCATTTACTCCTCTAAAGGGCAGTTGTACGTGCCGGAAGACAGCGAGGAAATTTCTTCGTATCGAGAGTCAAAAAAAGGCCAGGTGATGGAGGAAGGGATCAATGAGGCGGGTGCTATGGCGGCCTGGGTGTCCGCTGCTACATCGCACAGCACGCACCAATATACCCTGGTTCCGTTCTACATATACTACTCGATGTTTGGCTTCCAGCGGGTTGGTGACCTGGCCTGGGCAGCGGGAGACTTGCAAGCCAGAGGGTTTTTGTTGGGTGGCACTGCTGGACGTACCACGTTGAATGGTGAAGGCTTGCAGCATCAGGACGGACACAGCCACCTGCTCGCCTCTACAATCCCTAATTGTGTGGCGTACGATCCGTGTTATGCCTATGAGTTGGCTGTGATTATTCGTGAGGGTCTACGGCGAATGTTTGTTGCACAGGAGTCGTTGTTTTACTACCTCACCGTCATGAATGAAAACTATGTTCACCCGCCCATGCCGGATGGTGTTGAAGCGGGGATTTTGAAGGGTATGTATTGCTTGCGGACCCTGGGCGAGGAACAAACAAAGAAAGCCAGGCTGCTGGGCTCAGGGGCGATACTGCGAGAGGTTGAAGCAGCGGCAGAAATCCTGCACAGCGAACATGGTGTGACTGTCGAGGTATGGAGTGTGACGAGCTTTACTGAACTTGCCCGCGAGGTACAAGACTGTGAACGATGGAATCTCCTTAACCCCGGTGAAGATCCACGTCAGAGTTATGTATCCACAGCCCTACCGGGTGATGCCCCTGTCGTCGCTGCCAGCGACTACGTAAAATCGATTCCGGAGCAGATCAGAGGGGCCATCAAAGCGCCATATCATGTGCTTGGCACGGATGGCTATGGCCGCTCCGATACACGAGAACAACTGCGCAGTTTTTTTGAAGTTGACCGAAGATTTATCGCGTTGGCGGCGCTGAGTAAACTTGCCCAGGCACAGTTGATCTCTAGTCAGGAGGTTTTAAAGGCACAAGAGACCTTGGAGATTGAACCTATAAAGCCTAACCCTCGCCTACACTGAGGCTAAATCATGTCTTATGAAGTCAAAGTTCCTAATCTCGGTGATATAGATGAAGTCGAAGTAATCGAGATCTGTGTACTGCCCGGTGAAACCGTGGCAGTCGAAGATACACTCATTGTGATTGAGTCAGACAAGGCGTCTATGGATGTCCCGGCCGGCTTTGTCGGTATCGTTGAATCCATCGGTGTTGAAGTGGGTGACATGGTTGGCGAAGGTGCGCTGATTGCAATCATCGGCAGCAATGAAGAGCCCAACGTGGAGCCCAAAGAAGCCGATCAAAACAGTCGCTCCCCGGAGACGCTTGTTCGCGCTCAGGCTTTATCATCAGCCGCGGACATGCCTGATCAAAGTGTAGAGAAAACGATAGACGTGCTGGTGCCTGATATTCGTGAGGCTGGAGAGGCGGTTGTCGTGGAGGTGGCGATCGATAGCAACCAATCTGTGCAGACAGATGATTTACTTGTGGTCCTTGAATCTGACAAGGCGTCGTTGGAAATATCTGCCGAGCATAGCGGGGAGGTCCTTGAGGTCGGTGTTGCCAAAGGTGATGGTGTGGAAACGGGTTCGCTTATTGCGCGCCTGCGAGTCAAAGACGGGAAGGCTGGTGAACAAAACACAGCAGCAAACCTCGACAAGCGCGAGGCAAAAACCGCAGGGCCGGCCGCCGTTGCGAAACCTTCTGATCAACCCGTACAACCAGCCACCGTGGGTGCCGATGAGGCCCGAGGCAAAGTGTATGCCGGACCGGCAACGCGTCGCCTCGCGCGCGAACTGGGCGTGGAGATTTCTTTAGTCGAAGGAAGTGGCCAACGAGGTCGAATCGTTAAAGACGATGTGAAAACCTATGTTAGGGCACAAATGCTCGAATCGAGCAGCATCGGCGGAGGGCTGCCAACCGTACCGGTGGTAGATTTCGAAAGATTTGGTTCGGTGCGACTTATACCAATGACAAAGATTCGCCAAAGAGGTGCTGACAATCTCCACAGGAGTTGGGTCAATCTCCCCCACGTGACTCAACACGACGAAGTGGATATCACCGACCTCGAGGCTTTTCGGAATAAGCTCGGCGCGACAGCAGCGGAGAAAGACATCAGGTTGACCCCCCTGGCTTTCATCATCAAAGCGTGTGTAAAGGTCCTGCAGGAATATCCGGAATTTAACGCATCACTTGACGCTGATGGCCAACAACTCGTTGTCAAGGAGTACATCAACATCGGCATGGCTGTGGATACGCCCGAAGGGCTGGTTGTACCGGTCATTAAGCAAGCAGATCAGAAGGATGTCTGGGCTTTATCGAATGATATTGCCGTTATGGCGGCGAAAGCCAGGGATAAGAAGCTGAAACTAGACGATCAGCTGGGCGGGACTTTCACTGTATCGAGCCTGGGCGCACTGGGTGGGACTGGTTTTACGCCCATTGTCAATGCGCCTGAAGTTGCCATTCTTGGTGTTGCACGTCTTGTCACCAAACCCTTATGGGATGGGGAGCAATTTCAGCCTCGAAAGGTACTGCCTTTATCACTGTCATATGATCACAGAGTGATCAACGGCGCTGATGGTGGTCGCTTTATGGTCAGGCTGACGGAACTTCTGGGTGACATCCGCCACCTGGCGCTCTAGTGCACGGTACAAAAACTAACCAGGACCGTGCCACTCCAGTTCATCGTCCTGACCGTGCCACCGAGCCAGAACGAAAAAGAAATCCGATAGTCGGTTCAGGTATTGACCGCATTGGCTGTAGCTTACTGGCGAATCTTCAGCCGTAGCCAGGGACCATAGCTCAACTTCGGCGCGCCGACACACGGCGCGGCAAACGTGCAGCTGTGCAACCAACCGGGTGCCTCTGGGGAGAACAAACTCCTCAAGGTCAGGCAACTCGCTGTTATAACGTTCTATAGCGCTTTCAAGACCGGTCGTGGTGGGTGCATCATAGGTTCCTTCCATTGCCAGGACCGCGCCAACTTCAAACAGTGCTTGCTGTATATCCAGAAGTTGACCGGTGTGCTCAGTGGCTCCGTCCATGGCGGCAATCGCAAGGCCGATGTGGCTGTTAAGCTCATCCACCGCACCCACCGCGCGAACGTACTGACTTGATTTTGCAACGCGGCGACCGGTGGCAAGTTTTGTCGTGCCGCGATCCCCGCCTTTTGTGGTGACCTTTGAAATGCGTGGTTTTTGTTTATCTGAATCAGACATCGATGTTCGAGTGAGAATCGAAGGATTGCGCGGTGATACTACCCGTCTGGTAAGACAGACTCAGACCGTCTTGGCTATAGCGCATGAAATCTTTAGCGGAAGGATAACCTGTGGAGGAATCCGCGCCCGTGATCGACACGCCGATGACGACGGGAATATACCCTTCATTGGTACGGAAGGAATGCATATAGAGACTGTCAAAGACCCGCTTGAAGCTCCGCGATGTGCAGTTTTTCATCGACTCCTGTAGCGTGATCACTGCAAAGAGATTGGTTTGTGGTCGTGTGACGACGTCCAAAGGGCGGACAAGACCGCGAATTTTTGCGTTCATGCCGGACATGACTTCGTCAATGCTTGATTGCTCAAACTGGGTTTTCATTTCTTCAAGGTTATTGATGCCAATAAGGAGCATACACGCGGTACCGCCTCGCGCCTCACTTTGTTTTAGTGTCGCTTGCAGACGCTCAAGTGTAAAACGTAAGTTGCCAAGGCCTGTGACCGGGTCAATCAGGTCAGTTGTTTGCAAATCCTTGACTTTTTTCTTTAGCAGAGAATTCGATTTCAGCAATTCATTTTCCCGTTTTGCGGTGCGGGAGGCTGCCAGGACCCTGGGCAACAATTGGGTGCGAATATTGGCTTTGTTGAGGAAATCGTTCACTCCCAAATCCAGGGCTTGTTCCAATGGTTCGGTTTCGTCTTGCGACATCATCAATATGGTGTATGTGAAGTGATCCTGATTGGCATCAAGCATGCGGATACGCTTTGTTAGCTCAAGCCCATCCATGGTCGGCATACGCCAATCAGCGAGCACAAGTTGAACGGGGCGTTTTTCCAGCGAACGCAGGGCTTCACGCGGATTGTTGGTGAACTGCATATTCGTGAAACCCCCGCTGCGGAGTACTTTGGTGATGGTCGCGCTGGAAAACTGAGCGTGGTCAACAACCATGATTGGAATGTCCAAGTCTGACATGTATCGTGCGGTTACGAATATGGGTAGTTCTAGATATGCGACGGTTGCCTTTATGTCAAGGCACGGTATCGGTTCGATTCAGCAAATAAAGTGCAGCAGTCACAATCCTTACTAAAACCAGGGTAGATTTAAGACCCTATGACTCGGTCGGGCGCGAGAGAGGAGATGTCATGGCATCATTTGATATTGTCTCAGAAGTTGATTTTCAGGAGGTTCGCAATGGGGTCGATCAGGCCCTGCGGGAACTTCGCAACCGATTTGATTTTCGCAACGTGGATGCGGGTTTTGAGCTGGCGGAAGAATCCATCCAGGTTCATGCACCGGAGGACTTTCAGATTGCTCAGTTGGTGGATATCCTGCGCGACAAGCTGGCGGGTCGGGGCATCGATGGACGATGTCTGGATCCTGAAGACATAGAAGGGGCTGGAAAGGTCAGACGCCAGCGGTTCGGTTTACGCCAGGGCATCGACCGCGATACCGCCAGGAAACTGACAAAGCTCACTAAGGAACTTAAACTCAAAATTCAGGCACAAGTGAACGGTGATAAGGTGAGGGTGACCGGCAAGAAACGCGATGACCTTCAGACGGTCATGGCCGCTGTGCGCGAGGCTGATCTTGATACGCCATTGCAATTCAATAACTTTCGCGATTAATTCCGCGTACGTCTGCGGCTTTATATGAGCTCGGTCATCGACTTTCTGGGCCGTTATCAAGTGCTGCTTGATCGGCGTATGTTGATATGTATCGGTACCGGGCTTGCCAGCGGCATGCCGCTGTATTTGCTTATTCAACTAGTACCCGCCTGGTTGCGCTTAGAGGGAGTCAGTTTGACTGCCATTGGCTTTTTTACGGCAGTAACCTATCCCTACACACTAAAGTTTCTCTGGTCTCCGCTGCTCGAGCGCTACACGCTGCCTTTCCTCGGACTTCGACGCGGCTGGATGTTTGTCACCCAGGCCTTGCTTGTCCTGAGCATAGCGACCCTGGGTATGTGGTCACCTGTCGGTGACATCTGGGTGATCACGGGCGTGGCAATCTTCATTTCAGTGTTCAGTGCAACTCAGGACATCGCACTGGACGCCTACCGGCGGGAGATTCTGGATACGGATGCAGAACTCGCGCTTGGCAACACTATACATGTGCAGGCCTATCGAATTGCCGGTCTCGTTCCGGGAAGCCTCGGCTTAATTCTTGTGGATTTTGTAGACTGGCAATTCAACTTTTTAGTCATGGCCGGATTTATGGTCTTCGCCATGATATTTACGCTGCTCATTCCCGAATCACGAAAATTTGGCGAGCGGCCTGATACGATGATTGAGGCCGTCGTGACGCCGTTTAAAGAGTTTTTCACCCGACGATCGATCAAAAGTGCCCTGGCGGTGCTCGCTTTTATCTTTCTGTACAAGCTCGGAGACAACATGGCGACAGCGCTTGCTACGCCGTTCTATATCGATCTGGGATTCGCCCCTTCCGAAATTGGCCTGATTGCTAAAAACGCGGCGCTCTGGCCATCGATCATCGGCGGAATTCTGGGGGCGCTCGTTATCGTGCGGATAGGTATCAACAAGGCGCTCTGGGCTTTTGGTGTTGTGCAGGGGCTGACGATTCTGGGCTTTGCCTGGTTGTCAGGGGTAGGTGCGGATCCCTTGGCCCTTGCTGTCGTCATCAGTGCAGAGTATCTAGGTGTGGGGTTAGGCACCGCAGCCTCCCTTGCCTTTATCGCGCGGGAAACTTCGCGGCTTGCTGTGGCTACCCAATTTGCACTCCTGACCGCGTTGGCGGCATTGCCCAGGGTATTGGCCTCCAGTTTTTCGGGGGCCATTGTTGATGCGATCGGCTGGATGGACTTTTTTTACCTGAGCGCGTTGCTCGCTGTACCGGGTATGGTGATTTTGTACTGGGTTGCACCCTGGAGTGATTCAGTACCCGACACAAACAATTACTGACCGTGACGACGGTGGTGATCGGAGGATCGCAGTCAGGGTTTTAGCAATGTGTTGATGACGCTGTTTGGGGCGGCATCGAGAGACCAGGTAAAATCTCCCTGTTCAAGCATCTGGTTGGCAGCCTGTAAGGTGGCCGCAATTGCATGATTGGCCAGCGTGCTGCCCAGGCTGATGCGGCGTACGCCCAATTCTGCATAGTCGACAAAATTCATATCGGGCATATAGGCGAAGAGCACGTTGATGGGTTTGCTGACGGTATCCAATATCTGAATAATCTGTTCGGTACTGGCAATGCCTGGTGCATAGAGCACGTCCGCACCTGCGGCTTCATAGGCTGACAAGCGGGCAAGGGTTTCATCAAAGTCACCGGTTCGACGCAGGAGTGTTTCTGCGCGTGCTGTCAGTGTGAATGGGAAATCGAGCGCTTGAACCGCTTCGGCACAGGCTGCGATACGCTCCGTAGCATGGCTTAAATCGTAGATTTCTTCGCGTGACCAGTCTTCTATGGATGCGCCCACGACGCCGGCCTCGACTGCCCGTAGGAGATTCTGCGCGCATGCTTGTGGTGCATCGGCAAATCCGTGTTCAAGGTCTGCACTGACCGGGGCTGAAGTAGCCGCACAAACGTGGCTCAGGTGAGCCAGTTTTTCTTCAATTTCAAGCCTGCCGTCCAGCTTGCCGAGTGCCTGTGCGCAGCCTGCACTTGTCGATGCCAGGGCTTGAAAACCGAGACCTTCGAGAATACGCGCGGATCCAATATCCCAGAAGTTGGGGATTAAGAAAGTGCCTTTAACATGCAGGTCTGCGAAGACCTTTCCTTTGTCGGCTTGTGTGGTCATTCCAATTTCCATTTGTGTTGCATGGCAATGCGCTCGCCAATAAAGGTGATGTCTTCTGCTTCGAGCAGACCACGCTGGCGTGTTTCGCCGCCGCCTCGTCGCGGGATACGTAACGTGCTGCTTACTACTCTGTACCAGGGCAGTCGGCTGCCTTTGGGCAGGTTACGTAGCGTGGTGCCTACAAAACGCGCGTGACGCGGGTAGCCGATCAGCTCTGCAATTTGGCCATAGGTTGCGACCGATCCGCACGGGATCATCGATACGACCTGCCAGATTTCTTGGCGCAGCAGTTCACTGCGAGGTTGATTTGTGCGTGCTGTGCCCCCAGATTTAGGGGAAGACAACTGCGCCGGTTGAACTATGCCCTGGGTTCTCGTTTTCTTTCTCACGCCCATAATTGAAATGTACCTGCTCATCGAGGTGGCAGGCTACATCAATACGTTGCCCACCATCTTTCTGGTCATGTTAACAGCGGTGATCGGTGTCTGGTTATTAAAACGCCAGGGCGTTGCGACACTCACGCGCGGTATGGCTCGGCTCAACCGTGGAGAAATACCCGGTACTGAAATGGCCGAGGGCATTCTCCTCGGCATCGCCGGCGCACTTTTGATCACACCGGGCTTTTTGACCGATGCCGTGGGTTTTCTGCTGCTGTTCCCGCCCACCCGGTTAATGCTTGCGCGTGGTCTGGTGGATAGGGTTGATGTTTCGAATGTACAACTTAAGACGCAGGGTAATTTTGACGCTGGTTCCGGCAATCGGGCCGATAAAGGTCCCGTGACACTCGAAGGTGACTTCGAAGATCGCTCATAAAAAATTTCTCATAGGGCTTGAAACCTGCAAATCCGGCCATATGATACCTGCTCGGTTTAGCACTCTCGGTTCGAGAGTGCTAAAAAGCGAAAACAGGGGGAATTATGGATTCACCCGTGATAGATCATTTGGGAGACACGACTAATGAACATTCGACCATTACACGATCGGGTTGTCGTACGTCGGCTGGAAGAGGAAACCACCAGTGCTGGTGGGATTGTTCTGCCTGACTCTGCGACGGAAAAACCTTCTCAAGGAGAAATCCTTGCAGCGGGTAACGGTAAGGTCGCTGATAGCGGTGACGTTCAACCGCTCGACGTCAAAGTTGGCGACAAAATCGTTTTCGGTCAGTACGCAGGTAGCACGGTCAAGATCGACGGCGAAGAGCTACTGATTCTGAGCGAAAGTGAAATTTTTGGTGTGCTGGAAGACTGACCTTTCCAGGACGAACGAATTGAGGAAATAAGCTATGAGCGCTAAAGACGTAAGATTTGGGGATGAAGCCCGCAGTCAGATGCTGGATGGGGTCAATACCCTGGCGAATGCGGTAAAAGTGACCCTGGGACCAAAAGGTCGCAATGTCATATTAGACAAATCATTCGGTGCACCGACCGTCACGAAAGATGGTGTGTCGGTTGCCAAAGAGATTGAACTCGAAAACAAATTCGAGAACATGGGTGCACAGATGGTCAAAGAGGTCGCCAGTCAGACCTCTGACGAGGCCGGTGATGGCACGACGACTGCAACTGTTCTGGCTCAGTCCATTCTACAGGAAGGTCTGAAATCAGTTGCCGCTGGCATGAACCCGATGGACCTTAAAAGAGGAATCGATAAGGCTGTTGCTGCCGCTGTCGAAGCTATTCAAGGTATGGCCACCCCGTGTGAGGACTCCAAGGCCATCGCGCAGGTTGGCACCATATCCGCGAACAGCGATTCGGCTGTCGGCGAAATCATCGCTGATGCGATGGAAAAAGTGGGTAAAGAAGGTGTTATCACTGTCGAAGAAGGGTCTGGTCTTGAAAATGAACTGGACGTGGTTGAAGGCATGCAGTTCGACCGAGGGTACCTTTCACCTTACTTCATCAACAATCAAGACTCTATGGCTGCAGATCAGGATGAACCCTACATCCTTCTATGCGATAAGAAGATATCGAACATTCGTGACCTTCTGCCAATTCTCGAAAACGTAGCCAAGGCCGGTAAGCCGTTGATGGTGATCGCTGAGGACATTGAAGGTGAAGCACTGGCGACACTGGTTGTTAACAATATGCGTGGCATCGTTAAGGTTTCTGCAGCGAAGGCACCAGGATTTGGTGACCGACGCAAAGCGATGCTGCAGGACATAGCAATTTTGACTGGCGGGACTGTCATTTCTGAAGAAGTGGGCCTGACACTCGAAGGCGCCACCTTGGATGATCTGGGCACGGCCAAGCGCATTTCGAGCACCAAAGAAAACACCACCATCGTAGATGGTGCGGGTGAACGAGCAGATATTGAAGGACGTATCAAACAGATCCGTCAGGAGATCGATGACACATCGTCTGATTATGACCGCGAGAAACTACAAGAGCGCCTGGCGAAACTTGCGGGTGGTGTTGCCGTGATCAAAGTGGGTGCACCAACAGAAGTCGAGATGAAAGAGAAGAAAGCACGTGTCGAAGACGCGCTGCACTCTACTCGCGCTGCGGTCGAAGAAGGTGTTGTTCCCGGTGGTGGTGTGGTATTTGTTCGCGCCATCGGCGTTGCAGCAGCGGCGACAGGTGACAATGAAGACCAGAATGTCGGCATCGCCCTGGCCACGCGTGCGATGAGCACCCCGCTTCGACAGATTGCTGAGAATGCGGGTGATGAAGGTGCGGTTGTATTCGACAAGGTGGATGCTCTGGAAGGTAATCTGGGCTACAACGCGGCTACTGGTGAGTACGGTGACATGCTGGAGATGGGTATTCTTGATCCAGCCAAAGTCTCGCGTACGGCATTGCAGGCGGCTGCATCCGTTGCGGGCCTTATGATCACGACCGAAGCCATGGTCAGCGAGCAGCCTGACGACAGCGCCGGTGGAGGTGGTATGCCTGGTGGTGGTATGCCTGACATGGGCGGCATGGGCGGCATGATGTAAACATCGCTGCTTTGTGTGATTGAAAAACGCCCGGCAATGCCGGGCGTTTTTGTACCTGTAGTACACAAATTTCATTCACGTGGGTTCCCCCTGGGGTGGTGCAGGTGACCCTGATTCGATATATTCCGTTGTTAACAATGACAAAAACGGAGATTTTATTGTGGAAACTCAAGTAATTGACTACCTAGCGAAGTGGGGACACTTCCTGGCCGGGATTACCTGGATTGGGTTGCTCTACTATTTCAACTTCGTGCAGACGGAATACTTCAAAGAGGCAGACGGTGGTGCACGTGTCGATGCATTTTCTAAGCTTGTGCCTCGGGCATTGTGGTGGTTTCGCTGGGGCGCGATGCTGACGTTTCTGACCGGCGTGGTCATGCTTGGTATTCGCGGTATGGATTCGACGGCAGATATTATTGTCGGAGCCGTCCTGGGCACGTTGATGTTCCTAAATGTATGGCTCATTATCTGGCCAAATCAACGCATAGTGATCGCCAGCAATCAGGCGGTTGCGGGGGGCGGTGAAGCGGATCCGGCCGCCGCAGGTGCAGCGCCGAAAGCCGGGCTGGCATCACGAACGAACACGCTGTTTTCAATCCCGATGTTGTATTTCATGGGTTCCAGCGCGCACTTGTCTAACGGCTCGATCGGTGCCAATTCGACTGCACTGATCATTGCGATGGTCATCATTGCCGCCTTGGAAGGCAATGCAATCTTCGGCAAGCAAGGGCCAATCACCACGGTTCGTGGTGTTATTACATGGGGCTTTGTGCTGACATTGGTGCTGTGGGGTCTGCTGGCGTTTATGTAAATTTGTTTTTATTTTTGAAAGCCCGCCATGTGTGGGCTTTTTTTTTGCTCGGTCAAAACTATAATTTACAGTGAAATCATTCATTGCCGCGTGCCCACAGAGGAATTTCCATGAGTGAGCCGGAACAACCAGGATTATCGACTGAGTCGGGGACGGATTATCGCCGTGGTAGTGGCGGCGGTCGAAATCGATCAGCAAAAGGCCGAGCTGGGACGGCACGTCTGATTGGCATGAACTTTGTCATTGTGTTGCTCGTGGCAGGCTTAATGCTCTCAGGTTGGTTTATAGCCAATCAACAGGAAATGATGAAAGGGGCCCAGGCAGAACTTGTGCGGGCCAATGACCGGTTGGTACGACTCGAAGAGAGGTTGATTGCAACCGATTCTGCTTTGAGCCAGGGAGGTCAGGACACAAAGGAACAGATTGGTTTCTGGGAGTCGGAGATCCGCAAGTTGTGGGCGATTGCTAATGAGCGTAATCGCAAGTGGATCAAAGATAACGAAAGAAATGTGGACAAGATCGAAAAAACACTCAATGGCATCCATGCCAGCAATCGCGATATCAAAGCGGCAGTCGGGCGCCACGAAAGTGCTTTCGAGCAACAACAAGCCCTGGTAGATCAGTTAACGAGTCTGGAACTGCAGATGCAGCAGATCGTGCGCGGTCAACGTGATCTGGTCGATAAGGTCAACACGGCGACCCAGACTGTGGCTAGCCTGAAAGCGACGCTAGCAGGCAAGGTAGATGACAATTCTGAGGCGATTCAGTCGATTGATGCGTTCCGCGTAGCGATAAATTCTCGCCTGGCCGATTTTGAACGACGGTTGAACTCTGTCACGGCAGCGACTGGTAGCTGATTGCGCGAGCGAAATAGTCGAACTTTCCGTTGTGGCGTATCTTGCATCAATTGTGTGAACCAGTTCGTCGTTCCTGTCTGAATCGACGGCATACTCATGCTTTCGCTGATATCGCTTGGAGCTATGTTAGATATTACTCAAGGGCCAATGGTTATTTGTGCCCGGGAAACCTCGTCGATCATAACGCCCGTTTTGGCCGGGTGCGAAGCAACATTGCTGAGCCCCGAGCAATTGCTGGAACTCCCGGCAGAGTATTATAACCGTGTGGCCTTGGTCGAAATTGGTATTGATGATGATCCGGTAGAATTACGACGTCGTTGCCCACATGCTTTGTACTTAAGCGTGCACGAAACCCAAGCGGATGGCGCCGACTTTGTGTTGCCTGTCGATGCAAACCACGAAATATTGTCGCAGCTTCTCGATCACGCTCTTATGTACTGGCGGCGCAGTATCAAGATTCAGGACCTCGCACAAGATGTCGCCATACGTCGACAGCGCATGCATCAGTTGAACGAAATCTCGGTCGCACTCACAGGTCGGATGTCGCAGAGGGATTTGTTGCATACGATTCTCACAGAAGCCCGGCGGATCGCATGTTGTGAAGCAGGCTCGCTGTTTTTGATCGAGCCTAACGACGATGAAGAAGATGCGCTTGTCTTCAAACTGGCACAAAATGACAACGTCGAGTTTCCTTTTTTACAAACACGTCTGGCGCTCTCCAGCGATTCGATTGCCGGTTATGTTGCGGTCACCGGTAAAGAGCTGAATATCAAAGATGTGTATCAGCTTTCGACGACGCTGCCGTACCACTTCAACGACAGCTTTGACCGGAAAATGGGCTACCGAACTCAATCAGTTCTTACGTTGCCCATGCGTGATTACCGGGGAAATGTGGTGGGTGTGCTTCAGTTTCTCAACAAGGTAAATCCTGAAGATGGCGTGGTTGTGCCTTTTGAAGAAGAAACCGCCGAGATACTGCGTGCAATTGCCAGTCAGGCCGCGATGTCGGTGCAGAAAAATGCATTGATTGAGAATATCAATGAACTCTTTGAGAGTTTCGTTCAGGCCAGCGTTAAGGCCATTGAGCAACGGGATCCGTCAACCAGTGGTCATTCGTTTCGGGTTGCCGAAACAACGGTCGCGCTCCTTAAAGACCTGCCTAAATCGAATCTGCCGAGATTCAGGCACTTGTCATTTACGCCTCAACATATTCGTGAAGTACGGTATGCCGCTTTACTGCATGATTTTGGCAAGATAGGTGTACCTGAAGCCATCCTGGTAAAAGCCAACAAGCTCACGGATGGGCGCCTGGAGGTTATTCGGTACCGCATAGAATTACAGAAGGAACGGCTGCGCAGACAGGCAGTTGAGCAGGAATTGGCACTGCTTCATCAACAGACGATAGACCCGGAGGCTGCGCGTCAGCAGGTGCATCGTCAGTTAGAAAAACAGTTGGGCGTTCTCGATCAGTATGTTGAGTGGATTGAGTTTGCTAACAAACCCAATGTGCCCGATGCGGACCGCAACCATTCTCTGAAGGAGATTCGCGATTACGCCTTCCGAGAATTAGATGGCTCTGTTGGCGGTGTCATTACGGACCAGGACATACTTGCACTTTCGGTCCGTCAGGGGACGCTGACGCCTGAGGAAAGGCGGCAGATCCAGGCGCATGTTGTTTTCACGATGGATTTTTTATCTGTTTTGCCGTGGCCGCCGGAATTAGTCGGCGTGCCGAAAATCGCGGGTGCGCACCACGAAAGACTGAACGGCAAGGGCTATCCACAGGGTCTGACTGAGGATGAGATACCACTGGCCAGCCGGGTGATGGCAGTGTGTGATGTTTATGATGCGCTGGTTGCAGTAGATCGACCCTACAAGCCATCAATGTCTGATGAGGTGGCCTTTGGCATACTCCAGGATGAAGCCCGGCGTGGATTGCTGGATACGGATATGGTGCAAATCTTCATGGACAGCCGCGTCGAAGGCATGCGAAGGGCGGTTTAAAGCACGGCTTAAGAGAACGGGTTCACCTGAATCCGTCTGATGTCGCCACCGCGACTCTCTTCGAAAATCACGCCGGTTTCAGTAATGTCGTGGATCTTCAAGCCGTTGAAGTGATCTCCAATTTGTACGCGTTGTCCGTCGATGACAACGGCTCTGAGATTTTCGCTGTTTGTGTATATGTGGCTTGTATAGTTGAAGCCTTCATACAGTGCCCTTTCCGTTGCCGATAGGTCACTGAGAGAAAGTGGCTGTGATACACCCACCGCAGGCGCCACTTTTTCAATGTTTGTGCTTGAAACGAGAACAGGCATTTCTTTTTGGCTTGCAACTTCTGTCCCTTGTTCTTCCGGAGCTGGTTGAGGCTGATCTTTCTGTGCAGAGGTCGTTACCATCGGTTGTAAGGTTATTGTTTCTGGGGGAGTAGAGAGATCGTGTGAAACGGCCACTTCATTTGTTTTCACAGGTGTTGTTGCAAGTTGCATATCGATGTCGGGAGATGAAGCATTGCTGAAAATGAACCACAGTAATACAGCCAGGTTGAGTGCAAGGATTACAGAAAACAAGGCCATCCACGTGGGTGTAGCGACCCTGCGGGCGGTAGGTTGGGCGTCTGTGCGGACGCTGATGCCTTGCGTGTTCTGTTCGGCTTGCTTTTTTTGCAATGCGTCGAGGATGTACGACATGTTAATCACTTATCCCCGGCGTAGGGAAATCCAGGTGATCGGTAATTCTGATCCACGTTAATGGGCCGACAACACCGTCGGCGATTAGGCCCTCCTGTTGCTGGAAAGCGCGTACAACCGTCACCAGGTTGTCGTCGAAAAAGGGGCTGTTTCCCTGTGGGTTAGTTGGATCGAGGTGCGTGAGTTTGTTTCTGAGCCAGGTAACTGTCGTATGTTCATCGCCCTGGCGCAGGCTACCGCGATAGTTGGGGGGTGTTTGCCAGAGAATCACGTAGCGCCCAAACCAGCTGTCTCTCAGATCTCGAGGGTGAACCCTGTAGGTTCTATCCCCAACAACAATTTCATATAGCCCGGCGTCAAAACTAACGATGGCAGCGAAATAGGGTGAGGGTTGGTCATCCCAGAGTTCGATGACGGCGGGGGAGTTAAGGCGTTGTAACTCGCCCCAGCTGCCATTGCGTCGCAGGCACTGTAGTCCGACCTTTGGCGCGTAGTCACACGGCACGACGGCCTGTGATTTGTCGAAATCATTCCCCCAGGCAGCGAAGATATGTGCGAAGGCCTGGCGTTGAAGTTCGAAAGTTGCGATATCGGGACGGGATATGACGACTGTCTGTCGTAACGGCGGTGGGTTGGTGTCTGTCGGGCTGCTCGGTCTTGTTTGGTCGATCGTTTTGCTGACCTGTGGCTCCGCCACGACGGATTTGGTGGCGGGCGGGGCTGTATTTTGGGGCTGAGCCGGTGTTGTTTGTGGCTGGGGAATTTGTCTGGCTGCTGTTTGGGTGGGACTATTCCAATTAAGCCATGCGTAAGTTGACATGGCAGCGACCAGTACCAAGCCAGTGGCCGATACCACATGCGCACGTGTTAAGTAACGGCGCCCTTCACCACTGACCTCTCGAGCGGCTTTGCGCACGTGATTTGCGGTGACTTCATGCGTGCCTTCGACATAAGCGCCGAGTAAGGCCCGGTCGGCAATGATATTGATCAGGCGCGGCGTACCGCCACTCAGCCTATAAAGGGCTGAGACGGCCCGGTGGATGAATATGCCGGGGTTGCCACCGGCACACTCCAGCCGGTGACTGACGTAGTCGAATGTATCTTCTTTGCTTAGAGGTCTCAGGTGATAGCGTGCAGTTATACGTTGTGAGAGCTGCCTGAGTTGGCGACGGGCCAGCATATCGAGCAGCTCTGGCTGACCGAGGAGGATAATCCGCAAGAGTTTTTTGTCGTTGGTTTCCAGATTGGTCAGGAGGCGAATCTGTTCCAATACCGCGGGGGAGAGGTTTTGTGCTTCGTCGATGATCATGACGGTGCTTCGCCCGTGGCGATGAGTTTCTAACAGATGTTGATTCAGTACATCGATGTAACGTTTAACGGAGTCGCCCTCACGAGATTGGCGAATGACGCCGAGTTCTTCGCAAAGGGTTTCGAGCAGCTCGCGAACAGTCAAACGGGGATTGAGGATAAAGGCGACGTCGATGTCTGCCGGGGTCTTATCAAGCAGATTGCGCAACAACGTGGTCTTGCCGGTACCGACCTCGCCGGTGATCAGGACGAAACCGCCATGGGTGAATCCGTATAAAAGGTGTGCCAGCGCTTCATTGTGAGATTCACTCAGAAACAGAAAACGCGGGTCCGGCGCAATTGAAAAAGGTGCCTGATTAAACCCGAAGTGATTTTGGTACATGGCTTAAGGGACGTTCATGATTTTTGCGATGCGCGCATCTTTGTCCAGCCACAGACTTTTTATCCACTGAGCAAGTTCTGTACGCCTGTTTTGGGCTT
The DNA here is from genome assembly GCA_036338285.1 of Pseudomonadota bacterium. Classification (GTDB taxonomy): domain Bacteria; phylum Pseudomonadota; class Gammaproteobacteria; order Pseudomonadales; family Azotimanducaceae; genus UBA4421. Next base: position 21,305 of record JAYZCO010000097.1, read on the forward strand.
TGGCCGCAGTCACCGTTGCAGGTATTTCACGGGGTTTTATGTCGATTTGCACCTGTTCGCATTTGCCCTGAAGAAATTCCCAGAATGTGGGTACGCCTTCGGGGTAGATAATTGTCACATCAACGAGCCGGTGCAGGTGATCGGCCATGCCCTCGAGCACGTAATCAAGGCCGCCGATTTTAGGGCGTAGGAGGTATTCGAATTCGCTCTTTTGGTGGTCGTACTTTTCCTGGGTTCTTCGTGTACCCTCGATAAAGTTGAGAACCGAAGTGGGGTGGTTTTTAAAGCCCTCGCAAGCTGTGATGATATTGTCTCTGTCGGCGGTCCTTAGATCTGGATTGGCACGCATCTGCTTCTTTGTCACCCGCTTTACGTAGGGGAAACCGAGGACCTTCATAGCGAGCCCGATGAAAGGGACCCAGACTAATTGTTCTTTTGTAAAAAATTTAAGCGGGGGTAAGACTGGATGCAGATACGTTTGCAATAAAACGATGTCGGTCCAGCTCTGATGGTTCGATATGACGAGATACCATTTGTCCATGGCCAACTGTTCCCTTTCGTGCCAGTTGATCTCGACCGTCGTTGTATTGAAGAGCCTGATCATCCTTGCATTGTTGGCACTCCACCACCAGATGATTAAATCCATCCGTTTTTTCAGGGCGCTGAGTTTTTCGCCCCGTGTCCAGGTTCGCTGCACCAGCCAAAAGGTCAGCGGAACCCAGACAAGTGCTGCGTTGCACGCTATCCAAATGATGGCGACAATGCCCCTGATCACATGCATGTCTCGTCCAATCGTTTTTCGTCGAGGCACCATGATACGCATTATCAGAGCGCGTGCTATAAATCGACCATGTATACCTGTAAACGATGTGTGTTTTTGTCGGTTTTATTACTGATCCAAGGTGGATGCGGAAGCCTGAGTTTTTATCAGCAGGCGATTTTTGGACAGCTTGAAGTGCTTAACGCACGCATACCCGTAGAAAAGATGCTCACCGACCCTGAGACGAATACGGCGTTGCGCAAGCAATTGCAGCTTGCCCGGCAAATCATATCGTTTGCAGAGGGGGAGATTGGCTTGCCGGTGATGGATCGGTATCGATCCTATGTCGCACTTGATCGCCCGTATGTCGTGTGGAATGTATTTGCTGCGCCGACACACTCATTGAAGGCGTACATGTGGTGTTATCCCATTGTCGGCTGCGCACCTTACAGGGGGTATTTTGATCAGGCTCACGCACGGGCCTATGCACAGAAACTCAGACAGAAAGGGTTGGAGACCTACGTGACTGGTGTGGCGGCGTATTCGACTCTGGGATGGTTCGATGACCCTTTACTTTCCACATTTCTCCACTGGCCGGAGCCGGACCTGGCAGGTTTGCTTCTGCATGAACTTGCTCATGGCGTTGTGTGGATTGAAGGAGATACGAGTTTCAACGAGAGCTTCGCGAGTTTCGTAGCTGAAGAGGGCATGCGGCAGTATTTCGGCAGTTCTAGCGACCGATTTAAAACGTGGCAAAGTCAGCGTGATGGCTGGAATCAGATGAAGGCATATTTGCTACAGTTGAAGTCTGCGCTTGAAAGAGCCTACCTCAGTGATGACCCGGCGCACGAAAAGTCCATTGTTTTCGCATCGTTTCAGCAGCGATATTTGCGTGATCGCGCAGCTTTGGGTGATGGAAGGTATGACCGTCTCATCAATGAAGAACTGAATAACGCCTATCTGGTTTCACTGGGTGTCTACGAGGATCTGGTGCCCGCATTCAAATGTATGTTCGGAAAACACGGCGATTGGCAGGTTTTTTTCACCGAGGTTAAGGATCTTATCGCGTTGGAGGTGGATGATCGCGACGAACGCTTGCAATCCTGCAAGGCGGATCAGCCTAATAACATATAGGTCATGGTGCTGATAATCAGTATGCCAGCGAGGTTCATGGCCAGGCCTTCGCGGGCCATGGTCGCTTGAGTAAATTGTCCGGTCGAAAAGATAATGACGTTGGGTGCGGTTGCTACCGGCAGCATGAAAGCGCACGAGGCTGAAAGTGCAGCGGGTACCATGAATAGTTTTGGATCCGCGTGAACAGCGATGGCAGTGGCAGCCATGATTGGCATGAGGAGTGTGGTGGTTGCCGTGTTGCTGGTCACCTCAGTGAGGAATGTTACCGCCAGACAAATCGTCGCCATGATCAGAAGGAGGTGCAGATTCGAAAGGGCCGTCAATGCCTCAGCGATCGTCTGACTGAGGCCAGAATTGATAAATGCGGTCGCGATTGCCATCCCACCGCCAAATAGAATCAGCATTCCCCAGGGAATCTTGTTTGCACTCTCCCAGTCTAGAAGCTTACCGTCCTCACCGTTGGGAATCAGGAAAAGAAAGACAACGCCCATGAAAGCGACGATTGCGTCGTTGGTGTAAGGCACCTCCAACAAGGCCGTCCAACCGCCAAAAGGACTCAATCGGGTTATCCAGGCGAATGCGGTCAAAGCAAAGACGGCGGATACTCTTTTTTCTGCTGTACTCCAGTTCCCCACCTCTGGCAGATCAACAGAGCCTTGGTAGGTCAGGTTTCGGGTGATCCAGAAACCCGCGATTGGCAGTAGAACCAGGGCGATCGGTAACGCCCAGGACATCCACGTACCGAATGCGATGGTGGTCCCGGTGACTTCCTGATAGATCCCCATGAATACGATATTGGGTGGCGTACCGATCGGCGTGCCCATACCGCCAATGCTTGCGGCATAGGCGATACCAAGAAGTAGGGGTGTGGCGAGGTTCTGGTCTTTCGAACTGGCGATCACTGCAGTCGCAACAGGCAGGAGCATGATCACTGTCGAAGTGTTAGAGATCCACATGCTAAGGACAGCACTTGCAGCCATGAAACCGAAAACGAGGCGTTGCGAACTCGAACCACCAAATGCCCGCACCATTGCAAGCGCGATGCGCCGATGCGCACCACTTTTTTCTAATGCAGTTGCCAGGAGAAATCCGCCCAGAAGAAGCAGGACGAGTGGATGGCCAACCGCCGCGCCCAGTTCTTTTGACGACAAAATACCGAACATAGGCAGGAGGGCTATGGGTACCAGCGAAGTAACGGGTATGGGCACGGCTTCAAATACCCACCACACAACGGTCCATAGCGTGATTCCAAGGGTGAGCGCCGCGGAAACATTAGGGATGTCGGTGGAAAACCACATGAGTGTCGTCGCCAGACATGCGACAATCGGCCCCAGGGCAAGGGCGAAAGACTTGATCTGCATCGAGCGAGGTTAACTGACCTGGCTGTGCTATACCACGAAATCTTTGCCATGCCATTGGTATGGTCGGGTCGTTGTCTTATCGAAGGATCTGCAATAACTAACGTGTCTTGATCGAACGACGCATATGAATACCTTTTACTGGTACGACCTTGAGACGACCGGCATCGATCCCAAATGGGATCGAATCGTGCAGATTGCCGGTGTGCGTACCGATGAAGATCTCAATGTCGTCGGGGATGAATACTGCACTTATGTACATCTGGCGGATGATGTCTTGCCAAGTCCGGATGCTAGTCTGATTACGGGGATCACCCCACAACTCACGCATTACAAAGGCATATCTGAAACCACAGCCCTGATCGAGATTAATCGGCTTTTTAGTGAACCAAATACGTGTGTGGTGGGATACAACAGCTTGCGCTTTGATGATGAATTCATCCGCTACAGCCTATATCGCAACCTCATGGACCCCTACGCGCGGGAGTGGCAGAACGGAAATTCTCGCTGGGATCTGCTCGATCTGGTCAGGGCAACAGGGGGGCTTAGGCGCGATGGCATCGTCTGGCCTGAAGATGACGAAGGTCTGCCCGTCTACAAACTTGAAGAGTTGGCCCGGTCAAATGGAATTGAACATGGGCATGCACATGATGCGATGTCAGATGTTCACGCGACAGTTGCGATGGCGAGGTTGATCAAGCAACGCCAACCAAAACTCTTCGACTACTATTTTAATCTGCGACAGAAGAAACAGGTTCGAACCCTGCTTGAGCCCTATGGTGCTCAGATGTGTATCCAGGTCTCAGGTATATACCCGCGTGCAAGATCCGGTGTTGCGCCGATCATTTCTATAGCTCGCCACCCCACCAACAGTAACAGCATACTGGTTGTGGACCTGGGTGAAGACGTGGAGCCGCTGTTGGAGCTTTCCGCTGAGGACATTGGTGCCCGACTTTGGGGTGTAAATATCGGGGGTCGATTGCCGCTCAAAGAACTTCGCGTCAACCGTTGTCCGTTCGTCGCGCCGATCGAAGTGCTGAACGACGAAAACCGATCACGACTGGGTATTGACCTGCCGCTTGCAAAGGAACGCGCGCGCAGACTTCGCCAACCGGGTCTTAAGGATAAATTGATAAGTGCGTACCAGAGCTACAAGCCAGCAACGAATGAAGACGTTGATGTGGCGCTCTACGATGGATTTCTGCAGGACGATGACCGAACGCGTTGTCGTTCATTGCATGATGATCTGAAAAAAGGTCGTTGGCGCAACCTTGATTACAACGACAAAAGACTGCATGTGTTGGCGCAACGGATGAAAGCGCGTTCGTTTGCGAGCCTGCTGGAACCGGAAGAATTTGGCCCGTGGCGTGACTTTGTCACGTCGAAGCTCTCCGGAGAAGGCGACTGGCGGAATCTTGCCGCGTTCGAAGAACGGCTCCAGGAACTCAGGTCAAATGAATTTATGCCTCCGGAACGATACGAGCTGTTGACCCGCTTGAGTGAGCACGCTGCAGATCTGCGCTTGCGTTATCACCTTTAGAGAGTCAATTGTTTTGCGCAAGATAGGCATCGTAGCTTGATATAGCCGGGTCGAAGTCGATGTCTATGGGTGGGTTGGAAATGACAGCCACACACCATGGACCTACACGATTGACAGGATAAAGCACTTCATCCCACGGATAGATTTCATGTCCGAGGTAGTGACGGGGGTCTTCCATTAGAAAGGGCAGCTTGTTTCCGCGGACAAGCTCTGCGCTTATGGCATCAGGTGGGCCCAGGGCAAGGCAGTCTTCAATTTCAGTTTCCAGTTCTGCCGGCGAAAGAACAACCGGACGGGTGGCGATCTTTTCGAGGCGTCCGCCGCTGAAGGTTCGCTCCAGGCGCGCTACAATCTCCGAGTTCATGCTTCGATGGTAGTATTTGGCGGCATCTGCTATTTGATTGCGCAGCACAGTTGGTAACCGGACAACAAACTTGTAGGGTTTTTCCTTAGGATCCATGAATCTCACCGCCCCACGATACCTATCGGACCCTACCGTCCTTTGCTTAATGTCGCAATGATGGCATTTTGATATCACTTAAGAGGTAATATGTGACTGAACTTCAACCATTGGTTCGAGACAATATCCGTCTGGCTGCGACGGTGATGCTGTTGCGCGACAGTGCCAGGGGTCTGCAGGTCTATATGGTCAAACGGCCAGGGCGCGGAGATTTTCCGGATCTTCATGTTTTCCCCGGGGGCAAAGTAGACGAGGATGATTTTGCCACCGCGGTTTGTTATGGCATTGACGATGCAACGGCGAGTGCCAGACTCGGCATCAGTGGTGGGGGAACAAGGTACTGGGTGGCTGTGGCCAGAGAGTGCTTTGAGGAGTGTGGTGTATTGCTTGTCCGGCGGGATGATAAGCCGGTGAGATTCACCAGGGCCATGGTTGATCGCTTCCATGCTTATCGCGACGATATTCTCAACGGCGCACTTTCCTTCAGCGCCATGTGCGAAAGAGAAAAACTGAAGGTCGATTGCGATCGACTCGGTTATTTCAGCCATTGGATCACGCCGGCAATGGCACCTCGACGCTTCGACACGCGTTTTTTTGTGGCAGCAATGCCCACGGACCAGGACACCCTGGCACATACCCGCGAGACTGCAGATGATCAGTGGGAACAGCCAGCGACGGCGCTACAAAATAAAGTGAACGGGTCATGGCAGATGATCGATCCGACGCTCAGATCGCTGGAAACATTAAGCAAGTATGAGGATGTTGCCACTGCACTTAGAGACATCCAGAGTGGCGAACATCTCATGCCTCTCACGCCGGAGCTTTCCAACCAGGGCATGCAGCCGCTGCGTTAAATGATTTCCGTCACTGATCTGCACAAAACGTATGTGGACGGAGAAGCCGAGGTGACCGTTCTCTCGGGTTTATCGCTCAATGTAGAGGCCCGGAGGTCCTTGGCGGTTCTGGGCCCCAGCGGATCAGGTAAATCTACTTTTCTGAACATCCTGGCAGGGATTGTCTCTGTGGATGCCGGATCTGTTCAGTTCAATGTGAAAGAAGCAAGTTTTGCACTGCATTTGCTTCCAGAAGCACAACGAACTGCGTTCAGGCGTCGCCACGTTGGTTATGTGCACCAGTTCTTCAACCTGATACCCACGCTCACTGTTTGGGAAAATGTTGCTTTACCTGCTTCTTTAAACAAGTTATCCGACGTGAGAGAGCGGGCGGAGGTATTGCTGGACGAATTCGGATTGTTAGACCGAGCCGGCGCTTTTCCGGACGTGCTTTCAGGGGGAGAACAGCAAAGAGTTGCTGTAGCCAGAGCGATCGTGACCGAGCCAGCAATTGTGCTGGCGGATGAACCTACGGGTAATCTGGATCGTGAAAACACTGAAGCGGTGACTCGGCTGCTTTTTGCCACATGCGAGCGCTATGGGGCGACACTGGTCGTTGCCACGCATAGTCCTACGGTGGCTGCCCTTGCCGATGAGCGCCTGTACCTGACAGAAACCGCAAGCGATGATCATTAAGGCGCTCGGACGGTTTCTGCTGCGATCGCCCTGGTCCACGGCGATGGCCGTTCTGGGTGTCGTGCTGGGTGTGACCTCGATCGTCGCTGTACATTTGGTGAGTACAAGTGTGGCTAGACAGTTAGACGATCTGATACCCGGACCTTTGCGTGATCTGGAAGGTATTCTGCAGCCGGACATTCTGCCTCTGACATCGGCGGACTACTTCGGCTTGCGCAAAAAATGGCGGCAGGGCGAGATAGCCGGTATTCAGGATCTATGGCCTGTCATTGACGAATCGACACGCCTGGGCGAACAGCGGGTTCGGGTGCTGGGCATCGACTTTGTGGCACGGTTGCAGTCTGCAGGGCTAGAAGACAGCCAAGCCATGCTCAATTCTGGTGTGCAACCGGTGCCTATCGAAAACGACTTTTTGGATGGCGTCTGGGTGAGTCGTAACATTGCCAAGGAGATGCACAGCAACCACGCGCTCAGCCGTTTAAAGGTGCTTGGACAGCTCGCTGTTGATGACTTGATCGTGATGGACATTGCCAACGCGCAGATGTTCCTTAAGTGGCCACAAGATCATCTGTCGTATGTTGCCGTGGACTTTGCCAACCCGATTCATGATGCCTATCGGTGGTTAGAGGATGTGGCTCCAGGGATCAGTGCCGGTTTACCTGAAGTTCCAGCTCCTGAGCTACCAGGATGGCGCGCAAAAAACCTGGGTGAAATGCAGCCTGCAAATCGCTTTGGTAAAGCGGTGCTGTTCAATGTCGGAGCGTTAGGACTCCTTGCTTTGGTGGTGGCATGGTTTCTGATCTATCAGGTGGCGGTCTCGTGGCTGCGCAGGTTGTGGCAAATATTCGTGCGATTACATGTGCTCGGTGTTGGATATCCGGAAATTCGTCTGTATTTCGTCGGTCTTATGATCCTCCTCGGCATGGTCTCGGGCTTAATGGGTCTTGGCCTTGGCCGACTGCTTGCTGATGGTCTCTTGCGTGTCAGTGTCGGTAGTGCGTTACAGGTGGATACGGATGTGTGGCTCTTAGTCAAGGCCATGGGTTCAGCATTGGCCGTGTGTATGCTGGGGGGTGTCTGGGCTTTTGCTGTCGCCACACGAGCAGCCCACTTTCAAAAACCAACGAGACTGCAAGGTATATTTCTGGTTGCCGCACTGGTGGTTGTTTGTCTTGGTGTTGCCTGGGAAGCATCCGGATTGCTGGGTGCCTTTGTTGCGATAGCGGCCACTTGCATCATCACGCTGGCAATGCTGGTGCCGGTTCTGATCGGGCTGCGCAGCCGAAGTGGCACATTGGGGGGACATATTTTGTTACGCATGAGCATGAGAGAGGCCGTGTGGTTTCCCGGGGATCTTTGGATTGCACTTGGAGGTCTTGTTCTCGCCGTTGCGACCGCAATTGGCGTTGGTTTGATGGTCGACAGTTTCAGATCAGAGTTTTCCCAAATGCTGGATCGTCGCCTTAGCCAGGATTTTAGTGTTGAGGGTAATGCAGAAGCGCTGTCGGAACTTCATGCCCAGGTGCGCAATAAATTGAGCACCGCTCGAGTACAGGTATACCGGGAACGGGCAGTGCGACTGGCAGGTGTGCCGGTCGTCATAGACAGCACGGATACTGATGTGGTGGAAAGTGAGCGTTACGGATACTCACACCATCTGGCCGCTGGCGACGTGATGATCTCTGAGCAGGCGGCCCGTGTATTAGGTGTACTGACCGGTGACGCGCTCGACATTGATGGATCAAAACATGAAGTTGTGCATGTGTTTAAGAGCTTTGGCGACATGTTGCCAAAATTGAAGGTGGATCAGGCGTCGGCCGTCGCGGGTGGCGCGATCACCTCATTGGGCATCAGCCTGGCTGCGCCACAAAGACAAGAACTACCACAGGTTGCAGGCGTTCGAGTACAAAGACAGGCGGACATTCGGGAGAATGCGTTGCGAATTTTTGATCAGACCTTCGCCATCACCTCGGTACTCATCGCGATTGCAGTCATAGTCGCAGGGATCGGTGTATACGTAGCGGTTACCGTGCTTCGTCTCAACCAGCAGGCAAGTGCTCGCCTGTTGGAAAGTATGGGTATCAGTGCGGGCGAGCGATTACTTGCCGATTTCGGTCGCGGTGTGAGTATGGGGGTTATCGCTTGTCTGATCGCAATACCGTTGGGCATTGTCATCGGTTGGTTGCTGTGCGGTGTGGTCAATCCGCGAGCTTTTGGCTGGTCGGTCACGCTCCGCCTGAGTGCGGGCGCCATAGCTGTACCTTTCGCATGGGGGGTGATCGCCGCGGTGATCGCTGCGGTGATCAGAGTCGGGCAAAAAGAACAGGGGCGCTTTGATGCGGTGGCACGCTAGCTCGGTTAAGTCTCGAGGAGGGTTGAGACGAGCTGGCCTGGCGCGTCGATGGATCAGTGAAATGATCCAGGTTTCCTTTGTTTTCACGATGCTCTGTGGTTGCGCAGAATCCCAAGAAGTGGTCGGCTTAACCCCCGCAACGCGAGTGGGCAATGTACTGGGAGAAGGTCATCTCGAAGGCTATATGCGAGCCGAAAAAGTGCGGCACTTTCAGTTTCCATTTGACCATGGCCCGCATCCGAGCTATCGCAGTGAGTGGTGGTATGTCACTGCAACGTTGAGAAATGCTTCGGGTGAGGAATTTGGAGTCCAGTTCACGCAATTTCGACAGGCGCTCAAGCCCTCGGGTGTTCATGTCTCAGGCTGGCATTCAGGGCAGGTCTATATGGCCCATCTTGCGGTGGCTGATATTGAGCGTCGCCGGCATCGACACGCGACACGTTTGTCACGCGCGCACCCTCAAGGGGCAGGTGTTGAGCTTAAGCCTTCATACCGTGTTTATATAGAAGACTGGTCCCTGGCTGGATCGGTTGATGAACAGGTTCAGTTGAGACTCGATGCAGGTGACGCCGATTTCGCGCTCCAGTTGTCGCTCAGTCAGACGCAACCAATCGTATTGCAGGGGAATCAGGGGCTTTCTGCAAAAGGACCAGAGCAGGCGAGTTATTATTACTCGATCCCGAGCCTGGCTGTCTCGGGTACAATTACGCTGGCGGGCACTGAGCACACTGTTTCGGGCAAAGCATGGTTAGATCGGGAATGGAGCACCTCAGTCCTCCGATCCGAACTCAATGGATGGGATTGGTTTGCATTGCATTTGGATAATGGTGATGAAGCCATGTTGTTTCAATTGCGCAGGAATGATTGCGCGCGCAGTGCCTACGATCAGGCAATCTATCTGAATCAGGCGGAAGTGCGGCAGGATTTCACGGCCACGGATTTCAGTTTGACGCCGACCAGGTTCTGGCAGGACGATCAAGCGGCTAAGTGGCCGGTTGCGTGGACGATGGATTTGTCCGGGAGGCGCCTTGAAGTCAGGGCGCTTCTGGATGACCAGCTGATGGATGTGGGGCTTAAATATTGGGAAGGGATGATCGGGATTTGGGAACAAGGACAGCGTATAGGGTCCGGATATATGGAATTGACTGGTTATGACGGAGCTGATGCATGCGGCGTGTAAGGAAAATTGATGAGAAACATGATTGGGAGCATCTGAGTTCTTCGTATGATGAGAACGCGGGACTGATCCTTTTTGCAAAGCGCATGGACCGTCTGCGCAATCCCAGAAATGACCAGGTCTTTGACCGCCTGGTACTTGAGAGTGTGGATTGGGTGAACATTGTTGCGCTGGATGCCGAGCGCCGCTCCGTCATGATTCGACAGTATCGTTTCGGGGTTGGGTATACGACGCTCGAAACGCCTGGCGGTATGGTCGATCCTGGTGAAGATTCGCGCCAGGCAGCTGAGCGTGAGCTGTTCGAAGAGACAGGATTTACTTCCGAGAATTGGACTTATCTTGGCGCGGTAGAGCCTAATCCTGCCATTCATGACAATCTTTGCCATCACTGGCTGGCAGAAGATGTGCACAGAGTGGGCGCGCAGGACCTCGGTGATGGTGAACTCATCAGCGTTGAGATGATGACTCAAGATGCAGTGTGTGAGGCAGTGTTAAGTGGTGAGCTTCGCCATGCTCTGGCCCTGTCTGCTCTGGCTCGGGTTTTCCCTCTGTGGTCTTATCCATGCGAGATGGATTTTCAGGCACAAATCAAATGACGAAACACAAAGATGGGCAAGCCCCCGATGCACAGGCGGAGACGGCATCGTGATCAATCTTATCGACCATATGCCCTTTGCGAATACTCTGGGCATAGAAATTGAGGAAGCCACCCCTGAAAGGGTGGTAGGTACCCTGGTGGTAGATGAAAAAATCTGCACAACCGGCAAGATAATGCATGGGGGGGCATTGATGGCTTTTGCGGATACGCTGGGTGCTGTGGCCGCGTTTCTGAATCTGCCCGAGGGCGCCAAAGCCTCGACGACAATTGAAAGTAAGACCAATTTTCTTGGTCCTGCACCCAGGGCGAGTACGGTCCGAGGCGAGTGCACGCCACTGCACATCGGGCGGCGTACATCGGTATGGCAGACGAGACTGGTGCGGCGCGCAGAGGTGGGTGATGACAAACTCGTTGCCATCGTCACCCAGACGCAAATGGTATTGAGTTAAAAAGACCAAGCGCAAAGCCAATCAAGCCTTTACGAGACGGCTTAAAATTGAAAAAATGCAGCATTGCGTTTTGGGTCAACTGTACAAGTGAGTTGTCAGCATGCCTGAAAGTCTTAGCCCGAGAGAATCATACGCTAAGATGATGAATCGTCCCGTTTCTGACGAGAAGTCAGCGCGTATTCTGCTGGTCGATGACAAACAAGAACTCCTGACGTCTTTGTATCGTCTGGTCACAGCCTATGGCTATGAAGCCGACCAGGCTCTGGGTGGTCAAGCCGCCATGCAGGCACTTGGCGAAAAAACTTACGATGTCGTTCTGCTAGACCTCATCATGCCGGAGATTAGCGGCCACGATATCCTTGATTTTGCTGAGGCTGAAAAGCTCAGCAGCAAAATTATTGTCGTCAGTGGTGATTCGAGCTTCTCGGGTGTGAAGCACGCGTTGGCCTGTGGCGCGTTTGACTTCATCAAAAAGCCCTACGAGGGCGCAGAACTGATTGCGACGATGGAAACGGCGCTCAGACAGGTTGAGCTCGAAAGTCAGCATCGGGAAATGGAGGACCAACTGCATGAATCGGAAGAACTCCACCGATTTATAGTCAACAGCTCTCCTGATCTAGTCTACATGCTTGACCGCAACGGCTGTTTTACCTTCTTGAACGATCGCATTGAGTCAATGCTTGGATATAAACGAGATGAATTGATCGGGCGTCATTTTTCCGAGTTGATTGAATCCGACGATCTCGAAAAGACGAGCAATCTCTTCAACGAACGGCGCACCGGTGAACGTGCTGTGAGAAATATCGAGATTCGCATGCGCAGCCAAATTCCGGACAAACGGGAGGGATTGTCGCGGGTACAAATCATATGGGCCGAACTCACGGCGATGGGTATCTACGCGGACCGGCAAGAGCGGACGCGAAATAATTTCTTGGGCACTTATGGCACGGCCCGGGATATCAGCGAACGAAAGGAAGCAGAAGAACTCATCAATTTTCAGGCTTATCACGATCTGCTGACGGACCTGCCTAACCGTGCTCTTCTCAAAGACCGATTGGGCCTGGCAATCACACATGCCCGTCGTAATAAACGTAAGCTCGCGACGATGTTCCTCGATCTTGATCGCTTTAAACTGGTCAACGACACGCTCGGTCACAACATGGGCGACAGATTGCTCAAGGCCGTTGCTAACCGATTGCAGAGTTGCTTACGCGGTGGTGATACGCTCTCCCGTTTTGGCGGCGACGAATTTACTTTGCTGCTCCCTGAAGTGCGGACACGAGACGACGTGGTGGTGATCGCTGAGAAAATTCTTAATCGCTTGAGCGAACCCTTCGTAATCGACGGACACGAACTTTTTGTCGGGGCGAGCATCGGCATTGCAATGTACCCCGAGGCCGGAGAGACGGGTGAGGTACTTGTGCAGAATGCTGACATTGCCATGTATCACGTGAAGAGCCGTGGCAAGAACAGCTATCAGTTTTTCTCAGAAGAGATGAACCATCAGTTTTCTACTCGACTGAGCCTTGAACGAGAATTGCGCAATGCGCTGACCCAAGGTGAATTCGAAGTTTATTATCAACCCCAAGTGTCTCTGACAGATGCCAGTATTAAAGGGGTTGAAGCGCTGGTGCGGTGGCGGCATGGAGTGCGGGGGATGATCGACCCTGAAGAGTTTTTGCCTCTTGCTGAAGAGACCGGACTCATCCTGCAGATCGACGAATACGTACAGAAGCAGGCCTTTCATGACGTCGCGGCGTGGCGAAATGCTGGGTTGGGAGATATCCTGCTGTCTGTCAATCTGACGGCTATGCAGATAGAAGAGGAAAATTTCGTCGAGCGCTTCACTGAAGCTTTAGAAACCTCAGGATTGGCAGCTGAATATGTCAAGCTTGAGATTACCGAAAACACCTTAATGCAGGATATGGAAAAGATTATCCCTAAGCTTAAACAGGTTCAGGGTCTGGGCGTTCGTATTGCGATCGATGATTTTGGCACGGGATACTCGTCGCTGGCTTATCTCCAGCAGTTCCCGATTAACACCCTCAAAATTGATCGGAGCTTCGTGAGTGATATTCGCGCAGATGAAACAGGCGCAAGTATTGTGGACGCCATTGTGTCGATGGCTCGGGGCTTAAAGCTTGACCTCGTTGCTGAAGGGGTCGAAAACCCCACGCAACTCCGATATCTCAAAGAGCAAGGCTGTGAAGAAGTGCAGGGATACATTTTTTCGCCTGCAGTTCCTGCCAGCGAGTTAGCTGAGCTTTTGAAAGACAATGGATTTGAGCAGATGCTGGCAATGGCTCCGGTAGCAGTAACCGCCTGAGTCGTAGAGTTTTTACCCTGATTTACCTATAGTTCGCGTCCCTGAAGCGAAGGACAAGTGTCTTTTTAATTGACATGAAAGGCTTTACTACCCAAAACGTTCATAGTGACCGACAGAATCCGATCGAGCACGGTTCCACGCACAAGCCCGTCCATACGTCTGTTGCTTATAGCTACGACAGTGCCCGTGAACTGGCGGCAGTCTTTCAAGGCACCAAACCCGGACACACCTACAGTCGTCAGATAAACCCGACAGTCGATGCGCTGGAGGCAAAGATCACCCGCATGGAGCGTGGGCTCAAAACGGTATGTTTCAGTACCGGAATGGCAGCTATAGGCACGACATTTTTTTCCCTGCTGCGCTCGGGCGACCACGTGATCAGTTCTTCTTTTCTTTTCGGCAACACAAATAGCCTGTTTAACTCGTTTGCTGCTCAGGGGATCAGCGTGAGTTTTGTTGATGCAACAGATGCCGAAGCGGTTGCATCGGCCATAACGGATGCAACAAAGATGGTCTTTGTTGAAACCATCGCGAATCCACGCACCCAGGTGACGGCACTAACAGAGATCGGCGATCTATGCGAAGCGCACGGTCTGATCTACTTTGTCGACAATACGATGACTTCACCGTACCTGTTCGAACCGATAGACGTTAAGGCGAGCCTGGTCATTAACAGCCTGACAAAGTATATCGGCGGGCATGGTAATGCACTGGGAGGAGCGATCACGGAACTGGGCCATTTTGATTGGGGCAGCTACGACAATATTTACGACGATTACAAATCGGGTAATGCACAGTTGTGGGGTCTGACCCAAATCAAGAAGAAAGGGTTGCGTGATTTTGGCGCCACCTTAACTGCAGAGTCTGCACACCATCTCTCTGTCGGTTCGGAGACGCTGGCCCTGAGGATGGAGCGGCAGTGTCAGAGTGCCAGGACATTGGCAGAATTTCTGTCCAATCATGATCGAGTAGGCAAGGTCTTTTTCCCCGGTTTGCCGGATCATCCTCAATTCGAGAGAGCAAAGGTGCTTTTTCGATATGCGGGAGCGATTCTCAGTTTTGAGCTTGATCCACGAATAGACCTCTGGGCTTATATGGATAACTTGAAAGTTGCCATCAAATCGACAAATCTTGGTGACAACAGGACATTGGTGATACCGGTGGCACACACGATTTACTTTGAGATGGGACCACAACGGCGCGCAAGTATGGGCATTCATGACTCGCTGATTCGAATATCGGTTGGGATAGAAGATATAGATGATCTCGTCGAGGATTTCAGCCAGGCATTTAAGTGAATAAGTGATACGAATGGGCCGAATTGGGGTCTGTTTTGAATGGATAAGGATGTGAGTGTGGGGAGACTTGAGGGCAAGGTGTGCATCATTACTGGCGGGGCCGGCGGCATCGGTCGGGCGGCAGGCCGGCTTTTTGCCATAGAAGGCGCCAATGTTCTGTTGGTGGATCTAGACAAACAACAGTTGATCGAAGCGGTTGAAGACGTGGGAACCAACCGCGTCAGTTACTGTGTCGCAGATGTCACTAAATCCGAAGACAATCAGAACATGGTTGCGATTGCATCGGAGCGCTATGGTGGCGTGGATATTCTCCTGGCCAATGCAGGTATCGAAGGGGACGTAGCAGCCATAGAGGATTATGATGAGAGCAGGTTCGACCAGGTTATAGCGGTCAATGTCAAAGGACCCTTTCTTGCGTTGCAGGCTGTATTTCCGGCAATGACAAGTCGCGGTGGCGGCAGTGTCATTATTAGCTCCAGTGTCGCGGGTGTACGCGGTGCCGCTAATATCCTGCCCTATGCAACGAGCAAACACGCGGTGATTGGCATGATGAAATCGGCAGCTCGGGAGGGTGCATCCAGGGGTATACGCGTCAATACGGTCAATCCGTCCCCGGTTGAAACTCGGATGATGAGAAGTATAGAGGAAGGCATGGCGCCTGGTCAGGCAGATTTGGTCAAGGCCCAGATAGAGGCAAATATTCCAATGGGGCGCTATGCGCAACCGCAGGATATTGCCAAGGTGATGCTGTTCCTTGCCTCGGATGATAGTGAATTCATTACGGGCTCAGTCTACCTTGCTGATGGAGGCAGCACAGCCTGAGCACAATCTAGAACTAAACAAGGTAGTTAGAAATGACAAACGCTGTATTGAGTACAGATCTGGCATTGCCCAACAAGCGCTCTGGAAAGGTCAGGGATTTATACGATGTATCCTTAGACACAGGAGAAGAAGCACTTCTTATTGTTGCCACAGACCGCATCAGTGCCTTTGATGTTGTGATGGCCAATGGGCTGCCGGGCAAAGGAATTGTTCTTACGCAGATTTCGAAGTTCTGGTTCGATATGTTTGCAGACGATGTCCCGCACCATTTGTTGAGTACTGATGTCGCAGACATACCAGGCTTGACAGAAAATGAACGCAGTGCGCTCAGGGACAGAATCATGTTGTGCAAAAAAACTGCGGTGGTACCCATAGAATGCATCGCTCGAGGGTACATCACCGGCAGTGGCTGGAAAGATTACCAGGCGTCCGGAAAAGTCTGCGGCATTGAACTGCCCGAAGGCTTACGCAACAGTGATCGCCTGGCAACGCCCCTGTTTACGCCTTCGACAAAGGCAGACACAGGGCACGACGAAAACATTAGTTTTGCTGAAGGTGCTTCGATTGTCGGCGAAGAACTCATGGCCTGGCTCGGCGAGACAACGCTCAAGCTCTACAATACGGCCCGTGATTATGCCGGAGAGCGGGGCATCATCCTGGCCGATACGAAATTTGAATTCGGGCGACTTTCCGGTCAGGAAGAACCGCTGCTGATCGATGAAATATTCACCCCGGACAGCTCTCGTTTCTGGCCGGCGGCTGATTGGGAACCTGGCCGTGAGCAACAGAGTTTCGATAAACAGATTGTTCGCAATTATCTTGAAGAAGTGGTTCAAGCTGGCGAGTGGGATAAAACTTCTCCCGGACCAGAGCTTCCCGGCGAGGTAGTGGAAAAGAGTATTGCCCGCTACCTGGAAGCTTATGAATTACTGACGGGTTCATCGCTGCACTTGTAGACAACTGCGATGACTGGGGCAGCCTGTGATTTGCAGGTCTGCCGGTCCGATCACTTTTGTCGCTGGCCACTGAAACGGATGGACGCGTGCGGTTTGAGCTGAACTGTACAACGTTGTCCTGGTGCGGTTCGGCATATCTTTAGAGGAAGCCTCAAGACCATCAGGGCACCCAGAGCGCTGACTTAGGTGTCTTGAATTTTGGTCCGCATATTCGCGAAGAGGTTTTTCGTTTCATCCACAATGCTGGTTGTGAAGGAAATATGGGAGCCCAGACCCGTGACCGAGGAGGACTTTCGAAGCCTGGTAGGAGCAAGCGGATTGGCAGTCAGATACGTAAAGGGGGTACTTAGATGAACAAAGTACTGGTGGCTAACAGAGGCGCGATTGCCAGACGGGTAATTCGGGCCTGTAATGAATTGGGATTAGAGAGTGTTGCCGTCTACTCTGAAGCGGACATTGGTGCCCCCTATCTTGCTGAGGCAAGTCAAACCTATGCCCTGGCAGGTCACTCCGCCACCGAAACCTATCTCAATCAGGAGCGGTTGCTGGACGTCCTCGAACACAGTGGCGCCCAAGGCGTGCACCCTGGTTATGGGTTTCTTTCAGAAAGTGCAGATTTTGCCCGTGCTGTCCAAGGCGCCGGTAAAACTTTCATCGGTCCTGCACCTGAGTGGCTGGATAGGATGGGAGACAAAGTGGCGGCACGCGCGCTTATGTCTCAGGAGGGTTTCCCGACGTTCCCAGGGTCAGATCTGATCACGGATATTGAGCAGGCAAAGGAAACTGCTGAACTCATCGGTTACCCGGTGCTCGTGAAACCGACGGGCGGTGGTGGTGGCATGGGTATGGAGCGGGTCGATAGCCCGCATGCTTTAGAACACGCAATCGCTCGATCTAGAACGATTGCACAAAGCGCTTTCGCAAGCGGTGGTATCTATCTTGAGAAGTGGGTTACGCAGCCACGCCACATTGAATTCCAGATCATTGCGGACAACAACGGGCGCTCGGCACATGTTTTTGAACGTGAATGTTCAATACAGCGGCGCAATCAGAAATTAATCGAAGAAAGTCCGGCACCTGGGCTGCCCGCAGAGACCTTGCTCGCCGTCGCAGAACAAGGCGCTACCGTTTGCACGCATCTGGGCTACAACAACTTAGGCACCTTAGAAACGCTGTTATCCGAAGACGGTGTGTTTGGTTTTCTGGAAATGAACACACGTATTCAGGTGGAGCATGGAGTCACCGAAGAGGTGACGGGGTTGGACCTGGTTGGCCTACAGATAAAGTTGGCTCAAGGTGAGCACCTTCCTCAATCTCCGCAAAGATCCGGGTTTGCGATCGAAGCACGGGTTTATGCAGAGGATGCCGTGACGCTTCTGCCATCGACGGGCAGGTTGGCAGTGTTTCGTCTGCCGGAGATGTATGGCGTGCGTGTTGAAACAGGATTTCAGGAAGGTCAGAGCGTCACACCCTATTATGATGCGCTGCTGGCGAAAGTCATCGCAAAAGGCCATACGCGAGAAATTGCAATTGGCAGGTTGTCAATTGCATTGAAGGCTTTTGCGATTGAAGGTGTTGCGACCAATATTCCACTGCTGCAAAGAGTATTGTTGGATGAACGGTTTCTGGATGGCAAAATTGACACTGGCCTGCTCGACAGTATCCGTCATTGACAGCGCACAGGATCGAAAACAGAACAACCAAGAGGAGATCAGGGTATGGCTCGACAGAATGTTGAAAGCGAGGTTACCGGTAACGTATGGAAAGTATTGCTTGAATCGGGTGCTCAGGTCTCAGAGGGGGATGTCATCATGATACTTGAATCGATGAAGATGGAAATTCCGGTGGAAGCGCCATCTGCCGGTACTCTGATCGAAGTCCTCGTAGTGCCTGAAGACCAGGTCGAAGAAGACCAGGTAGTGGCCGTCATAGACACCTAAGGTCCTCAGGTTGATAACTCAATTGTGAAGGCAGGCCTATGCCTACTTCATTTGATGCCTCGGTGTCATTCTTATCTTGATCGATGATGATTTTCATTAAATGCCGGCTAAGCTTTGCGTCGCGGTGATTGCCCGGCCTGTGTTGCGATGTATGTTGCTACGCTCACCGGGGTGTACCATCCAGTCCTCAATCGATTTGCGTTGGGTTGTTCTCAGTGAGCTGATTAGCCGGCGGCTTAACGGTATCTGAATAGGCTAATGTTGGCAGGCTGGCTTCTTATTGGGGAGGTGTGTGGTGATGTTGTGCAGGGGTTAAGCGTTGGCAAAAGATGAAATCTGGGTGGTCAGACCCGATGTGGCGGCACTGAACCGGTTGCATGAAGGCACTGCGGTATCCCAGCTGGGTATCCTCGTCTCTGAGGTGGGCCCAGACTTCCTCGCGGGGACGATGGTGATTGATGCACAAACCAAGCAGCCATTCGGTCTCATGCATGGCGGGGCGGCCGTATTGTTGTTAGAAACCCTTGCCAGCGCGGCTGCTAATCACTGTGTAGATCCTCAAACGCAGATTTGTGTAGGCCTTGAAATCAACTGCAATCACCTCCGAGCCGTACGCGACGGTGTGGTCACGGGTCGGGCGACGGCTGCACATGTTGGAAAGTCGTCGATGGTGTGGCTGCTTGAGATGCATGACGACGAAGCACGGCTGGTCACGACGGGTCGGCTGACCTCCGCTGTCACTTCACGTTTGTGATAGCATCGCCGGTCCGTATTTCGTGGGAGAGGACATTGAGTAGCGACCTGGTCACCATAGAAGTTGTTGATGGCGTGGCAGATGTGCGTCTGAATCGCCCTGACAAATATAATGCGCTGAGCCCGGATATGTTCAAAGCCATAGTCGCCGCTGGAGAACAGTTGTCTGAAGCCAAAGACGTGCGGGCAGTTGTGTTATCGGGAAACGGCCGTGGTTTTTGTGCCGGTTTGGACATGCAGAGCATGGCCGGCCTGGCAGATGGTGCGAGTGGCGAGGCCAGTACATTCTTCGATCGGGATAAGCGGCCAGAGAATTTTGCACAAAGACCGGCGATGGTTTGGAAACGAATGCCAGTTCCTGTTATTGCTGCACTGCATGGGGTGGCCTATGGCGGCGGTGCACAAATCGCACTGGGTGCCGACATGCGCATTGCGAGTCCTGACACGAAGATGTCCATTATGGAAATTAAATGGGGGGCGATTCCCGATATGAGTATCTCGCAGACGCTGCGAGATATCGTACCCTTAGATGTTGCGAAAGAACTGATTTTAACCGGTCGCGTGTTAAACGGTGAACAGGCACAGAAAATTGGTCTGGTTACTAAGGTCGTTGATGACCCGCTGGCACATGCCATGGACATTGCCAACGAAATCGCAAGTAAGTCACCCGATGCCGTCCGCGCGGGCAAGCAACTTCTGGAAACGATCTGGCATGCTGATGAGCGGACTGGGCTCGAACTGGAGGCGAGTTTGCAAGTTTCCCTGATCGGCTCACCGAACCAGGTAGAAGCGGTTAAAGCAAATTTCGAAAAACGTCCCCCGGAATTTTCAGACCCGGAGTAGCGCATGAGTTGGGAACCTGAAATCAAAGAGCTTGAACGGCGCCGATACCTAGCAAAACAGCAAGGCGGTGAAGCGGGCATAGCCAAACAGCATGCCCGGGGTCGATTGACCATTCGCGAACGAATCGATGCGGTCCTTGATGATCACTCCTTTCGCGAGCATGGGCGGGCGACCGCGAGCCCCGTGTATGGTGAAAACGATGAAATTCTAGAGTATGCGCCGGCTAACTATGTCGTTGGGTTTGGCAAGATAAACGAACGTCGTGTGGTTGTCGGAGGCGAAGACTTCACGCTCAAAGGTGGCTCGCCGAATGCTGCGGGGTTGCGTAAGAGCGTTTATGCAGAACATCTGGCGGTTCAGTACAAGGTTCCTCTGGTGCGTATGCTCGAGGGTGGTGGAGGCTCGGTGAAAGGCTCTGCAACAAAAGGTGGAACGGTAGGAACACCCGTCTTTAGCGAACCGCGCTTCAAGATCATTGCTGATGCAATGTCTGTAGTCCCTGTCGTAAGTGGTGCGATGGGGGCGGTCGCCGGCTTTCCCGCCGGACGTCTGGTTGCATCGCATTTCGCAGTGATGACCAAACATACGGCGCAAGTGCTCATTGGGGGGCCGGCGCTGGTAGAACGGGCACTTGGTGTGAACATGACCAAGGATGAACTCGGAGGTGCGGCGGTGCATGCGACGAGCGGCATTGTCGATAATCTGGCGGAAGATGAGCATGACGCGTTTCGCCAGATACGCCAGTTCTTAAGTTACTTTCCTGAGTCGGTATGGGAAAGAACACCACGATATGAAACGGATGACCCGGTCGACCGCATGGAGCAGGAGCTATTGAGCGCGGTGCCAAGAGAAAGTAACAAGGGTTTCGATATGCGCGCGATTGTAGAGATGATCGTCGATCGCGATAGCTTTTTTGAAATCGGCCGTGACTTTGGACCGAGCCAGATATGCGGTCTTGCGTGTCTTGATGGTCAACCAGTAGGGGTGCTTGCTAACGATTGTATGTTCTACGCCGGCGCGATGACCGCGGAAGCTGCGCAGAAGTATCGACGGTTTGTGGAGATGTGCGACACCTTCCACGTGCCGATTGTTAATTTTGTCGATCAGCCGGGATTCATGATCGGACCTGAGTCGGAGGCACAGGGGACAATTCGTTATGGTATGGCTGCGGTCGCTGCAGCGGCACAGGCAACGATCCCATGGGCAGTGATTCAGGTGCACAAAGGCTTTGGCGTGGCAACGGCTGCACATTATGCACCGGGGAACTATGTTTTAGCGTGGCCGTCGGTGGAATCGGGGGCGCTGCCTTTGGAAGGTGGCGTCGCGGTCGCGTTTCACCGTGAAATCGCAGCTGCGGAAAATCCTGAGGTGAAACGTCGTGAGTACGAAGATAAGTTACGGGAATCCCGTTCACCTTTTCCAAGAGCGGAGTCGTTTGCAGTGCACGAGCTGATCGATCCCCGGGAAACCCGCCCGGTACTGTGCGAGTGGATCGACTGGATCCAACCGCAATTGGACAATCTACTGGGCCCTGTCCACTTTGGCATGCGGCCCTAGAAGACATCAACAATCATCCTGGAGAGAATCTATGACTATTTCATTTACAGATCAGGTGGCAATCGTGACCGGTGCCGGAGGTGGACTCGGTCGATGCCATGCGCTCGAGCTGGCGCGCCGGGGAGCTAAGGTTATTGTCAACGACCTTGGCGGGGCGATTGATGGATCCGGTGGTTCTTCCGAGGCGGCTGAGGGCGTTGTTGCCGAAATAAAGGCGGCGGGTGGTGAAGCGATCAGCAATGGCGGTTCGGTATCTGATCGTGCGGGCGTGCAGAGCATGGTGGATGATGCCATGAATGCGTGGGGTCGAATCGACATTCTGATTAACAATGCGGGGATCTTGCGCGACAAGTCATTTGCCAAGATGGGTATGGACGATTTCGAAATCGTGATGGACGTGCATTTGATGGGGGCTACATACTGCTCACATGCCGTCTGGCCCATTATGCGGGAGCAGAACTATGGGCGTATTCTGATGACGACTTCTCCGACAGGCCTGTACGGCAATTTTGGCCAGGCAAACTATGGAGCGGCAAAACTCGCCCAGGTTGGTCTCATGCACACCCTTAAAATTGAAGGCGCAAAAAATAATATTCACACGAATACCATCGCGCCCGTTGCAGCGACCCGTATGACACAAGACCTGATACCTGAAGAGGCGCAGAAGAACCTCGGTCCGGAACTTGTGACTCCCGCGGCAATGTTTCTGGTAAGCGAAGGAGCGCCTAATGGTGTCATCCTGCAGGCGCAGGGCGGGCAATATTCAATTGCCTGCATCGTTGAAAACGAAGGAGCGAACCTTGGGGTAGATGCCGATGCAGACGATGTTGCGGCCAATTATGAACGGATTGCGGATCTCACAGGTGCAAAACCGCGAGGCATGCTGCAACTTGGCGCCATGTAGCTGATCGAAAGACATGGCTGCGATTTTGTTAACTTTCGTAAGCTCGGTTTTTATCGGCGGTGGCGTGTGGCTTGTGATAGGTAGCAGATTTCAGTTGAGCGAGGAAGAAGAGCAGAACGAACGATTGAACTTCCTGCTCTGCTTTATTGGGAGTCTCCCTATCAGCTTTGTGTTGGTCTTTTTCGGCCTGGGAGGGATGGAGTGAAATGCGTCGGGTTGTTATCCGACAATTTTACCGACGACCAATTCGGGTGCCCGGAATTGTGGTTGGGCTTCCTGGGCGTGTGAGTTTACGTGCAGATGGTGGTAGAGGTTAGCAACCCATTGCTGCCCTTCTTGGGTTCGTTTCAAATAGTCCACACCAGCACCGATATAGGGGTGGACCTGACTATAGAAGAACTCTGGGAAGTTGATCCGCAGTTCGCCCGCATGGGTAAACTTCATGCGTTGGGCTTCACCGATTTCAACAAATTCAGCAAAGAGGCGTGAGAGCTTCTGAAGGTATTGGGGATCTGCCATCTGACCGATCAGATCGGCGGCCCTGACCAGGCCAGGCAAGGTGTCTGTTTGCGCATATTCCTCTGTGGTGGGTACGGGGAATTGCGTCATTTCAATACACTCGGCCACCATTGCAGTATCGATATGCTCATCATGGATGAATCGCTCATGCACGTACATTTTGCCGCGGGCAACATGATAGGGCGTCATGAAGGCATCTGTAGAACCGGGTGGGGGTTGTACACGATTTCCTTCAGGGTTGATCAAGCAGCTGTCGTGACTGTCGTCATTGAGCAGGGTGCGCAGGTAACCAATGTCATGGAAGAGCATTGCAACCACCGCCTGTAACCAACTCTGTGCGGTGAGATCGCCGTGTGCGAGCTGACGGCCTTGCAGGATGGTTTGTCCTACGTCTGTGACAAGCATGGTGTGCTGAATGTCATGGTAGGAACAATCGCAGCGCAACAAGGTTTCCATTGCCGTTTGAGTGGCGGTTTCAAGCGACCTAATCTGTGCCAGGGTGATGTCAGCAAATGCATGCTGATATACATGTGTCGTGTGTTCGACAAACGCATCAATGAGGGTGCGATTAGGATTAAACATGGCGGAATTGTAAAACACTCAGCTGAACCGGGGAGTGTACTGGTGCTCACTTCACTCAGCGACGTGACAGCAAATTTAATAATGAATAGTATGCATACAAGAAAGAAGTTGAATGAGTGAGATTCATGTCACACGTTGAGCTACGACACCTTCGCACTCTGGTTGCTTTACGCGATACAGGCAGTCTAGTCGAAGCCGCGGAAAGGGTTTTTCTTACCCAGTCAGCTCTGTCACACCAGATAAAAGAACTGGAAACTCGCCTCGGTGCATCCCTGTTTGTCCGCAAAACCCGCCCGGTGAGATTCACAAGTGCGGGAAACAGGCTGCTGAAGCTTGCGGATGAAATTCTGCCACTCGTGCATACCACGGAGCTCGACCTGCAACGGTTAGCGGGTGGTGAGTCTGGCCGTATCTTCATGGCCATAGAGTGCCATAGCTGTTTTGATTGGCTGCTCCCTGCGATCGGGGAGTACCGCGAGCAGTGGCCGGATGTGGAGCTGGACATTTCCAGTGGCTTCCATTTTGCTCCACTGCCGGCACTCAGTCGGGGTGATTTGGATCTGGTGATCACCGCGGATCCGGATGAGGAGTTAGGGGTTTACTATTTTTCGCTGTTCTCATACGAAGCTGTGCTGGCCGTCGCGAAGGACCACCCTCTCAACAAACGTGAGTGGGTAGAGGCGAAAGATCTCGCTGAAGAAAATATCATTACGTATCCGGTCGACCGCAGCCGGCTGGATTTATTTACCAGCTTTCTCGACCCTGCCGAAATTGAGCCCAGCCATGTACGACATGCTGAGTTGACGACGATGATCGTGCAGCTTGTCGCCAGCAATCGTGGTGTTGCATGTTTGCCTAACTGGGCACTGCATGAATATCTGCAGAAAGACTACCTGGCCGTCAAATCTCTGGGGGAGGAGGGTGTCTGGCCGACCCTGTACGCCGCGGTAAGACGAGATCAGGCTGAAGCAGCCTTCATTCGCGGTTTCGTGGAGATTGCAAAGGAGACCTGCTTCAAAAACCTGCGGGGCATCGTAACGACTGAAACTGATTAGGCAGTTTTGTCCCGGAAAGTAGCAGGGATGAATGACCGCTACTTACGGAACCAGCGTCTGCTCGTTCCAGCCCGATTCATTCTGGATGAATAATCGCCGGTCGTGGATACCATTGTCCATGCCCAAATCGAGCCGTTCCACCCTTCTCAAATTAAGGGTAAGTCCGCGCGCGGTTTCGGGTGCAACGAATGGCTCGGATATTCGCAGATTTTGCAACTCGTCGAGCAAGGTCGCTCGATCTGCTATTGGACTGCTCTGAGCGCTATGTTTGGTATAAAACCAGTCCATGCGTTTAGGTGGATCGGGGCGCAGTAACCAACTTTCTTCGACTATGGCTGGGTCGATTGGCGTCGTGTTTGCCAACAGTCGATATTGGATCTGTACACTTGGCCAGAAAGTGAGGATGCTCGCCGTCCTGCTGAGTAAATCCCACTTCGGGCTCGTTGCGTTGATGAAGATAGCCAGTTCGTCGCCGATGTCGCGAAGGACGAGGGTGCGCAATTCGGCGCTCACATCGCCATTGTGACCGACGGTGCAGAGGTTGGCCATGGGATCGCTTGCCGTGCGGGCGTGATCTCTGTCAGCCTTGAACTGTTCGATGGGGTCCACTAGCGGTTGGCGTCAGCCTGCACGATACCCACCCAGCGAGCAGCGCTGATGAAACCGCTTCCCCAGCCCGGATAGGCTTTGTCGAGCTCGGCAGCGATGGCTTCTGCGGATTCTCCGTTCTTGAGCTTTTCGCGCACTGTTTTAGTGGATTCTGCAGTTATTTGCATGGTGTGTTGGAGATCTGTCTTGGTGGCCAGTACACCGTGCCCGGGGATGACCCGAATATCGTCTGGGATCGTCTTGAGAACCCGATGTACGTTAGCAAGGTATCCGTCAATGCTGCCGCCACTACCGACATCAACAAACGGGAACCTGCCATTGAAGAAGTGATCGCCCATATGAATCACGTTGGATGTTTTGAACCAAACGACGCTGTCGCCATCGGTGTGGCCGCTGGGGAGATGAATGAGCGATATCGTTTCATTGTTGAAGTGCACAGTCGCGTCATCGTCATAAGTCACTAAAGGGAGCCCGCTGCGCGGAAAGTCATCGTTGCTCAGGAGCCGCACGCGGACGTTGTCATGGGCAACAATTGTCCCGTTACGACCGAACTGAGGGTTCGAACCCGTATGGTCACCATGAAAATGAGTGTTCAGAATGAGTCGCGGATTGTTACCACCAAGTGCTTGTATCGCCTTTAGGATCTTATCTCCTAACTGTGCGAACTGGTCATCGACAATGAGGGTGCCGTCCTCCCCGATCGACAGCCCCACGTTTCCGCCTGCACCCTCGAGCATGTAGACCGTGCCGGCCACCTGGGTAGGTTTGATTTCTACGGCTGCAAATGGATCTTCGGCGGCCAGTGCATTTGTCTGTGCGAACAGTCCGATTAATATAGGTAATAAGCGTTTCATAAGATCTCCACGAGCGGTTGATGCGGGTTTCGTTTATTTGTGCCGTCGGCCATTTTATGGCCGATGTGTTGGTGTTGTTCTAATCATGGGCCTACCAGGTAGGGTTACAAGCGGAAAAGATTTTCTGCGACTGTGTCTGTTGCGCCATTGTACGAGTCAGGTGTCGTTATCGCTGGGATCGGCCTGTTTGGGGTTGGCATCTTTGAAGCTTTGAAGTTCTGAGACATCTCTCTGGAGTTCCCCCAGTCGAAAAAGGATATCTGGAATTCGATCGTTGATACGCCAGACGAGGTAGGCGATTGCCAGCAGCAGTAGGAAAGATAATAAATTCATGCACGGATTCCCATATGCAAGTATTCAACTTATACCGAGTAGGAAGTGCTTAGTCCAGAGATCCAGTGATTGACTTTCTTTGGCTGATCTCAATCCAGTTTTGATCGGCATCTTGAATAAATGAGATGTAAGCAACTTCGCCCAGCCTTATCGGTGCCATACCTTCTCGACCGCCCATTTGTAGAATATTGGTGTGTTCATTGACGACGTCGAAGACCTGGAAGGTCATGTATCTATAACCGATACCGCTACGTTCAAAAGGGGCAAGGTCTCCTTCTATGAGTTCGATGCGAGAGGCTCCGGCTACGAAGACATGGTCGCTTTCATAGGGTAGCTTTAGGATTTCGCCGTAGAATTCCTGTTGAGCGGCAAGGTTTGGCGTTGTCAGATGAAGTTTCAGGTTGCGTTCGCCTGCGGCGGGAAGCAGATTCAGATGATTTCCGTCGGGATCCTTAAGCGTGATGGATTTAGATATGGACCTATCGAATATCGTTAGTGCCTGTAGACCTGTAGGGGTTCCTGGATCGATGGGCTTGCGGGGGTGATTGACTTTCAGGATGCTCTGACCAATGGCGTGACGGTGCTGATGGACGCCCCCACCGAGTGGTAACAGTTCTGAGAACCCCACATGGGCATCGTCCTGCCAAAAAGCTAACATCGGCTCGAGTTGATTTGTATACAGGCCGATGTCGAGAGCGGGTTTGGCGAGATTCATGCTAGTCCAAGGTTATTCAGTATGTGCAGCAGGCGGGTCACATAGAGTAACGATAAGGTGGTTGCGATGGTAGGCATGCCACAAGATTTTGCTGATGGTTTGGAGTTTTCCGACCGCCTGATCGAGATATATGGAGAACAATTGGCCGCTGCCATTCAACTTGAGCTTGCCCGGTCTCGATCTACCGCCACCTTCTGGATCAACCCACTGGTGGCACAGGGTGCCATTCCTGAGAGCAGCGAACTGCCGGAGTTGTCGGGCATGCAGATCAGCATGCAACGCGAGAAAGTGACGCGGTCTGATGCGGCCCAGCGTGGGGGCATATACATTCAGAACCCTTCGAGCTTGTTAGCCGTTCAGCTTTTGTGTTTGCAAACCGGTATCGAAGTGCTTGATCTCGCAGCGGCCCCCGGTGGTAAGACAATTGCCATGGCTGCTGCCATGAACAATACGGGTCGCATCGCAGCCGTCGAGCCAATTGCAGCACGATTTCACCGGCTCAGGTCGAATGTTGCACGCTGTGGTGTGGAAAACGTGGCCTTTTATCAGCGTGATGGGCGCGGTGTGGGCCAGGCAGTTCCAAATCGATTTGACCGGGTGCTGCTCGATGCCCCTTGTACTTCCGAGGCACGCATGCGCTGGGACAATCCAGCCACATACAAACACTGGCAGTTGCGCAAGATTAAGGAAATGCAGCGCAAACAAAAGGCGCTTCTTATGTCTGGATACCGGGCTTTGAAACCGGGAGGGCAGCTTGTTTACTGCACCTGTGCATTCTCGCCTGAAGAAAACGAAATGGTGGTCCACCATTTACTCAAACGAACTGAAGCGAGACTTCTACCGATCGAACCAGAGGAGTTGCCGGGCAATCACATGCCTGGGCACATAGGATGGCGTGCGCGTAAATTCGATACATCGGTATCTCGGAGTGTTCGCATCATTCCAAGCGGTGCATGGGACGGTTTTTATGTCGCCAGATTTACCAAGCCCGGCTAATCCATTTATATGAGTCTGTCGATCGTTTTCGAAGTGTGCAAACTCACGAAGTGACTATAGCCGGGTACCAGTTGAGCCCAATCAGATTCAACTGCGAATAGAACGGTTCCAAATGTGGCCAGATTGCTTGTTACAGCCTCCGGTCCTAAGGTATTGGCGACGTAGGTGAGCCCGGGGTTGTGGGCAACAACTGCCACACTTTCAACATCAGCAGGTGTGGATCGAATGACGTCGATTATGGTGTCAGCGGATGCTAAATATAGCGTTGGCTCAGTAATCAGCCGAGCTTTGGTGGCCTGCGCTACATAGCTTGCTGTTTGCTGAGCCCGTATTGCGCTGCTCGCCCAAATCCACTCGACGGAATGTGGCTGGCTTGCCAGCCAGGATTGCATGGTTAAACCATCGCGCTCACCCCGGGGAGCCAATGTTCGGTCATGGTCACTTTGACCGGGGCCCTGGTCACGCGATTTGGCATGACGGATTAATCGCAGATAGCGCAAGGGCGTCAATCCCAGAGATCAAAAAACTCTTGAAGCGCCTGCATCTGGCCACCGCTGACGGCTGAAGGGACGATGATCGGTGTCTTAATCCCTGCATCGAACCATGCCTCTATCCCTTCTCTTACCTTGGATGCACTGCCGAAGAGAGTCGTGTCAGCGAGCCAATTGTCGGACAGGCATTCTGGTACACGATCGAGATCGTTCGCGGCGAGCGCGTCTTCGACGGCGTTCATCTCCTCTTCGTACCCTGCCTGTTTCCAGTAGTTACGGTAATTGGGCAGAAATGCATAGGAGGTTAAGGTTTTTCGATTAACGGCTGCTGCTGCGGCTTCGTCGTCGTTGATGCAGGTTGGAATCATATTGCCGATAAAGAAGTCGCCTGCCTTGGCATCGTCAGAAATATTGCTCAGGGACTGTTGCATATGCGAGCGAGCGCCGTTTGCGAACACCATACCCTCTGCGATTTCCTCACTGAGTCTGATCATCTTGTCGCGCAAGGTAGCCAGCACGATAGGCGGGAGTTCTCCTACTCGGGGAACGGCTCGAATGTCTTCGACGAATTGGCGCATGTCGGAGAGGGGCTTGCCACCGCTGATACCTAACCGTGACATTGCGGGTGCGTGGCTGACGCCCACTCCGAATCGAAAACGGCCGTTGGAAATTTCATGGATGAACGCTGCAGTCGATGCAAATTCGTTAACGTGGCGCGTGTAGATGGGTGTAATACTGGTGCCGATCAGGACCTTTTCAGTCGCCAAGGCGATCGCGGTGCACAGGCTTAGACTGTCGCCTAGGCTTGGTCCGAAAATGCCGGGAAATCCTCGCCGCTCGGCTTCCTGTGCAACTTCGATGATTTTGTGTCTTCGTCCTGGTATAGCGGCCAGGCTCAATGCGGGTAGTTGGGTCATGTCCTGTCTCTCGAAAATGTAACGTCAAGACAAGATTACGTTGAGTCGACCCTAAAACCAAGAATGGCGGGCCAGGCGCCGCTTTGATAGCCGCCGTCGTGCATCGAGCAGATCGGGTCTGCGAAAGACGAATACGAGTAATATACCTGCAACGAAGCCACCGATGTGGGCCCAGAAAGCAACGCCCCCGCCTGCTTGACCAAGAGATCCCAGACCTGATAACAGTTGCAGTAGAAACCAGTAACCCAGTACAAAAATAGCGGGTATGGATACGGTGGTGATGTAGAACACCAGGATGATAAGCATGTGCACTCGCGCACGCGGATAGAGAATTGCATAGGCGCCCATGACGCCGCCGATGGCGCCCGATGCACCCACCATGGGTATAAGGCTCGAAGGGTCTGTTACGATTTGTGTGGCTGCAGCACCCAATCCACACAACAAGTAAAATAAAGCAAAACGAAACGGCCCCATCACGTCTTCGACATTGTCTCCAAACACCCATAAAAAGAGCATATTGCCAATGATATGCAGCCACCCGCCGTGCATGAACATTGAGCTGAAGAGTGTGCTTAGATGTCCCGTGCCATCGAGGGCGCAGGCCATGTCCTGTGCCACAGGAATTACTGTGTTTGCCGGAACGATACCGAGCAGGTCTCCTGGTATCAGGGCGTAGGAGCAAAAACTCTCGGCGAGCCCATAGGCGCTGCCGAGCCCCTGAACGAATACCCAGACTACGGCATTCATCGCGATGATGGTGTAAGTCGCGATGGGTCGATTCAGGGTCGGATTTTCGTCGCGCAACGGGATCATGGGTTATCGCGGTGGTAGGGGATGAATATCCTTCCAATCAGACCAACGGCGTCCTTCAGCTGACTTCACCATGGACTTTTCGATCTCTGGATAGTGCACGATGTCGGGCAGGTTGCGCTCGCCACCGACAAGATAGACAAGATCTTCGTCGGAGTTGTTATTTAGACTATGCGCAGGACCGCCCACCGGGAAGGCCATGAAATCTCCTGTGCTTATGTCGAGCCGGTCTTCACCAATTCTGGCCACGCCTTGGCCACTTAAGATGTAGATGAATTCTTCATCTGCTTCATGATAGTGGTGCGTTGTTGAATCCCGACCCGGTTGGATGCGTACGATGTGTA
Source organism: Pseudomonadota bacterium (assembly GCA_036338285.1). GTDB lineage: Bacteria > Pseudomonadota > Gammaproteobacteria > Pseudomonadales > Azotimanducaceae > UBA4421. The sequence continues at coordinate 52,287 of JAYZCO010000097.1, forward strand.
GACCGAGCTTTGTGAGGCCCATCTTGCTCGTCAGCGTACGGGTATGGCGAATGGCATTGCCATTGAATTGATGTTGTACGACCGTTTCTGCCATTGCTTCACGGTCCTTGCGCGTTAACAGGTATTTGTTCATGTCGGCCCCCCTTAGCTTAGAAGTTCAGTAAGGATGGCAATCAGGCGGTTATTGTCCTCACTGGTGCCAATGCTGATTCGGATTTTGTCCTGCAGTCGTGGCGTTGCGAAGTGCCGAACAAGAATGCCCCGTTCCTTCAACGCGCGATAAATCTCCAAGGCGTTGAATCGTGCCCCAGACGGCACCTCGGTGAGGAGGAAGTTGGCCTGTGATACGGGGCTGCTGAGACCCAACTGCGCAAGCGCCTCGTGTAGAATCTCTCGTTGTGATCTGACCTGTCGCCAGGTTTCTTCTGCATAGGGTTGGTCTTTAAAAGCAGCTAGCCCGACAGCCTGGCTGATGTGGTCGATGTTGTAGCTGTCTCTTGTCTTGTTAACGATAGGGTCAATCAGACCCTTACTGCCCAGCAGATAAGCCAGCCGCATACCGGCGAGGCTGTAACCTTTACTGAAAGTGCGCAGAATCAGAATGTTGTCATTGGATTGGATTAAAGAGGCGCTCTCATAGGCGGCGTCGGGGTCTATGAAATCTGCGTATGCTTCATCGATAAGCAACACACCATTCAGTGCATCGGCAAGGTCGGCAAGTTGTGCACGCGATGTCAACGTGCCGCTCGGCGCGTGTGGGTTGACCAGACAGGTGAGGTTTGCTCCTATCGAATTGACAGTCGCGGCAAAGTCGACCGGGAGTGCCCAGTTCTCATCTAACGCGATGTGTACCATGTCCGCGTTATGGATCTCGGCAAGCACAGGGTAGAGAGAGTAGCTCGGTTCAGCGACGGCTATGGATGTTTGCGGATCGACATATGTCGTCACGGCTAGACGTAGTGCTTCATCGCCACCATTGGTAACGACGACCTGATTTCTTTCGACGTTGTGCTTAGACGCAATCACATCCCGCAAGCGATCTGCAGTAGGTTGTGGATAGCGCCTTAAATTCGCGCCGGCCAGCTGCGCGAGCGCTTTGTCAACTTCAGGGGTGGGTGGGTATGGGTTTTCATTGGTGTTGAGTTTTATGATCGCCTCATCATCGGGTTGTTCTCCCCACGTGTAGCCCACCATCCCGCGGATATTGTCGCGCTCATAGTCAGGCATCGGGGTTACCTACGTCCGGTTCTTGTTGCTGAGAAATTGCATCTGCAGGCCCAAGAAGTGTGGCGATCCACTCTGTGTGAGGATTAGCTTCAAGTGCGATTTTGGCGGTCATGGTTAGCGGCACAGAGAGAAGCATACCGACAGGTCCCAGTACCCACCCCCAAAGGACTAACGATAGAAATACAATCAGGGTTGACAGGCCAAGGCCCTTGCCCATGAACCTTGGCTCAATCGCATTGCCCATGATGAGGTTGATTGAAAGAAAACCAATTGCAACGCCGATCGCGGCGCCAGGACCGAGCTGTACCAGTGCCAGAAGGAGTGGTGGAACAGCCGCGATGATTGAACCAATGGTCGGCACGTAGTTCAAAAGAAATGCCAGCAGTCCCCAGAGGATCGGGAAGTCGACGCCGAGGATCCACAGAAATAAGGTGACCAGCAGCCCCGTCGCCACACTTACTGACGTTTTGATCGCGATATATCGATTTACGTTTTCTGCAAAGCGAGCAAAGTGGGGCATGCTGTTTAAGGGCTCTTTTAAGACCTGATTGAGTTTTTTCGGAAAACTTGCTGCTTCGGCAAGAATGAAAATCACGGTCAGCATAATGAGGAAGCTGTTGCTCAGTACCCCTCCCAGACGCGCGAGGGTCGTTGCGGCCAGTTGTAAAGCAGAATTGGGAGAAAAGTTCGATGTGATTGATGAAAAGTCCGTTATGTTGAAAGTCGCCAGTAAAGGTCCGAGCAGAGCCAGACTGTCCTTCTGCAAAACCAGGAGGCGCGCCTGGTAAAAGGGCATTTTTGCAGAAAACGCGGAAGTCGATTGGGCGATGAGTGCGCCCATGAGTACGATTGTCACGATCATCAACACCATGACCAGCGGTAGTGAAAAGGCTTTCGGGATCCCTTTCTTCTGCAGCCAGAACATAGGCGTGGCCGCGATGGTAGCGATGAATACTGAGAGCAGGAACGGCACAATGAGATCCTGAGATGATTTCAGGCCAGCACCGATCACGATCACGGCTGCAACAATGACCAGGCTGCTTCCACGGGCATACAGGCGCGTATCCTTAGACTCGGAGATAGGATCTGGCATCTATAACCTCTGTTATGTATATGGCCGACGATTGGCCATAGATGGTAATTCCTGACGGACTTTCGCGACGACTTCGGCATCGATCGCTGCGATGGCAAAACCGTCCCCTTCATCAACTTCTGCAATCACCTCTCCCCATGGGTCGACAATGAGCGAATGCCCGTAGCTTGCTCGATGTTCACTGTGTTGGCCATGTTGGGCGGGTGCAATGACGTAGCATTGGCTTTCGATCGCGCGCGAACGCAGCAATGTGTGCCAGTGCATAGCACCGGTAGTCGCTGTAAAAGCGGATGGCACACTCACAGCGATTGAACCCATGTCAGCGAGCTTCTGGTACAGAGTCGGAAATCGTACGTCATAACACACCGTTAAACCGAGGCATCCAAATGCTGTTTCTACTGTCGTTGCCTTGTCACCCGCACGGGTTTTGCGGCTTTCCATTAAACGAGGGCCGTTTGCGATGTCGACGTCAAACAGGTGAATTTTTCGGTAAGCCGCAGCCACTTCTCCTGCCGCGTTGAGATAAACACTGGTGTTGTAACACATCTCTGGATCATTGGGTGCTGCTTCATGAAACCCACCAAGGAGGAGTTCAATTTTCAGATCGCGAGCGAGAAGCTGACATCGTGCGAGGACGGGACCACCCTGTGGCAGCGGTTCGAGAATTTCTTTCTTACCACGATGCGGCCCAAGATATGCAAACGCCTCCGCCCAGGTCACGACCTGAGCGCCGGCGTCTGCCGCGGCGCAGGTTAATGCTTCGAGCGTCTTTAAATTCTTCTCTACATCAGTCGTTGCACAGTGTTGTACAACTGCCACTTGAGTTTGTGACATGGCGAGCTCAGTTCACCAACACAGTTCGAATATTAGCCAGTAATTGCATAGAGTTCAGCGGCTTCTTGAAAACCGGCATGCTTGGAGCGAGTTCGGGGTCGCTTGTTTGCAACTGTCTCAGATGCTGAGCATGCAAAATACGCCAAACCCGGTCGGTGTACGCAAGATATCGATCAAACCTCAACAGCCATTGTCTTATTGATCGCGGTCTTATTGATCGCGATATTTCGTCGGTTTGAGCTTTTGGGGATGGCAAACCTGAGCCGGGCATCTCCTTTTAAATCTTGGCCTGGTCAGCACCGCCTGCAACTATCCTCATAATCGAATAGTCCTTATCGGCAATGGGGTGACGAACTGCAAATGACTCAGGATAAGATTTGCACGGTGTTTAAGGGTTTCACCGGTGTCGGCCTGTATGGTCAGGATGACCGGAACAAGAGAGGCGAGTGTATTGAAAACAACGCGAGCGATGTTGTGTGATGTACAGATGCTCAGTCGATCTCGATGTCAGGTTGTGTGCATTCTACCGTTGTCTTCAGATATTCCTCAATCGGTATAAGATTAAAAGCGTCGTTTTCGGAAACGAAGCTGATACTCGTGCCTTGGGCGCCTGCCCGCCCGGTACGTCCGATGCGATGGACATAGTCTTCAGGATCTTCGGGTAGTTCATAGTTAACGACGTGGCTGATACCTTCTACATGTATGCCTCGACCAGCGACGTCTGTGGCGATGAGATATTTGATGCTGCCCTCTTTGAAATTGTTCAGTGTCGTCAGTCGCTTACGTTGTGGTATGTCACCGGCGAGGCCGGCGCAATGCACGTCGTGGTCTTTCAGATAGGAGACAATTCGATGGGTTTGATCGCGACGGTTGGCAAAAACCAGTGCGCGTTCCGTTTGCGGATGCTGAATGAGTTTCAGTAGCGTTTGGTCTTTTTCGTCGGCTGAGATCAGCCAAAATTTCTGTTCGACTGTGTCCGTGGCAACGTGCTCCGGCTCCACAACGATATGTTCCGGATCAATTGTCCATGAATCTGCGAGCCGCATAACGTCATCATTGAACGTTGCAGAGAAGAACAGCGTTTGGCGTTTATTTTTGTGCGGGGTCTGATACACGATACGTCTGACATCCGGTATGAATCCCATATCGAGCATTCGGTCAGCTTCGTCGATTACAAGAACTTCAACGTGTTTTAGATTTAAGGCATTGCGGTTGAGGAAATCGATCAGGCGACCGGGTGTCGCAACGACGATATCCACGGGTTTTTTTTCGAGTTTTTTTAACTGGGCCTGGTAGTCCATGCCTCCGACGACACAAACCGTACGTTCCTGCATGAATTGTGAAAGCCCTTTCGAATCCCCTTCGATCTGCAGAGCTAATTCGCGCGTGGGTGCGAGTATAAGAGCCCGCGGACAACCGTATGCGGGTGTCTCTTGCAGAGGGTTTTCCCAGAATCGAGTTAACAAAGAGACCAAAAAGGCGGCGGTCTTGCCGGTTCCGGTCTGAGCCTGGCCGGTTACATCGTAGTCGGACAGAGCGAAGGGAAGCACCCGGCTCTGGATAGGTGTGCAGTACTCGAAGCCGAGTTTCGCTATAGCCTCCATCAGAGGTAAGGGTAGAGCAAAATCGTGAAATCGATCTTTGTCAGTGACCTCAGGTACCGCGAAGCGTTCTAGTTTCCATTCGGTCATAGGTTTCCTATCAATGATTGAGCAGTTGCCAGCTTGATGCACAACGTCAGTACTTGCATGGACTCGGAGAGCTCTTCAAGATCAGCGAAAGTTGGCGCGATGCGTACGTTGCGATCCAGAGGGTCGTTACCATAAGGAAAAGTAGCGCCTGCGGGCGTGAGAGAGAGCCCGACATCACGAGCCAATTCGATAACTTTAGTCGCAAGACCGGGGGTGACATCGACGGAGACAAAGTAACCGCCGGAGGGGCGAGTCCACTCGGCGATTCCCAGCTCTTCGAGATCTGCTTCCAGGGTTTCAAGGACGAGGTTGAACTTGGGTTTGAGCAGTTCCGCGTGTGCGCGCATGTGGGGCTCGATGCGTCCGCGTAAATACCTGGCGTGACGTAATTGGTTGACTTTGTCGGGACCGATCGTCTGGTATGCCAGCTCGGCTTCGAGTGCGTCGAGTACGCGGGAACCGGAGGCAAGGAAAGCAACACCTGCACCGGCAAAGGTAATTTTCGACGTCGATGTAAACTGCACGATGTGATCTTCAGTGCCGTATTTCAGGCTTGCTTCATATATTGAGGCAAGTTTTTGTGGTGGGAATGTCAGGTCGTGTACGGCATAGGCGTTGTCCCAGAGAACGACAAAGTCGTCTGCAGCGGCTTTGTTGGGTGTTTGCGCAAGCCCTTCTACAACTGCGTTGCTGTATATACAGCCGGTAGGGTTCGAATACTTAGGCACGCACCAGATACCCTTGATGTCCGGTTTGTCCTCAACAAGTGACCACAGGCTTTCAAGATCAGGACCCTGATCGTCCATGGGGATCGTTATCATTGCGATGCCTAATCCTTCGCTGAGCGTGAAGTGGCGGTCATATCCTGGCACGGGTGTGATAATGGAAGGTTCACCTCCGGCACTCCAATTTCGTTCGTCCTGCCAAAGACCTTTGTTTAGTGCGGTGCTGATGACAAGGTGCATTAGGGAAAGGCTGGAATTACCACCGGCAAGGACTTGAGATGCGGGTACCCCGAGGATCTCTGCGCCGAGTTCGCGCGCCTCGGACACGCCTCGTAACCCGCCGTAGTTGCGTGCGTCGGTGCCATCCTCTGCATGGAAGTTGTCATTGATCGTTGATTCGATATCTTCGCTGAGCGCCAGTTGGTCGGCGGCCGGTTTGCCTCGACTCAGATCCAGGGACAAACGGTTGCCTGAGATAAGTTTGTACTGGTGCTGAAGATCATTCACAAGATCGGTGAGTGCTTTTGCGCCAAGGTCTGTCATGGCGGTCATAAGCCAACCCCCTCGTCCAATCCCAACATGAGATTGAGATTCTGGATCGCCGCGCCGGATGCACCCTTACCTAGGTTGTCGTATCTTGCGACCAGCAGGCGCTGATCCTGATTGCCGAAGATCATTATTTCCAGGCGGTTGGTGTCATTGCAGGTGGTGGGTTCGAGATAACCCCCAGGCGCCATGGAATGGTCCAGGGGCAGTACGTCTATGTAGGGTTCTGCGGCATACCGATCTTGCAGAATTGCATGTATTTGCTCATCGGATGCATCTGCCAATTCGCTGGCGAACAACGGCACGTGAACGAGCATCCCTTTGTAGTAGTGTGCAACGGTAGGGCTGAACAGGGGTGCAACCAACGAACGACTGTAGTGGTGCATCTCAGGCACGTGCTTGTGATTTAGTCCAAGCCCGTAAAGCTGGGAGTTGTATCGATCAATGTCGTCGACGCCGAAACTCTGTCTGGATTCGATCATCTGTCGCCCGCCACCTGAGTAACCGGAAACGGCGTTACACCTTAGTGGTAGGCCAGGGTCGAGAAGGCCTTGTTCGATAAGTGGGCGAATCATGAGAATGAATCCTTGGGGATAGCACCCCGGATTGCTCACAAACTGGGCATTACGGATTTTTTCACGTTGGGCGGGGTCCATCTCTGGTAGACCATATGCCCAATCGGCATCGACGCGATGGGCGGTGCTGGCGTCCAGAATGCGGGTTTTGCCTTCAGCAAGGGCGACAGATTGTCTGGCGGCCTCATCGGGCAGGCAAAGGATGGCGACGTCAGCGTCCTGCAGATGCCGCTGCCGGGCCGAAGCATCTTTTCTTTCTGCATCGGTCAGGGTCAGGAGATCAATGTCTGTTCTGCATTGCAGGCGTTCGGCTATTTGCAAACCCGTCGTGCCAGCCTGCCCATCTATGAAAACTAATGTCACGTTAATTCTTCGGTTCGAAGAGCGGGCGGGATTTTAAGGCTTATGAGCTATCATGGATAGTGTATCGAGACAGTGTAGAGATGTGTGGTGAGAAGGCGACAGGTCATTAAACTGGGTGCGGCATTGGGGGTGCTTGGCGAGTCGCTGTCCGGATGGGCTATAGCAGAGACCCACAGGCTCTTTGAAATATCGCTCGCACAGTTTTCTTTGCATCGCACTTATTACGGGGAACATATCAAGAAGGGGTGGGCGCATCTTTCCCGGCTATTGCGCGAGGACCCGGCTGCGGCTGTTTCGGGTGGGGCGGATCCGGCAGATTTTGCGATGCTGGCGCGCACCGAATTCGACATCGGAGCGGTGGAGTACGTCAATCAGTTCTACTTCGCTCAATTGGGTAACGAAGCCTATTTCAAGGAAATGGCCCGCAAAGCAGATGATCATGGTGTTGTTTCGCATCTGATGATGTTAGACGGTACAGGTCGTCTGGGTGCTATTGATGCGGGCGAGCGTGGCGATGCGATGGAGAAAGTCAAAGCCTGGATGGGCATGGCACAGCTATTGGGTTGCGCGATGGTTAGAGTGAATATTGAGGGTGAGGGTGAGCCAGACGAGCGTGCAAAGAGGACGAGCGAGTCCCTCGACACACTCGGCGAAATCGGCGCAGGCATGGGCCTGGCGGTTGTGGTTGAAAACCATGGTGGTTTAACCAGCAATGGTGCCTGGCTTGCCAGGGTCCTGTCTCTGGCTAAACATCCCGGGGTAGGCTCGCTGCCTGACTTTGGAAATTTTCGCATCGGTAAAGACGCGGAAGGCCGTGACATCTGGTATGACCGCTATCGAGGGGTCTCTCAACTCATGCCCTTCGCCAAAGCAGTGAGTGCGAAATCCTATGACTTTGACTCAGCGGGTGATGAGCGTATGACCGATTTTACTCAGATGCTACAGATCGTATTGGATGCGGGTTACAGAGGGTATATCGGCATTGAGTACGAAGGGCGGCAGATGAATGAATTCGATGGAATTCGAGCAACACAACGTCTGCTTAAGCGTGTGCGAGCGGCGTACTCGCCCAATTCTCGCGCAAGCGCTGGGTTTGTGGAGCGTACGGACACGGTTGTTGTGCGTGACAAATAACTGTTGGGGTCGGTTTGTTTTGGGTTGCAACCATTGGAGTCAGGCCCTTATAGGTAATCGTTGTCGCGCAGCATGTGCGATGCAATGACCTTCTTTATGGGCGGGTCGCTTGAGTTCAAGGTATTTAAGAGTGATTCGTCCGGGTAGAACTTTCTGGCTGCATGTATGAAGCGCAGTGTTTTCAGCCCGTCGAACCATTCGGTAAGCGCGCGCTTTCGCCGTGGAGGTGCGTATGCACTTTCGAACCCCTCAAGGGTTTCTAGCCAATCAAGCTGTGCAAAGAGGGAGCGTGTCTTTATATCGAGGTCCGCGCTGCCCTTCTCTGCAAACGTCGACAGTGCTTTGATACACCCGCGAAGAAGTTCGAAAGACCTGAAACTATAACTTTTCACTGAGCGGCCACTCGGATGTTCTTCTAATGCCTTGGTTATATTCTCAAGCGCGGGGCCGGTTCCAAAAGGAACGCGTTCGGAAGTGCGCGCCGCCAGGGTAAGTACGACTTTCGGTTCGTATTTCACCTCTGCCACCTTGGCGATTTTGTTTAAGAGATAAAAATCCTCTGCCGCATTTCGTCGCGGATATCCTCGCACTTGTGCATAGTTCGCCGCGTGTACCGCGATGGTACTGCCAAGGGTCGGGAACGCGTAGGTCGACCCTGCATAGGTAAGGCCTGCAATGTAATAAGCCATGTGCAGGTCATAAAGATCAGCCGCGCGTTGCAAACGTGCATCCTCGCTCTCATGCACATGGCCAAATACAACCGCGCCCTGGTCTGGGAGGGCTATATGCAGGTAGTTATTCGGGAGTATTGCGTCGGCATCCGTTGTATAGAGCCAGGGACTTTCGATTTGACCCCGAGCGTACAATTCAAGCGCGAGGTCTGTTCCTATCTTTCGCGCCAGGCCCACGCCCTGCCGTTTTGGCAGAGGCTCGCTGATTCTGTCGACGACGCATACATTAGGAAATTGATGAGCGTTGATGCTGGCGGCGAATTGTCGTGTGTTATGGATGTCTTGTTCGTGGGCGTTGTCGGGGCAATTGGCAACAACGATAAAGAGAGCTTCCTGGGGTTGAAAGATAGTCAGGTTATTGAGCAAGGTATCCGGCAGTTCGTTAAAAGCCGGAACAATCAGCGCATGGGTATACGTCGACGTTATAGAGTCCGCATAGAATGCAATATCCCGTTCAGCATAACGTTCGCGGTACTTTGCCGTTACGGTCAAGGTCAGTGTAGGGCCGGGCGCAGGGGGAGGGTTGTCATGATGCTATTCTCCTGTTCGGAGAGGTCTCCAAAGCGTGACCACACGGTATCGGCGGCGTAATGATTTAACGCCAGATCGATGAATAAGTGCCAGTGTTGCTCCTCACTCTCGGTGATGGCGTCATAGAACTTCCTTAAATCGGGTTCGTTGAGGCCGGCGGCGATGCACGCGAAGCGTTCTGCCCCTCGTCTCTCAACGACGGCACCAATGAGGAGCCGGTCGAGCAGAAATTTCTCCGGCCCACGTCGTACAAGGGCGTTTAATTGGTGTATGTAAGGGTCTTTGTGATCAGGACCAGGCGTTAAACCACGAGCGAGTAGAATTCGAATGACTTCGCGGTAATGGTTCAGTTCTTCGACTGCCAGATCAACCATTGCGGTAACAAGGTCGGGTTGATCGGGATAGTGGGCAGCGACGCTCATGGCCATCCCAGACGCTTTTTTCTCACAAGAAGCATGGTCGCGCAGGAACTCGTCGAAGTTCGCAAGCGCCAGTTCTGACCAGGCATCGGGACTGGGGTCAAGCGCTGGTGCTAACGATAGATGTGATTCAACCATGCTGCGATGTCGACGATTTCCTGTGGGCATACCTGGTGCCCCATGGCGTATTCGCGCCATTCCACTGAGTAGCTTAACGCGAGCAACGCTTCTCGCGAGGTGATGGCCCGTGTGATAGGGATCATTGGATCGCTTAAGCCGTGTGCCATCAGAATTGAGGTGTCCACGTTGGCGAAGTCGACCCATTCCGTGAGGTGTTCATGGTCGTGCACGTATGTTGACAACGCCATGATCCCACATAGTTTACGTCGCAGGCTCAGACCCAGCTGCAGAGCGATAACACCGCCCTGGGAAAAACCGGCAAGCGTGATTTTGTCGCTGGGCAGGCCGGCTTCCTCTTCTCGTTGCACCAGTTGTTCGATTGCTTGGACCGAAGTTTGGATGTCTTCGGTGCCTTTGAGCGGTGCCGCCGGGTCTATGTCGTACCAACCACGCATCTCCGCACCCCCATTGATCGTGATCGGTCGCATCGGCGCGTTGGGAAAAACAAAACGCAGGGGCTTGTCTAGGTCGAGCAAGGGGACGATGGGTTCGAAGTCGGTCGCATCTGCACCTAGGCCATGCATCCAAATTACGGTGCCAACAGGATCGTCACCACTCTGGGTTTCGAGACACTCTATATCATTCATTTCAGTCACAGATCTCCCTTTGGGCTTTAAAAGCCTCCGGCGCCCAGACGGTGTGTATTGCGAATGACATTAAGGGTCCTTTGCAGCGAGTGCAAGTTTAAGCGTGCACAGCCATAATGCAGCCATGGAAGAAGGTCTCGACAGAGAAGTAAATAAAGACCTCACGCGCCTGACGCCCGCATTGAAGTTTTTACGACCCTATGTCAAACAAGTGGTAGCAGCGAGCTTTGCGCTGGTCATCACCGCTGGGGCAACCCTTTCGATTGGCCAGGGTTTGCGACTGGTGATCGACTCGGGGTTTGCCAGTGGGCAGGCCAATGTGTTGGTTGAATCGATCACGCTGTTTGCCGCTTTTGTTCTAGTGCTGACTATAGGCACTTTTGTGCGGTTTTATTTCGTCTCCTGGGTAGGGGAGCGAGTAAGTGCCGATATACGTCTGGCTGTCTTTCGACATCTGATTCGGTTGCATCCGGGCTTTTTTGAGGTCAATGCGCCCAGTGAAATCCAGTCGAGGATCACGACGGACACCACTTTACTGCAAACGGTGATTGGTTCCTCGGTATCGATTGCTCTGCGTAACGTCTTAATGTTTGTAGGGGGCTTGGCACTGCTTTTTGTGACCAACGCGAAACTCTCTCTGATCGTCGTTGCCAGCGTGCCGTTTGTGGTGGCGCCCGTCGTACTTTTTGGGCGCCGTGTGCGCAGGCTCTCGCGCACGAGCCAGGATCGTCTCGCAGTCGTCGGCAGCTTTGCAGGGGAGTCTCTCCGGCACATTAAAATTGTGCAGTCTTTCAATCATGAAAATTTGGACGATCAGGCATTTACCGAACGTGTTGGGCAGGCTTTTACTGTTTCGCTACAACGGATTCGTCAGCGTGCGGTACTCGTTGCGATTGTCATGTTGCTGGTATTTGGGGCGGTAGCGGCGATGCTTTGGGTGGGTGGTCAGGATGTGTTGCGTGGTGATACGACCGCAGGTGAGCTTGCCGCGTTTATTTTCTATGCCTTCATCGTGGCCGGATCCGTTGGCGCCATAAGCGAAGTGCTGAGCGATTTGCAGCGTGCGGCGGGAGCGATGGAGAGGTTGATGGAGTTAATGCATTCGCCTAACGAAATCATTGACCCCAAAGCGCCAAAGAGTCTGTCTTCGCGAGAGGTCACCTTATCTGTAGAGGCCCTTTCATTCAGTTACTCGACGCGACCGGATGTGAATGTGTTGGAAAATGTTTCGTTCAAGGCTGTGCCAGGCGAAATGATCGCGGTAGTTGGACCTTCAGGTGCGGGTAAGAGCACGCTGTTTGATCTTATGCAGCGCTTCTATGTGCCGAGCGCAGGTTCAATCAAACTGGATGGCATAGACACCGCGGAACTCAAGTTGCAAGAGTTGCGGGGTAGGATGGGGTTTGTGCCCCAGGACCCGGTGATGTTTGCGGGCTCCATCAGGGAAAATCTGCTTTATGCGAACGCTCAAGCCCGACCGGAGGCGATTGACGAAGCCTTACGTCTGGCGCATGCCATTGATTTTGTGACGAAGCTTCCGGATCAGCTCGCGACGGTGATTGGGGAAGGGGGTGTCGGCCTGTCGGGTGGCGAACGGCAACGCCTGGCGATTGCCAGAGCCCTGATATCCAACCCCGCTGTACTTCTGCTCGATGAAGCTACGTCGGCGCTGGATGCTGAGAGCGAACATCACATTCGTCTGTCCATTGAGGGTTTAAAGGGTCAGATGACAATTGTCGTGATTGCCCACAGGCTGTCGACGGTACGACAAGCAGATCGTATTCTGGTGCTTGATGAGGGCCGTCTTTTAAGCAGCGGATCCCATGAAGAGTTGATGGCAAGCAGTGACCTATACGCGAAATTTGCGAAGATGCAATTTGCCGCATAAGTTCCTGTTCAACTGCATGTATTAGCAGTGGAAATATCTTCGAAAAAGCATAATGTAGTTGGCAGCGCATACTTTGATTGGTTTAGAATTGCGCGCCGATTAAGGCTGTTGATATTTGGCGGAGAAGTATCCAAAAGCTGCCAAGCGAAAACTCAGCAGGATTAGATTTGAGGCATGGACGCCGCTCAAACGATCAGGCCTAAGAAGCGAAGACGAATATATTTCGCCACAGGATCTAACCCGGCGTGCAAAAGCATGTTTAGAACAGGCGCCGGTGATTAAGCCAGCGAGTAAAAGGCGAGTAAAAAGAAAAACAGAATTTGTATCGGAAGCTATTCGATATACGGGGTTAGGATATGGGACCACTACAGGGATTGCGACTCATCGAATTGGCTGGCATCGGCCCTGGACCGTTTTGCGGGATGATGCTGTCCGACATGGGGGCTGAGGTCATTCGCGTCGAGCGATTGGGCGGATCACAGGTTGCGCCAAAGGATGTATTGGCGCGAAACCGGCGTTCCATAGCGGTTGATCTGAAGGACCCGGTAGGCGTCGAAACGATCCTTCGACTAGTTGAAAGTGCCGATGGTCTGTTTGAAGGCTTTAGACCCGGGGTAACTGAACGGCTAGGGCTTGGTCCGGATGAATGCATGGCGCGCAATCCCAAGCTCGTGTATGGGCGCATGACGGGTTGGGGTCAGGAAGGCCCATTGGCCCAAGCTGCGGGACACGACATCAATTACATTGGGCTCGCGGGAGCACTCCATGCAATCGGTCGAGTCGGTGAACGGCCTGTACCACCCCTGAACCTGGTTGGTGATTTTGGCGGTGGTGGAATGTTGTTGGCGTTCGGCATGGTGTGTGGACTGCTTGAAGCTGCAAGGTCAGGAGAGGGCCAGGTGATCGATGCTGCGATGGTCGATGGTAGCGCTGCCTTGATGGCTATGTTCTTCTCGTTTGCGGCAGGGGGCGGCTTCAGCGATCAGCGTGGGACGAACATGCTCGATGGGGGTGCGCACTTTTATGACGCCTACGAAACGGCTGATGGTAAAGCCATCTGCATCGGTTCTATCGAGCCTCAGTTTTATGCCTTGCTTAAGGAGAAAGCCGGTTTAGCCGAAGACAAATATGCCAATCAGATGGATGCTAGCCAGTGGCCGGCGCTGAAGGCTGACCTTGCGGAAGTGTTTAAGAGCAAATCCCAGGCAGAATGGTGCGAAATCATGGAGGGCACAGACGTTTGCTTTGCCCCGGTGCTCTCGATTATTGAAGCACCCGATCATCCTCACAACAAAGCAAGAAACAGTTTCCTAGAGGTGGACGGCGTGATGCAACAGGCTCCGGCCCCCAGGTTTTCACGCACTACTGCAGAAATTTCACACGGAGCTAGAACGCCAGGAGAGGACACGTTGTCTGTGCTCCAGGATTACGGGTTTAGCGCGGATGAAATTGGCACGCTAAAGGAAGGCGGGGTCATCGCCTCATAGCCGTATCGCTGTTCGAGCCTAGAGACATCTAGAAAATTATCTATAAGGATAGGAGAAACTTGTTACATGAGTGTTGAGTTGTTAGATAACCCCCGGTTTCACGGATTTCGTGTACGGCGACAAATCGAAGGTAAAACCTATCAGGAATACTTCTCTCTTAAAGAAGATGGCAAGCGCCTGCGGGGAGCCAGGCGAGCAGCGGTCAAAGCGGTTGCCGAAGCGCGTGATACGGACCTCTCGGACATTCAATCAAAGGCAAAAAATAAAGCGGACAAGAAGATTCGGCTCGACGCATCGGGCCAGGTCAAAGGCATTCTGTGTCGCCTCAAGAAAGAAAAGAGCGGTACGATGACACCTGTATTCCAGGTCGGTGTCATGTCTCGAGAAACGGGTAAAATTGTCAACACCACCGTTTCCATCAATAGACACGATATTGACCATGCGTGGGAGAAGGCCGTTAATTTTTACTGTCGTCACAAACTAATCAGCAAACGAACCAGGGTCTACAAGGATCTGATGGGTATGTGTCCGAAAAAAGCTCGAGTCACCAGACTGCTCAAGGCGCTGGGATAAAGGTTAACTAACGTGGGCTACGCTGAACTTTACCAGCGCTCCCTCACCGATCCGGAGGGATTCTGGCTCGAGCAGGCGGAAAAAATTCCTTGGCTGAAAAAGCCAACAAAAGCCTTAAGTCAGGATGAAAACGGAGCCTGGAGGTGGTTTGCTGATGGCGAACTTAATTCTGCCTATATAGCGCTAGATCAGCATGTGGCAGCGGGTCGCGGGGATCAGGTGGCCCTCATTTACGACTCCCCGGCAACAGGGCAGGTGCAAGAATTTACGTTTGCACAATTGACGGAATGGACAGCGAGCGTAGCAGGGGGGTTACGGTCACTCGGGGTTGAAAAAGGTGACCGTGTCGTCATCTATATGCCCATGGTACCGGAGACGGTGGTGGCGATGCTTGCCTGTGCGCGCTTAGGCGCAATTCACTCAGTGGTATTTGGCGGATTTGCTGCACCGGAGTTGGCCACCCGCATTGACGATGCCACACCTAAGGTCATTCTGTCGGCCTCCTGCGGGATCGAGTTCGACCGGGTCATTGCCTACAAGCCACTTTTGGACGAGGCGATAAGATTAAGTAAACACAAACCAGACAACACAGTTGTGCTGCAGCGGCCTCAATGTGTTGCAGATATGGATCAGGCGCGTGATCTGGATTGGCATGCCTGGGTGGAAGCGTCTGAACCTGCTGCTTGCGTGGCCGTATCGGCAACGGACCCGCTGTACATCCTTTATACATCTGGTACGACAGGCAAACCAAAAGGGGTGGTTCGCGACAACGGTGGGCATGCGGTAGCCCTCGAATACAGCATGTCCTCGATTTATGGGGTCGATGTCGGTGATGTCTATTGGGCGGCGTCGGATGTGGGTTGGGTTGTTGGTCATTCCTACATTGTTTATGGGCCGCTGTTTAAAGGTTGCACAACGATTCTTTATGAAGGCAAACCTGTACGCACGCCGGATGCTGGCGCTTTCTGGCGCGTCATCTCAGATCATCGGGTGAAGAGTTTTTTTGTTGCACCGACTGCATATCGGGCAATCAAAAAGGAGGACCCTGACTGTACCCTCAAGGCACAGTACGACATCTCGTCACTAAAATATCAGTTTGTAGCCGGAGAAAGGCTTGACCCGCCTACCTACCATTGGCTGAAAGAAAATTTGCCAGGCATACCTGTAATTGATCATTGGTGGCAGACCGAAACCGGGTGGTCGATCTGTACAAACATGGCCGGCGTGGAGCTGCTTGAAACCAAGGCAGGGTCACCGACTCTACCGGCCCCTGGATATGACTTGCGCGTGTTTGATGAACAGGGTCGGGAACTCGGACCGGGCCAGGAGGGTGCGATTGTGATCAAGGAACCGTTGCCGCCGAGCGCATTCCCAACGGTATGGGGTGACCATGAACGTTTTATCAACAGCTATTTCAAACAATACCCAGGTTTCTACCTGACTGGAGACGGTGGTTATCGCGATGAGGATGGCTATGTTTACGTCATGGGTCGGATCGATGATGTGATAAATGTTGCTGGACACAGGCTTTCAACGGGGCAGATCGAAGAGGTGGTCGCTTCGCATCCGGCGGTGGCTGAATGTGCAGTTATTGGTATTGCTGACGCGGACAAAGGCCAAGTCCCCATGGGACTGATGCTGATCAAGGATGGCCTGAACATCGATGGTCAGCAGTTACAGGCGGAGCTTGTGCAAATGGTCCGCGACAACGTTGGTGGGATTGCTAATTTCAAACGTGCGATTGTCGTATCCCGATTGCCAAAGACGCGATCCGGGAAAATACTCCGACAAGTTATGCGTAAAATGGTCGACGGCGAGTCGTATACGGTACCTTCGACCATCGATGATCCCCAGATCATTGACGAGATTCAGGATCGGTTTACCGCCGAAGGAATTATCGGGTCCTAATGTGATTATCGTCCTTGGCACTATCCCCATACGTCCGGACCGCCGTGATCGCATGCTGGAACTTGCCCGCGATATGGCCGAGGCAACCAGAGGTGAATTTGGCTGCATCTCCTACGACTTCTACCTGGGACTCTCCGACCCCAATACGCTGATGCTTTTCCAGGAATGGGAGAATATGGAAGCGTTGATGGGTCATTTCCAAACTGAACACATGGATGTTTTCTTAAAAGAATTGCCAGAGATGGTGTCAGGTGAGATCACCACCCGTCGGTATGCTGTACAGAGTATGGATGAGGATGGATCGGCTGTTCGTGAAGAAGAACCGCCCCCCACCGTGCACTGAAATCAATCACCTGCGCGCCCATTTTTCGGAAATACATCGTCAATTTAGTGCCGATGTCATGGTCTTATATCGGGGAGGGAATAGCCCCTTGTATGTCCGGGATGTTGTCGGTCAGGCCATCGGTATCAAAGTGGGATATGACCTTTTTGGGGCGGGATTGAAGTGAGGCTATCCGCTTCACGGAGACCACGTACGAGGAATGAAGTAGATACACAGAGTCCGAGCGCAAAGACAATCTCAAATCCGCCTATGACGACCCCGCTTCCTTCATACACTTTAACGACACCATGCATGAAATATAACAGTGAGGCCAAACTGATTAGTAATGTCGAGCGGATCGAGTTCTTTAGCAAGCCTGATAGCGGAAGTATGAGTGGGGTCACCTGGATAAAGAACCAGAGGGTATTTGCCATGGTATCTTCGAGCGGTGATACATAAAACTGGCGCAGGCCCGTTAATACGAGAATTGAGCTGAGACAGATGTAGCTTGAGAGTCGCCAATGCTGCATCAGTGCACCGCTAGCTTTAACGCGGCTTGTGCCAGGCGTCTGCCAACCGCCACTGCCAGATCGCTTTCATGTGTTGAGAGATCAGGTCCGCTGTGACCGACATGGGTGACCCCATAGGGCGTGCCTCCTGTCTTGGTCTGGTTTAAGGCAGGCTCAGAGTATGGCAACCCTTGAAGGATCATCCCATGATGGAACAGTGGCACCATCATCGTGAGGAGGGTTGATTCCTGCCCCCCGTGCAGTGAATTGCTCGAGGCGAAGACGGCTGCTGGTTTGTCCGCAAGTGACCGGGTTGTCCATAGATCAGCGGTGGTGTCGAGAAAGTACTTCAGGGGTGCTGCGATATTGCCGAAGCGCGTTGCGCTGCCGAGCGCAAGCCCGGCGCAACCGGCCAGTTCTTCCTTGCTGCAGTAAATTGCACCTTCGTCGGGAACTGGTGGTTGGGTGCGTTGTGTCGTCGTAGAGACATCAGGAACCGTACGTATCTGTGGCTCGATGCCATCGACCTGATCGACCCCGCGAGCGATGTGTAAGGCTAGATTTTTCGTTCCGCCCGATCCCGAGTAGTAAAGTATTAGGATGTAAGGATGAGAAGGCATTGCTTAGATGAGCGCCCTTACATTTTCAGGCGGACGACCGATTATCGCGCGCCCATCCCGTACGACGATGGGGCGTTCGATAAGAATAGGATGATCGATCATGGCCTGGATGAGATCGGCTTCGGACAGAGCTGGGTCTGCGAGGTTGTTTTCTGTGTACACATCTTCCTTGGTCCGCATCAACTCGCGTGGGCTGCGTTGGAGCATACTGAGAATTGATTGCAAGGTTTCTGCGTCCGGTGGGGTATTGAGGTATTCCACAATTGTCGGCGTGATGCCCTCATCGTTAAGAATGGCAAGTGTTTGCCGGGACTTAGAGCAGCGCGGGTTGTGGTAGATGATTAATTCGGACATGGACTTCTCGCTCGCGGAAATTTCGGGCACAGTATACCGGTGAATGAGCCGGAAAAAACTGAGCAGTGGATTCGTCAGATGCATCGAGGTGCATCGGTTATGCGCTGGTATGTAAGTCAGGTGTGGCACCAGTTCTGGGAGCACGATTGCCTCAATGCAGCTGCCGCGCTCACGTATACCACTTTGTTCGCGGTCGTTCCGCTGATGACGGTTACTTATGCTTTTTTCTCCCTCATCCCCGAATACAGCGGGCTCGGAGAGCAACTGCAGACCTTCATCTTTCAGAACTTTGTGCCAGGCAGCTCGGATGTTTTGCAGGTGAAACTGGCAGAATTTGCCGATAGGGCCCAAAACCTAACACTTGTAGGCTTTCTTTTTCTTTTCGTCACTTCTTTTCTGATGCTTATGACCATCGAGGCGAGCTTCAACACCATCTGGCAGGTTGCCGAGCCGCGGCGTGGGTTGAAACGGTTTCTGCTTTATTGGGGCGTTTTGTCCCTAGGACCGGCATCTGTGGTTATCGGTATATGGTCGAGCCTGTATCTCCTCGGCCTGCCAATGGTTTCCGAAATGGATACCGTAGGGGTTCGGGAAACGTTAATTGGATATCTGCCCGTTGCTTTGAGTGTGGGCGGGTTTACGGTCCTGTACTATGCCGTGCCCAACTGTCATGTGCCTTTCAAGCATGCCTTCGGCGGTGGTGTCGTCACCATGCTGGTGTTTCAGGCGGCCTTTGTCATTTTTACCGAAAGCTCAAGAGTATTTATTTATGAGCCTGTATATGGCACGTTTGCAGCATTGCCGCTGTTCCTTTTGTGGCTCTATTTGGTATGGAGTATGGTTTTGGTGGGTGCTGTCTTCGTCCGCTGTATCGGTTTGCCGCGTGATGATGAAATAGATCCTGAACCGCTGATGATCAGGGCGACACGGGTTTTGCTGCTCTTCCATGAAGCACATCTTGCCGGGGAAACACTGACCGATGAACGCATTAATCGCACCGTTAAATTGAATCGAGCCGAGCACGAAAGAGTATTCAGCGTTTTTCAGGCGTTTAATTTGCTTTCGCAGACTGAAGATGAGCGCTGGATCCTCGGGCGCAACCTGAAAACTATTACCCTGTGGGATCTCTATCAGCACCTGCCTGATGGTCTGGATCTGGCTCGTCTCGAACGTATAGAAGATTTGCCGCGGGTGGTAGGGCCTTTGATTGCAATCGCCCAATTCGGTTCTAATGAGATGTCGGTCAGTCTGGATGTGGTGTTCGGATCATGAGGGCTTTATTGGTTTTTTTTCTCTGCGTCACGTTGATGGCGGGTTGTGGCACGGAGCAACGGGTAGAATTTGCGGATGGATCACATACCGAACTTTCGCAGTGGCGAGGCCAGTGGCTGGTAATCAATTACTGGGCTGAGTGGTGCGGGCCGTGCCGACATGAAATTCCGGAACTGAATCAACTACACGCCGGCCGTTTGAATCACGGCCTCATCGTGCTGGGTGTAAATTGGGATGGCATGCAGGGACAGAAGCTCAACGATGTCATAACGCGCATGCAGATCGATTTCCCAACACTGATTGAAGATCCCTATCTTCACTACGATTATGATCATGTTGAGCAATTGCCTGTAACCGTTCTGATCAATCCCGACAGAGAAGTGCATCGAGTACTGATGGGCCCTCAAACGGAACAGAGCATCCTTGCTGCTAAGGATGCACCCAAACAAACCTGATCGGTCGCTAGGGCGGTCTCGGGATTTAGATCAGGCCCACGCCCTTTGAGAAGGTAACGTGACCTACGCTGGTGTGCCCTTGTATGTCAACGATACCGACAGGCCTGCAATGCGTAATCACTGCAACCTGCCTGTAGCTGTGGTAATTCGTCCCGTGTCTTGTTTCGCCAGCGTGTGCGCCAGGCTTTGACCACACGCTCAGGATATCTCAAACTGCCGTGGCTGCCGTTGTAACGTGCCAGCGCATCGACCAAGTCTCCATTTGCAACATCGAAATAGTGCGCCAGAATGACTGTGCCATAGCGTATGTTGGTTTCGACTGTGGCCAGATTATCTTGTGGTCGGCCTATTTCGAGCCGCCAGAATGGCATGATCTGCATCAGCCCTTGTGCGCCTGCCGAAGAGACCGCGAAGCGGTCGAAGCCGCTCTCGACTTGTATGACGGCAGGAACAAGATCGGGATCTAGACCATGGCGGGCCGCTTCTTGGTACACCAGGTGCAGAAGATTAAGTCTTTGTTGTGGCGAGTCTAGGTAGCGGCTTAAGCGTTGGTCAGATATATGTAGCCAGACGCGTGCATCAAAGCGGTCCATTTCCTCATGCTCGTGAGCCATGGCAACGGCGAGACGTTCTCGCAGAAGTGGGTCCCGCCGTTCGTCTGCGTCAATCGAAAGCAGTGGTGATGCCAGGGGAATGAGGATGAAAAGGGAGATGAAGGGCCGTCGAAACATTGAGGTCAACCGGTGAGGTGTTCCATGACCTTATCCAGTGGAATGTTTACGGATGATTCGTCTGTTCGTTGTTTGTATTCGGCGACGCCATTTTTGAGCCCTCGATCTCCAATGACGATGCGCCGAGGTAAGCCGATGAGATCCGCATCGGCAAACTTTATTCCCGGCCGCTCGTCGCGGTCGTCGATGAGCACTTCAATTCCCTGTTTCTGACAGGCTGCATACAGATCATCTGCCGCTTTTTGTACATCTGCCGACTTGTGATAGTTAAGAGGAATGATGTGCAGGTTGAATGGGGCAATTGGCTCGGGCCAGAGAATACCGTTGTCATCGTAATTCTGTTCGATGATCGCAGCGACAAGCCGCGTCACACCCATGCCGTAACAACCCATTAAAGGCGTAAGCGTTTGCCCTTCCTGGTCTAGAACCCCTGCGCTCATGGCTTCACTGTATATCGTTCCCAGTTGAAAAATGTGGCCAACCTCAATTCCGCGCAGGAATTTAAGTTTGCCCTGACCATTGGGCGCGGGATCGCCTTCGACGACGTTGTGAGCGTCCACGATTTGTGCACTACTCAACGCGCAGTCGCGTTCCCAGTTAACGCCTGTGTAATGTTTGCCTGTTATGTTGGCTCCGCATGGAAAGTCTGCCAGGGCCGCCGCTTCGATGTCGACCAAGTACGGAATCCGGCTGTCAACCGGACCCAGCGAACCGATCTCAGCACCGGTGGCCTCTTTGATTTCGTCCCCTTGCGCAAGTGCCACCGGGCTACTCACGCCCGGCAGTTTTTCGGCCTTGACTACGTTCAGGTCGTGATCGCCTCGAAGAATGATTGCGATCAGTCCTTGTTCGCCCTTAACGACCAGTGTTTTGAGGGTTTGATCGGCCGTGGTATTGAGCCGCTTACACAGATCGTCAATGGTTTTTTCATCCGGCGTATCAATTAACGTCTTTTGTTGTGTGGCAGCCGGTCGTGCCGGCGGTGCGGCCGAAACAGCTTTTTCTATATTGGCTGCATAATCCCCTTCGGATGCATAAACGATGGTATCTTCGCCTGATTCGGCCAGGACGTTAAACTCGTGAGAGTTAGACCCACCCATGTTGCCTGTGTCTGCTTCAACGGCGCGAAAATCCAGTTGCATACGAGTCAATATGCGGGTGTAGCAGTCGTACATCTCATTGTAGGTCTCATCGAAAGACACTTGGTCAGTGTGGAAGGAGTATCCGTCCTTCATGATGAATTCTCGTGCCCGCATGACACCGAAACGTGGTCTGCGTTCGTCGCGAAATTTGGTCTGAATCTGGTAATAGTTGACGGGTAGCTGTCGGTAGCTGTGGATCTCGCGACGAAAAAGGTCCGTGACTACCTCTTCGTGGGTGGGGCCCAGGCAGAAATCCCTTTCGTGTCTATCCTGCAAACGCAGCATCTCTGGCCCCATCTTGGGCCAGCGTCCAGATTCTTCCCACAGCTCTGACGGTTGTACGACCGGCATTAGGATCTCTTGCGCGCCGCTAGCGTTCATCTCTTCGCGAATGATGTGTTCGACTTTGCGCAATACCCGCAAACCAAGTGGCAGCCAGGTATAAAGCCCACTCGCCAGTTGGCGGACGATACCCGCACGCAACATCAGCTTATGGCTGACAACATCTGCATCAGCAGGATCTTCCTTCATTGTCGGCAGAAGCAGGTTGGCTTGGCGCATATTGAATATTGCTTATTTATCTTGTGGGAGAATATTAGCCATAAAAAAGGGGCGATGGGTATCTCAATTGGCTCTTTTGCCTGAAACAGCCCTCAGATCACTGATTGCGTCTTTTGGAGATGCCGTGCTTCATCGCCTATCAGACCTTTGCAAGCAACCAAAGTATGTAAAATCACTGTATTTTTACTGGGTTTTTTAAGATGATTCGCGGCTCGCTTTGGCGCGATTGATAAAGATCGAGACGGATCGTTCAAGAGCTGGCTGGATCAGTAGAAATAAAGGAAGAACTTTAGCTAGACAGATGCCGATATACGAGTATGTATGTGACAAATGTAACCACGAACTGGAAGCATTTCAAAAACTGAGTGAGGCGCAATTAAGCACCTGTCCGGAATGTGCGGAGGATGCCCTGCGTAAAAAGGTGTCTGCTGCCGGGTTCAGGTTGAAAGGCAGTGGTTGGTATGAAACCGACTTCAAATCAGGAAAGAAAAAGAACGTGGCTGCAGCGGAGCGATCTTCTTCCTCATCGGGATCATCCACCTCTTCCACGAGTTCTTCGTCGGAGTCATCTTCTTCGAGTTCTTCGTCGGATTCGACGAGTAGTTCAAAATCGTCTTCCGCAAACAAAGACTAGTGGGAATCCTATAAACTTCCCGAACTTCGATCGAACTTTAATCAGCAAGGGAGAATAATGCGCAGTCACTATTGTGGTGAACTGAATGTTGCGCACGTTGGTGAAGCCGTCGCGGTATGCGGTTGGGTACATCGACGCCGGGATCATGGAGGCGTGATCTTCCTCGATATACGTGACCGTACGGGTATTGTGCAGGTCGTCTACGATCCGGATACTGATGTGAGTTTTCAGACGGCTGACAGGGTGCGCAATGAATTTGTTTTGCTGGCCAAAGGCAAGGTCAGGCCGCGGCCTGATGGTACGGTAAATCCAGATATGGCGACGGGAGAGGTCGAGGTGCTTGGCGCTGATCTCGAAATTCTGAATGCTTCTGAGACACCGCCTTTTCAGCTGGATGAATATTCAGATGCCGGGGAAGATGTACGTCTGCGCTTCCGCTACATGGATCTGCGCCGACCTGAAATGCAGAGCAAAATGCAGATGCGCGCCATGATTTCCAGTTTGACAAGGCGTTATCTCGAAGAAAACGGTTTTTGGGAAGTCGAAACACCCACGTTATCGCGTGCTACCCCGGAAGGTGCGCGCGACTACCTGGTTCCAAGCCGAACCCACCCCGGCCAGTTTTTTGCGCTCCCTCAATCCCCGCAGATATATAAGCAACTGCTTATGATGTCGGGGATGGACCGCTATTATCAGATCGCCCGGTGTTATCGGGATGAGGATCTGCGTGCCGATCGTCAACCGGAATTTACCCAAATCGACATCGAGGCGTCATTCGTATCACAGCAGGAAGTGATGGACCTGACAGAAGGTATGCTCAAAGGTATCTTTTCCGATGTGTTAGATATCAACCTGGCTGATTTTCCGGTGCTCAGCTGGGGCGAGGCCATGCGCGATTTTGGCAGCGACCGACCGGATCTAAGAAACCCGCTTAAGCTTGTCGATCTGGCGGACCTCATGGCAAACGTGGAATTTAAGGTGTTCAACGGCCCGGCCAACGATCCCCATGGGCGTGTTGTGGCATTGCGCGCACCCGGCGGTGGATCACTGTCACGCAGGGTGATCGATGACTACACGGAATTTGTGGGTCGATATGGGGCCAAGGGCCTTGCCTATATAAAGGTCAACGATCTGGCTGCAGGTGAGGATGGTCTACAATCGCCGATTCTCAAATTTCTTACCCCCGAAGTTACGGGCGAGGTGCTGACGCGTGTCGGTGCAGAAAATGGCGACCTGGTCTTCTTCGGCGCTGACAAAACCTCGATTGTAAACGACGCCATGGGCGCTCTGCGTAACGAGCTGGGCACCGCACTCGGACTTGTTGAAAAAGGCTTCGCGCCTTGTTGGGTGGTGGACTGGCCGATGTTTGCTGAAGGTGCCGATGGCACTCTGGGGGCAGAGCATCATCCTTTCACGCAGCCGACCTGTACCCCACAAGCGTTGCTTGACGATCCACTTGCAGCCAGAGCCGCAGCGTATGATGTCGTTATCAACGGCTATGAGCTGGGTGGTGGCAGCTTACGGATTCATGATCAGAAGATGCAGGCGTCAGTGTTCGAAGCGTTGAAAATGGGTCAGGAAGCGCAAATTAAATTCGGTTTTTTGCTCGAAGCGCTGCAATTTGGTTGCCCACCGCACGGAGGCATCGCCCTGGGGCTGGATAGATTAGTGATGCTGATGACGGACAGTCGCTCGATACGCGAGGTCATTGCGTTTCCTAAAACGCAAACGGCAGCATGTCTGATGATGGAGGCGCCGAATGAGGTGGATGAGCACCAGCTACGTGACCTTCACATCAGGTTGCGGGGTGGGGCCAGCTAGTTCGTGTCCTGAGAAGGACGCAAACGAGGAGATCGAGCGCATGGCAGGACACAGTAAATGGGCCAATATCAAACACCGAAAGGCCGCTCAGGATAAAAAGCGAGGAAAACTCTATACCAAATTGATCCGCGAGATTACCGTCGGAGCGCGTATGGGCGGTGGTGATATCAATGACAACCCGCGTCTGCGTGCGGCAGTTGATAAAGCTTTGGCGGCGAACATGCCGAAAGACACCATTGATCGTGCGGTGCAGCGGGGTGCGGGTGATGGAGACGGTTCGGACGTCGAGGAGTTGACCTATGAAGGCTATGGACCCGGAGGTGTCGCAATTCTGGTAGAGGCGATGACTGACAATCGCAATCGCACAGTCGCTGAAGTGCGTTACGCATTCAACAAATTTGGCGGCAATCTTGGTACGGATGGCTCGGTTGCCTACCTTTTTACCCGACAGGGCATGATTAACTTTGCGCCTGGGGCGGATGAAGAGACAGTGATGGACGTCTGTCTCGACGCGGGTGCAGAGGATATCGATTCCGAAGAAGATGGGGCTATATCGGTGACGACACCCTGGGAGTCACTGGGCGATGTAGTCGCTGCGCTGAAAGATGCTGGCGCAGAAGCGGATCATGCAGAAGTCACAATGGTGGCATCGACAACAACCGACTGTGATGAAAACACGGCTCAGAAAGTGATGAGGCTCATAGACGCACTAGAAGAACTGGACGATGTCCAGGAGGTTTACAGCAACGGTGATTTTCCGAATAGCGCGTACGAATCATCTGCATGACATGGCTGCCCGGTGAGTAGTCGAATCGTCCTGGGCATTGACCCGGGATCACGGCGCACAGGTTATGGGGTGATCGATGCCAGCGGCAATCGGCCAACCTACCTTGGCAGTGGCTGCATCAACGTGGTTAAACTCTCTATGCCCGAGCGTCTAGCCGAGATCTATCGGGGCGTGAGCGAAGTCATCATGACGTACCAGCCGGATGCGCTTGCCATTGAAGAAGTGTTTGTCAGCAAGAATGCCAAGTCGGCGCTCATATTAGGTCAGGCGCGGGGTGTGGCCATTGCGGCCGGGGTGCATCACAACCTTGAAGTGTTTGAATATGCTGCCCGTTCCGTCAAAAAAAACGTGGTCGGTACGGGTCGGGCAAGTAAGGAGCAGGTGCAACATATGGTGCAGATTATACTGGACCTTAGTGGCATGCCTCAGGCCGATGCGGCGGATGCACTTGCCATCGCGCTCTGCCATGTCAATACTGCATCCCAAATCTAGTATGGATATCCCGGTTGATCGGACGACTTAGAGGCAGTTTGCTCGAAATCAAGGGCAATGACGTTTTAGTCGACGTGAGTGGTGTTGGTTATGAGGTGGAGGTGGCCGCCAGTGTGTTGGAGAAGGCGCCGCAAACGGGGCAGTCGCTTACACTCTATACCCATTTTGTTGTACGTGAAGATGCACAGTTACTCTTCGGTTTTTCGACTGCCTCTGAGAGAGATTTGTTCAGGGGGTTCATCAAGATAAATGGGGTTGGTCCCAAACTCGCGCTTTCCCTTCTTTCTTCTCTTGATGTAGCGACACTTGCGATGGCGGTGCGCACTGAAGACATTTCGATGCTTACACGCGTGCCTGGGATTGGCAAAAAAACCGCAGAGCGGCTCTTGCTGGAGCTGAAAAACAGGTTAGATGATCTCAGCGAAGCAAGTGGTGTGTCGCTTGCGGCTGTTGATGTTGAAAAACAGGGTGACCTGCCCGTCCGAGAGGCAGAAAATGCACTGATAGCACTGGGCTATAAACCTGTGGATGCCAGCCGTATGATCGCGGCGGTGATGGCGCGCAGCGAAGGCGAGTTGACGGTGGAAGATATGATCAGATTGTCACTCAGATCTATTGCTGGACAGCGGGACAATGCCGGGGGGCAGACTGATGCTGGAGCCTGATCGTTTGATTGCTGCCAAGCCGGAATCTGGGGAAATACGCCACGAGCATGCTTTGCGACCCCACACGCTCAGCGAGTACATCGGCCAGCATGCTGTCAAAGAGCAGATGCAGATCTTCATCCAGGCTGCCCGGGGCAGGCAGGAGGCGCTCGATCACACATTGATATTCGGTCCACCTGGTCTCGGTAAAACAACGCTTGCGCATATCGTCGCCGCTGAAATGGGGGTTGCGATCAAATCCACGTCGGGGCCGGTGATGGAAAAGCCAGGCGATTTGGCGGCGATGCTGACGAATCTGGATGAAGGGGATGTGCTGTTTATCGATGAAATCCACCGCCTAAGTCCGGTTGTTGAAGAAATTCTCTATCCAGCAATGGAAGACTATCAGCTGGATATTTTAATCGGTGAAGGACCGGCCGCGCGTTCACTAAAGGTGGATCTACCGCCTTTCACATTGGTGGGGGCGACGACACGGGCAGGGTTGCTGACAAGTCCTTTACGTGATCGTTTTGGGATCGTCCAACGCCTGGAGTTTTACTCGGTCAAAGAGTTGACCGAAATCGTCATCCAGTCCGCGAAGAAGCTCAAATTGGTTTGTGATACAGCCGGTGCATCAGAGGTTGCCAACCGTAGCCGGGGGACACCGAGAATTGCCAATCGACTGTTACGGCGTGTACGGGATTACGCTGAGGTAAAAGCAGACGGCAAGATCTCCATCTCCATTGCGGATGAGGCGCTCAATATGCTGAAAGTGGACAAAGAAGGCTTCGACCCGATGGACCGTCGATTACTTTCAACGATTATCGACAATTTCGGGGGTGGGCCGGTGGGTCTGGATGCGCTGTCTGCGTCCATCAGTGAAGAAAAGGATACGATCGAAGATGTTATCGAACCCTATCTGATTCAGCAGGGCTATCTGATGCGTACGCCACGCGGGCGTGTGGCGACGCCTCGCTGCTACGAACATCTGGGGCTTAAGCCGCCTGCGCAGGACCCAGCAAACCAGTCCCGTCTGGACCTCGGAAAATAGGATCAGGAGAAAATGACGGAACAGATTTCAATATTTGAGTTGATTGCAAATGCAAGTGTGTTGGTTCAGGCCGTGATGGTGATCCTCGTTCTTGCCTCGGTCGCATCATGGATGATGATCTTTCAACGTTGGTTTTTTTTGCGTACAGCATTGGCCGAAATCAATGCATTTGAAGAGCATTTCTGGTCGGGTATAGATCTGAGAAAGTTCTCTTCCGAACTTGACCAGGAAGAGAATCTTAACGGTATTGAAAGCGTGTTTGTGGGAGGATTTCGCGAGTTCACTCGATTGTCGGACCAGGCTGGTGCAGATGCCGAAGCGATTATGCAAGGCGTGCAAAGAGCTATGCGAGTGGCCGTGACCCGGGAAGAGAGCCGTTTGGAAACTCACCTGCCATTTCTAGCAACCGTCGGTTCAACGAGCCCGTATGTAGGGCTCTTCGGCACCGTATGGGGCATCATGAACTCTTTCCGTTCTCTGGCAAATATGAGCCAAGCGACGCTTGCTTCAGTGGCACCCGGCATATCCGAAGCGTTAGTTGCAACGGCAATGGGTCTTTTCGCGGCGATACCCGCGGTGATTGGGTATAATCGCTTTAGCGCGCGGGTTGAAGTTCTGATGAAGCGTTACGAGGCTTTTTCTGACGAATTGACAACCATCTTACATCGCGCGGCACACAGTAAAGTTAACGAACCCTGATACATCTCTGAGAACATTCCTATGGCTCATCGACGCAAACCCATGTCTGAGATCAATGTGGTGCCCTATATTGACGTTATGTTGGTCTTGTTGGTCATCTTTATGGCGACTGCACCGCTGCTCACGCAAGGTGTTGTGGTGAATCTACCCCAGGCGCCGTCAGAACCCATCAAGGATACAAACGATGATCCGCTGGTGGTGTCGATGCGCGAAGATGGGGCAATTTTTATGAACCTTGGCATGCAGGACGCGGAAGATGAAGGCACTCGAGTCACCGTATTTTCTTTGCGGGATCAGGCGGGCAAGATCCTCAGAGCGAGATCGGATGTGCCGGTTTACATCAAGGCGGACCACAGTCTTGATTATGGTGAGGTCGTCAAAGTGATGACAGTGCTGCAAAAAGCTGGAGCTAAGAGCGTGGGGTTGATTACCGACCCACCTCAGATTGAGTCCTGAATTTGCTTTATGCGCTTAGAAATTACAGCTTGCCACTGATGTTGGCGGTTGCATTACATGCTGCTGCTACATGGTCTTTGTATCGTGGGTGGAATCCGGAAAAAGATGTCCTCAACGTGATTAAGCCGCAAACTGTGATGGCCAATCTATTAGTGGTTGAACCGCAAAAACCAAAAGTTGATCTGGCTGCGATACGGCGGGCGGAACAGCGGCAACAGGCGGCGCGTACCAAGGCGGCTCAGGAAAAAGCGGCAGCAGAGAAATCAGCGAAGAAACGAGCTGAACAACAACGGGCTGAGCGCGAGCGTGCAGAAATAGAAAAGAAACAAGCCGAACAGGCGCGTAAAGAACAGGAAAGGCTGGCGCGCCTTGCGCGTTTGAGTGAATTAGCGGAGTCTTCGATGCAGGAAGCAATCGCTGCTGAAAGCGTGGACTTACAGACAGGTTCTGACGAAATCGTTGTGCGTTCGTATCACGCAGCAATCTACGATCTGGTACGCGCAAACTGGTCTCGCCCACCGAGTGCACGTACTGGTATGAGCACGAGGCTTCAGGTTGAACTCATTCCGACCGGTGAGGTCATCGGTGTCACCATCGTCGACTCTTCCGGCAATGTTGCATTTGACAGGTCTGCAGAACATGCGGTTCGTCAGGCCACACGATTCGAAGTGCCCGAAGAGAACAACCTGTTTGAAATGCATTTCCGTCGTTTTTATTTATTGTTTCAACCTGAAGATCTGCTCAGGTAAATTGTTGCGGAGGCCCTTAGTGCGAAGGTTCTGGTTTATATTGCGAGCATGCATCGCGGCGCTTGTATCTTTACAGGCCAGCGCTTCGACCCTCGATACGATTGTCATCGATTCGGGTGTTGATGACCCGATACGGATTGCAATTACGCCGTTTAAAGTCATGGGTAACCTGCAGACTGAAGCGGGTATAAACGACATAGTCAGTTTTGATCTGGCACGTAGCGGCCAGTTCGATCCCCTTGATGCGGAAAACATGCTCTCACATCCAAGCAATCGCCAGCAGGTTTTCTTCCGTGACTGGCGAATTCTTAAAGTACAGTATCTCGTTATAGGAACTGTACAAGCAGCAGAAGATGGCCGTTGGGAAATCGGCTTTGAGATGTATGACGTACCCAACGAAAGGCAGCTGCTCGTTAGAAAATACAACATCACGCTTGGTCAATGGCGGGAGTTGGCACACCGCATTTCAGATGCAGTATACGAGGAAGTCACCGGTATACGTGGTGCGTTCTCGACAAAGATCATGTATGTGCTGGCGCAGAACGTAGGGACATCAGCGGCAACGTATCGACTTGAGATTGCAGACTCAGACGGTGAGCGATCACGCACATTGCTGGCGTCGCGCGCGCCCATCCTATCTGCCAGTTGGGCACCTGATGGGAAACGAGTTGCTTACGTAACTTTTGAGACAGGCAGACCATCAATTGTGATACAGGATGTGAATGGCAATTACAGGGAGCGGCTGACTAACTTTTCAGGCTTGAACGGATCGCCGGTCTTTTCCCCCGACGGCAGCCAAATGGCGATGGTTTTGTCAAAGGATGGCGACCCTGAGATTTTCGTTATGGACCTTGCCAGCCGGTCACTTCGACAGATTACGCGCCACCATGCGATAGATACTGAACCGAGCTGGTCTCCGGATGGGCGCCACATCATATTCACGTCGGATCGACCTGGAGGACCGCAAATCTATCAGCTTGAACTTGCAACCAATTTTCTTGAACGATTAACGTTCAATGGCAATTACAATGCTCGGGCCAGGTTGATGCCAGACGGCAAGCATCTTGTATTTGTGCATCGTAAGAATGGCGTATTTCATATTGCGTGGCAGGACTTAGAACGCGACAATTTGCAGGTCCTGACGCAGACTTCGCTGGATGAGTCTCCATCGCTGGCACCGAATGGGACTATGTTGATCTATGCAACTCAGGATCAGGGACGCGGTATACTAGGGGTTGTGTCGATTGATGGCCGGGTAAAGTATCGCTTGCCGTCATCTGTAGGGGACGTAAGGGAGCCAGCGTGGTCGCCATTCTTGGACTAGAGGTTAGTTGTTCGGTGGCCTCGTGCTCGACAACGATGTCAGGGGCAAGTGGAAGATAGCAGGCCGGCGTGCGCAAAATATTATTGGTTTGCTAATAAGCTGATTAAAAAAAATTCTGATTCGTGATAAGTTGGGCGAGCTGAAAGCTAGATCAACAACCTGAGTGACAGCAGGATGAAAAAAGAGCGAAGCAGCAGAACCAGGAGAAACGATGTACATAGATGAGCAAAAGCCCCGCTTCAGGCGCCTGATCGGTTTGATCGCGGCAGCATTCATAGTCGCCGGTTGTTCGAGCACTGGTACGCAGGAGCCGACCCCGCCGCCCGAACCGGTTGACGAGGCACCTGTCGTGCAGGCACCGATACAGGAAGTCGAATCAGGACCGCAGGATTTCAATGACAGAGGCGATCCAATTGACGCCAGCGGAAATCCGCTCTCACGCACCTTTTACTTCGACTATGACAAGTCGGTTCTGCGTGCGGCTGATCTTGCTGCCCTTGAGCTGCATGCGCAGATACTTCGGCGTAACAGTGATCACAGCGTACTGATCGAAGGTCATTGCGACGAGCGGGGCACCCGTGAGTACAACCTCGCCCTGGGCGAGCGACGTTCGGATGCTATCCGTACCTTTCTGATTTCAGCGGGCGTTTCGTCCCGACGGATCGAAAGTGTGAGCTATGGCGAAGAACAACCAGATGATCCTGGTCACAACGAATCGGCTTGGGCGCGCAATCGGCGCGCGGTAGTCAGCTACCGTTAAGGTATCCTGGTTGGACAAGCCGTTTGTTTCGATCGTGTGCGCGGCGTTCGTCGCGCACTTTTGTTTGGCCAGCTATGCGGCCGTTCCGGTAGAAGAATCCACGGAAGAAAACCGTGTTGATGAACCTATAACGCAAACGCTTACCCAGGAACCAGTTCGCCGCTTACCTGAATCGACGCGCCGTGCGAGCAACCTGGACATACCGCCCACGATAGAACCTGACAAGCAACCAGTGACGATTGAGCCAACACCTGCGGAGATTACTGAGTCTGGATTGGCCATGCAGAATAATCCGGTTGCTGGCGGTGGCCTGTCTATGCTGTTTCGACAAATGCAAATCCTGCAGCAGGAGGTTCAGGAATTGCGTGGACTGGTCGAACGGCAGGATCACCAGGTAAAAAGGCTACAGCGAGAGCAGAAGGAGCAATACCTCGATCTTGATCGGCGGATTGTCACGTTTTCCACAGAGGGGCTTCCCGATGCCGCACTTGAGGGCACGGTGGGTACAGACGAAGGCGATCCACCAGGTGTTGCTATAGGTCCTGCCACTGGAGAAGCGCGTACGGAACGAGATGCCTACCGGTTTGCCTTTGACGGTATGCGGGCGCAGAGGTTTGATGAGTCGTTGGCCGCCTTTCAACGACTGATTGAGGACTATCCAAACGGGCAGTATACGCCCAATGCGTTTTACTGGATTGGTGAGATTTTTCTGGTGGGTAAACAGGATGCTGAGCTTGCCAGACAGTCTTTCATGCAGGTGGTGAATCTTTATCCTGATCATCAGAAAGCGCCGGATGCCATGTACAAACTCGGTGTTGTTTACAATACGCTGGGTGACAATGAAGCTGCCGAACGTTTCTTAGGTCGTGTACAGCGAGAGCACCCCTCAAGTTCTGCGGCGGGTCTTGCCAGTCAATACGTGGCGGAGATGTAAGTACCCCCGTCGTGGCTGCAACCACTGATCTAAGTCAAACACTGAGAATCACAGAGATCTTTCTATCCCTGCAGGGGGAATCGAATACTGTGGGGTTGTTGACCGTGTTTGTACGACTCACGGGCTGTCCCTTACGATGTCAGTACTGTGACACTGCCTATGCCTTTTCCGGCGGCAAGTTGATGAGCCTTGAGGTGATCATCCGACAGGTTGAAGAATTTGGGGTTAAGCACGTGACGGTGACGGGCGGTGAGCCCCTTGCACAAGCAAATGTACATCCTCTGATGTCCGAGTTATGTGACCGTGAATTTCGTGTCAGTCTCGAGACCAGCGGCGCGCTGTCGATAGCAGAGGTCGATCAACGCGTCGTGCGGGTAGTGGATTTAAAAACGCCGGACTCTAAGGAAGTCCATCGAAATCTGTGGGAGAACTTAGCGATGCTCAATCAGCAGGACCAGATTAAATTCGTCATCTGTAGTCGATCGGATTATGAATGGGCGAAATTGAAATGCCAGGAGTATGGTCTTACCGAACGGGTCGCGGACGTCTTTTTTTCGCCCAGCTTCGATCAGATCGCCCCAGTTGATATTGGCAACTGGGTGGTGGAGGATCGACTGCCGGTACGCGTGCAACTGCAATTGCACAAACTCCTTTGGGGCGACGTGCCAGGGCACTGAGAAACTGATGCCGCATCATGCCGTTGTACTGATATCGGGTGGACTGGACTCCGCCACGGTTCTCGCGATCGCCCGACAGGAGGGTTTTATTTGTCATGCGCTATCCTTCGACTATGGGCAGCGACACAGATCGGAGCTGCTCGCGGCAGAAAAGGTCGCACAGCAGCAGGGCGTACAGAGCCATCAGACTATAGCGATTGATCTGAGGCAGTTCGGTGGATCCGCGTTAACCGACGATGATATCTCGGTGCCGACGGAGAGTACGCAAGGCATTCCGGTTACTTATGTCCCGGCGCGTAACACGATCTTTCTTTCGCTAGGACTCGCCTATGCAGAAACGCTCGATGCGCACGACATTTTCATTGGTGTGAACGCGGTCGATTATTCAGGCTATCCGGATTGTCGGCCCGAATTCATTCGAGCCTACGAGGAAATGGCTAACCTTGCGACCAAGATAGGTGTAGAAGGTCAGCGTATTCGGATACATACACCGCTTATTGACATGACAAAGGCAGGGATTATTCAGATGGGTGTGGAACTGGGCGTGGATTATGCGCAAACAGTCTCCTGTTATCAGGCCGATTCAGAGGGGCGTGGGTGTGGCCTATGCGACAGCTGTCGGATCCGAGCGGAAGGGTTTAGAGCGGCCGGGATGGTCGATCCAACGTGTTACAAATGAACTTGTATCAGCTGGGGTGCTTGCCTACAATGCGCCGCTCAAATTTGCAGTGTACGGCACTGCTCCCGCTATGGGTCGTTAGCTCAGTTGGTAGAGCACCGGGCTTTTAACCCGTTGGTCCAGGGTTCGAATCCCTGACGACCCACCATTATTCAGATAATCGACGGCCGCATACCTATAGGGTATGGGGTTTTATGGGTTGTGTTGACTATATGAACTGAACATTAATCTCTCCCTGTTCACCATAGTCGGCACGGATATTTGTGCCAGCCTGGACTGCCACGGGTCGGGTGAAAGAACCGGATAGAACAAACTGGCCGGGTTCCAGCCCGATTCCATGGGGTGCGAATCGCTTACAAACCCAGCGTATACCATGTCCAGGGTGCTCCATGACCGCGCCACCAAGACCGCTTTCTTCGATACTGCCATCGACATAGAGTAAGGCCCCGGCGTAACGGAGGTCTACTTCGAGTGGGTCAATTTGTGTGTCACCACAGATATAGCCTGCATTGGCCGCGTTGTCCGCGATGGTGTCAAATACATTGCGGGTATAACCGGTTTCCGGATCGGTTCTGGTACTGCGCGCGGAAATAAGTTCGAGTGCGGGCACAACATAGTCCGTCGCGTCGAGGACAGCCGCCAGCGAAACGTCTTCTCCGTAGAGCGGCTTTTTCATGACAAACCCAAATTCCGCCTCGATGCGCGGGTCAAGAAATTCGCTGGCCGTAATCGATGCGCCATCACTAAAAGCCATTTCATCCAGAAGGACACCATAATCAGGTGTGTCGATGTTCATGGCTTGTTGCATCGCCCTAGAAGTGAGCCCTATTTTATAGCCGCTAATCGATGCGCCACGAGCAAGCTTAAGGTCGATCCAGGCTTTTTGAATGGCATAGGCGTCGTCCATGCCCATATCGGGTAGTTCGAGTGTTATGGGTCGGGTCTGGCACCGTTCTCGCTCGGCTTCATCGAGTTGTTTTGCGGCTGCCATAATTTGATGGTCTGTAAGCATCTGTGCCTCTCTTTTCTACAGGGCTTCTGCGGACACTGATAGTTCTTCCAAAAGGCCATACAGTGTTGCGAGCTTATCCTTGCCGAACGCTTGTTCCAGCCTCTGGTATAATGCTTCCGAATCGGGGCTGACTTTATGATAGCGCGCATTGCCTGATTGACTTAACGAGATGCGATATCGTCGCTGGTCAGTTTTGTCGGGGTTGCGCAGGATAAGGTTGTCTGCTTCGAGTGCCTGTAGAATTCTTGTCAGGCTGGGGCCCAGCAGGAATGAATGCTCTGCAAGCTCACCGGTGTCCAGCTCGCCTTCTGCGGCGAGGACTCTGATGACGCGCCATTGCTGTTCCGTCAGGCCATGCGCCCGCAGCATCGATCGGAAGTGATACATAACTGCTTCGCGTGCTTGTAGCAGACGCATTGGAAGACTTTCCTGTATCGGTCTTAATTGCATAGTTTGTCTGGATTGTGTGGTTGAGCTAAGATAGCAGAATTATATGTTTAACATGTTAAATATAATTTAATGACTGATCTTGATAAAAACCTGGCGGAGGTCGAGTCTTCTGTTAGCCGCTTTCAGCGTGAGACGCTCGGACATTTTATTGGTGGCCAGCGAACGCTAGGGCAGTCAGGTACCACCTTCGACAATACGACGCCGATAGACGGCTCTCACCTGGGCAGTGTGGCTGCGGGTGATGCGGCTGACATCGACAGCGCCTGTTGTGCTGCGCAGGCCGCTTTCCCGTCATGGGCGGCGCTGTCTGGCAGTGCAAGACGCAAGCTGCTGCACAAAGTTGCCGACGGGATTGAAGAAAACGCGCGTGAAATTGCGCTCATAGAAAGCTACGACACCGGTCAGGCGATACGTTTTATGAGCAAAGCAGCAATAAGGGGTGCTGAAAACTTTCGGTTCTTCGCTGATATGGCTGCCAACGCGCGAGACGGAATATCGCTACCAGCAGATGAGCATTTGAATTACAGCTTACGTCAACCGATCGGTCCGGTTGGTGTCATTACGCCCTGGAATACACCCTTCATGCTCTCGACATGGAAAATCGCGCCTGCGTTGGCTGCCGGATGCACGGTGGTGCATAAACCGGCTGAATGGTCGCCCTGTTCGGCGGCCTTGCTTGTTGAGATCCTGCATGATGCGGGTTTGCCTGCAGGTGTTGTTAACACGGTCAATGGTATTGGCGAGGTGGCTGGTAAAGCACTGACCGAGCATCCGGCAATCAAGGCGGTCGCCTTTGTGGGTGAATCGGTGACGGGTAGTCACATCATGAAGCAGGGCGCCGATACGCTGAAGCGCGTTCATTTCGAGCTTGGTGGCAAGAATCCGGTGATCGTCTTTGCAGATGCGGATCTTGACCGCGCATTGGATGCGGTGGTTTTTATGATCTACAGCCTGAATGGTGAACGATGCACCTCCTCAAGCCGCCTGCTGATCGAAGAGTCAATCCAGGAAGAGTTTATTCAAAGACTTAAAGCGCGTGTACGAAATCTCAAAGTAGGTCATCCGCTGGACCCGGCCACGGAAGTCGGGCCGTTGATTCACCAACGCCATTTCGACAAGGTTTGTAGTTACTTCGATGTCGCGAAGGAAGAGGGTGCTCACATCGCGGTTGGCGGTGAAGCTGCCCGCCTCAATGGCAAAGGGCATTTTGTCGCGCCAACGCTCTTTACGGGGGCATCCAGAAATATGCGGATTGCACAGGAAGAGATCTTTGGTCCGGTTCTGACGACCATTGTATTTGAGAGTGAAGAAGAAGCCATCGCGATGGCCAATGATGTGGACTATGGCCTGGCAGGCTATGTCTGGACCCGTGATACAGGACGTAGCATCCGTATGGCGCGGGATCTTGATGTGGGTATGGTATGGGTCAACTCAGAGAACAATCGACATCTACCTTCGCCGTTCGGTGGAATGAAGTCGAGTGGTATCGGGCGAGATGGTGGTGATTATTCGTTTGACTTTTTTATGGAAACAAAAAATGTGTGTATTGCGACCGATTCACATGTTGTGCCGCGCATCGGTGTGTGAGGGGAGTGTCACTTGAGCCTCTATCAGTTGCAGAAATTTCTTTATAACCTGAATCGGGACGACCGCGTGAAGGACTCGTTTAGCGAAGATCAAGCAGCGGTCCTGGCCGAGTACGATCTGACGGAAGAAGAGCGCAATGCGATTGTCGAGGGGGATATCGGCCTTTTGTATGTGCTGGGCGTAAATGGTCAGATACTCATGCACTATGCGGCGCATCTGGGCATCGAGTGGTTCGACTATCTCGACCTCATGCGTGCAGGAATCAACGACTATGGGCCAGTGCGCGCAGGTGTCTACACGATGACCGGAGGCGGTGCATCGTTCACAGAGGAGGAGCGGTTGAGGTGAGTCTGGTGTATGCGGGATTCGTGAGCCACGCGCCGGGAATAACTGGGCGTGCCGATTTGGTAGAAAATACCGACATGCGCGATGCACTCTATGCTGCCCTTGAAAAGCAGAAAGAAGAAATTCGCTCGTCAGATGCCCAGGCCCTGATCGTGGTGGCGGCCGAACATTTTGCCAATTTCTTCATGAACAATATGCCCGCCTTCTGTATCGGTGTGGGCGATAAGCACCACGGGCCGATCGAAGACCCGAATTGGTTGAAGATCCCCAAAACAGAAATTCCCGGTGCGCCCGAGTTGGCCTTGAAGCTCGTGACTGAGGTCATGCACAAGGTCGATGTGGCCTATGCCGAAGAATGGAAGTGCGACCATGGCATTATGGTGCCTCTGCACTTCTTAACGCCCGAATACGACTTGCCGATCATCCCGGTCAACATCAACTGTCAGGGGCCACCACTGCCACCCCTTGCCCGCACTTGGGCTTTGGGTGAGGCTTTGCGGCATGCCTGCGATCAGGTAGACGAAAAAGTCGCGCTGATTGGCACAGGCGGGATTTCTCATTGGCCGGCCACCCCTGATTCCGGAAAGATTAATGAGGCCTGGGATCGCGAATTTCTGGATCGATTATGCCGGTACAGCAAAGGCGAGCTGCTCGCGTATACCGATGAAGAGACGTATCGTGATGGGGGGCAGGGTGGTTTTGAAATCAGAACCTTTATTGCGGCCGCCGCCGCCGCGCAGGCTGAAGCAGAGGTACAGTTTTATACCGCGCAGATTCCACTTTTCTCGGTGGGTTGTACCGTAGGGCGTTTCAAACTAAACACGTAGCGGTCCGCATAATAACGATCACGAACTGCAACTTAACATAGAGCAACCGACCCGAGTACGCGCCCACTCCGGTCGTTTATGTGCATAAACCTCATATTCGGGCTGCTCGTCGTAAGGGTGACGCAGTACGCTGAGTAATTTTTTTACCGTGCCGAAGTCACCTTCGTGGGCATCGTCGATTGCAAGCTGTGCTATGTAATTTCGCAGCACGTATTTGGGATTGGTCCGGTTCATGCCTTGCTTCCGATCAGCTATACCCTGATGTTGCAGGGTTGTTTCATAAGCGCTGAGCCAGGCCTCTGTTTGTTCGCGATGTTTTGGCGTCAACTGTGCATCGACATAATAGGCTTCCGTCAATTGCTCATAGCGGTTCGATGCATTGAGATCAGTGTCAGCCAGTCGACGGTAGAAGATGGTCATGTCGGTCTCTACGCTTGCTAGCAGTTGCAACAGGTCCTCAATCAGACTCTTGTTGAATTGAGTTAGCCCCAATTTTGCGGCCATCATCTTTTCCCATCGCTGTTCATAATGGCCAGCATAGCGGCTAAGGCCTTCTTCCAGCGGTTTAGGATCGTTGATCAGCGGTAGGAGTGCATTGGCCAACTGCATGAGGTTCCACTGGGCGATCCCGGGTTGTTGGCCATAACGGTAACGGCGTTGTTCTGCATCTGTTGTATTGGGTGTCCAATTTGGATCAAAGTCTTCGAGCCAGCCGTAGGGCCCATAGTCAATGGTCTCACCGATGATGGACATATTGTCAGTATTCATCACACCGTGTACAAAACCGATGCGCATCCAATGCACCATTAGATCAGCGGTTCTTTCGCAGACTTCCTCAAAGAAGTCCAAATAATGTGATGTGCGCCAATCACCGGGTGGCACCAGATGCGGGAATTCTCGGGTGATGATAAATTCCGTGAAGCGTTTAAGCAGATCAAACTCTTCACGCGCAGCCAGCATTTGAAAATGGCCGAAACGGACAAAACTCGAACTCACCCGACAAACCACCGCACCGGGCTCTTCGGTAGGGTGCCCGTCGTATAACATGTCGCGCACAACGTTTTCGCCTGTGCCTATGAGGCTTAACGCGCGCGTTGTGGGCACACCCAGGTGATACATGGCTTCGCTACAGAGGAATTCACGAATAGATGAACGCATGACTGCCAGACCATCCGCCGTACGTGAAAATGGCGTTGGTCCGGCACCTTTTAACTGCAGCATCAAGTGCCCGTTTGGGGTCGCCACTTCGCCGAGATTGATCGCGCGACCGTCTCCCAACTGGCCCGCCCACTGACCAAACTGGTGTCCACCGTAACACGTTGCATGAGGATCCATGCCGTTTAGCGGCTTATTGCCTGCAAATACACTGACAAATTCGGCGGAATGGAAATCCTCTTCACTCAGGCCTATGAGTTCGCCTACTTCTTCGGAGAAAGAGACCCTATATGGCGAACTCACGGGAGTTGGCTGCACACGTGCGAAGAGTGCCTTACTCAGCTGGCGGGGGTGATTCGTGGTAATGGAGTCAGCCGGTAATTGCACCGTAAAGTGATTGTCGAATTTCAATTCAGTCTGCATAGTGCCTAGCCTAACAGAAGGGATGATTTGAAAACCATGGCGGAACACTCCTTAAATCTTGAAGAGGTCGAATTTGCGAACGAAGCCTTTTATATGGCTTTTGAAGGCAAGGACTTCGCAGCGATGTCACATATCTGGTCGGAACAACGCCAGATTATTTGCCTGCATCCGGGTTGGCCTGCATTGATCGGTCGGGATACGGTATTAAAAAGCTGGAAAGATATCCTCAGTAATCCCGCACAAGGACAAGTGAGTTTCTTTGCTTCCCAAGTCTGCCAGCTCACGGTCGACAGCGCAGCGGTAGTCTGTTATGAGCAAGCAGGTGGCGTGACGATGGTCGCGATCAATGTGTTTGTGCGAGAGGACGAACGCTTGCGGTTGGTTTCTCACCAGGCAGGGTATTGTGCACAGCCGCCGGATAGGCAGCGACACTCGGTTTGATGGCGCTCACCCGCCAGCAATGAAGTGAATCTTATGAACAAAAGTGACATCAGAGAGATCGAAACGGCATGTACGCAACTGTCCATTGCCTACGCGCGACATATTGATTTTGGCGCATACGATGCTTTCGTCGATCTCTTCACGGAAGATGCCATCTTAGAGCTTGGATTTAAGCTCGATGGTCGGGATGCAATCCGCACGTCGATGAGCAAACGTTCTTCCCGACTGCGCTCAAGGCATATTCTCACCAATATTTTCATTGAGGTTGAGAATGCTGAGCAAGCCACAGGAATTTCGTACCTCACGCTTTATCGGCACATGGGTGATGAATCGTTACAGGCAGATCCCATCGAGTTCCAGACGCCTGCCGCGGTTGGCCACTATGCGGATGAGTTCAGGTTAACAGAACAAGGTTGGAGGATCGCTCACCGGCGTCTGGCATTCGCTTTTCGCAACCCGGATCACTTTTAGACGCTGATCTGGTACGGCGTCAGGTTTGGTTTTGTACGTCGCGAGGGGCCACCCACCGTGTGGCTGTAGTGCGCACATACCAGCACAGCGTCAGGATTTAAGGTGTTTTCTTCTTTCGTTTTTTTTGGAAGTGTACGAAGTCGCCCAATCCCGTACCGGTCAATGGGTAACCTGACAGGCGACAATGTTGTAATGCGTGATCGGACTCCAGCGATACGTACATACTTTCGCGTTCGTAGTACTCTCCAGGCGCATAGCGTTTAGCATAAAGCCCGCCTTGTAAGCCATATACTGCGCAATGTTTGGTAACTGTTTCTGACTGGAACTCGATCACTGCAACAAATACAGGTTTGTTGCAGTAATTGACGATGAATTGTGATGGATTGCGGTCGGGTGCAGAAAATCGCAGACACTCAAGGGCAGTCGTGCTTGTGGCAGTCAATGCCACTGCCGGCAGAAACGTGCCGAGCAGAAAAATTATCATGCAATCAACTAACCTGATTTTTCACCTTCGGGCGTTTCGGGCACAAATTGGTATGTTGGATCAGCCAGGATCTCTCGCTTTAATGCCAACATGTGCTGCCAGGTTGCCACAAGGCCGTGCGGAGCGGGTGGTAGATCGTGCTCTAGCTCTGCCCGCAGGCGAGGCAGGTTATAGAAAGGAACGGCGGGGTACATATGGTGTTCGAGGTGATACTGCATATTCCAGTAATAGAAGGCGGGTAACCAGGAACAGGTGAACGTGCGTGTGTTCTGTCGAAAGTCGGGGATGTTCGGGTTTAGCCCGTAGTGTTGTGGAATCCCGCAGAGGAATCCAAGCCAGGCGCAATACTGCGTGCCGAGTGTAAATACGACGATCAGAAACCAATTGCCGGTGAGGATGAACACCAGGGCAAGGCTGCTGTGACCGATGAGAAGGAGGCGGGCCCAGTTGCGATGCCGCCGACGGAGGCGGACATCGTCCTTTGGGAGTACATGGTTGTACCAGTCACCCCGTATATCCTCGCGGGCGTGGCTGACGATCAATTTCAGGCGGTTTAAGGTGATGCGTGGGTCCCATGCGAGGAGATTGAGCCAGACTTTGGGCTTTTTTAGACTAAAGCGTACCGGCAGGAGTACCTCACCGTCGTAATCGGCGTGGCATGTGGCCATATGGTGGAGTGTATGACTTTGCTGATACCACAGATAGTCGGACCAGCTGATGAACGCGTAAAGTTTCTCGAAAAACTCGTTGAGTTTTCGGGATTTGAAAACCGTTCGATGCTGTAGTTCATGAACTGCGATGAGGCCCATGAAGGGCCCTATGGTGCCATGTAAAAAGAGTGCCCCCACGAGTAATGGAATGCTCCAAAGCCAGTTAGTCTCATCGATGCTCGAAAACACAGCGAAAGCCACGCCGGCGGTAGCGAAAAACCAGCCGAGGTGCAATAAGGTTTGCGTCCAGCCCTTGAAATCGTTGCGTTCCATAAGCTGGCGCATCACTTCGCGGTCAACCGGCGTGCGGTACCAGTCGATATCAATTTCCCTTGAAAAGTGCATGAGCAGACTCGTTAGGTTTCGATGACAATGAGTTTTGTGTCCGCAACGCCGCCGACGACGAGGCCACAAGACTGCCAGTCAGGGTTGATGGTATAGCGCATCTGTGGTGCGAAAGTGAAAATAGCGTAGCCTCGATCACAGTGTACACGGAGTTCGAGCACTTCTCCCTGAATCTCATCAAGCCTGAACGATGAGCGTACAAGTGCGTGAAAATACTGTTGGTGATGGCCTATCGTTATCGGTACAGAGACGGTGTCAGTGCTCGCAATGAATTCTTCGACCTCTTCGGAAACCTGTGCGAGTGCGGTTTCTTCTTCGTCTGTGGGCTCAAGTTCCAATATGCGATTGATGGTGCGCCTGGCTGGGGCGAGGTCGTAATGAGGTGCCTGCAACCTTAATTTCTGTAAAAGTATTTTCCGCAGTAGGTCGGTGGGC
Organism: Pseudomonadota bacterium; assembly: GCA_036338285.1. Taxonomy (GTDB): domain Bacteria; phylum Pseudomonadota; class Gammaproteobacteria; order Pseudomonadales; family Azotimanducaceae; genus UBA4421. The sequence continues at coordinate 95,137 of JAYZCO010000097.1, forward strand.
AGATACGCCTGGGTCTGATCGTTGATCGTTGCCAGGTGCAGTGCTTGGTACTGACCTTGGGTTGTTCCCCACCGCGCTTCCCAGCTGTATTCGGCGAGGTGGTAGTAAACATTTTCGTAGAGGTTGTGATTGTCATTGCGCATCTGATCCATAAGCGTTTTGGCCGCATCTTGGTCACCGGCTTTAATGGCGATGAGCGTTTCTCGATAACGTTTGCGGAAAAGTGAGTGATCGTCCGCGGTGAGGCCGTTGGAACCAAGCGTAAAGCTGACCGTGCTCATCGATGAGGCATCTACCGGTCGACCTTCTACATGCCCGGGTGCGAAGCGAGTTTCCTGGATATACTCGATGGCGGCTGCCTCGAAATAGAAATCGTCCGAAGAACCACTCACGACGATGTCGTAAGGCGTGCCTTTGCGATCAACCATGTAGTTCAGCTGTACCCAACCCTCATGCCTGCGAGCGAGGTGGTGGGGTGGATATTTCAGCTCGGGCCGCTCAATGACGGTGGCGGGAACAAAACTTCCTGTGGTCGGGTCTGGTTCACCAGGTTCGATCCCGGGTGCCGCGATGATCGCGGCATGCAATGCCATGGCACTCAGACCAGTCAGGGCAGTTTGTATCGACATAACCTTCCCTCCGTGAGCGGTGTAATTTACGAAACCACCGTCATCCGTGCAATCAACCAAACCCCGTTATACCATCGGCTCAAGGAGGGACCATGACCACTATTTTTCAGGACGACTACGCTGAGCGGGTCTATGCCGGCGTGCTGGGCAAGGTAATTGGGGTTTATCTTGGCCGGCCTTTTGAAGGTTGGTCCTACGAGCGCATACAGAGCGAACTCGGTGACATTGAAGGTTATGTGCACAACAAGCTTGGTGTTCCGCTGATTGTCACGGACGATGATATCTCAGGTACGTTTACCTTTATTCGAGCCCTGGCAGACAATGGGTATGATGTAAACATCACCGCTGAACAGATTGGTCAGGCCTGGCTTAACTACCTGGTGGAGGAGCGCACCATTCTATGGTGGGGTGGCATGGGCAACTCCACAGAGCACACGGCTTATCTGCGTCTGAAAGACGGCATCCCAGCACCCTTGAGTGGGGCGGGCGAACTCAATGGCAAGATTGTTTCCGAGCAGATCGGCGCCCAGATCTTTATTGATGGTTGGGCGATGGTATCTCCGGGTGACCCAGATCAAGCGGCGCTACTTGCCAGGCAGGCAGCGACAGTCAGTCACGATGGTGAAGCCGTTTATGGAGCCATTGTACTTGCGGTCATGGAAGCGATGGCGTTTGTGGAAAGTGATGTCGATCGGCTACTGGACGGTGCCTTAACCTATATTCCCGCAGATTCTCTGATCAGGCGATTAATCGATGATGTGCGCGCATGGCATGCCAAAGAGAAGGACTGGCGTGCGACACGAGCACAGCTTGCCTCGGTTTACGGCTATGACAAGTACGGTGGCAACTGCCACATGGTGCCTAATCACGGGCTGATCATACATGCCCTGTTACATGGTGAAGATGATTTTGCGCAGACCATGAAGATCATCAACACCTGCGGCTGGGACACGGACTGCAACTCCGGCAACGTTGGTTGCTTAATGGGGATCAAGAACGGCGTTAAAGGGATTGATGAGAGCAGCATCCTGCCTGTCGATTGGCGTGGACCCGTGGCTGACAGAATCTATGTACCGACGGCGGACCCCACCTGGGGGATATCCGATTGCGCGAACGAAGCCCTTTTTTTGGTGAACACAGCAAGGCGCATGGCAGGCGCAGAAGCGCTTACCCCTAAAGGCAATGCGCAATTCCATTTTAGCTGGCCGGGTTCTGTACAGGGGTTTACCGTGACTCACGGAACGGGGCAAGTTTCGCATCAGAACGGGGCGCTGCTTGTAAGTGGAACCGCGGGCGTTCGGCTAGGCACGCCTGTATTCTCACCCTCGAAAGACGTTTCGAAGTATTTTGAAAAACGCAACTATGCGTTGATGGCAAGCCCTCGCGTCTATCCCGGGCAGACGATCTATGCAGACCTGGAAGGTGCAGATCCGGCTAATCTGTACGTTGCCTACTACGGTGATGGTGATCGTATTGAGATCTTACGTTCAGCGGTATCGCAAAATACTGCTCAGTTCCGACTCGAGTACAAAATTCCGACCGAGGCCCATCCGGTGTTTGAAATTGGTGTGGAACTTCCTGACGGTGGCCGCGTTGAAGTCGATGCGATGGGTTGGCATGGAACACCGGATGTAGAATTTTCAAAGCCTGGGTCGGGGTCGATGTGGCGTCGTGCCTGGGTGAATGGCGTGGATAACCTGTGGTCTTTTGTCGAGCCTTATCGGTTGATACAAAACAAAGGTACTGGCTTGTTGATCCAGGGTACTCGGGATTGGCACGATTATGAGGTAAGTGCGGATGTCACACCGCACCTTGCCAGGGCAGTCGGCATTGCAGCGAGAGTGCAGGGCATGCGTCGCTACTACGCATTGAAACTCACTCGAGTCGGCTTAAATGGTGTTGTTCAGCTCGTGCGGATGCTGCACGACGAAACCGTGCTGGCGGAGGAGAATTTTCCATGGGAGCTTAGCCAGCGGGTGGAGTTAGCTATCTGTGCCGTTGGGTCATCGATTACGGGCACGGTGGGTGATGTCACGTTGACTGCCGACGACGATCGATTGACTTCGGGTGGGATCGCACTGCTTGTAGAAGAAGGTCGCAGCGCCACAGACACCGTTTGCGTGCGGCCGGCTGGTTAGGGGTGATGCGTGTTTTCCATGTTGAAGAATTCATTGCAGTGTTTCGATTGTGTAGATATGAACGGTTGACTTAAAAAAGATAAGGATTCCTATGCGATACGTGAACCGATTGTTTCTTTGTGCGTTTATTGGCCTGACAGTGTTTGATGCATTTGGTCAGGACCTCTCAAAGGTAAAACTCAAATCTACCCAGCTCAGTGAGAGGGTCTATTTCATCGAGCCTGTACCAGGGCTGGCGGGTAATCTTGCTGTTTCTGTAGGCGAAGACGGAATTTTACTCGTCGATGATCAGATGATGCCGCTCACGTCAAAGATTGAGGCAGCCGTCGCCAGAATTCAGTCAGGGCCAATTGATTTCCTGGTCAACACCCATTATCACTACGACCACGCGGGTGGTAACGCCGCGTTTGGAGACGTAAGCACCCTGGTTGCGCATGCAAACGTGCGCAAACGTCTCGCAGAAGGTCGTGAAGCAGGCGCCAGGTTTATAGAGGGTGAACGCCCACGACAGGCATTGCCCGTCATCACATTTAAACAAAGTCTGACCTTCCATTGGAATGGTGAGGATGTGGATGTCATCCATTTCCCCAACCCTTCGCATACCGATGGTGATTCCGTGATCTACTTCCGCCGGTCGAATGTGCTGCATACAGGGGATCAGTATGTAAACCTTGGTGGATTCCCATATATCGACAGGGATGTTGGCGGCAGTGCTACGGGTCTTCGGGACAATATCGCGGCGATCCTCGAGATGATCGATGAGGAAACCAGGATCATCCCAGGACATGGCCCGCTTGCGCGCAAAGGGGACCTAAAGGCATTTCATGGCCTGGTTGCCGAATCGATCGCGATCGTCGCGACTGGGCGGGAGGCTGGCATGAATTTGGCGGAGATTCAGGCGGCAGGCCTGCCTGACAAGTTCTCAGATGCCAAAGGATTTATGCCAGAAGCGGCTTGGATCCAGTTTGTTTATGCAAGTCTGGAGGATTGAATCGAGGTGCTGACCTGCTTCGACGTTTCTGGCCTCACCAGTCCGGATTCAAACGGCATGCATCTTGTCACGCATCACAAAGCGCCGCCTTAGATCAGCCATATGCACAGATCCGATCGAGTGCTTGGCGCAGGGTGATAAAATGAATTAATAGTGCGATGCCGCTGCCGGGGGATACGAATGGCCTCATTGGCTGTATTTGTCCAGATTGCGTAACAGGTAGGCGGCGCCGTGGGCGCCTGCGATTGCGGAATTTTCACCGTAGATTCTCTCCTTCTGGCCGCCGTAATTCGCGCGGTTGGTGGCCAGAGGTGCGAGCTCGGCAGCACGTGCCTGTGCCTGGCTGAGCAGACTGTCGGTGTCAGCAATCTGTTGCACGATGCCCACGCTCTGTGCATCCGGCCCGGTCCAGCGTCTTGCTAACTGCACGGTTTCAAAAAAAGCATTCATCGGAATTTTGTGACGAAAAAGAGCGAGCTCGGGTATCGGGATGCGAATGCCGATTTGCATTTCATTAGCGCAGATAAAACCACGGTCACTGCGCATGATTCGTACATCGTGACAGAGTGCGGCCATGAATCCCGCCCCGAATGCGTGCCCATTAATTGCCGCGATTGTCGGCATGGGAAAGGTAATGAGACGGCTCATCAATTTCATAAACTCATCGCCAAAAACACCCGTATCACCAGCATCGGGATGAGCATCTGGTGCTTGCATCCACTCGAGGTCGAGGCCGTTGGAATAGAACTTCTCACTCGAACTGGTGGTGATCAGGGCAGCGGGCCCGTCGGAGGCTTCTACTTCATCCAGGGCGGCTGCTATCTCTCGGACAAAGGTTGTATTCCACCGATTTTCACCAGCATCCATTGTCAGGGTGAATATGTCTTCGTGTTTTTCTAGATTGATCATCGTTATCCCATGCACTTTCTCTCACAGGTCATCCTACATCGACTCAGCCAGACGAGGAAGAAAGTATGGTGATCGCTGGTTGCAGGGAAATCCTGCGGTGACACCTAAAAAGGGACATCTCTTATATTCAATAAGAAGCGGATGTTAACAATGGATTTGAGTCTCTTACTCAGACGCCGTCTCCCAGAGTCGCCATTACTCACCGAGACGATGAATTTCGGTGTAATGGCCGGCTTGCGCCTCGCCAACAACGATGGTCTCGCCGCAGGTGAGCCAGGCGTGTCCGGCGATGGCATCTGCAGTTGTTTTCTCGACGCCCAGGTGGATCTTACAGCTGTAACCGTAACGCTGGAGCAATGCGCGTGCGGCTATGGTCTGTGGAAGACAGTCTGAACGCCAGGGAACATGGTTAGCTGCGGCACTGACGGTATAGCCGACTCGGCGCAAGGTGTCCGGTTCGGGTGCGTTGTCGCCGACTACAGTTGTCGTAGACAGCCACGCAGCGATACGACGGAAGCAAAAGATGGCGATCATGATGCGAGCCATCAAGAGCCAAACGACAGCGCGTGCGAGGAGCAATTTGTCGTCACCATCCAGTTGACGGAAACGCGACAGGTTGTGTTTCCAGCGGGCAATATTCATGGCCGAATTATGCCCCAGTAGGCATAATTCGGCCATGATGAAGACACTGGGAGCACATTACACTCATCTCGCCGATCATGTGAGGCTCTGGCGCTATCGGGTCGTGGATGGCTGTCTGGTGCAGTGTGATCGTGCGAATTTGTTGTCATCCGTGCCGGCCATGTCATCGTTTGTAAGACGGATACTGCTGTGGGGAGCGAGCGAGTGATCCGCTTGACGACGGTATCTGAACGGGTACAGGCGCCTATTGAATCGACACCGTTTCACAACTATGTGCTGGGAGACGGCACTTTATGGACTGAATTTTACCGTTCAGACGCGGGGTATTTGTTGCGCTTCCCTGATTTAGCCGATTTCGAGGTTTCGGCCGATGGCACTGAAGTCATTGCGCATCCCGCGAAAGGTACCGACAGTGCCACTGTCGAACACCTCTACCTTAATCAGATTGCCCCATTGGCCCTGAGTCGCCAGGGTCAGCCGGCTTTTCATGCCAGTGTCGTCACAGTTTCCGGCCGTGCAGTCGCATTCCTTGGCAAGTCGGGTATGGGTAAGTCAACCCTTGCCGCCTCGTTTGCTTTCGATGGAGCTGCGTTTCTGACTGACGATTCACTCGTCATCGAATAGCGCGACGGGGGCTGCTTTGCACTTTCCAGTCACCCGTCGCTGCGCCTCTGGCAGGACAGTGTCGATGCGCTTATCGGCTCAGAGATTGTTGACTCTACGCAGGTGTCATACTCGAGCAAAGCACGTCTGTTGGCCGGGCAGACGCTGACCCATAGCAAAGACCCAGTATCAGTGCATGCGGCCTTTGTTCTGGGTGGGGAAGAGCCCGAAGACATCGCGATCGAGTGCTTGGTGGGGAACGAACGCCACATGTCGTGGGTGATGAACTCCTTCCTGCTCGATATCGAAGACCGCGAGCTGCTGGCCCAGCATTTTGACTGGACCCATCGCGTTTCGGGCAAAGTGCCTACGTTCTCGCTGGACTATGTAAGAAAATACAGCGTCCTGCCACAGGTGCGCCAAGCCGTCATTGACCACGTGATATCACTGACGAACTGACATGAATCTTGAGATTAAGCTGACCATTCCACAACAGGTTATATCTCGCCAGACGGGTGACGAGATGGTGTTATTGGATCTCGAAAGTGGTCTATATTTCGGAGTAGACGGCGTCGGCCAGCGCATCTGGGAGACGTTTGCCGAGGGTCGTAACCTGGAGGAGGCTATCGCTGTCGTCGTTGCCGAGTATGAAGTGGACCAGGCGCAGGCGCAGGCGGATGTGATTGCGTTTGTGCGCAATCTAGTCGATCGGGGTCTGCTGACCGAATAGTTCCTGAAAGGCGTGAATGTCAGCGCGTTGCCGGCTGTATCCGCGGTACCGCGCTGCCAGGGCCCGCAAAGCATCTGTTGGGCGATCGTGCAGAAATAAAGAGAAAGCGATGAGGCTCGCCAAGTGCGCGTTCGACATTCGTTGCGAAAGGTCGGTCTTTAACCAATATGTGAGCCAGGCCCTGCGGAGACGCCCGGGGTGGAGCGCTGCCTGCAGCTCTTTTAAATCGCTCGATGCATGTGTGTCTGCCAGCACGCCTACCCACAGCAGAGTCGCCCAGGCTGCTGTCTTGACACCGTGGTTGGTCAGCCGCTGACAGACTGCCTGCGGGTCAAAAGATTGCGTTTGCATCCATAGAATAATGTCTGCGACGCGGTGCAGCCCCATTTTCCAGCCAGCAAGGTGCTTGGCAAACGCCGGATGCACGAGCAGTAGGTAAAACGCATCGTTAGAATCGAGCATCCAGATGCCCTTCTGTTTGCGTCGGCGAGCGAGCATATCCTCGGTCGCATCCACTCTGAGTCGCCCCTCACGCAACAACCTCCAGTGAAGATCTATACCGACGAAATCACGGCGGAACTCCAATTCATGACCGATGTTTTTTAAGTTTGGCCG
>JAYZCO010000098.1:0-57639 GCA_036338285.1 Pseudomonadota bacterium
ACCGCTTACTACAGTCAATTTCGCTGCAATCGAAATATGCTGAAAGACTATGTACACCTATGGCCTTATACCCGGGATCTCTATCAGCAAACCCATGTCGCTGAGACTGTTGATATCGAGGCAATCAAAGGGATCTACTTCGGATCCAGATCACCTGGGATTTTACCCTGCGGACCTGTACTCGACTTTTCAGAGCCGCATGGGCGTGACTGAGTTTCGTTCATCCAGATGCTTCAGGATGCTTTGTTGCGCTGCTGCACGATCGTGTCTCAATTTCTGTCTGTAGGTTGGGTCTGGGTGCAGCTTTAGGATGCGCCTGTGCCGTGTCTCAATCAGGGGTCTTATTTTTTGACCGATTAACATAGAATCGGTGTTGGGGGGTACAGATCATTGAATAATGTTTTAACGCTTGAGCAGAAGCGCCAGTTCTATCGTGATGGTTATATCGTTGTTAAGGGTGCCATCAGTCAGACGCTAGTTGATAACGCGCGCTCGCGCATTAAACGAGCAAAGAAAGGTGAGTTTATTGGCCCAAGTCATGAGATGACGGATTTGCTGAACGCCTCATCTCTCACGCCAATCCTCAACGATATGATGGGACAGTTCGATCCACCTACAACGTGTCAGGTGGGCGTGCTCAAGCCCCGCCAGCCGGGTAGTCATTTCAATAACGTCGGTTATCAGGACCGGGACATGCCGTATTACGGTGCTGAAGTGCATATGGATGGTTGTATCACCATCGCAGTTCCTCAGGAGGTGCAGCAAGGCACGGACGAAGAAATCTACAACCGTTATTTTTCCAGTGGCCCCAAGGGTGATCTTGGCCGGAGCCCGGATGTGATGGGGCACAATATGGTGCCGATGTTTGAAGACCCTGAGATGACATTGGGGCTGGGAAGCTTTACGGCCTTTGTATTCGTCTGTTTGAACGACCAAATGGAAGAAGGTCGCGGGCAAACGTGTTTGTTAAAGGGTGCGCATCATGCGGTAGAAGCGTATTTCCGGATGCAGCGTGATACCAACAATTGCCTTGGACCAGAAGGCCCGGGCTGGCCGCGTCTCGATCACGATGCGCCGAACCGGTGTGGTCTGGTTTATCTGCCCCAGAGCGTACGCGATCAATTTATCGATGAGACCTCAGAGGCAACCCCGGATGGGAAAAAATGGCCGCGTCCGACGCAAATCCTGATGGAACCCGGGGATGCATGTATTGCGACCTATCACATTCCGCATTCCGGTACCCGCAATGAGAAAGGATCAGAGTCGCGAAAGAACATTATCTTCAGATTGCGTAACAAAAAACGTCAACCCAACGTCACGGTCAACGGTATCTCAGATCACCCAGACAGAGGGCAGAATGGCGAGTGGCTCGAGTTTGAAGAGGGGAACGATCCATGGGAGCGTTCTAAGTATGCGATGTGTCATCAGTGGCACGAATGGGATGGCATGGGCGAAGTTGTTGCCGAGATGCAATCCGGCAGTGGCAGGGCGAGCGAATATTAGACAATAAAGCGAGAGAGTGAGATGGCAGATGATCTGGTCATTCGAAATGGGCTGGTCGTGGATGGCACGGGCCATGCGGCGGTAGAGGGCAGCGTCGCGGTTAAAGATGGGTTTATTACCGCAGTAGGGAATGTGGATACAGCTGGCAAGCAGGAGATTGATGCTGACGGGGCTGCGATCACCCCGGGTTTTATCGATCTGCATACGCATTTCGATGCGCAGGCGGGTTGGGATCCTTTGCTTACACCTGTTTCCTGGCATGGTGTAACGACGGTGCTGATCGGAAATTGCGGTGTCACGTTTGCGCCTTGCAAAGCAGAAGGGCATGAGTTCTTAGCGAACATGATGGAAACTGTAGAGGACATTCCTAAGCGGGCAATCCTTGAGGGTCTCGCGTGGGATTGGGAATCTTATGGAGAATATCTGGACTCTATAGAACGGTTGAGCCCCGCGATCAACGTCGCGGGTCTGGTCGGTCACTGTGCTTCGCGCTTTTACGTCATGGGCGAACGTGCCGTAGATGAAGACCCAAGTGAAGATGAAATTCAGGAAATCTCCAGATTGGTCGGTGCCTCCATACGCGAGGGGGCGGTTGGATTCTCGTCTAATCGGCTGCCAGGCCATGTGTTGCCCGATGGGCGTTCCATACCGGGTACGTATGCCAAATCAAATGAACTTGCTGCGATATCAAAGGCGGTGGGTGCTAACAACGGCATCCTTCAGTTTGTTCTTGATTACACCAAGCTGAATGATGAGATGTCTCTTATTGCGGATCAGGCGAAATTGGCCGGTACTCGTTTGCTTTTCAGCGCACCGTTTCAACCCGCTGATGACGATGGTCTGACGGGCTTTGATACGGCGATTAACGAGATGGTGGCGGATGGCATCGATGTCAGCGGTCTGACGTTGCCACGCAGCGGAGGGTTTCTTTCAGGTCTGACTACGGGCATTTTCCCTTCGAACAAGGGCGCTTGGCGAGAACTGAAGAATTTGAATTTCAAGGCACGTATAGACCGGATCCGGGATGCGGCCTTTAGGGCTCGGCTCATTGCCGATGCTGCTGAAGACGAGGATGTTGCGGCGCGTATCAAACACACTTACTGGTTGGGCGCTGAGGATCAGCCAAACTATACCGGAGGACACGATGATTCCCTGGCCGCAAGAGCCGTTGCGGAAGGCAAAGATCCGGTCGAAATATGGCTTGAAACTTCGGTAGAAACGAATGGCGAGGCGCTTTTCCATGTACGCTTTTTTAACCATAACCTTTCGGTGGTGAGTGAATTCCTGAAAGCCGACTGGATATTGCCGGGCATAGGTGATGCAGGCGCTCATGTCAGCCAGATAATGGATTCTGGCTGGGCTTCTTTCATGTTGGCGCATTGGGTACGGGAAACAGGCGCATTTTCTATAGAGGAAGCGGTCCGCAAATTGACCAGTGCCCAGGCGCGTGTCATCGGAATCGAGGATCGCGGGGTTCTTGCAGTAGGAAAGCGTGCTGATATCAATGTGATTGATCTGGATAAGGTCTCCGAGCGACAACCCCAGCTTGTGCACGACTTTCCACACGGTGCGCCACGTCTGATTCAAAAAGCGAATGGGTATAAAGCAACCGTCTGCAACGGACAAGTCATTCTCCAAAACGATCAGCACACGGGTACGCGTTCAGGAACAATCCTCAGAAGCAACCCAACCTAAGTGATCATCTACGGTGTCGCCTTGCTGGGTGGTTGCCTGCTGATTGGCACATTTATCGGGGAACTCATTGGCGATTTGATCGGGGTGCAGGCCAACGTAGGTGGCGTGGGTATCGCGATGCTTTTGTTGGTTGTTCTAGCCAGCAAATCCAACCGGCGGGTGCATATTGGACCTCTGACGGGTCAAGGTGTCGGCTTCTGGAGTGCGATGTATATTCCCATCGTTGTCGCCATGGCGGCTAAGCAGAATGTAATGGGTGCCATCGAAGGGGGGCCCCTGGCATTGCTTGCCGGTGTGCTTGCGGTTGTCACCAGTTTTGTTTTGATCCCCGTCTTAAGCAAGATAGGCCAACCCGCGGAACCGCTTGCGGATGATGATACTCGTGATGGATAGCTTGCTTGTTGTGTTGACAAAGTTGGGCTTGATCACGGCATTCGTCGTTGTGGGTATTGTCGTTTGGGCCTCCTACCGGCTGTCTGATGTGTTGAGTAAGGGTCGGTTTCATGGCTCTGCCATCGCGATTATTCTAGGCTTGGTGCTGGCCTATCTGGGCGGCCTGATAACAGGCGGTGAGAAGGGGCTTGCGGATATTGCGGTATTTGCAGGAATTGGTGTGCTGGGCGGGGCTATGTTTAGAGATTTCGCCATCGTTGCAACCGCGTTTGGTGCAGACCTCGAAGATTTCAAGAAGTCGGGCACTGTCGGCATGCTCAGTATTGTGCTCGGTGTGGTGCTTTCCTTTGCTGTGGGTGCTTTGGTTGCGGTTGCTTTTGGATATACGGATCCGGTGGATATCTCTACGATCGGTGCAGGGGCGGCGACCTACATCGTGGGACCTGTCACCGGTACCGCGCTGGGTGCCGGCAGTGAGGTGATTGCACTCAGTGTGGGTGCCGGGCTCGTTAAATCGATTCTGGTGATGGTCGGGACACCTTTAGTCGCGCGCTACATAGGGTTAAACAATACCAAGTCAGCAATGATATACGGGGGCTTAATGGGGACGACCAGCGGCGTTGCGGGGGGCCTGGCGGCAACAGACCCGCGCCTTGTCCCCTATGGTGCATTAACGGCCACCTTTTATACCGGTATGGGGTGTTTGCTTGCGCCTTCACTCCTGTATCTGATTGTCCGGGCGCTCACGGGATAGATATGTCAGAGCACTATGTGTGCATTACCCTCGACTTTGACGCGGTGTCATTGTGGATTGGGATGGGGCAGACGAGCCCAACGCCGATCTCCAGGGGAGAGTTCGGTGCCGTTGCGGTGCCTCGTCTCCTCGAGCTTTTTGCCAGCCTTGAAATAGAAACAACGTGGTATATACCCGGTCTGACGATTGATACCTATGAAGATGTGTGTCGGAATATTGCCGCCGCCGGGCATGAGATCGGCCACCACGGCTATGATCACATCTCGCCTCGTGGTCTTTCTTATGAAGAGGAAAAGTATCAGCTTGTCCGCGGTATTGAGTGCATTGAACGGGTTTCGGGAATACGGCCGCGTGGTTATCGATCCCCGGCTTGGGATTTGAGTCCGCATAGTATCGAACTCCTGCTCGGCGAAGGCTTTCTCTATGACAGCAGCATGATGGGTCACGACTATCTACCGTACCGTGCCCGTCAGGGAGATGTTGTCGAGCAGGGAAGGCCGCCACAGTTCGGAGAGGAATCTAAGTTGTGGGAGCTACCCATCTCCTGGTCGGCAGACGACTTTCCTCATTTCGAATATTTCAAGGGAGGTGGTCTGGCCGATGCAGAGGGGGTTTTTGCCAACTGGATCCAAGATTTCGAATACCTTGTGGAAAATCTGGACAGGGGTGTGATGACTTATACCTTGCATCCGTTTGTGATTGGCCGAGGTCACCGGATGCGAATGCTTGAGCGTTTGCTCATTGCACTTAGACAAAGGGGTGCTGTATTTTTGAAGGCAGAGGATGTCATTCAAAAATGGGCGCAGCGATAGGCGCCGCCAGGCCAACAGGCGATTAATCCCGATCAGGGCCAAAACTCGGTGTGCGTTTTTCTAAGAATGCCTTGGCACCCTGGTGCATATTGCGTGGGATGAGTACGCTCTGATGGGTCATTTCCAGAACGAGCTGATCGCTGAACGTATTATGCATCGCTGCATCGATTGTCTGTCTAATGCGTGTTGAGGCGGCAGGTGACGAGCGTTTGAGTATCGCGACTGCCTCGGCGACCGCGGCATCGAGCGCTTCGTCCGGTACGGCCTGCCAGATCAACCCCCATTGTTCAGCATCTGATGCGCTCAGGCGTGTACCAAGCAACGCCAGTCCCAGCGCTCGTGCACGCCCCACCCGCCGGGGGACGCTCCAGGTGACCCCCATATCAGGCACGATGCCGAGGTTGGGGCCGAAGGTGGCAACAAAAAATGCTGAATGCGCGGCGATTGTAATGTCACAGGCGAGCGCCAGGCCGAATCCGCCGCCCGCAGCAGGACCGTTGATACGCGCGATGGTCGGTACAGGGCAGTTCATCAATGCGCGCATGGCGATATTGAAAGTGTCCGTACCTGGTTCGGTTGTTTCGGCAGGTTTTTCCTTGGGGTCGGCAACCTCTGTCAGGTCTGCACCAGCACAAAAGCCGCGTCCGTTGCCAGTGAGAATGACTGCCCTGATGGACTGATCTCGTTCTACGGCAAGCAAGCTGTCTGTGACGCCCTGCATCAGAGCGTTGGTCATCGCATTCAGAGTTTCGGGCCGATTCAGTGTGATCGTGGCGATTCCTTCAACCGCATGGAACAAAACGGGGTGTTCTTGCATGTGTGTGTCCTGTTGTGGCAAAAATAAGTGCTGCTAACCGCCAGCGGCACCCTCGATGTGGAAGAGTTTGTTATAGATGCACCATCGTGAATCCGTGTTGATAAATGACAGCGTGTCGAGATAGCGGCTGCCTAGATAGTCGTCCCGTACCCTTGCCACGGCAGTCTGGCCGGAGATCTCCAGCGATAAAACGTCCAGATAGGCAGGTTCACCGGCTTCCTTGGCAGATGGGTTGGCAGCAACAAAGCCAGCGAAATCACTCACACTCATCTCGACAAAGCCTCCCGGGGTATGACCGGTAATTTTTGCGTTTGGGTGAAAGGCGGCATGTGCCTTCTCCGCACTCGACTCGTACATGCAATCAAAGTAAGTCTGAATCGTGTTATGAATTTCTTCGCTATCGGACATGAGTTTTCTCCTGGTTTACCGTGAGCATACCGGATTCGCTTCGCCTGAGGGAGAACGACTTCATTGTTCTTGAGCGGAGTTTTGTACTGTCTACGAGTTTCATTTAACCTGTGTCTGAACTTGTTTTGGGGAAGATAATGGCGCAGACCACTGATCACGAGATTGTTTCAATTTATCCGTTTTCTGATGAAGAGGTCGATACGTTGATGACCAATGCATCGGAAGCCGTGTTGATGTGGTCGACAAAGGATGGTTGGCCGGTGGGCGTCACGCATGCATTTGTATGGCACGAAGGCAAGATATGGATTACTTTCGCGAGCCATCGTCATCGCACACGGGCGATCAAACGTGATGGCCGCGTCTCTGTGAATGTAAGCTCAAGGAGCTATGGTGTTGCCTCTCCGGACTTGCCGAACGGCGCTATAACCTTCAAAGGCCATGGCGAATTTCTTGATGATGATGCCACCAAGACGTGGTTTTATGGCGCGCTGGCAAAAAAGATTAACCCTGATAATCCGGACGGTGAAGCTTACTGGGTGGATTTTCTAGACTCACCTCTGCGTACCATTCTTGCTGTCACGCCGGTTAAGAAGATTATGTATAACAGTGGTTTGGCCGGACGCCATATGGCAGGTAGTGTGGATGAGTCTGAGTTAGGTGAGCGGCTGGAAAGTGACGCGACGCGCATGAACCAGGAGCGGGAAGCCAAGGGTTTGGATCCACGCTAGTCAGTCCTGAGCGAATATAGGCAACTTGTTGTTGGGTGAAGCCGGGCGATCGTGAGCCCGGAAAATACGCTTCGGTTATTCCGTTTTGGCTGGATTAGCCGCGATACTGGCACCACCTTTGCGATATTGGGCTTTACGTTCTTCGGACCATTGATCGATTTCATCCTTGGGTACGCCATAGGAGAGGCCTCGCTCCACCCCCGGGCGGGCGCGAACGCGCTTTATCCAATTCACCACATTCTCATGCTCGGTGATATTGACTTTGCTCCACTTCCAACCGCGTAACCAGGGATAGATGGCAATGTCAGCAATGGTCAGATCGTGACCGCAGACGTAGTCCTGGCCTTGCAGCTGCCGGTCAAGAACACCGACGAGCCGCAAGGCTTCGGTGCCGAATCGCAGCATTGGGTGTTTTTTTTCTTCGGGTGGTACATCGTCCATATACCGGGTGTAACTGAGTTTGTTACCAAAGACCGGGCCCACGTTAGCCGCCTGCCAGTATGACCACTGTAATACCTGCCAGCGGGCGTCACCTTCCGGCAACAGCGAGCAGGGGAATTTCTCGCCGAGGTACTGAAGGATCGCGCAGCTTTCCATCACGCTGGTATCGCCGTCGATCAGGACCGGTATTTTGGCGTTCGGACAGTGCTTGACAAACTCTTCGGTAAATTGCTCTCCTTTGCCGAGGTTGATTGTCCTTATTTCTACCTCTGGCATGTCTATACCTGCTTCGATCAACTCTTCAACCATGATGTTGACTTTCCAGCCATTTGGGGTTGCTGCGGTCCAGAGTTTCATATGCATACCTCCCTGGGTATTAATACCGAATATGCGTACTCTAGATGTTTGTGGGGTCGGGGTACAATGCGCGTATGACTTGGCTTCTTTTTGCCTGCGTGATTCTGATTGTAGTCTTCGGACCCATGCTCTGGGTGCGTTCGGTGATGCGCGCGTACAGCAAAGAAGTGCCCGGCATGCCGGGGACCGGCGGCGAACTTGCTCAGCATCTGATCGACAAGTTTGAGCTTGGGGCCGGTGTGGAGGTCTCAGCGATAGGCGACCATTATGATCCAAAAGAGAAAATGGTGCGGCTGAGCCAGGCCAACTTTGAGGGGAAATCACTCACGGCGATTGCTGTTGCAGCCCACGAGGTAGGTCATGCGATACAGCATCACACCCATGACCGTCGGCTGGCTATGCGCACAACACTGATCCCCATCGCGGATACCGTTGCCCGTATCTCCAGTGGCATGATCTGGGCCGCGCCTATCGTGGGCGCGCTGACCCGTCATCCGGTGCCATTTTCTTTGCTGGTGGTGATGGGTTTGAGTGGGTTGGTTATGAGAATGCTTGTTCACCTGGTGACACTCCCAACAGAAGTGGATGCGAGTTTTGGCAAGGCGTTACCCGTCTTGGAGGAAGGCCGGTATGTTGCACCCGGAGAAGAGAAAATTATCCGCAAGATTTTGCGCGCCGCATCGATGACGTATGTTGCGGCTGCACTGGCGG
This sequence comes from Pseudomonadota bacterium, assembly GCA_036338285.1. Lineage (GTDB taxonomy): Bacteria > Pseudomonadota > Gammaproteobacteria > Pseudomonadales > Azotimanducaceae > UBA4421. The sequence goes on from JAYZCO010000098.1 coordinate 8,620, forward strand.
ATGTTCTGAATCTGGCACGGTGGGCAGCGTTGCTATTAAGGAGGTAAACAGTTGCGGATCGTGAGCTGGAACGTAAATGGTTTGAGGGCGTGCACCAGGAAAGGTTTTCTTGAAATTCTCAATCGCAGTGGTGCGGATGTTGTTTGCCTTCAGGAGGTGCGCGCGTTTCCTGATCAGTTAGACGACGCTGTGCGCAATCCGCAAGGCTGGCATGCGAATTTTTTTCCTGCGGAGCGGCCCGGATACAGTGGCGTGGCGATTTATAGCCGGCAGGCACCTACTCGCGTTGAGTCGAGCCTTGATGTGCCGGAGTACGATATTGAAGGGCGTTATATGCTTGTTAAATTTGGCCGGCTGAGCGTTGCGTCGGTGTACTTCCCGAAGGGCAACGGTAAAGAGCGCGACAACAGCAGGGTGCCGTACAAACTGGGGTTTTATGCCGCGGTATTTGATCGAGTGCAGCAAGCAAAAAAATCCGGACCTGTTTTTGTGACCGGTGATTACAATACGGCGCATACAGAAATAGATCTGGCGCGCCCGAAGACGAACAAGAAATCCAGTGGATTCCTGCAAGAAGAACGTGACGAAATCTCCCGTTGGTTAGCGGCGGGTTGGGTCGATACCTTTCGTGCGCTGCATCCGCAGGAGGAAGGCCACTACACGTGGTGGCGGCAATTTGGTGGCGCCAAAGCCAACAACGTCGGATGGCGGATAGACTATGTACTTGCATCAAAAACCGGTTTTTCGAAGGTGACGGACGCGTTTATCTGGCGGGAGATCGAAGCCTCCGACCATTGTCCGGTTGGGATCGACCTTCGGTAAATTCAGGCAAAAGCAGGCTACAATCTACATTTATGTAGATAAGGGCGGCGAATCTGGGTTTAATAGCAGATATCTAAATGTGACCGGAGACCTTAAGCGTGGCCAAACGATTCCCTGACCATCCGAATCTTGTCGGTGGTTTTGCACCTATCCAGATGGAGTGTGATGCACCCGACCTGATCATCGAGGGTGAAATTCCAGACGGCCTGTCTGGTACTTTTTACAGAAATGGGCCCAATCCTCAGTTTGCACCGCGGGGTGATCATCACTGGTTCGCCGGTGACGGCATGATTCATGCGTTTCACATTGATTCGGGTCGGGTGTCTTACAACAATCGATGGGTAAGAACGGTGAAATGGCACAAGGAGCATGAGGCAAACCAGTCACTTTTCGGCGGGTTTAATCCCATGGACAGCGATCCCAGTGTGATGGGTCTGGAAACTGATGGGCTCGCAAACACAAACGTTATCTGGCACGGAGAAAAGCTACTTGCCCTCGAAGAAGGCCATGCACCGTTTGAAGTCGATCCTATAACGCTGGCATCCATAGGGTCGCACGACTACGACGGGAAGCTGGTCGGGCCGATGACTGCTCATCCTAAGATAGATCCGGAAACGGGAGAGATGTTGTTCTTCGGGTACAACGCGGGCGGTGGCATCTCCGAAGACATGTCGTTCCATGTGGCTGACAAATCCGGTCAACTGATTCGTTCCGAGGTCTTCAAGGCACCGTATGCTGCCATGGTGCACGATTTCATTGTGACTCGTGACCATGTCATTTTTCCGATCATGCCGTTAACGGGATCGATGGAACGCGCGATGAGCGGTGCGCCGGTTTATGCGTGGGAGCCTGAAAAAGGGGTGCACATTGGCATCATGCCGCGTCGCGGGAGCGTAGAAGATATTCGCTGGTTTCGGGGTGATGTGGAGGGATACGTTTTTCATCCGATGAACGCCTATTCAAGTGGCAACACCCTAGTTTGTGATGTATGTGAATTTGAACAGGCGCCTTTATTCCCGCTCCCTGATGGTACCCCTGGTGATCCTGCGAAGGCTGTTCCACGTTTGACCCGCTGGACATTCGACCTCAGTAAGAACACGGACGGTTATCAATGGGAACGCTTAGATGATCTCGCTTGTGAGTTTCCGCGGCTCGATGAGCGATATGCAGGCCTTGAATATCGTTATGGCTACTTTGCGTGTGATACAAATCCCGACGTCAAGGTCGGAGGTTTCAATGGTATAGGGAGACGTGATCACAAGCGTGGCCATACGGATATCTACGATGTCGGTGCCGGTTGTGCGACCAATGAGCCCATTTTTGTTCCGGCCAGTGATGCTGCAGCAGAGGGTGAAGGTTATCTTCTCGCGAATGTCTATGATGCCAATCGGCAGGCGAGTCATCTGGTGATTCTCGACGCTGAGAATGTGCACGATGGGCCATTGGCAACCGCCTACCTGGATCACCGTGTGCCTTATGGATTTCACGGTAATTGGCGACCAAACTAGTCACCGTTCCTAAAAGGTAGCGATAACGGGCTTTATCAGGGGATGCCCACCATCTCTGTGTGTGCCTTGAGGACGGTTGTTTTCTCATCGCTCACCCATTGTTCCATGCCATCTGCTGTGATTTCGTTCAGGTAGGCTCGCCAGCCATCCTGGCTTGTAAAATAGAGTTCGGCCATGCCGGCATAGGGCTCATCTGCTGGGTTGATTGAGTGGCTCACTACGTAGCGGTAACCACCGACTGCTTCCATCACACCGCGTACGTTGGGGACATGCACACCCAGCCAGTGATCGTAGAGCGCAGTATGATCTGCACCTGATTTTGTGCCCACGAGAAAGGTGACTTTATAGAAGCCTGACCGTGTCATCGGATAAGGGGCATTGAGGGTGAGCGGTGCACTGGAGAGCTGTTCTGCGTCGTCCATGATGACGTATTCGGTGGTGGCCCAAGGCACGTAGGGTTCTGCTTTCTGCTGAAATGTGTCAGTGGGTTCAGTGCCGAAAGGTGTATCCGGCATGGGTAGCGCTCTGTCCCACCACAGCTGTGCGACGCCATCCCATGTATGGGTCCCGGTCTTGTCTGCATCAAATAGCGTAGCGATGTAACGCCAGGCATGCAGACCGCCACTTTCCTTCTGTTGTAATTGTCCGTCAATCACGATGGGCATGTGGTTTGCAAACCAGTGAGCGATTAACTCTTCTCTGGATGTATTGGGTCTGCGTTTGATGAGGTACATCATCTTAGCGCCGCGTGTTGGCTCAGTCATAAATGCCGAACTCCTTGATTTGAATCGGTTAAATTTAGTCGATCGATATTCTCCACTTTGGCGTCGTACGATTCGATGCGCTGTGCACATCCGGTGCCCGGTGTGGTTTTTCCGCGAAGGCATTCGAATGCATTGAGGGCGCGAAACACGTTGATTTAGTCCAGATTAAACAGAGTCCTGGCATTGCCGCCGAGGACTTTGTTGCGCCGATCTGCACTCATAGGGGCAAGTGCTTCGTGTACTTCTTCCATAGCGCCGATATGTGAATCGATGTGCGGATAATCAGACCCCCAGAGAAACTTGTCCTCACCGACAAGATCGCATTGAGCATCAATCGATCCTTCCGAGGGATCCATGACGTACCAGAAGTTTTCTCTCATATATTCGCTGGGCCATCGTTTCAGGGGGTTGAGGCTTTTAAAGCGGGCATATTTTTCGTCAAGGCGGTCCATCAGGTAGCGGACATAGCCTGCACCGGATTCGACGATGGTCACTTTCAGCTTTGGATGACGATCAAACAGGCCATCACAGACGAGTGCTGCGATCGTGGGGATGAGCTGCATTGTCCCGCCAAGTGCAAAAGAGAATACGGTGTTTGTGCTTTCTTTCTCGACATCCCACCAATTGGTGCCGGAGAGATTAATAACCCGATCGAAGCGCACGATAAGGTGGATGCAGATGGGCAGGTTTGCGTCGACCAGCATATTCCATAATGGGTCGTAGTCTGGATGAGATGGGCGCTTGCCGCAGACGGGTTCTGGAGCCAGAAACATGCCTTTGAAACCAAGATCCAGACAACGTTTCAGCTCCTTTACGGCCAGGTCAACGTCGTACATTGGGATGTGTGCAACCGGGAGGATTCGATCTAACGCAGGTCGAGCAAAATCCCACTGCCATTTGTTGTAAGCCCGCGCGTATGCCATGGCGAGTTCGGGATTGTCCTCCTTGTCCCAGAGTATGCCGATGGTTGGAAATACAACCCCCGCATCGACCCCCCAGTCGTCCAGCAGTTCGATACGGGCGTCCGTGTCGTAACTCGCCTTCGGGCAGCCGTCCATGTAGGTAAGACGTGGGTTTCGGAATGCTTCGTCAACCTCGTGTTCGACTCCCCCGAGGCCAGTCAGGCGTCCTGCTAACAGAACTTTGTCATCGATCATCAACACTTCGCTGCCATCGGCCTGGTGTTCGATACGAATGGCTCGGTCGCGATATTCTGGTTCGAGGTAATTTAGCCAAAGATCAGGGGGTTCCATGACGTGAGAATCCATGTCTACGATAAATGGCGGGGTTTCGTTTTGTGTGTCCATGGTTTCTCGCGTTGTCTCCCTTAGTCCGATCATAAACCACTCGGTTGGATTTACTCCAGATAAGGTTTTTTTTGTTGATAACCATTAAGCCGTGCTTTTATGGCGATCATCAGGTCACTGGGCTCAGGGCGCATTCGTTGGAACCCTATGATCGCCTGTTGCTGAATGTCGATCGCGAGCTTGAAGTGACCGAGCCTGGCATGTGCTGCAGCGAGGGTGTCGAGGTGTTGCCAGTGACCCGAATAGACGGCTAATGGTTGGATAATGCGAATTGCGCGAGCCGGATTCGCAAGCTCTGATTCTGTGGTTGCCAGGAGCCAGGCCAGGTTATTTTTTGCGCTTGGTATGCCTTTGATGATGGCGGCTTCGTAATATGCGACAGCCTGGGTAAGGTGGCGTGGTACTTGCTGTCCGGTGTGGTAGTACTCACCCAGGACGGCGTTTGCCATGCCGTGGTGATTTTTGGCTGCAGAGTGCAGAAGATCGAGGGCAGCAGCAAAATTTTCTTCTCTGATCAGGGTAGCAAGTCGATATTGGGCATGGGCGATTCCCTGTGCGGCTGCTGAGCTTAACCAAACGGCAGCGGTTTTCGGCTCGCGCGCGGGGGCTTGGTAGTCTAGAAAGCACAACCCCAGGAAGTACTGAGCGTGGGGGTCACCCGCTGCAGCGTGTTGTTCGAGCCAGGACAGGAAATGTGGCCGTACCGTCTTGCCCCGGTCTTTGAAAATCTGACCGGCGTATTCGATATTGCTGGGAAACGTGACCAGGCCGGACGAGATTAAATCACGAGTCCATGCGCCATTGAATTTAATGCCGGCGCTGTTTGTGCGCTCACCCATGCCAAGAATCAGTCCTTGGCTCCATGTTCCGTGGTGTGAACTGCCGTCGCCATGTATCTCGCTGCCAATGCCGTGTTTGAGACCGTTCTGCCATTCGCCACGAAAGCGGGTTCCGCTGGGCAGTGATTCCTGGCCAAGGCCCTCTTTTACATCGCCAGACCACATGCCCTCGTAAACTACCCCGGTAAAGTGACGTTCGAACCCGTAGCCTTCACGTTGGTCATTCAGCCATGCCCCCTCGAAACTCGTCCCATTTCTGGCCGTGTAGCGACCAAAGCCTTCCCGTATATCAGAGATAAACGTCCCTTCAAACGTGGCACCATCGGCATATGCTTGAACGCCGGGCCCGTGGCGTTTATCTGACTGCCAAAAGCCCTCGTACTCAGCACCGGTCGTTTCTGTGTACTTTCCTTTTCCGGATCGTTGTCCATGATGCCAGTTGCCTGTATATATCGATCCTTTAGCTTCCCTGGTTCCGTGTCCATGCAGCAATCCGTTTTCAAACCTTCCCTCATAACGAATGCCTTCTGGACTGATATAGATGCCGTTGCCTGAGTGGTTGAAGGTGCGAGGGTCAACGTAACGGCTATCGTCGTTGAGGATTAGTTGTCCTGTTTGACCTGGCTGCGGCAAAGGATCCGATACGCACGCCTGCACCAAGAGGATAAGGGTGAACGTGATGAGTAGGGGAATGCGCATCATAGGTGAATGCTATGCAATGGTTGCGCTCTGCTGCAATACAAAGAAAACTAATGGTATTGAAAACGGGGGAAGATAGATGTCAGAAAATGTCGAAGGAATCAACGCAACAAGGGTCACGGAGTGGTTTCGCGCACACGTTGTACGGGCCGAACCACCGTTTGTTTTCAGCCTGATCGCAGGTGGCCATTCCAACCTGACATTCGCTGTCGAAGACAGTGTGGGTAAGACCTTTGTACTCAGACGCCCGCCATTGGGACATGTATTGGAAAGCGCGCATGACATGGGTCGGGAGTATAGGATCATCACCGCTCTGGCAAACAGTGATGTGCCTGTTGCCCAAACGCTTGGTTTATGCACGGATGTTGAGGTCAATGATGCGCCGTTTTATGTCATGGCCTATGTTAAAGGACCGGTGCTGCATGACATAGAAGCGGCTCGGCTATTGCCAGAGGCAGAACGCGGCAGGTTATCTGAACACGTTGTCGATGTGCTGTCGGCTTTGCATCGTATAGATCCGGATGAGGTGGGTCTGGGTGATCTCGGTCGTAAGGAAGCGTATCTCGAGAGGCAAATTAAGCGCTGGAATAAACAGTGGGCAGCGTCGAAAACACACGAAGTGCCTGCGATGGATGAATCTTCACGGTTGCTTACAGAAAAAATGCCGGAGCAGGTAGGTGCGACAATCGTGCATGGAGATTATCGTTTAGGGAACATGATCGTTGGCGATGGTCGCCTGAGTGCAGTTCTGGACTGGGAATTGTGTACGCTGGGCGATCCACTTGCCGACGTAGGTTACCTCTTAAATTCATGGATCCAGCCAGGCGAAGGAGAGGAAGATACAGCACCAACCGCCGTGGGTGGTTTTGCCGGCCGGGATGAACTGACGAGCAGATATGCTCAGGCCACGGGCCGAGACCTTGCAGATATCAACTACTATCGCGCGTTTTCTCACTGGCGACTGGCTGCCATAGGGCAGGGTGTTTACAAGCGCTATCTGGTCGGAGCCATGGGTGAAAACCGGGGTATGGATCTCAATACATACAAAGAGGGTAATCGTATCCGTGCTGAAGCGGCGCTGGAACTATTGACTGGCTAAACCGCGCATGGTCTAAGCAGCTAACCGAATTGGTTAGCTGCTAAGAACACGGCAGGGAAATTAGGAAAAAAGGCGTGTCAGCCGGAAGGAACCGGCTGAATGCAACTTCTCTTCTGGGGGAAGGACACTTGAAAGGGAGGACTGCACGAAGTTGCTTGCACGCCTTGTAAACTCAATCTGGGGAAGATTGTACAGTACAAAAACTATGTGTCAACTATTTATAATGAAAAATTTAGATAATGTATAGGTTATGTATGGGGGGTCAGTTCTTGCATCAGCCTGTCGAGTGCTTGTTCAAGCTGCGCTCTCGCTTGTGAAGCGTCGTTGCGTAACCGTTCGTAAACAATGGGCCTGTCTGTGCTGTGCGAGGCATCAGCCGCAAAGAGGCTGAAAGCATTGAGCTGATGGATTGCTTCAACCAGGTATTGGGGGCAATTAGTACCATCATCGACCGTAGCCGCGACTGCGATGAGTTCTTCGTCAGAGTAACGGCGTGGCAGCGCATGGTCAGCACGATTTGGCAGACCCAGTTCCGATATGGCAACGTGCTCGATCTCGGCCCAGCTTACGGGCCACCGAAGTGTCTGCACTTCGCTTTTGCCAAAATCGCTTACCGTTTGTTCTGTTGCAAATTGATAGACAGCGATTACGCGCGCTTCGGGAAATAAATCCTTTATTAAATCAATAGGTTGCATCTCTAATATGGGCAGCTGGACAATGATGATGCGGGCGGATTGTGCTTGTGTCTGTTCGTTCGCAAAGGCTTCAATGTTTGCCCACCTTGCCGATATCTCTAACCTTGATTCGCCGGCATCGATCTGTTGTTCGAGCATGAGAAGGTTGGGTCCAATCAATGCGACAGCGGGCTTGCGGACAACATCCAGGCGTTTTGCGGCAGGATTGTGATCATCGATTCTTGATTTCAGCTGATCTGTACTCAGGGTTGCCAAGGAAGAAATAGGTTGCCCGAGGTCGATCAGGTGCTTGACCAGTCGCAATCTTTCTAGCTGTGCGCGACTGTAGTAGCGTGTTTTGCCTGATTTGTGCGCCGGACTAAGGTCATAGCGGCGCTCCCAGGCGCGTAACCGCTCGACAGAAATGCCGGTCAGAGACGAGACCGTGCCGATGCGATATAGATTTTGCGGTGTGTCAGGATTCACGGCAGAGCTGTCCAGATACAAAGTCTGTACAATAATAGCCTAAAATTGACCGCTGTCTAGATGGGGTTTTGGTTCTTTGTGATGGAGAGCTCAATTGAGGGGCGTGTCGTGGATAGGGAGGAAGGGGAGAGAACACCACGCCACGCCCATCTTTCCAGCCCAAATTAGATAAGCGCTGCAAAGATGCGCGCATGTTACTTACACCAGTGTTGAATGCAAGGCTTAGGCGGCAAAAAGAGTGTTACGAATGGTTTCTAAGCTCAAAGTTGACGGTTCCGTCTGCCAGATTGTAGGTTGCAGTGGCCAAACCTACCCGTCCCGTGGCGTAGGCCTCCCTGATCACTGAAGAGTGAGCAAGAAGCGTATCTGCAGCATGGCTCGTGTTTGCGACCAGGGCTGCGTCTTCATCGTCGGTTACACCGTTGCGTGCAAGATTGGCGTGAATAAGAGACAGAATTTCGTCGGTTGCGGAGTGATGATCACCGCTGTAGCGCATGGCGGCTTTCACCGCACTACAGTTGGTGTGGCCCAGTATAACGATGAGCGGCACGTCAAATGCATCAACAGCCAATTCGAGGCTGCCCGCCTGCAACGGTCCGACAACATTTCCCGCAACTCTCACCACAAATAACTGGCCGAGTCCCTGGTGAAAGATTATTTCAGGGGCCACGCGGGAATCAGCGCAGCATAAGATCGCTGCAAAGGGCTTTTGCTGTGCCTGGTGTAAACTAAGATCGCCCGCTTCAGCAGGCGGAACTTGGTTACAGAAACGCTTGTTACCTGCCCGGAGACGGGCAAGTGATTTCTTCCAACTTTTCATCGTTGTTAGGTTAGCGGCCTGTAAATTTAGGCTTGCGTTTCTCCATGAATGCTTTCAGACCCTCCTCGAAGTCTTCGCTTTGAAATAAACCACCCAGATGCACCATCAAATGATCGACCGCTGTGTCGTAAGATTCTTCGAGACCCATGCGCATCATGCGCTTCGTGGTTTGCACAGCCATGGGCGCATTTTCGGCGACTTCTTCAGCCCATGTCCGGGCGGTGTCCATGAGTTCACCTGGCGCGACGACTTCGTTCGCGATGCCGATGTCTTTAGCTTCCTCGGCGCCAATGGTGCGCCCACGATAATACAGTTCGGCGGCTTTTGCCCAGCCAACAAGGCGCGGCAGCAACCAGGTGCCGCCGCTCTCGGGGACGACATTGCGTTTGGCGGTGACGGCAGCAAGTTTTGCATTGTCGGCCATAATGCGCATGTCACACAGCAGAGTCACATCCATGCCGTAGCCTGCCGCAGCGCCGTTTATTGCACAGATAATGGGCGTATCGGTATGCCACATGACGTTGATTGGGGCATCGCGCAGGTCGAATAACTGGCGTGGTCGGTTGGATCCGGCTGCGCCTGTTGCGCCCTGGTTACTGTCCATGCGGTCACTGGTATCGATCAGATCCAAGCCGCTGCAGAAGCCTCTGCCTGCGCCGGTGAGAATGATGCACCGCACGTCGGGATCTTTGTCTGCCTCTACCATTTTTGCGGAGAGTTCGCTCAGCATCTCGCGGCTGATTGCGTTCAGACGTTCGGGTCTGTTGAGCGTCATCGTGACAACGTGACCTTCTTGTTCGACAAGAAGTTGATCTGTCGACGAGGGTGAAATAGCCATTGGATTCCCTGAAATTTTTAAAACATCATAGTATGCAACCACAATCTCGGTGCAAGTCGGGGTGGCGTTAAATATGTTGAGAAACGGGTATCTAGGCAATAAGTTCTTAATCTTATAGATTGAAGCCAAACGTCTGCTTCGAGATTTGGGGAGACCAATATGAAGATCGTCTTAAGTCGTCTGCTTGTGCTGGTGTTGATATGTTGCACGGCCGAAATCGGGTACGCGCGGGAAATTTCGTCGGTTAAGCCGGAGCGGGAGGGTGTCTCGAGCGCACGTCTGATTCGCATTACAGATCACATGGAAAAGCGAGTTGCAGATGGCACGATGGTGGGCGGCATGGGTGTGATCGCGCGCAACGGCAGCATCGTATACTCGCAAGTTTATGGTCAGGCAGACCGGGAAGCAGGCACGCCGATGGAGGAAGATACGATTCATAGAATCTACTCCATGACCAAACCCATTACGGCGCTCGCGGTGATGATGTTGTATGAGCAAGGGCACTTCTTTTTGAATGACCCGATCGCTCGCTATATCCCGGAAATGGCTGACCTGGAGGTTGCGCTGTCCACGGCGGGAACCAACGTTTTGTCAGATGGCACCCAGAGTCGAACCATTGGGCAGGGGGATGATTCTCTCATCGGACAAACGCGTAAACCCCGTCGTCAACCCACCATTCGCGACCTGCTGACTCATACTGCAGGACTCACATATGGGATATTCGGCAACACCGAAGTAGACAAGCTCTATCGTGAATCCGCCGTCATGGGGGGCAACCTTGACCTCAAAGAGTTCGTCACGCGCCTTGGTCAGCTGCCATTGCAATACGAACCAGGGACCCAATGGCACTACAGCGTTGCTGTTGATGTGCAGGGTCGCCTGGTTGAGGTGATCTCAGGTATGCGTTTTGGTGAGTTCTTAGAAGAACGTATCTTCGAGCCACTTGATATGACAGATACTTACTTTACGTTGCCAAAGGATAAGGTCTCTCGCCTGGCACAACTCTATGCGCCCAAGGGTGTACGAGGGGCTAATTTTTTCGCCCCGTCCACGTCTCCCGGGCTGGATGTCGCAGATCCGGCAGTCAGTCGGGGCTTCGTTGAAGGCACCAACTTTGAAAGTGGTGGTGGTGGCCTTGTTTCGACTGCGCGTGATTACCTCAGGTTTGCACAACTGATGCTGAATGGGGGTGAACTTGATGGCGTGCGTTTGTTGTCACCGAAGACGGTTGAACTCATGACGGCTAACCACCTGGGCGATATACCGATGGGGTTCAATCGAACGGGCACCGGCTTTGGTCTGGGTTATGGGCTGGTCCTCGATCCGGGCCAGGTTGGCGAGGTGAGTTCAAAGGGTGAGTTTAATTGGGGCGGTGCGGCGGGGACCCGTTTCTGGATAGATCCTGTTGAAAATTTGATCGGCCTTTTTATGGTGCAGAGCCTGCCTCACCGAACCCGGCTTGGGCAGGAGTTTAAAGTACTGACCTATCAGGCGTTAATCGAATAACAATGGACTTCCGGTGCTTTAAGTCGCGGGTCAACAGATGTTTCCTTGCGTGCACTGTGGTTCAATCGTGTGATCAAGGTCGATAAAAGAGGGGAAAATGTCTGAACTAAAGTTGTATGGGATAGCGAACTCCAGGGCGTTTCGTAGCGTCTGGGCGGTAGAAGAAATGGGCCTGGATTATGAACACGTTGGCACGACGTTTAGCGAGGACTCAAAAACCGAGGAGTACCTGGACGTTAACCCGAACGGCCGTATCCCGGCGCTGGTCGATGGTGATCTGAAGCTCTTTGAATCCATGGCCATTAACATGTACCTGGGAGAGACATATGCTACGCACTTACTGCCTCAGGATGCCAAAGGGCGTGCTAGAACCTGGCAGTGGAGTATCTGGGGCATCAGCGAGATAGAACCCCTGCAAATGCAGATCGTGGTCGAGAAGTTCTTTACCCCTGAAGACAGAAAGAATCCGAAGGTCGTAACGCGAGCGGAACGAGGGCTGGCGCGACCACTGAAGGTCCTCGATGGTGTGCTGTCATCACAGAGTTACCTGCTGGGTGATGAGTTTACTCTGGCGGACCTCAATCTTGCGGGCGTTATGGATCTGTTCAACATGATCCGCCTGGACATCAGCGAATGGCAGCATGTGAAGCGATGGTTGGATGCCTGTTACGCCAGACCCTCCTATGCCAGCGCCAAAGCGGTCGGGGGGTCTTGATGGGTCGTGAAGAACAGATTGCACGCGTAGCACAGGGTTACGTCGATGCTGAACAATTTAGCGGTATAGAGTGGTACGTAGAGGCCGAGGGTATGCCCCTCAGCATTGGTAGTGCGGGCTATGCAGACTTTGATAAAAAGACCGCCATTCCTCAAGGCGCGCACTATCGGATCTTTTCGATGACCAAGCCCATTGTTTCGGTGCTGGCCTTGCAATTGGTGGAGCAAGGAAGGCTGCGACTTTATGACATGGTTGCCCAATATGATGAGCGGTTTGCGCAAATGCTCGTTCTCGCTGCCGATGGCAGCATGACACCCGCTGCGCGACCGATCACGGTAGAAGATCTGTTGACGCATCGGGCCGGTTTCTCTTACGAGTTCATACACGGTTGCCACATCGCCCAATATTACCGGGAGGCAGAGATCAGTGGCGATGGATTGTGTACGTTGGATGAAATGATGGGGCGGCTGGCGGAGCTTCCTCTTGCTTATCAGCCAGGTTCTGCCTGGCGCTACAGCGTCTCGATCGATGTGTTAGCCCAGGTCATCGAACGGGCGACAGGTGAGAGGCTGGATGTCCTCATGAGAGAGATGATCTTTGCACCGCTTGGCATGGACGATACAGGGTTCTATATACCGGAGGAAAAGCAAGCGCTGCTTATGCCTATGTACGGCCAGGGGTTGTTGAGTGGGCTGCCACCTTTAGCCGCATCTCCTCAAGTACTGGAAAAGCTGGACGTGGAAAACATGAATCCGCTTTATCAGCCGGAGACCTTTCGGCGTGGTGGTCTGGGCCTTTATTCAACTTTGCAGGACTACGCCTGCTTTGCCCGCATGTTGTTGAATGGGCAGACACCCGAAGGTGAGACGTTGCTCTCGCGAAAGATGCTAGAGATGTTGCGGGTAAATCGAATCCCTGAATCCCTCCTGCCCTTATCGATCGGTCCGAATGTGTTTGCAGGGTACGGATGGGGTTTGATCGGCAGAGTCATGCTTGATCAGGGTCGGGCCAGCTCATTATCAAGCGTTGGCGAATTCGGCTGGGCGGGGGCGGCAACAACCTATTTTTGGGTCGACCCGTTAGAGGAGATGTTTGGTGTGATCATGACTCAGTATATGGGTGCAACGTTGCCATTGTCTGACGATCTGCGTGTCGCGGCTTACCAGGCGTTACCCAGCTAGGTGATGAGTGCTGCTAGCACCTGTAAGCGCTGATCGATTGCGTTAGGTGTGTTTGAATCTATATGCACAGCCGCCCTCAGTTTGGATAATCCTGAAGGATAAATTCAGCACCTTTTTCGGCGATCATCACTGTCGGTGCGTTGGTATTGCCCGAAGTAATCTGCGGCATAATGCTGGCGTCGATCACGCGTAGTTGGTCGATGCCGTGCACTTGCAGCCGATCATTGACGACAGCCATTGGGTCCGAACCCATTTTGCAGGTACCGACTGGGTGAAAAATTGTGGTGCCTAGTTCCCGAGCGGCGTGGGCCAGACCTTCGTCTGAAACAACCTCAGGTCCAGGCATCAGTTCGACTGGGTTGAAGGGTTGGAGGGGATCGGCCGCCATGATCTTACGTGTGAATTTAAGGGATGTGACAGCGACCGCCAGGTCCTCAGCGCTGCTCAGGTAGTTCAACATGATTTCTGGCGCCACTTCGTTTGCCGGGTCTTTAAGCCGCAGATAGCCGCGGCTTGTGGGCCTTAAATTGCAGACACTGGGCGTAATCGCATTGTATTTGTGTAACGGTTCGCCGAATTTGTCTAAGGAAAGAGGCTGTACATGCCACTCGATATTCGCGGACGGCTGTCCTGGATCGCTTTTTGCGAATGCGCCAAGTTGCGAGGGTGGCATCGTCAAAGGCCCTGTGTGGCGTATAAAATATTCTAGCCCCATCGCCGCCTTGCCAAATAAACTCCGCGCGCGCTGGTTGAGCGTCACGGTGTTTTCAACCTTGAAAATGGTTCTGATCTGCAGGTGATCGTGCAGGTTTTCACCGACCCCGGGCAGATGGTGTGTTAAGGGGATATTAAACGGTTGCAGAAGTTCGGCCGACCCCACACCGGACGCCTGTAACAACTGAGGTGAAGCGATCGATCCGGCTGCCAGGATCACTTCTTTATGTGCGGTGAAATCCATAACACCGCTTGGCAGGCGAACACGGACGCCGTTTGCGACGGGTTTTGGGCCATCGTTGAAAATGAGATTTTGCACATGCGCGTGTGTGAGTACCGTTAAGTTTTTATTGGATTTCACCGGATCAAGAAAAGCCCGGACAGCACTCCAGCGTCGACCCGATCTCTGATTCATCTGGAAGTAGGCGTTACCGAAGTTGTCGCCGCGGTTGAATTCCTCGATCTTGGGGATGCCGCAGGCTTCAGCGGCATTTCGCCATGCGTCGAGAATCTCCCAGTTAACCCGACGTTCTTCGACACGGAGTTCGCCTTGGGCGCCATGAAACTCATCGGCGCCGTGCTGATAGTTTTCGGAGCGCTTAAATACGGGGAGTACGTCATCCCAGCCCCAGCCTTGATTACCCAGCTGAGCCCAATAGTCGTAATCGCTCCTTTGACCGCGCATATAGATCATGGCGTTTATCGATGAACATCCGCCGAGTACCTTTCCTCGGGCGTAGCCAATACTCCTTCCATTGAGACCGGGGTCAGCCTCTGTCTCGAAACACCAGTCGGTGCGGGCGTTACCTATTGTGTAGAGGTAGCCGACTGGGATGTCGATCCAGAAGTAGTTGTCTTTACCACCCGACTCCAACAATAAAACGCTGTGTTTGCCATCTCGACTCAGGCGGTTGGCCAAGACGCACCCGGCAGTACCGGCGCCAACGATAATGAAATCGTAACCTGCCAACTTTCCTATCCTCAGATGTAGCAAAGGGGGGCGGAGAATACCCTAATGTGTGCGAAAGAGGCTAGGCTGAGAGTACCGCTTCGCGAAGTTGTAGGTAGGCCTCGGGGGGTTCGATGTTCAATGCGCGACGCACATCATCGATGGGCTGCGCCAGTCGAGTTTCCCAGTTTTCAGCGGGGAGCCAGACGGCTCTTTTTCCCGCTTTGTAGGCAGCCCAGGCGGCTGGAAAGATACCCGGGCCATAAAATTCCCTGAGCTTTAAGCAACCAGCCAGACAGATCACACCGACACCTCGATTTTTCGTTTGCGCGTAGGTAAAAGCCAGGAGACAGGCTTCTCCGAGTTCATCTCGGCCATAGTCTGTGAGTGTGTGCCACAGATCGTGCATGTCTCGCTGACGTACGGCGAAGCGGGTGATATTTTCATCGAGAAGCTTGAATTCCTCTTCCTCTTCACTCGCTTCCACTAGGCCCTCAGCGCTGATATTTTCTCTCCTGATAAAGGACAGATAGTGTGCGCCCAGACTCCGGCGCGGTAAGATTGCGAGGGTCTCGTGGTCTCGCAGGGTATCGAGCAGGTCGATACGTTCTTGCAATACCTGCCGACCCACGTCAGTTTGTCGGAAACGTTTGTAGCCGTTCTCGAGCGCCGAGCCGGACAAAGCACGAATGACGGCGAAGACCTCATGGGTTTGTTCCGGGTCTGCGATTAATCTACGCAGCGCACGCCAGGCTACGATCGGTCGCAGGCGGTTAGAGAGCATTGCTGAATCCTAATTGACATTAATGTTGATAGCATAATTCATACTAGACCGCTTAACATTGATGTCAATATATGAGCAGATAAATTTGCAGGCCCGTGTACTAAACAGAAGTCTGCGCCCACACCGTCCAAGCATGGACGGTGTGGGCGCAGATGCACATAAAGGGGTATAGATTGGCGGGAAGACGTCGTCGAACAGCTGAAGAGTCTCGATCTTTGATATTGCAAGTTGCAGCGAGTCGGTTGCGAGAGCAGGGCTTAGATGGGTTAAATATAACGGGTGTCGCGGAAGATGCAGGCATATCCCACGCGACCCTCATCCACCATTTTGGCTCAAGTGTTGGTATGCGTGAGGCGCTGGCTGACAAGATGACGCTGGATCTGGTTGAAGATCTGATGAATGCCTTCGATGACCATATTCCGACGACAGAGTTGACGCGAAATGTTTTTACCGCTTTGGCAGAAGGTGGACATGCCAAACTCGTGGCATGGCGCGCAGTAGAAGGTCGTCGATCACAAAGCGGCAAAGCTCAAACAGATCAGGTTCCGGAGAGAACGGGGGGTGATGAGGAGGCATTCGATGAGATACGAACGCTGTTCGGTCAGCTTTTGCAAACCACCCAGAGTGCACTCGGCGTAGATGACCGAGCGGAAGTGCAAAAAGCCATCTATCTGGTTGCGATTGCGGCGATTGGTTATGGTGTTGCCGGTGAAGTACTTGCGAATGTGCTGGGTATGTCGCAGGAGGATCTGGGTCAGTTTCCGGAATGGTTAACAGAGCATATTCAGTTTCATGGCTGATGTGCATGCGAAGGTTTGAGGGGGAGAATATGTCGATGAAACTATACATGGTGCCAGCTGCACCGAATCCGACGAAAGTCATGCTGTATGTATCCGAACGCGCGCAGGCTGGATCACCGCTGCCTATCGAGACCGTTCTGGTCAACACCTTAAAAGGTGAGCAACGTGCCCCTGAGCATCTGGCCCGCAATCCGTTTGGTAGCGTGCCGGTCCTGGAACTCGAAGATGGATCCTACCTCGTTGAGTCCCTGGCCATCATCATGTATTTGGAAGAAAGGTTCCCTGACGGTGCCTTAATGCCACAGGAGGTGCAGGCGCGGGCCCAGGCACGGGAATTGGAAAGAATTGTGGAACTTCGCGTCGCGCTGCCGATGTCTCGCTACGTGCATGCGACGAATTCACCCTTAGGCCTTGCCCCTGATCCAAAAGCAGCGCAGGAAATTGAGAAGACCCTGCCGATTGCTTTGAACTACCTTGAAGCAAAGCTTGCCGATGGTCGTGATTGTCTTTTTGGAGAGGCTGTTTCGATTGCCGACTGTACACTCCAGTCAGGTTGCCAATTTGCAAGGTTCGGCAAGGCCGAACTGCTGAGTGATTTTCCCGGCGTTCAAGCGTGGGATGCACGTTATAGAGAAAGGCCCGCAGCGCAGGCAGTACTTAAATTCTAGTCGGATAAAGCAAACCGGCATCATGCGATGCCGGTTTTGATCAGGGGGAGTATCTGGTCTAGGCAGCTTCTAAATTAAAGTTTTCGAGTTGCACCAGTGCGTTTGAGAGGGCTTCGTAGAAACGCTTAGGATCGAATTCGTCCTGCAGCAGATCAGAAAAGTTTTCTTCCTCGAATCCATCCTCGAAATCATTTTGATAGTCACTCATCACACATCCTTTTGTTATGTTGTAAAACTGACAAAAGGGATATTAAGGAAAGGTGAACTGGTCTCTGTGAACCAGTTCACCTTTTTAACAAGTGCTTTTAGAGCATTTCTCCTGCGATCATCTCCAACGCCTCCGGTTGCTGGCAACCGAGCAACATGGCGCCAACGTGGCCGTTTGATGCGGCTGCTTTCCAGCGGTCCAGTCGTTCCTTTATGCGCCCGGCAGGACCAACCAGATGGCATGCATCGATCAGTTCGCTGGGCACCGCTGCCGCTGCCTCGTCTTTCTTACCACTTAAGAAAAGGTCCTGGATCTTAACTGCGGTCTCTTCAAAGCCCAGAGCTTTCGCATAGTTGTTGTAAAAGTTTTTATCGCGTGCGCCCATGCCGCCAATATAAAGCGCCATGTTGGCGCGGATGGGCATCATGCATTGGTCCACGTCGTCGCCCATGATGACCGTCACAAAGGGCGACACATCGAACTGTGTCAGATTCTTATCGCCGGCAGCCTCGAAACCCTTCTGAATGTCGGGCTCAAAAACGGAGTATTTTTCCGGATCCATCCAGATCGGAAAAAACCCATCGCATACCTCTGCTGCTCCGCGAACACCCGCCGGTGTAATACTGGCGGAGTAAATCGGAATGTCCTCTTCACAGTGCAGAATGCTCTTCAGTGGTTTACCCAGTCCTGTTGATCCTTCGCCGGTGTAGGGCATCTGGTAAAGGTTGCCTTCAAAGCTCACTTTTTCTTCGCGGGCGAAAATTTGCTTCATAATCTGCACGTATTCTTTCAGCCGTGTGACTGGCTTGCCGTACGGCACACCATGCCAGCCTTCCACAACCTGGGGGCCTGAAGCACCGAGTCCACAGATAAAGCGGCCACCCGACAATTCTGCCAGGCTCATTGAAGTCATGGCTGCCATTGCCGGCGTGCGTGCCGGCATCTGCATGATGGCGGTGCCCACCTTGATTTTGCTTGTTTGTGCAAGAATCCAGGCAGCAGGCGTGACCGCGTCGCCTCCCCAGGCTTCTGCGGTCCAGACTGAATCGTAACCGAGGTTTTCAGCGTGTCTGATGGCATCTAGATTAATGTTGACTCTGGCGCCGATACCGCCGCCAAGGATTCCTAACTTCATATAAAACTCCTATGTGAGTGATTACCTGCCTTCAAATACAGGGGTGGTTTTATTAACAAACGCTTGCGCTGCATTCTTGTGATCGTCCGTGAGACCTGCATGAACATGGTGCGTGGCTTCGAGATCGAGACAATCGAGTGCGCCGGCACCCTGGGCAATGCGATTGAAATTTTCTTTCATATACCTGTAGGCCACCGTTGGACCTTCGGCCAGTCGCCGAGCGAGGTTTAAAGTTGCCTCTTCGAGATCTGCGGCAGGTACAACCTGATTCGCGATACCGAGGCGCAGACATTCGGCACTGTCAACACGATCGGACAGAAAGTAAATTTCCCGTGCCTTGCCGTGGCCGACGAGCTGGGACAGAAAATAACTGCCGCCATAGTCCCCGCTGAAAGCAACCTTGGCGAAAGCACTGGTGATAAATGCCTTATCCGCCATGATGCGCATATCCGCTGCCAGAGCCAGACTCAGGCCGGCGCCGGCAGCAGGTCCTGGCAGACTGGCCAGTACCGGCTTGGGCATGAGATGCATACGTCCCGCTGTCGCCCTTTGATTGAGCCGCTGCGCATGGATACGCTCATCCAATGTGGCTGCACGGCCTGTGCCCTCGCCCCCACTTGCCATGCCTTTAACGTCGCCTCCTGCACAAAAAGCACCGCCCGCCCCAGTCACAACAACTGCGCGCACTTGGTGACTTGTTTCGGCGAACTCCAGTGCCTTGGCGAGCCCCTGGGTCATGCCCCCGGACATCGCATTACGTGCTTCGGGACGATTTAACGTGATGACAGCCACGTTGTCCTCTATGTGGGCGAGACAGTCGTCTGTGCCCAGGTCCAGATCTTCTCTAGCCATTTTTTTCTCCCTATCAGTTTTTGATCGCTAACATCAACAGTTCATTGTGCAGATGTTCGCAAATCTGGAGTTAAAGTGCGACTGGTGCCAGTGATCAACGGGCTTGCAGCCACCATGACATAGTCGATGTCACCAACGCCGCAGCATCTCGCTGCACAAAGTGATTGGCATCTGGTGCAGTGACAATGGTCAGGTCAGCATCTATCCAGTCCCATGTATTGTTGAGTCCGTCTGAATGAAGCGCTCGATCCTTGAGGCCGTGAAACAACAAGGTAGAGACCTTCAATTTAGGTGGTTCGGGAGGAGGGGGCGTACCGGCTTCGGGTATGGTCGGGTAATTGGCTTTGTAAAAGTTAAGCATCCCGGCGAAATTTGAGCGCTCGAATGCTTTGATATAGCGGGCACGCGCTTCGGCATCTGCGACCCATCCGGACAAAGTCCGGGCGGTCATGGGACCACCGAA
Source organism: Pseudomonadota bacterium (assembly GCA_036338285.1). GTDB lineage: Bacteria > Pseudomonadota > Gammaproteobacteria > Pseudomonadales > Azotimanducaceae > UBA4421. The sequence goes on from JAYZCO010000098.1 coordinate 28,451, forward strand.
CATGATGTCAGGATCGCTCGGACTGCCTTCGCGAAATTTCTGTGCATAACCGCTGTTTTTCTGTTGTTCAGCATTATTCGCAAGTTCACGGCCCATCCCGGTTGGGTGCGGAAGGTTCAGGACGATGAGCCGCTCGGTCATTTGTGGCAGGTTAAATGCAAACTGCCAAGCGACAGCACCTCCCCAATCATGGCCGACGATGGTGGCTTTTTCCGCCCCCGTATCGCGAATGACGGCGGCAACATCTGCGATGAGTAGCGGCATGGCATAGTTGGACACGCCCTGGGGCTGGTCACTTCGATTGTAACCACGCTGATCGATCGCGATGACGCGGAAGTTGTCCTTTAAACCCTCCATCTGATGCCGCCAGGAATACCAGAAATCCGGAAAGCCGTGGATCATCACAACCAAAGGACCCTGCCCTGCACTGACATAGTGAATCTTGACGCCATCGGAATCAGCGTAATGGTGCTCAACTTCGTTCCAGATGTCCGCACAGACCACCGAAGAAAGGCCAAGCAGGAAAGCGATCGATAGCAGTTTTTTCATCATCTTCTCCTGTCTAAGTTCAATCATGTCTAGCGACAGATGAATCCATCGTTGTGAGGGTGGGCCCGTAAAGGATAAACACAGGTTGGACGAATATCCGAGCGCTCACCTGGTATCCGTTCATTCCATGTGTCGAACTGTGCCGGTGCGATGCCTTTCTCAACCCAGTCGATCAGGGGGGTGATCCCGTCAAACCGGTCGGGTCCGGGGCCGCCGCGGCAATGAAACATGCCTGGCATCATGAAGACACGAAAGTAATCGTCGACATCGGCATCGAGTGTGGCGACTTCCTCACGGTATGCGATCAGGGTCAACGGGTTGATGTCGGGATCTGCCCAACCGAAGTAGCTCAGAACTTTTCCACCGGCATTCTTTAGGGCGCTGAGATCCGGGTCGATCGCATCGACGACGGCGCGGAACTCATCCAAACCATCGGGGCGTTGCAGATAGTCAAAATTCGTCCAGTTATAATCAGGCTGATCCTGGATAAAGACCATGTAGCGAAAAAAATCGGACCCCAGTTGATCAAGCAGGGTTCTGCCATCTGGATTTATCAGCCAGGGGTACCAGCCGGTGTGTTGGACGCCGGTAGACGTAATGCTCAATACTTCGCTACCCACCGGCATTGCCGGGTAGATTTCTTCACCGGCCAACACCACGGGCGCATAGTATTTTTTCAGCGCCTTTATCTCAGAAGCATCAAAGCAATCCAGCCTGTCTTTGCCGTTGCACACAGGCAAGTGTTGTTCCGCGTCAAAATCGCAGAGGCGAGGGTCGCTCAGCAGGCCATCATTCATGCCATCCAAACCGTCGCAGCGTGCATAGATATGCTTTGCCAGCTCGAGTACCTCGCCTTCTTCGAGCCCGGATTTTGCAATGGCTGATACGCGCCAGGCTTGAGAAAACTTGAGCCCCGAATAGTCTGCTGCAGGTGCACCGGCGAGGATACCGTCAAAGTCTTCAGGAAAACGTTGCGCATTGATCATGGCCTGGCGACCGCCGGTTGAGCAGCCATCCCAGTAGCTATGGTTTACCTGTTGTCTGAAGAAATCGTGTGTGATCCTTTTTGCCGCGGTGATCGTCAGGTGCACTGCGCGAAAACCGTAGTCGACCAGTTTGTGGAAGTTTTTGTATGCGAAAGTTCCCCCTGGTTCTACACGACGGTCATGTCCGGTGTCGGTATAAGCGGTTGCAAAGTGATGAGCGAGTGCGCGGTCGCGGGATATTTGCTTGCCGGGGTTTGATGCCGGAGTGCCGGCGAGTCCACCATTGCCGTACATATACATTCGACCATTCCAGTTATTCGGCAGGTTAACCTCAAATCGAACTTCACTCTGAATCAAACCATCCACCCGGCAATGCGCAGGCACGCTGCCATTGGCTGCAACCTCTGTCGCACTGATGATGGTGTAGGCGAAATGACCGGTGGCAAGCAGATCCTTACAACGTAGTTGAGCTGCGTAGGGGGCATGGGTGTAAATAACGGTGCCTGTGCCTGCATTGCTGAAAGGCGCAGCCTCTAACCTTGACAGGAGCACGCACAAACCGACGAAACAAACCGTGTTGAGAATGGCGCGGTGTCTATGGTCTTTAAGCATGTTTTTTTAGGCCAACAAAAGGCCCAGTTTGGACAATTAAGCCACCAAGGTAAATTGGTTAGTTTCAGGCCCTAAATGCCAAATATTCAGTGGTGCTGCGTAGCACAATGGCTGTTTCTTAAGCCGGTGGGAAAATTACGTCCTGCGCACTCGCCGTTTCAAGCGGTCGAGTTTTTCCTTCCAGAATTGGAAAATTTCCGGATCTCCGCCGCGATCCGGATGGTGCATCTGGCACATGCGACGCGCTTCGAGAATCTCGTGCACCGGCAAAACCAGTTGTAGTCCGAGTTCTTCAATCTCTGTTTCGCTTAAGGTGCGTACGGGGCTGGCTTCTTCAGGGGGGCGATAGAATCCTCGCCAGGTACTTGTGGATTTTCCGGCGTAGGAGACGGGACCGGAAAGTCCGAGTTTCCATGGATGGTTCTTCGACGGTTTAGGCATACCTAATTCTAGACTCCGTTTAGATTCCGATACGCGCTTTTGGTTACTTTCGAGCAAGAACCAGGTTCACAAATCAGCAAACCAATAGGACACGGTAACATATTTGACTACAAAGGGGTGGTTGAATTTAGGTGAGGTCGTTAATGTAATGCGGGCTGAGACAAAGGAAAATTGATGTTAAGACAAGTTCCGAAGGCATTGGTCACGTTGTCTGCCTGCTGGGTAATCTCCGCAGCATTTGCGGTGGAGGTAGTGCCTTATGATGTGCCCGACGTTGACCCCAGGGATGATTTCCAGGATTTTTTTGCACAGGTGGCTGACAACGTATTTGTCACGGGCCAGCCGAACCAAGCGGGCCTGGAAGACATGCGCGAGAGCGGGGTTGTACAGGTTATTAACTTACGTACCGAACAGGAAATGAACAACCGCCAGGTCGTGCCATTCGACGAGGCGCAAGCGGTGCACAGGTTGGGCATGCAATATGTGCACATCCCACTTGGTGGTCCTGGCGCACCCTATTCACCGGCAGGCCTGCAGGAATTTGCAGAAGCCATCGAATCTGCTGAGGGCCCGATACTCCTGCATTGCACGGTTGCCTGGCGGGCTTCACACATGTGGGCCGCATACCTTGTGGCCCATCAGGGCTTTAGTGTTGGTGATGCGGTGGCAGTGGGTAAGAAGATGAACATGGGCGGATATCCCTTTGCAGAATTTTTAGACCGTGACGTTTCACTGGAGCCTAAAACCGATGGATGAGTCGCCAATATCCCGCTTTCCCGTCCCCGATATCGAGGAACTGCCGGATGACATACGCGAACGTATTGAGGCTGTCCAGGAGAAGTCTGGATTCATACCGAATGTGTTCCTGGCCCTGGCCTGTCGACCGGATGAATTCCGAGCTTTTTTTGCACATCACGATGCGCTGATGGAGAAAGACAGTGGACTGACGAAGGCTGAGCGAGAAATGATCGTGGTCGCAACATCTTCGGCAAACAGTTGCCACTACTGTGTCATCGCGCACGGGGCAATATTGAGGATACGCGCGAAGAACCCGCTCCTGGCTGACCAGATTGCGGTGAATTACTTAAAGGCCGACATCACCCCGCGACAGCGGGCTATGCTCGATTTTGCCATGCGTGTCAGTCAGGAGAGCGCCTCTGTAGCCCAAGCCCATATTGATGCCGTCCTGGCCGAAGGGTTTACCTTGGATGATGTATGGGATATCGGTGCGGTTGCCGCTTTCTTTGCGTTGAGCAATCGCATGGCAAATATGACGGCCATGCGCCCGAACGACGAGTTCTATACATTGGGACGTTGAATGCAGCGATTAGCGAGAAGCCCTGGCGGCGGCTTCGCGTGCGGCACGGACTTTGTCGTTGGTCTGGTTAAAGAGGAGTTCGCGTCGCGCTTTTTCTTCGGCTTCGGTGAGTTCTCGCTTACCTAAATCGCGGCCTGCGCGTCGTCCCGTTTGCACGGCTGGGCGGTCACCGACTTCGTCGATCCATCGTTTGAGGTTGGGAAAACTATCCCAGACCGACTCATCGATAATGCGACCGATCAGAAATGCCCAGGGCCAGGTGATGATGTCGGCAATACTATATGTCCCGCCGGCAAGGTAGGTGTTGACCGAAAGCTGGGCATCCATGACACCACTTAGACGATCAACCTCACCGACGAAGCGATTCGTTCCGTATTCGAGTTGTTTTGTGTCATCGGTGATGTTTTTGGCGTAGTTCTTAAAGTGGTTGGCGTTGCCCATCATAGGTCCCAGGTTTGCCATCTGCCAATGTACCCATTGCAGGGTGTGGTATTTTTCCTCCGGTTGAGTGGGTAGAAACTGGCCGGTTTTTTCTGCGAGATATTCAAGAATCGCACCGGATTCGAAGATCGCCAGCGGTTTGCCACCGCCGATGGGTGCATGATCGACTATGGCAGGCATGCGGTTGTTGGGGCTGATACGGAGGAACTCGGCGGTAAACTGATCACCGCCGCCGATGTCGATCGGGACAATGTTGTAGTCGAGTCCGCATTCCTCGAGCATGATGGATACTTTCCAGCCGTTCGGTGTGGGCCAGTAGTGTAGGTCGATCATTATGCTTGCCTCGGTTGGTTTGAATGAATGTAACCTTTAAGTGTCTGGATATGGCGGACGGTCAGACCTTTTGTTGCACCAGGCTAAGATCAGATTCGTGATGCACATGGGTTGTTAAGTAAGCGATATTGCCGCCTGGGAGGCTGCTTTGCCATTTGCCTTACGTTATCCAGCGTTAGATCATTTGTGCATTGTAAACCAAGGCAAGGGTGGGGACATGGCAGAACTCGCGTTAACGGGGCTCAAAGGTAAGGTCGCGGTTGTTACCGGGGCAGGTCGAATGCGCAGCATCGGTCGTCCGATTGCGATCGAGCTGGCCCGGGCAGGATGTCAGGTAGTCCTGACGGGAACGGGACGGTCGCCGGAGGATTATCCTCAGGATGAGCAGGACGCGGGCTGGCAAGATATCGCTTCGGTAGCAGGAGAGGTGCGTGCCCTGGGTGCCGAGGCACTTGAAGTTGTGAGTAATGTGGCTGATCCGGATGCTGTGGATTCCCTTGTTAAGCAGACGCTGGACGCCTATGGCCGAGTGGATTTTGTGGTTAATAATGCCGGTGCCGCGCGTGGTTCGGATCGAGTGCCCGTCGTCGATCTTGCACTTAGTGATTGGCACAAAGTGATGAACGTTAATCTGAATGGCACGTTTTACATGAGCCGCGCCTTTGGGCGGGCTTTGGTCGATCAGGGTGATGGTGGCGCGATCATCAATATTTCTTCTATCGCTGGAAAAGCCCTGCCTCCTAATACGGCAGCCTATGCAGCTTCAAAATCTGCGATTCAGGCACTCTCGGCCTCCATGGCCAGAGAGGTAGGCCGGTATAACGTACGCGTCAATGCAATCTGTCCCGGTATCATCGACACTTATCGTATGGATGATCTTGGCCGAGGCGAAAGGTGGGATGCCATGATGAAAACAATTCCGCTGGGCCGCGCGGGTCTGGGTGAAGACATTGCGTATATGACTGTATTTCTGTGTTCCGAGCAGGGAAGCTGGGTAACAGGTCAATCTTACAATGTAGACGGCGGATCAGTCGTCCAGCACTAAGTTGTGCAAATGTTTACTCGCCGGTCAGTCTGGGCTTACGTTTTTCTTTCATCGCGGCAACGGCTTCTTTACGATCATCGGCAAAATTGGACACACTTTCCCAGCCGATTGCTGCATCCATGACCTGCGCTGCCAGTGCTCGTAGGGGAATATTGGCTACCGTTTTGGTCCATCGCACGGCCCAGCGTGGATTTGCCTGAAGTTTGTTAACGAGTTCTGCAACCCGGTCATCCAACTCATCCGTCGGCACAGCATAGTTGATCAGTCCAAGATCCATGGCTTGCTTTGCTGTGATGATGTCGCCAGTCATGAGCAGCTCTTTCGCCTTGGCGTATCCGATCAGTTGCGGCCAAATGAGGGCGCCGCCGTCGCCGGCGACGAGTCCGACCTTGACGTGCGGGTCGCCGATCAGGGCACCTTCATCCGCGATGATGACATCGCACAGTAACGCGATGCTTGCGCCCAGGCCTGCGGCTGCGCCGTTCAGTCGACAGATGATGGGTTTCTCCAATTCCAGAAGGCTCGAGACTATGCGTTTGGCATCCCATGCAATGTCACGAAAACGTGCCGGATTTGTAATCTGCTCATCGAACCAGTCGAAATCGCCGCCACCGCAGAAAGCCCTGCCTTGTCCGGTGAGAATTACGATGTCGCTGTCACTATCCCGTTGCAGGTCGCTGAAGATCCGGGCCATCTCTTCGTGCATGAGTCCATCGACGCCATTTACGGGATGATCTGAACTGATTGCCGCTGTCAGAACACGACCGTCGCGGCTGAATGTGAACCGTTGATAAGTTTCCTTTTCGATGTCGAATGGCTGGGTCATGTCGTATCCCTTTCAGTTTAACTGCCGGATGGCCGATGTTGGGTTATTGTTAGACTGTTTAATCAGTCAGAATTCATCAGTATTATTTATTTAAATAATGTTATTTAACAATGATTTATAAGTAATATGCAGATATAACATCAAATATATATCTTCTCTATAAACGGACTCTGCAGTGGGTGTGACAGCGCGTGAGAACTCCCCCATCCATAGACGAATTCCGTAAACACTTAACCCCATGCTACCCTTCTTGTTTCAGATTTGGGAAGGGTGAAATATGCGATTGCAAGATAAGGTGGCCATTGTGACCGGTGGTGCGAGTGGTATGGGTAAGGCAACAGTGCACAAGTTTTTGCAGGAAGGTGCGTGCGTGGTGGTGGCAGATTTTAACGAGGAAACAGGGTCTGAAACGATTCAGGAAGCACAAGCCAATGGTCATGGCGATCGTGCGCGGTTCATCAAAGTCGATGTATCCATCGAAGACAATATTGCTGCGATGATTGATTGCGCCGTCGACGAATTCGGCAAGGCTGATATCGTATTCAACAATGCTGGCGTAGGTGGCGCCATCGGCCCATTGACCGAAACGACAACTGAGTCATGGGATTACACGATGGATGTGTTGGCCAAAGGCGTCTTTCTTGGCATAAAGCACGCGGCACGGCATATGATCGCACGGGGCGAGGGCGGATCGATCATTAACACGGCATCGATTGCCGGGTTGAGCGGTGACGGGGGGCCGATGATCTACTCGGCGGCAAAGGCCGCCGTCATCAGCATGACCAAATCGGCGGCAGTGGAACTTGCGCGGGATAAGATTCGTGTAAATGCCATCTGTCCTGGGTTTATTGCAACTCCCCTGGCTGCAGTGGGTCGTGACAGGGTTGCCGAGACGCAAGTGAATTTTGCCAAGTCCCAGCCATGGCCTGAGTTTGGCGACGGTGTACATATTGCAGGAGCGGCACTGTTTTTGGCGTCAGAAGATGCTCGGTTTGTCACAGGTGAGCACATTGTTGTCGATGGCGGTTTAACGGCTGCGGGTCCGGAATTGTCGCGTCGATTCCCGCGTGGTTCTGCGCGAGATTCACGTGTTGTCGGGGTCACTAAAGGCAGCACCGGGGAAGCCGCCGACATCACGCGGCTTGATGCCTGACGCCGGAGATGAGGCTGTCGTATTTTGGCACCTGAGATTTCCCGTCTAAACATCGTGCCGGATGTTCCGCTTTTTCGTGGTCAGGTCGCAGGCTGAAGCGTTTGGGTGTTTGTGAATTGAACGCGGTCCAGGATGCTGATTGTCAACTATTTCGGTTCGTAGGATACGGTCTCGCTCTCTGCCCATCCGTAGCGGACGGACTTTGCCTCAAGCGCAGCCGCAGGAATCGGGCGGGTATAGAGTTGCCAGGGAGATTGTCCGTGTCGAAATCCGATCGATGCGCCTATGGGACTGACGATCCTGAGCAAACCGCCTGGCAGATCTGATATAAGTGGAGGCGGCGTTCGGCGAAGTGACCCCTGATCCAGAAAGCGCTCCCTAAGTTCTGCCTCCGGTGTATTGCTGGTGTCGCCAACGCGCGCGATGAATGCTTCAAGCGCCTTACGCAAACGCAAAAGCGTCATGCTGTGTGCTGCGTCCGCTGCAAGATTGTGCGTCTCATGTGGGTCTGTGTGAAGGTCATAAAGCTGATTTTCCCCGGCACCTTCGAACCACCTGTTTTGTATCGCATTTAGTTTGCCCTGTTGGCTCGACGCCCGCCAGGTGCGAACCATATCGAGGTTATCTCGATAGGCTAATACATGCCCGCCAGGTACCTCCGGATACCAGGAACGTATGTATCTGAAGCGTTTGTCACGCACGGACCTTTGTCGGTCTGCTACTTCGTCAATGCGGTCGCGACTCGCATAGATGTATTGCCTTTTCACATCATGATTTGTGAAGACAACCCCGTGCAGCCAATCCGGAGGTTGAATGCCTGCCCAGCTAAGAAGTGTCGGTGCAAAATCAACGAAGCTTACCAGGCGACGGTCTACACCAGGTGCAATGCCCGGCTGTGATACCAATAAAGGGACCCGGGTGCCGGAATCGTACACCTCCCGTTTGCTACGGGGTAACCCGTCCCCGTGGTCAGTTGTCCAGATGACAATGGTATTGTGTCTTAAACCATCGCCTTCGAGTGCAGCGAGGATTTGTCCGACGCGTTTGTCCATATGGTGGATGTTGTCGTAGTGGCGGGCCAGGTCTTGACGTACCGATGGTAGATCAGGCCAGTAAGGTGGCAGCTTGACGGTTTGCGGGGCGGTGACAGGCTGGACCTGGGAAGAGATAGCAGCGCGCATCTTCTGTGTTGCCGCGTGGATTGCAGAGTGGGGTGGGCCATCGGGACGCATCACACCGCTTTCGTGGGTTTCCATGAAGTTGATCAATCCAAAAAAAGGCTGACCGTTTGCTCGATTACGCCACGCCGTATCTTCCGCATCTTCCTCGTCCCAAAGTGTAAACGGACCGGAACCGGCACGGATGCCGCTGAACTGGTAATCGAGTTTTCTGTCGGTGAAAGTGTAATAGCCATGTGCGCGTAGAATTTCTGGAAACGCCCGCACTTGCTGATCGGGCTGAGCCAGATACATTCCTAACGGAGATGTAGAGGTACGCATGTGCTGGCCGCCGAAGCTGATTTGATGTTGTCCTGTAATGAGCGCTGCGCGACTTGGTGCGCAGACACCCGCGGTGGTAAAGGCGAGTGTGAAGCGAATGCCGGATGCAGCCAGTTTATCGAGGTGCGGTGTCCTGGCGATATCATCGCCGTAGGCCCCGATTCTTGGACTTAAGTCTTCAGCTACCAGGAGAAGGATGTTGGGCTGTTCGTTAGCAGCTGCTCCGATCCCGGCTCCGAGCAGCAGGGCAGCGCACCATGTTTTCACCTTTAGCATGTCTCTACTTGGTCTCTACCCGATACTTATAAATACAAAACGTTCAGCAGCCAGGACAACGTCAACCACATAAGAATCGCCAGCGGTGTACCTACTTTCACAAATTCGCCAAACGTATAGTTTCCAGCGCTCATGACCAGTAGATTCGTTTTATAGGCCATAGGGGTCGCATAGCTCAGGTTCGCCCCGAAAAGTACTGCAAGAACAAAGGGTTCTGCCGGTAGTTGCAGCGCATCCGCGATGCCGATTGCGATCGGTGTGCCGATCACGGCGGCGGCATTGTTGGATACGATGTTGGTGAGGATCGCGAGGAGGAGCATGAGCGCGGATAACACAACAAAGGGTCCCGCATCCGCGGTGAGATAGAGAAAGACTTGAGTCATGTACAGTGTGGCACCTGTGACCTGGAGGGCCATACCGAGTGCGAGACTGGCGGCCACGACAAAGTACACCGAAGGGCTGATTGCTCTTATTGCCGCACCCAGGTTTAAACAACGGGTGATTAACATCACGGCGCAACCAGCGACCGCAGCGATCGCAATAGGCATGATGCCGGTTGCAGCGAGTGCCACGACAACGAAGACGATCGTAAGCGCAAGCCCGGCCTGGGATGTTCTAGGCAGCTCTACAGTACTGTCTAAAACCAGAAATTCAGTGGATTGTTTCAGTCTTTGTAGCTGGTCTTTTGGCCCCTGGACGAGAAGCAAGTCACCCGGTTGCAATATGACCTCGTATATTTCTTCCGTTGCGCGCCACACGTCTTTTCCTGCTCGATGAAGAGCGAGCACGACAAGCTGGTAGCGGTCTAGAAATCGAGTGTAGGAAAGGTTGGCTCTGTCGAGCCCCGAACCCTGGACCACCGCCACTTCAGCCAAAGTCTGGTTTTCTGCCGTCAGTGGGTTGTCAGGATCCACCCTGATTTCACCATTGAACAACTCTGCTTTGAGTATTTCCTCGAATGATTTGAGATTTTGTGGAGTATCCCTGACGCGGAGACGATCGCCCTGTAATAATTGTACGTCCGGAAGGGGCATCACAAAGGTTTCTCCGCGTCGAATCCTGACTACGTTCATATCTCCGCCTGTCAGCGCAATCGCATCGGCCAGCGTGCCGCCGATCGCCGGCGACCCTTCAGACAGCAGCAGCCTTGCTTCGTACAGGCGAGGTGAAAGGTCGGACATGTTAGACGCCTTGGATGGCAGCATGCGTGGTGCCACAAGCCACAGATAGGCAATCGCCACACATGCGGCAATGCTGGCGGGGAGTGCAAAATCAAATAGACCGAAACGGGTCAGGCCGAGGTCCGATGCAATACTGACCACGAGCAGGTTGGTTGAAGTTCCAATCGTTGTGGCCATACCACCGACCAGGGTTGCAAAGCCCATGGGCATAAGGACCCTGGATGGTGATGAGTTGTTGCGCAGACACACGCTGATCAGAATGGGTAAGAGCAACACGACCACGGGTGTGTTATTGACGAACGCGCTGAGAATGGCGCCGACGATGAGCGTTGCGAGCAGGGACAGAAATGGTGCTTTGCCCCAAAGGCTGGCGAGCATACGACCGACGGGTTCTAAGGCACCCGTTCGCACCAGGCCCTGTCCTAATACCATGAGCGCACAGACTGCGATCAGGGCTTCGTGTGCAAAGCCGTAGAACAACGTCGTTGGGTCAAACCCCTGGTAAGGGAACAATGCGAATCCCACGACAAGAACGACCATAATTGACAGCGATGAAATTTCCAGCAGCCATTTGTCTTTAGTGAATACGTACAACGCAGCACCTGTGAGAAGAAGCATTGCGAGCGCATGCAGGTTCGGGAGTTCGGGCAGCGTACTCATAGGGTTAGAGCCGTCATGTGATGTCTGTATAGGTTCGTAGTTTAGAACCGTTTGCACCTAATTTAACAATCGCAACCCCTCAGGGCGTAGGCTATAATTGCAGATCATGTTGGAATCAAATTATACAACGACGACCTTGACGACGACCCATACCCGGGTGGTCTAGGCTGTCGTGCGTAACGGATAGAGCGGTAGCCTGACGAAGGCACTGCCACAGAAGACCCCGGGAGGCAGTGCCACTGGGGTTTTTTCGTTTCTGAGATTCATAACATACGACGGATAAGCGGTAAGAAAGAGGATGCATCATGTCTGGCTTTGAACGCGGTGGAGATGACCACCCAGAAGATGACCTTTACAAAGTGCGTCACAGTCTGGCACATGTTATGGCTCAGGCGGTCCTGGACATGCGTCCTGGCAGCACGCTTGGGTTTGGACCGCCCATAGATGATGGATTTTATTACGACTTCATCTTGAGCGAACCGCTCACCGAGGAAGAATTCCCTGAGCTTGAGCGGCGCATGAAAAAAATCTGCAAGAAAGGCCAGCGTTTTGATCGTGAAGAGCTCGCAGCGGCAGAAGCGTTGGCCAGGATAGAAGAGATGAGTGAGCCATATAAGAAAGAATATGGTGCAGAGCTGATTGATAAACACGGTCTAGATGGTCTTTCCTTTTATCGCAACGGCCCTTTTCTAGATATGTGCGAGGGTCCTCATGTTGCGACCACGCGCGATATTCCACGAGATGCTTTCAAAATCAGAAGTGTGGCCGGCGCCTATTGGCGTGGAAATTCTGACAATGTGATGATGACGCGTATCTATGCATGGGCCTATCTGGATAAGGAAAGTCTGGACGCACACGTCAATGCCTATGAACAAGCACAGGCGCGGGATCACAAAAAACTGGGTCGCGAGTTGTCTATCTTCTCAATCGACAATGACATCGGACGCGGGCTGCCTTTGTGGTTGCCGAATGGCACGGTCATACGCGAAGAACTCGAAAACCTCGCCAAGCAACTTGAGTTCAAGGCCGGGTTTCAACGTGTTGTAACGCCGCATCTCGCCAAGGAAGATCTTTATCGCACCACCGGACATCTTCCGTATTACGAGGAAGACATGTATCCGACCATGGAGGTGCTTGAACGGACCGAGGACATTGAGGGCGGCGAAGGGGGCGGTCGCGTTAAGGAAGCCTATCGTCTGCGACCCATGAACTGTCCACATCATCATAAGGTGTTCGCCGCGGAATCCCGCAGTTATCGAGATCTCCCCCTGCGATTAGCCGAATACGGGCAGGTTTATCGTTTCGAAGACTCAGGTGCGGTGGCGGGTCTTGTGCGGGTACGTGGAATGGCGATGAATGACGCCCATATCTATTGCACCAAAGAACAGATCAAAGATGAATTTAAGTCTGTTATCCGCATGTCCAGAGAAGGTTACGATGTGCTCGGTCTGGATGAATTTCTTATCCGGCTTTCGCGATGGGATCCACAAGACCCTAAGGGTAAAGATAAGTATGTGGATAATCCCCAGGCCTGGAAGGAGTCTGAGGCAATGCTGGTCGAAGTGCTGGAAGAATTGGGTGTGGACTACGTCGAAGGGGTTGGGGAAGCTGCTTTTTATGGCCCCAAACTCGACTTTCAGTTTCGTACCGTGACCGGTCGGGAGGAGAGTGTGTCCACCGTACAACTCGACTTCGCTGTGCCTGCCCGTATGGGTCTGAAGTATATTGGCTCTGACGGGGCTGAGCATGTGCCTTTCTGTATTCACCGGGCGCCGTTCAGTACCCACGAGCGGTTTGTTGCGCTCCTGATCGAGCATTATGCGGGTGCGTTCCCAACCTGGTTAGCGCCTGTGCAGGTGCAATTACTCACAGTGGGTGAACAGTTCGATGGGTATGCGCAGGAGATTGCAGACCGTTTGCGTGAACATATGATACGAGCCGAGCTTGCACCCTCCAATGACACATTGCCGAAAAAAATCCGCCAGGGTACGACGCAGAAGATTCCCAACTTGTTGATCATCGGTGAAAGAGAGGTTGCCGAGGGTACCGTCACGCTGCGACGATATGGTCACAAGGAACAGCATACGATGGCAGTAGATGAGTTTGTTGATGCCATGCTGACTACCGTGCGGGAGCGGTGCCAGACGTTTGCACTGCCTTAAATGAAACTAGCCTTCAGTGCCCGCGGCCTTGAGTTTTTCAACCCTTGGCATTGCAGAGCCCAGCACTGGCGCATCGGGTTCCAGCCGCGCAATCTGGTCCGATAGGCGGATAACGTCCAGGAGGATTCTGCCCGCTTCTTCGATCATGGCATCGCCTTCGACTTCCGCCAGCGGTTCTGGTTGTTTTTCAGCGAGTGTGGATTGTTGTTGTGTCGTTGCCTGGGCTGTGGCGTCGTCGACCTCCTGGCTGGATTTTTCCTCAGTGATCTCTTCACTTGTTTCAGCATCACGAAGTTCCTGAAGATGCTCAAGACTGTCGGCTAAAAGCTTTCCTTTTGCTGAGCGACGGGTGTTTTCGAGCGCCAGTTCCCAGGCGTCGTTTTCTTCTTTTTCCTTCAGACGGGTGGATTCATTGAGCGACAGGTGGGTGCGCCCTGAATTTTCTTTGCTTTTCTTCGACCAGGCACGGTAGTAGTTGAATTCTACATCGTCTTCGGTTCTGAGAAAGTGACGCTTCTGCAATTCTCCAAGCAGCGATTGAATCTCGTTTGATTGGTTATAAACGGCGGGTTGGATCATGTCCCAGGGCATTGCGTCGTCGAGGCTGCTCTCGCCGATCTGGTCGGCATCGAAAAGTTCCGGGAATGTGATATCTGGAATGATGCCCTGGTGTTGAGTGCTCTGCCCGGACACGCGATAAAACTTCGCGGCGGTGATTTTTAGTTGCCCCCTGATTAAAGGGATGAGTGTTTGGACGGTACCTTTGCCGAAAGTCTGGCTACCAAGAATGATGCCACGCCCATAATCCTGTATAGCACCGGCGAAGATTTCTGAGGCTGAGGCTGACAACCGATTGACCATGACAGCCAAGGGTCCGTCCCACGCGATGCTGGCATCGGTGTCTGAATAGACACTGGGTCTGCGGCGATTCGACTTCACTTGCACGGTAGGCCCTGATTCAATAAAAAGCCCGGTCAAAGAATCTGCTTCCTGTAGTGAGCCGCCGCCGTTGCTGCGCAGGTCGATGATCAGGCCGTCGATGTTTTCCGACTTCAGCTGATCGATCAACACGGCTACGTCACGGGTAGTGGAGCGGTAGTTTGGATCACCCTGTTGGCTGGCTTTGAAGTCAATATAGAAAGTGGGCACATCGATCACGCCGAGTCTCACTTGCTCGACGCCGTCGTTGAGCGTCAGTAGCTTGGCCTGGGCAGCCTGTTCTTCGAGTTGGACCGTATTGCGGGTAATTTGAATGACCCTGGATTCGTCGGAGTCGTTGGTGGATGAAACGATTTCAAGACGTACGGTTGAGTCTTTAGGCCCCCTGATTAATTCCACGACATCATCGAGGCGCCAACCCACAATATCTATCAGTGCCCCCTCCGGACCCTGGCCCACGCCGATTATACGGTCAGCGGGTTGCAGGTCACCTGCCTTGTCTGCAGGTCCTGCCGGAACCAGGCGGACAACGGAGGTATAGTCGTCTTCACTGCGCAGAACCGCGCCAATACCTTCGAGCGAGAGCGACATGTTGATATTGAAATTTTGTGAGGTACGGGGTGAAAAATACTGAGTGTGCGGATCGTAGGTACTGGCGAAGGCATTGATGTAAAGCTGGAATGCATCCTCACTCTTTATTTGCGTGGTCTGTTTTAGACGGTTTTTGTAACGCTTACTCAGCAATTCCTGTATTTCTGGAAAATCCTTGCCGTTGAGCTTCATCCCCAGTACTGCCGCCTTCAGCCGCCTGCGCCAGAAGTCGTCCTGTTCAATCTGGCTGCGCGGCCAGCTTGCGTTTTCGCGATCGATTTCTATGGTCTCGTCAACCGAAAAATCCAGGTCTTCAATATTTGAATCGAGCTGGTCGAGGAGATACTCAAGACGCTCTACAGCGCGGGTTTGATAGCGGTTGTAAATCGTAAAGGCGGGATCAAGATTGGCGCGTTTGAGGGCATCGTCCAGCATATAGCGGTACTGCTCAAACTCGACGATATCTGACATCAAAAAATACGCGCGGCCACCGTCCAGCGTATCGAGGTATTTATCGAATATGTCGCTCGATATCCCGTCATCCAGTGGTTTTTTCACGTAGTGGTTATAGCGGAGCTGTTCGACCACGGACAGGCTCGCGCGTGAATGAACCTCGAGAGGCTTGAGGACGGGCACAATGACCGGTTCGCGGGGTGCTGCTTGCGGCTCGAGGGTTTGGGTGACGATATCTGACTGCGCAAATACCGTTGTGCCGGCACAGGCGAGCAAGGCCAAACATATAATACGAAATTGTCTGTACTGCACGGTCATACTCGCTGGAATTCCTCTAATATTATGATCTTCTGGTTGCCGGTAAAAAGCTCAACTAACCAGCGAGTTCGCACCGGTTTGTTTCTTTGTGGCTCGATTGTTGGTCAATTATAGACACCGCAGTCACAGAAATGTTCGCTCCTAAGCTGGCTAAAGGATGCCTTTCCTCTGTTACTATGCGTTGCCGGACGTAACGGCCAATTCCCCCAGGGCTTTAGCGGAGACTAACAGACTACCCTAAATACGCTGTGTGGAGAATGTAACCCGCTGGCAATAGAAGTGAAACCGCCAAAGCCAAAATTAGTTTTAGGATAAATAATGATTAAAGCCATCACACGCCCCGCTTTTTTATGGGTAGTGGCAACGCTATGTCTCTTCGGGGGCTGCCAAGGAGCACAAAGCGAAACCGACGATGAGACCGTCAGTAAAGCGGGTCTGGAGGCTGACATCAGCCAGGCCAGTTACACTTTTGGTTACGAACAGACCGAACGTTTACAGCGGGAAACCCAGGATGTACTGGATATGCAAGCCTATGCGGCGGGAGTAAGGGATTTTGTATCTGGCTCGCCGCGGCAGGTATCGGCTGCAGATACGCAGAGGCTGATGGAATTCTTACAGAATGAAGTTCAGGCCAAAGCCCAGGCAGCACAAGACAGAGTAACCCATGCAGTCGTTGAAGCAGGTGATGCGTATCGAGCTGAGTTTGCGACGAAACCCGGGGTGGTCGAGACTAGTTCGGGGTTGTTGTATGAGATTATGACAAAAGGTTCGGGTCCCAAGCCGAAAGACACAGACACGGTCACCACGCATTATCATGGCACCCTGATTAGCGGGGATGTGTTTGACAGCTCTGTGGACCGAGGTCAGCCGGCCTCTTTTCCGGTTAATGGGGTAATAAAGGGTTGGACTGAAGCGCTGCAGATGATGCCTGTCGGGTCAAAATGGCGTCTGGTCATTCCGCCGGAACTGGCGTACGGGGAAAGAGGCGCGGGGGGACAGATTGGTCCCCATACGACGCTGGTGTTTGAGGTCGAGTTATTGGAGATAAAATAACAGCCGTTTGTGGATCAGGCCTCGCTTTCGTCCATGACGATGATATCGAGTGTGTCAAGGAGCGTTGCGATCTGATCCGGAGAGATCGTGACTCCGGAGAGGTCGATGATTCGCGGGTCCAGGTTGTTGAACGACGAATGACGTAAATCCGCATTTTTCAACGCAACCCCGATGGCCGTGATATTGTGCATCTCGTTTTCAGTTAACGTTGCGTTTGTGAGGTCGCAGTAATCGAGCTTGCATTCCAACATCCGGTTCGCTTTGAAGGTACATGCGACTAAATAGTTGTTCGACAAGTCTGCAAACGAGAGGTTGCACCGTTCGATGGTCAGTTCAGCCAGGTCACTGTCGCCGATCGGTAGGCGAAAGTCTGATTTTGAGAGATCGACGCCTTGCATCATGCAGTCTTCGAAACGCAGGGCATAGCCTTCGATGCGTATGAAGTCGACGACCGTGAGGTTGCAACGAGCAAAGCTGGCTTCGCGTAACTTTGCCTGGGAAAAGTCTGCAGGTGATTCAGAGTTTTGTGTGTTGAACTGACAGTTTTGAAATAATGTTCCGGTCAGATTCGAAGCTCGGAAATTAGTCGCGGCAAAGCTGCAGTCTGTGAATGTACAATCGCAGATTTCCTGGTGTGAAAAATCTGCATGGTCGAACTGCTGGCCGGCTATGGCCGCACCGGCCTTAAATGTAAGAGGCATATGACCGTCATGTTAGGTAAACGTTGCATACTGCCCACAGGAGATTCGCTTGTCGATCGGGGTTGACGAGACGTCTGGCGGAATCTGGGCACGGCGGGAGTTTCGTACCTATATAGGAAGTACGGGTTTTTCAGGTATGGCGATCGCTATGCAGCAGCTTCTGCTGAGCTGGTTGCTGATCGGGATTCTTGAGTTAGCAGCAGATGTTGTCGGTGTCATCCAGGCCGTCATTGGTATCCCTTCGATTTTTCTTATGCTCCTCGGTGGCGCTCGATCGGATGCATCGGATCCGAGACGTCTGTTGACGATCCTCTATGCGGTATCGCCGGTATTTCCTGTATTTCTTGTCTTGGCTGAATTTTGGGTAGGCCTGGCGGTCTGGAATGTCATGGTATGGGGCGTGGGGCTCGCAATTACCCAGGCGCTCTCAATGCCGGCTCAGCAAGCGATACTCAACAATATTGCCGGTAAGGATGTACAAAAGGGAGTCACGATAGCAACGGCGATCGGGATGGTGGTCCAGGTTGTCGGCCTTCTAATGGCGGGACAGCTTGATCGCGTGGGTGTGGGGTCGGTACTTATCGTACAGGCGATTGCTTTTGGGTTTGCTGCTTATATGACAAGCAAGCTTAAGCAAATTGAGATGCCTCCGGAGAAAGAGGATGTCAGTGCCTGGCAGCAGATAAAGGATGGGCTACATGCGACGGTTAGCAATAAGGTGGTTGCAAGCGTGCTCACCATTAACTTCATTTCGAGCATCTTTAATGCGGGATCTATGATGACGGTTTTTCCGTTTATCGTTAAGCGGGTTTATGAGGGTGACGCATTCATTCTGTCGTTACTGATGGCGCTATTTTTCGTTTTTGCTGCCATCTCAAACGCGATTATCCTGCGGTTCATGCCCCTGGCTCGCCCCGGCAGGCTTTATCTCATTCTTCAGCTTTCCCGGATCATCGTGATCGGTCTTTTGTACATGAAAGGTGATTGGTGGCTTCTGACGACAGCTGTCATGCTGTGGGGTTTTAATATGGGGCTGACCAGTAATCTCGCCCGCACCGTTGTGCAGGAGTGCGCAGAAGAAGCCTACAGAGGAAGAATTCTATCGGTATTTACCGTCAGCATGATGGGAACCGGTCCGATCGGAGCCGTCATTCTTGGCGTATTGATTGAGACTTTTGGCACGCTCAACGCACTGTTGCCGGCGATATTTGTATCTATTGCGCTGGCGGTTTACGGTACATTTTACACGCCGGTATGGCGATATCAGAGTCCCGCTTCTTAGCGGGCTGGATTGCAAAGTGAACGCCGATGACTGATCAAATAACGACGAGCGATGAGAGGTGTTGTGAGCGGAGATCATAGAGACATCAGGCGGCAATATCAGTCACGCACACTCAGTCGTGATGATCTGAATACGGATCCCACCCAACTGTTTTCTGTATGGCTGACCGATGCGCTTGAACTTGAGCTTAAGGATGCGACAGCGATGGCACTTGCGACGGCCGATGCCAAGGGTGTGCCATCAGTACGCATTGTGCTGTTGAAAGAACACGGTGACGATGGCTTTGTCTTCTACTCCGACTACAGCAGTCAGAAAGGACGCGATATTTTGGCCAACCCTTCTGGCGAACTCCTTTTTCACTGGCGCGAACTGGACCGCCAGGTGCGTATACGCGGTGAGCTTGTACGTACCTCGCGAGAGGAAGCCGAAAAGTACTTTGCGAGCCGTCCGCGAGCATCGCAGATATCCGCCATCGCCTCCGCACAGTCGAGTCCAATTGATAGCCGTACATCGCTGGAGACTAAGGTTGCCAATGCTGATGAGCAAGGTGCGATTAAATGCCCACCTGATTGGGGGGGGTATGTACTGATACCGACCTATTTTGAGTTCTGGCAGGGAAGGGCCGACCGCCTTCACGACCGCTTTGCCTACACATTAAGCGACAACGTGTGGCAGATCACGCGTTTGCAACCCTGAAGGTTCAGGCCATGTGCCGTTCCTGATGGCACGAAAAACCTCAGTCGGCGTTGTCCGGGCAAAGAGGTGCGATCTTTTGACCAACCAACCCGAAACAGAATGAGGCCCCGCACTGATCAGCCATTGCAGTGACCGCATCAACATCGATTTCATCTCTTTTCAGCAGTTTTCCCGCGAGTGTTGAGGTGGTGGCTCGAACGCCATAGCAGGGAGGATATTGATAAAGCAATGGATACCTTGCTGTGATCTCATCGTAGGCGACTTGTTCGGGGTCTTTTGTTTCCTTGTCCGGCCGCGGATTCGCGGCCCTGTAGGCTTCTAACATCTGCTCAGAGCGATACCAATAAAGGCGAATTTGTCCTTCGTCGCGTTTCAGCACCGCCGTCTCTTTAACGGGGTTGCCGGCGTGATCGAGGCTTTCTAATTCGATCTCAAAAAAGTCGCCGCACAGATTCATCATGCACTCGCGTGGGCGTGTGGCCACGACATGGCGCGTTTCGTTGTTAATGTTGGCCGCGTAGGTTTGCATGTCCAGACAAGAGAACTCGGGATGTTTAAGTAACCCGAGCCCATGACAGCGACTGTCATCTTCGACTGGTTCACTGCTCTTAACAAACCACTGATTTAAATAGGTAAGCGCTGCGTCCTCAAGACTCGGTTTTGGGTCTGAACAACCCCCAAGGGCCAACAAAAACAGACCCGCCACAAGGCGGGTCTTTGCTGTAAGCGTAATAACCTTAAACGCGTTCAATGATGATGGCGGGTGCCATTCCTCCGCCCGTGCACATCGTGATGAGTCCTGTGCTCAGGCCGCGTCGTTCAAGCTCATCCAGACATGTACCGATGAGAATTGATCCGGTTGCTGCAATCGGGTGTCCGAGCGCCATAGCGCCGCCGTTCACATTCACCTTTTCCGGGTCAAGTTCGAGATCTCGAATGAACTTGGCTGCGACCACCGAAAATGCTTCGTTGACTTCAAAAAGATCGATGTCATCGGTCGTCATGCCCGCTCGCTCGAGTACTTTACGTGCGGCAGGGACGGGTTCATTCAGCATCAGGGTGGGATCTCCGCCGACGGTTGCCATGGCTTTGATTCGTGCTCTTGGTTTCCATCCCACACCATCTGCATAAGCTTTAGTGCTCAAGATAAGTGCGGCGGCCCCATCGACAACCCCTGAACTGTTACCCGCATGGTGCACATGTTCGATCTGAAGATCCGGATATTTGCGCTGGACCAGTTGGTCGAATGTTTCGCCCGTGTTGTCTATCGGCAGTCCCATAAACTGATCGAATACGGTTGACAGTTCGGCCAGGGTTTCCATTGTTGTGCCCGGGCGTGGAAACTCCTCCCGATCAAGGGCGAGGGTGCCGTCGTCGTTGTATATAGGCATGACACTTTTGTCGAAATATCCGTTGTCGATGGCATGCTTTGCACGTCGTTGTGATTCTACGGCGAGGCGGTCTACGTCTTGGCGGCTGAAACCTTCTAACGTTGCAATCATATCTGCGCAGATACCCTGGTGAGGCTGCGGGTGAATATCTCGCAAATGCAGGTTGCTGCCATCGACAGTACGGTTGTTGCTGGAATTTCCCAGCGTCGCCGTATAGGACATCATTTCGACGCCCCCGGCAACGCAAAGGTCGTCCATTCCACTCATGATGTTGGCAGCTGCCAAATTCACAGAAGTAATGCCGGAGCCGCAAAATCTGTCCAGTGTGACGGCACTGGCGCGCGTACTCCATCCGGCGTCGAGGGCTGCCATCCGGCCAACGCACGAACCCTGCTTATCCACTTGTGAACTACAACCGACCACCACATCATCAATGTCATCGGTTCGCAGATTGTTTCGCTCACCAATGCCTTCAAAGACCTTGGCCAGCAGACGTCCTGGATGAAATTCAGACAAAGCACCTTTTCCGGCTTTGCCAATACCACGCGGTGATCTTGCCGCATCGATAATATATGCATCGGTCATCTTTTCTTCCCCTTAAAGTGAATCAGTCGATTTTCCACGGGAATTGGTGGGAGGTCCAGTGGTCAGCGGGCTGATCGAGACAACCACCTGCGACCGGCCAATTTCCGTGTGTGTTTTATCTTCCTTTGAAATCCGGTGGACGCCTTTCCATGAATGATGCCATACCTTCCTTGAAGTCTTCTGATTGAAATAGAGGCAGAAGTTGCAAGAAGACATGATGTACATGGTCGTTGAACGTTTCGTTCATCGACATGCGCATCATGCGTTTGGAGGCTTGCACAGCGAGTGGGGCGTTGGTGGCGATTTCCTTGGCCGTTTGTCGTGCTTCGGCGTACACCTCATTGTTGTTGGCGGTTCTTGAGACCAGACCCATGTCTTTGCACTCGGCCGCAGTGAGCGTTTTGCCGGTGAATATAATTTCTGATGCCCTGGACCAGCCGATCAGGCGAGGCAGAATCCAGGTTCCACCTGATTCGGGCACCACACCCCGTGCCGTAAACGCAGCGGCGAGTTTGGCGTCCTCGGACATAATGCGAATATCGCAACCCAGAGCTAGGTCCATGCCATAGCCTGCAGCCGAGCCATTTAGTGCCGCTATGGTTGGTGTGTCCAGATTATGCAGCACGGTGGGGGGTGTGTTGCGCAGGTCAAGATTGGCGGGCGATGATTTATTTTCGGACAGGTTTTCTGTGATATCGCTACCGCGCAGATCCAGACCTGCACAGAAAAACTTCCCAGCACCCGTGATGATGATGGCGCGTACATCGACGTCCGCGTCTGCTTCGAGAAGACGCTCAGTCAAAGCGTTAAGCATAGGTCCGGAGATGGTGTTTTGACTGTCTGGTCGGTTAAATGTAATCGTCGCCACATGATCAGTGACTTCGTAGAGTACAGCATCGTCGGACATGCATGGTTTCCTGGCGTTTATTCGGTTTGCAGGACAGTAGACTGAGGATGTGGCGGTTGCAAGCGCAGGCGCGGCCTGCAAATAAACAAATGGCATCGATTACGTACTCAACCAACCGGACGGCACCCGGGATTTATGTCAGGTGATTGGTCCGACAGACAGCGCACTCAAACGGTGCGGTTTAGTGGGTCGATGGCCTATCAAGTCTGGCGGGGAGGTATTTTTTCCTCACTCACCGCATAGCCTGCCTCGACAGGGATGCAAACGTAATCGCCGTCTTGCCGTTTTTCAGTCCATGGCAATACCGCGACGATGGTGTCGTTGTGTGCACGCGCCAGGGCCTGGCTGATGGTTTGCGACTGGCCCAGTTTCTGAATATTCAATCGTGTAGGAAAGATCACCGTTCTTCGTCCTTCCTGAGCATCGGCCACCGCCTGGTCGGGCGAAATCCAAACTGAATCAACAGATTCGTAGCCATCGTGTACGGCTAGGTGGTCATCTGGTGCGACAGCCAGATAAAAATGCGTGTCAAAACGTTTTGGCATCATGGGTGGTGTTATCCAGTGTGCGAAGCGCACAAGTTGATCGCATGCAAGTGACAGGTTTTCGTTCTTTAGAAAATCAAGCAGCGATAAGGATCCGTCATTAAGTTGACGTCTGCACGCGTCCAGGTTCCCAAGACGTGCCCCTGACACCAACGTCTGCTTTGGCTCGTTTAAGTCGTAGGCGAGCAGGATGCCACATTCCTCGAATGCCTCGCGTATGGCGCTTACCTGTATAGCGCGCGTATTGGTATCTGCATCGGCACCTGTTAAAAATGGCAGGAGATCTTCGCCAAAGTCCTGATCGTCTACTTTGCCGCCGGGAAAAACGAGCGCACCTGATGCAAAGTCGATCTGGTGGTGTCGCACGACCATAAAAACCTGCAATTCTTCTTCACGTTCGCGCAGTAGCATAATGGTGGCCGCTGGAACCGGTGTCACGGGTTCTTTTTCATCTTTGCCCGTCATCTTATCTTCCTGCGACCTCGTGGATGAACGTGTCCATCGTCGTAATTTTCTGTTCTGAGTTGCCCATTGTGAAGTCAGGAACGATCAGTTCACCAACCCCGGCGTCTGCGTATTCAGCAACGATCTGTTTGATTTCTTCGGGTGTGCCGATGATATGTGGCTGGCCTATATCAGCATTGCGCATATTCTCAAGGAAATCGGTATCCCGACTCATGAAAAGAAGTGCGACGGCTGTACGGTGAATCTCGCCGGGATCCCGGTTCAATGCGGTGCAGTGGCGATCGAGGATAGACATCTTGTGCCTTAGAATGGCCGGATCGCCCCACACATTCCATGCATTGGCGTATTTAGCTGTAATTTTGAGTGTGACTTGTTCGCCGCCACCGCCGATCAGTAAAGGCAGGGGTGATTGGACGGGTTTTGGTTCGAGGCTTGCGTTATGCAAAGTGTAATATTTGCCTTCAAAGTCGGCTGAGTTCTCGGTGAACAACTTCTGTATGACCTGGCAGGCTTCATCCAGGCGTGCGAGTCGGCCGGCAACGGTGCCGAAATCGATACCATACTGAGCATGTTCGTTTTCCTGCCAGCCGCTGCCTAAGCCGAGAACCACTCGACCGCCGGAAATGTGGTCGAGGGTTGCGGCCATTTTAGCGAGCACCGCGGGGTGCCTGTAGGTATTTCCTGTGACCAGCGTGCCCATTCGAATTCGTGGAACGCTTGCCGCGAGGGCCGATAAAGTAGTCCATGCTTCGGGCCAGGGTGTGCTGGTGTCTTCGGCATTGGGCATGAAATGGTCTGCCAACCAAAAACCATCCCATCCTGTCTGTTCTGCATGCCGCACAAGGTGCTGGGTATCTTCGAATGTTAAACCGGGTGTAGGCCAGAAGCTGAAACGCATGTCGGTCCTTAGTAGGGGGAATCGGGCATGTTCGCTTATGGATTCCGCGATGGCAAACTGCCTGTACGCCTTAGATTCAGGCTAAGCCTTGGGCTTGTAGCTCTGACGATGGACGACGTTGAGGACATCCATGCCTTGCGTGTTGATCCGCAAGTGCGCAGGGATCTGTTTGAAGGCCAGATAATTCCCCCGCACCCGCAATCTATGAGGGTGTTGTCGAAGCTGGGTATGTCGCTTCGAGAAAGAAGACTGTGGCACAGTTTGGATACTGTATATTACGAAATCAATGCACAAGACTTCGCGGACTGATGAAGATTGCACAGCTCGATGTCGAGTTTGTTTTACATGGATGTCGCTCCCTTAAAGATAAGCGACGCCGATTGAAGAAGTTGAAAGACAAGTTTGGACGATCGAGCGCGGTTGCAGTCTGCGAATCCGCCTATCCCGATGATTTAAGGCGAAGCGGTTGGTCATTTATCGCGTGTGCCGCAAGTGCAACGGTGATAGAGCAGGCCCTGTCGGATATCGAGCGGTATGTTGAGTGGTCTGTCGATGCTGAAGTGACTTCATGCAAAAGAAGTTGGCTGGCTTAGCCGCCCATTCGGTTCTGTTGATCTAGGGTGCACCTGTGTGCTTGCGGATCGGGTTGTCGAGCTTGTCAATATAAACCCGACGGGGCCTGGATATCGTCTATGATGAATGCGTTGTTTAACAAGTGTGAGTGGGTTTTCTGTAGGAGGTTATAATGACGGATAGAAGCCTGGTGGGTATTTTAAATGCGGCCTAGACAGAGCCAAAGCGGCGACAGAGTGACCGGAAGATGATCCAGTTATTGGTCGTGGCGGGTGTGGCGGCGTGCATCTATTTGTTTATGCGCAGCAAGCGGCTCGCTCGAGATAAATGGCTTGCACGCGTGGACCTGCCAGGCTTGTGGCATTGGCGGGAGGGCAATGCGACGTTGACCCTCATTGGACGAATGGATCGTGGCACCTTTGTTGCTTCTGCTATCGAGGCTGATGAGACGGAGCGTTCGATCAAAGGCGAATGGCAACTGGAAGGTCATAGGCTGAGCCTAAAAGCGCCTGATTATCATCAGGTGCTTGAGCTCACACTATACAAATTGGGATCGATCGGATTGGAGGACGAGGAGGGCGTACGGCGAACGTATCTGAAAGAGACCACCAATGTCGTACCACTGCGCCGCCATTAGTTGTCTGGCCTTGTTAATCTGGTGAAGACTTTCTGCGGCGATCGGGTAGTTCCGGATTTCGTCTGGGATTGAGATCTTCTGCCACACGATCTTCATTGCGGCGATCAAGCGCGGCCTCGCGCCGCTCTTTGGCCCGCCTGCGGCGTTCTTCAAAAACTTCAGATGCTTCCCGGGATGCAGTCATGAATCATTTAAGTATGCGGAAAAGACGATTATTTTACATCAGATGGTCGATCCCTGACACCAGTTGAGTACAATGCGCCTGTTTACCAGATCGTGAGTGTACAGGCCTGAATTTGGCACAGAATTTACGAGATACCGTCTTAAAAAGAGTGCTGGAACTGCTGCCTGAAACAGGGGATGTCGACTGGCAACTGCATCGTGCAGCAACCTGGCGGGCGAGTGCATGGCATAACCGATTCGTTGGCAGTGCCCAGGTGGACGACACGACACTGGATGATCTTCTCAACATCGACGATCAGAAAACGAAGCTGATCAATAACACCCAACAGTTCCTGGCCGGTTTGCCCGCAAACAATGCACTTCTTTGGGGTGCACGAGGTACGGGTAAGTCCACGCTGGTACATGCCCTGCTGAATGAGTTTCACACAGCGGGGTTGCGTCTGGTTGAAGTTAAGAAAACCGATCTTGCAAATTTATCGATCATCGTCGAGCGACTTGCCCGGCAACCTTTCAAGTTTGTGGTGTTCTGTGACGATTTATCGTTTTCATCAGAAGAGGCATCGTACAAGGAGCTTAAGAGTGCACTGGAAGGCTCGATATTCAAGACGACGGACAATGTGCTCATCTACGCGACATCAAACCGGCGCCATCTGGTGCCTGAGCATATGACAGACAATGAACATGCGCGAATGGATCAGGGCGAACTGCACGAAGGTGAGGCAATCGAGGAGAAGATCTCAATGTCCGATCGGTTCGGGCTATGGTTATCTTTTTATGGTTTCCGTCAGGATGCTTATCTCGATGTCGTTCATCACTGGGTTGCCAAATTTTCGGCACGATACGATGTCGAGGTTAATTATGAAGACCCTGAGTTGCGCGCTGAAGCTTTGCGATGGGCGCTCGCGAGAGGTGGCCGCAATGGCAGAACCGCTCAGTACTTTGCGCGGCACTGGATAGGTCAGATTGGACTGAATGCGTCTGAGTAGTCTTGTCTTGGCCAAAAGACTTAGTTGGAACAAGTAATCAATAACTGAGAAGTGTTAATGCTAACTAGACCTGGCAGGTGGCTCCTAATGCCACTGGTATGGATACTCGGGGCATCTGCGGCAAATGCCGACCAGATTGAACTGAATAACGGTGACAGACTGACAGGTACTTTAGAAGGCATATCCGCGGGCAAAGCCCTGCTTAATACCGGGTATGCAGGCACGATTCCGATCAGCCTGAATGAAATCAAAGGCTTGCACACGGAGCAGGACTTTCGGGTTAGAACGGCCACAGGCATGATACACGGCAGATTTGTCACCGGAGAAAGTGGTCAGGGGCTTGCAACGCAAACACAGACACACCCAATAAGCCTGGTTGGTATTCGCAACGCCAGTCAAAGACGCCTTGCTCTGATGCGGCTTGCTTCCGAATGGAAATCACGTGCTGATGTTGGTTTAGTGATCTCTTCAGGCAATTCAGATACGCAAAGCCTCAACACCATTGTCGAGACCCTATACAAAGCGGAAGTCTCGCAGCACCAGGCTTCAGTGCGTGTAAGTAATGAGGAGGCCGATGCGCAGGCGACGAAAGACCAACTCGATTTTGATTACGGATATAAACGGTTCATGTCCGAGCGGTGGTATGTTGCGGTCAATGCCGAATACTTTACCGACGATTTAAAGGACGTTGAAAGCCGTATCACGCTGGGTCTGGGTAGCGGTTATCAGTTCTGGGATGATACGTTTGGTGGGCTTTCTGTTGAGGCCGGCATCAGCGAGGTTCGGGAAAGAATTGGAGGTGCAAAAGGTCGGGATGTTGAGGAAGACAATCCCGCATTGAGGTTGGCGTTGGACTACAAAAAGCTCCTCCTTGCCAGACGATTGGAACTCTTCCACAAACAATCGATGCTGATTATCCCTGACTCGGATCGTGGAGAAGTGATCTCTGCTTCGACCGGGGTGCGTTTTGCGCTTTCGGACAAAATCGACACGATTGCTCGGGTGGATCTGAATCTTGAAACAAAACCTGTGCCAGGCAATAGCAAGACGGATGTGACTTACACGGTGGGTATCGGTGTGAAGTTCTGAGAAGTCTCATCGACGACTGTTTCGAGGAGTCGATATCTGTCAACAGATTCAAACCTTAGTTGTCTGACTTAGCTGATCGGCTTTGATATACGATCATGCTGAACCCTTGCTAGCCCTAGCCTTGACTGGGGTTGGGAGGGTCCATAGAATGCGCCGCTTCTTTGAGATTGGATTTCAATCTCAAGAAAGCCTACGTCCCCTTCGTCTAGAGGCCTAGGACACCGGGTTTTCATCCCGGCAACAGGGGTTCGACTCCCCTAGGGGACGCCATTTTCTGATTTCCAAGCAAATCCTAGTACGTCCAAAGACGTCCGGAATTGCTAATAAAGTCATTAAATATCAAATAGTTACCGATGCTTTGATTGTCCTACCAAGTGTGGTGAAGTACAATTGAAGCCGGCTTCAATTGGTATATGAAGTGGTATATGAAATGGTATATGGCTTGCTCGACACCTCGTTTGAGTCAGCACCGTTCAGTATTCGCAAAGAGGTGACTAAATGGTTCGGGATACGCTGAATCGGCTTCATCCAAAAAACTGTGAGCATGCTAAACCGGGGAAATGGCTGAATGATGGTGGTGGCTTGTATCTCAGGTCTGAATTGACCGGCAATATGTATTGGCTATTTCGCTACACCCGACCGAACGCAAAATCATTACCTCCGGCTAAGCGCCGTAACTTTACTTCTCTTGGGCGGTATCCGAATCCAGTCTCACTGGCGGACGCACGCAAGGAACGGGATCGACTCCGAAAATTGCTTAATCAAAACATTGATCCGGTTCCACATAAGCAAGAGCAGACTGCTAAGAATGCTATTGCGCTGGATAACTCTCTGCAGTCGGTGGCTGAGACCTGGTTCACCAAGCGAAACTGGAGTGATGGCCACTTGGCAGAGTGGAAGAGGACGATGCAACGGCACGTGTTCGATCAGCGTGTGGAGCGCAAACCTTTAGGACAGTGGCCGATCAGTGAAATAAAAATTCGCCATATCATGGAAGTTCTTCAACGGATGGAGGATGCAGGGTTAGTTGAGTCCTTGCATCGATGCCGCCAGAAACTAAGCCACATCTTTAACCGAGCCATAGTGCTTGAATTGAGAACAGACAATCCCGTATTGCCTTTAACCAAAGAATTCAAACCGCGCCGGCGTAATGTACCGGGTCTAATTGCTCTGCCTTGGCAGCTGGTCGGTCAATTTCAGCATGACATCGATAAATCCAATGCGAGCGACCTTACAAAGCTTGCGATGCAGTTCATGTTGCTGACTGTCCAGCGCCATGGCGAGATGCGAAAAGCGCGTTGGGAGGAAATAGATTGGCAGCGGAGGATATGGACAATCCCGGCTCAGCGTATGAAGGGTAATCCGAATGCACGCGAAGACCATATTGTTCCATTATCTAATCAAGCCCTTGCGGT
>JAYZCO010000099.1:0-27294 GCA_036338285.1 Pseudomonadota bacterium
TGCATTCACCTACGCTTTCGAGTTCACCATCAGGCGGAATCTCGTCAAGCAGCTCGATGCCCTGCTCGCCATGCACCATCAGAGCCGGGTTGAAAGACCCGACCTTGTCCATTGGGGATCCGCCACCGCCAATAATGACAGCAAATGTGGGCAGTACTCGCTGTGCGGTTTCTTTGGTGTTCTCGGTGGTAAATGGTAATTCGTCTGTACCCGCGCCGACGCCCACTGCATAAAGTAGTGCATCTTTGCTCGTCCAGCTTCGTGTTCTTGGTTCGCCTTTGACGCCAACGGCTTCTGGATTGATAGGCATGATTCCCCCTGGTTGTCGATTGCTCAGTAACGTTGGAATGGTGGTTATTCCCGTGTAATGTGGCGCTGGGAGGTCACTATGTCAAATACCATGCGAGGCCAGGTTGCCGTTGGCGGCGTTGGCGAAACTGAATATTACAAACGCGGACAAGCACCGGATGCTGAGTTTAAGCTCGCACTCACGGCTATCCTCAAGGCGTGCGAGAGCGCAGGGGTAGATCCGAAAGATGTCGATGGCTTTGCTTCATACAGTAACGACCGCAGTGATCCGTCGAAACTTGCTGCCGCGTTGGGTTGTAAAGAACTGCGTTTTTCCAACATGCAGTGGGGTGGCGGCGGTGGTGGTGGTTCTGCAGCCATCTCTAATGCGGCTGCAGCGATCTATGCTGGGATAGCAGACACCGTCGTTGTGTTTCGCGCGCTCGCTCAAGGACAGTTTGGCCGTTTCGGTCAGGGTCCACGCACGAACTCTATACGGGGTGACTTTGCTTACACAATTCCGTACGGATTGATGTCACCCGCCCAGATGTTCGCAATGAAAGTCGTGCGTTTCATGCACGATCATGGCGTTGAACAGAGTGCTCTGAGAGCGATTTCCCTGGCCTGTTATGAACATGCGCAGGCGAATCCAAGGGCGGTTATGCATGGCCGACCCCTCGATGAGCAGAAGTATGATGAGTCTCGCTGGATCGTTGAACCCTTCCATTTGTTTGATTGCTGCCTGGAAAATGACGGCGCGGCAGCGATGGTACTGGTCTCTGCAGAGCGGGCAAAGAACTTGCCCCACAAGCCCTGCTATGTATTGGGGGCGGTTGGCGGTTCGCATTATCGCGCCGGTGCAAGCGTACACAACACACCGGACTATGCTTCTTCAACCTTCAAAAGCCTTGCGCCGAGGTTATATGAAATGGC
The DNA here is from genome assembly GCA_036338285.1 of Pseudomonadota bacterium. Classification (GTDB taxonomy): domain Bacteria; phylum Pseudomonadota; class Gammaproteobacteria; order Pseudomonadales; family Azotimanducaceae; genus UBA4421. The sequence continues at coordinate 1,222 of JAYZCO010000099.1, forward strand.
CAACGTCACGGCGAAAGATGTAGATGTGTTGCAGAGTTACGAAAATTTTACGGGTGGCGTGCTCATGAGCATTGTCGAGCATGGCTTTTGTGCACCTCAAGAATGCAACGATTTTTTCACGAAAGAACGATTCATGACCAATGGCGATCTGCCTTTGAATACCAGTGGCGGTAATCTAGCGGAGTGTTACATGCACGGGCTGGGACTCAACATCGAAGCCGTTCGCCAGGTTTGGGGGGATTCTACGAGTCAGGTTGATGATGTCGACGTTTCCATGGTGATATCAGGTCCAATGGTCACGCCTGTGAGTTGTTCGATATTTGGCAGTGAGGCGACCCTATGAGTGATTATTATTTAAAACCCGGCCTGGCGCAGCCAAAAGCCACTGATATCGATGCGCCCTATTGGTCGGGTCTGCGCGAGGGTGTGTTGCGAGTGCAGCAATGCCCGGATTGCCAGGGATATCAATGGGGACCTGAGTGGATTTGCCATCACTGCCATAGCGATGGAGTAACCTTTGTCGAGGTCGAACCCAGTGGCACGATCTACAGCTACGAACGGGTCTGGCATCCCGTACATCCGGCGCTCGCTGAGCAGGGCCCGTATTTGGTTGTATTGGTTGAACTACCGCAGGCAGGCAATATTCGCATGATCGGAAATTTACTGGGTAATGCTGAGCAGGAGGTGGTTGTCGGTGCCCAGGTACGAGGTGTCTACGAGCACCACGAAGATGCCGAGGCGCCTTACACCCTCCTCCAATGGGAAGTGGTGTAAAGCGTCAGCGTGGTTGAGATTCACCGAAGACGCGATGAGACGTTTGTCTCAGTGCAAGAGCGGTACGCAACGAACTTTGCAGAATCCACATGCATCCGTGTTTTAAGGGCACAGCGAGGGTTACGGGTCAGGATACGCGCCTACGTATTTCCTATGTCCTGAACAAGATGCTCACAGGCGGCTGGGTGGTCCACGAGTCGACATGCGTATACAAGCCAGCGATGGGTGTTTGGATCTGTAGGTCCCATCCGAAGCGCTTAGAGCGAACGGGCACGGGTGAGGTGCGCATCCACCGCTGCCCGCCAATCTTCGGGATTCTCATATTGTGGGCTGTGCGCTGCGTGGTCGATTACGACCAGTTCAGCGTCCATGATGCGCTCCGTCATCACACGTGAAGGATTGAGGAAAGGGGTGTCATCGGCGCCGACAATGACCGTGGTGGGCACGCTGATCTGATTGAGGGCGGCGGTGACCTCGGCCTGGTTGGCAAGTTCCTCGCCGAGATCCGTGAACGCTTTCGGGTCCATCTGTTCGAGCTTTACCCGGATCCGACGCCAATGCTCGTGCTCACCCAGGAAGTCGATGCCTCGTTGTACGCTGGATGGTTGGGGTTGACCCTGCATACTTACCACGAGCGCCTGGCAGCCGTCTTTTGTAACCATGTTGTTGAGCCGATCTCTGGTTTTTTCGTCAAACAGGTCCATCGCGCCCGGCGCGGTATCCATCAAAAGCAGAGACTTAAAACGATCAGGATGAGCGAGAATCGCCCGCAGAACCACCATTCCGCCCAAACTGTGACCGAGTATGTGGCAGGTCGGGATTTCCAATGTATCAAGTAGAGAAACAAGATCTGTGGCCAGCTGGGGCAGTGAGTAAGGACCGCGATTGGTAGATTCGCCATGGCCGCGTTGGTCGTAGGCAATGAGGCGAGAATGCTCGGAAAACCAGGCCAGTTGATTTAGGAAGTCGAGTTTTGAACCAGTGAAGCCGTGGACCAGGAGCAGAGGCTCTCCTTCGCCAATGTCGTAGTAAGCCGTCTGCAAATTCGCGTTCGTAACAAAGTGTGTTGTGTACATCTAGCCTCTGGTGGCAAAGTGCCAGGTCGGTCTTTCCCAAGCGCGTAAATCCTTCTTGGCATATTCAAAGTACAACCTTAAGTCCGCCCCGGACACTTCTGCGATCGCGATTTTCTTGATGGCTTAAAACTCCAGAATTGCCCGCCCGTGTATCTGACCGTTTTCGAGCGCGGTAGTCGCCTCATTGATTTCATCGATGGTGTATCTCTGGGTAACCATTGCATTGAGATTAAGATCACCATTGTCGTGCCATTCGAGAAAGCGTGGGAAGTCGCGATCGGGCGCACAGGAACCCCCAATGCTGCCGATGAAATGCTTTTCGTTAATCAGAACATCAATTGCGTTGAGTTCAACAGGTGTGGTGGGGACGCCAACGAGTACAGCGGTACCGCCATCGCCCGCTCCGAAGTGGCCGCTACGACATGCGGGTATGATTTGTTCCATGGTCGTGCGGATACCAATGCAGTCGAAAGCAAAATCAGCACCAGAAACGGGTTGTCGGGAGATGTTGAACTGGCCTTCTGTGGGTGTGAGTTCATGCACCCTGTCTATAGGATCGTCGGTTGATGCGTTGATTGTGTGCGTTGCACCAAAGGACTTTGCAAACTCGAGTTTGGAATCGTCAAGGTCCACTGCGATGATTGGATCAGCGCCGGCAACTTTGGCACCTACGACTGCAGAAAGCCCAACACCGCCAACACCGAAGATGACCACGCTCTGACCAGCCTGGACGCTGGCCGTGTTCACAACCGCACCCGCGCCTGTCATCACCGCACAACCAATGATCGCGGTGACATCTTTAGCAATGTTTGGGTCGACCTTTACGGCGTATTGTTCATCGCAAATGGTGTGGTCTGCCCACGTGAAAACATTTTCCGATTGGGCGGTGCCATCGCTTACTTCTAGCAATGCTCGTTGCGGTATCCTGCCCGTGGCCTCGATATTTCGTGGCACCCACGTGAGAAGAACGGTGTCGCCTTCATCGACGTGTGTGACATCGCTACCTTTCTTCACGACAATGCCTGTTGCCTCATGACCAAGTACCACGGGCGAGTTGCGTGGGCGGTGCATCTGGTGCAGCTGTGAGTGGCAAACACCCGACGAAAACTCTTTAACGACGACCTGATACGGGCCAGGATCAGGCAGTGTCAAATCCTCGACGCGTAGAACGGATGTGTCTTGGGGCAATACAACGACGCGAGCTTCGGTCCCCATAGCGATTTCCTCCCTAACTGTTTAGCCCATACTGGCTCGACTGGGTTTTGAGTGCAATCACGTGTAGGCTCACACGCATGTCTGAACGGTACCGACTTGTCTTTGCCGGCGAGGTGGCGGATGGCCAGCACCCCGCCGTGGTGAAGAAACGATTGGCGACGGTGCTCAAGCTCAATGAAGCACGCATGGACGTCCTGTTCTCCGGTAAATCGGTTGTTGTTAAGAAAGCGGCAGACAAAAAGACCGCGGCGCGTTACCAACAGATGTTCCAACAAACAGGTGCGCGATTGCGGGTGTTGCCGGTCGAGGAAGAAAGGGTTTCTCCAGACCACCAGAAAAACCCGACATCATCTGCATCGGTAGAATCGGGGCAAGCGCGGAGTGTTATGCAAATGCTCCCTGCAGGGTCTGATGTGTTGGCGGAGAACGAGCGCATGGTGGTGACGCCCGCACAGATCGATACGAATCATCTGTCCGATCAGCATGGGGTATTTTCGACCAATGAGCCGGAGCTGCCTGTTCATGTACCGGATGTTGATCACATGACGCTCGCTGATCTGGGCGCGATCATAGACAATGCTGGCAAAGCGTCAGTGGTTGTCGAGATAGGGGTGGAATTTGAGCTCGCGGAAGTTGGCGCACGACTGCTCGAAGAACACGCCACTGATGACTTAACATCGCCCATTCACCATGTGGACTTTGACCTGGCTGATGTGGGCGAGGCCATGGACACGGGCGAGAAGGTGCCGCCACCGTCACCGCCGGACACGAGCCATATTGAGTTGGCAGACGACTGATTTTTAACACAACCACAATGAATTTGGGGGAACCATGAAACTACACGAAGCACCCAGTCCTAATGCTCGTCGCGTGCATATCTTTATGGCGGAAAAAGGCATAGAGATGGAACGAATCCCGGTAGACATCCGTGCGGGGGAGAATATTCAAACGGATTATCTTGCGAAGAATCCGGCGGGACGTGTTCCGTTGCTGGAGCTCGACGATGGTACTTATCTCGCTGAATCCGTCGCCATTTGCCGCTATCTTGAAGGGCTTCATCCGGAGCCGAACCTGCTGGGTCAAAACCCTTTGGAAGCGGCCACGATCGAGATGTGGGGGCGCCGAGCGGAAATGAACTTTATGCAGAACGTAGCGGGTGCGTTCAGGAACATTACGGGCTTTTTCAAAGATCGTGAAACCCCGGTAAAGGAATGGGGAGAGGTCTGTGCGGAAGTCGCCCCTAAAATGTTGACGATGTTCGAGGATCAACTGGGCGATACTGAATACCTGGCCGGGGATCGATTTAGCATCGCAGATATCACCTTGGGGATAGCGTTGGATTTTTCTGAGATGGTCAAAGTGGTGGTCTTACCTGAGTTACCGAATTTGCAGCGCTGGCGAGGACAACTTGCCGCACGACAGAGCTGGGGTGCGAGCTAACAGCCCATAGAAATTCTGTATACCGTCTTGTCAATGGTACAGAGACTTACAAACCTGCCGTCGACTCAGCGTAAGGGTCTAATTCGGAGGGAAATAAAATGAATGACACCATCTCAGGTGGCTGCCTTTGCGGCGAAATCCGGTTTGAAACAACCCGACATCCAGGTGCACAGCTTTTGTGCTATTGCACAGACTGCCAGACAGTTAGTGGTTCGGCTTGTTACACCGCCTATGTTGTACCCAGGGACGCCCTGAACCTGATCAAAGGTGAGCCGGGGGCTTATGAAGTAACGGCTGATTCAGGCAGGATTAACAGGCGTCGGTTCTGTCGTCAATGCGGCACGCGTGTCTGGGCCGAAATCGACGCGCTGGATGTGGCAAGTATCAACGGGATGGCACTGGATGAGCGGGATCACTTTCGACCCATATCAAATCATCGTAGTACCAGTGCGCCTGACTGGTGCCAGATTGATACCAGCCTTGCAGACACTTAAGGCGCGCTGCGAACAATTGAACAAGCCATGGAAAAGTTTTAACTCTGGCAGAGCTTATTAGCCGATCGTGACTTCGAGTGTCTGGTAACCCGCGGCACGCATCGCGTTTTGGACTGTCTGCTTGTTGTCCGGGCACAGGGCAATCATCGATCCGCCCACGCCACCGCCCGTGAGCTTGGCGCCTAGTGCACCATTATCGCGTGCTATGTGAATGAGCTCCTCGAGTTCGGGAGTGGAGAGCTGCAAAGCGTTTAGATAGCCATGGCACAGGTTCATCAGCTGACCAATTTCGGGCATATTGCCTGTGGCTATTGCCTCTCGTCCTGCCTCTGTGACGGCCTGAATCTGATCGAATACTGCCTCATAGCGTACTGGATATTGTTTCCAGGCGTTGCGGACGCGAGCGACGGCATCGGCGGTCAGGCTCTGTTTTCCGGTCATACCCACAACCAGTTCAAGTGGATCGGCCAGTTTTATTGTTTCGAACCGAGGTTTATCGTCGACTCGTTGGTATATCAGGGGTGTGCCGTAGGTAGCCACAGTATTGTCTACGCCTGACGGTGTGCCGTGGGCGGCTTTCTCGCATTCGAACGCGAGTTCATTGATGCGTTCATTGCCCAGTTTTAGATCGAACGCATCTTCGACCGCGCGAAGAATTGCGACAGCCAGGGCTGAAGACCCACCCATTCCCATCGCTCTTGGCACGTGTGGAAACACCTCGATTGTCATGTTTTCTTTAAGCAGATCGAGTTTGCCTAGGACCGAACCGAGAATTCCCGCAAAGCCTTGCGTGCCTGAGTGCACCTTCTGCTCCAGCCCCCAGCGCGGAATTAATATGTTGACGCCGTCATTTTGTGAAGCGGTATGTTTGCGCACAGCGGCTTCTATAGCGAGCGGAATCGGCAATGCGATCGCGGGGCGGCCATAAACCACGGCATGCTCGCCTAATAGAATAATCTTGCCACTGGCGGACTGTCTTTCAGCAGCCTCCGGGCGGACCGACTTGCGAGCAAGGTTCTTCGCAATCTCCTGGGCTTTCCAAACCTTGATCTCGCCGGATTCAATCAGAGACTCGACAACGGTCTCGAAGTATTCTTCGGGCACGCCCGCCGTGCCGGCCACGCTGCGCGCATGCAGATTCATATGATTCTGTTGAATGCCGTTAGTCGATAAAGCGCGTAACGCAGCAAAGTTTTGAGCCAACCCAACCGTACCCATGATGGCGGCCAGTTCCGTCGCACTGGGGGAGCCAAGTAGACGATGGTTGATACGCACGCTTGGATTCGACTCCAGAGAACCTCCGACTGTGCCGACCTTCATTGGGATCTCGATCTCACCAACCAGATCCCCCGCCTCGTTCTTATACCATTGGGTCAGGGCGCGATAACGTCCATCTCGGGCAGCGTAGGCATGTGCAGCCGCTTCAATTGCACGCCAGTCGTTGCCTGTCGCAAGCGCTACGGCATCGACCCCATTCATGATGCCTTTGTTGTGTGTCGCCGCGCGATAAGGGTCTGAGAGCGCGAAATCATTGGCCAGGATGATGCCATCGCGCACGGCTTCACCGGAAAAGCCCTTACCCTCGAGATTTGCCGCGGGTATGCGAACGGATGCGCGCGCTATGGCTCGATCGGTCAGGTTTGAAAGAATTCGAAGAAAGACTTTTCCGCCGGTCAGTTGTTCTACCAGAGAAGCGACGCCTTCACACATGGAATTGACGAGATTGGCTCCCATGGCATCGCGTGTGTCGACTAAGAGATGCAGAACAACCATATCGCGGCCATCCTGTGCAGCCACGTGGTGGAAGACTTCGATATCCAAAGCACCGCCACCCCGTGCAACCATCTTAGGGTGCATGCTATTTGCGAGCGAAAGAATCTTGTCTTTGTTATCACGGAGATTTTGCATCGCAATTTCTGGATCGGATTCTACGACGGCCTGAACCTGTCCGATCAGAATCGGGTCGGTACAGGTGGCGGTATACCCACCACTTAAGCGCGCTATGCGGGCACCACCGGAGAGACCGGCGACGATAGAGGGCTCTTCGACAACAAGAGGTAACACATAATCTCGCCCATTGATGAGGAAATTGAGCGCAACGCCCATAGGCAAACCGAACACACCCACGACGTTTTCTATCATCTTGTCAGCAGCGTTCAACTGAAGTTGATGATTTGATGAAATCAGCTGTTGGACGTCATCTTGTGTTAAAAGACCGTTCGCATTTAATGCTGCGATTCGCTCTGCGATGCTCATTCTGAAGAATTTTGGAATACGAGAACTACTGTTCGCGGTTGTCTCTGGCTTGAATGCCATGCTTGGCGATCTCCGTTTTCAAAGGTATGAAACCTGCCTGGGTAGCGCGATTGGCGAATGTCTCAAGGGTTTCAGAGTTACGTGACAGGGCGATACCAACATCGCCGCCCCCGGCGCCGCACGGTTTGTAGACGATGCCCAGGTCGGTGCCCATTGTAGCTAATGTTTCGTGTGCTTGTGTAAAAATATTTAGGGAGCCTGCCCTGTCCAATGCCCGTAAAGCAGTCACGTATGCTGAAAGTGCTGCTTCGTCGAGATTGGTGGTGAACAGCTTTTCACTTTCCCTGCATAATGCGTCCAGGTGTGGGTTTTTTGGCTCGCTTTCGAGCCACTCAGAAAAATTGCTCAGTTGTGCCGCGGTGTTCGATGCCGCACCCGTGAATATGATCTGATGGTGCAGATCATCCGGCCAACCGATGTGTGCCGACACCCCGGCACTGAAGCGAATTACTCCGCCATGCCAGCTGGCTGCAATATCAAGACCACTTCCTGAGCCTTGCCACGATTGGTGAATCAACAGGGCATCCGTGACACGGGGTGTATGCGACAGTTGACTACAGAGTGCAGAATAGAGCGCTACGCATAAAGCTGCAGATGAGCCTAAGCCCATTTTTTTTCCGTTACGGAAAAACGGCGTGGTATCCGTGTGGCAATACAGATGTGATGGCAATTGTGTATAGCCGAGGTGATGCAGAATAGCTTCTACCATGCGGGTGACGGGTAGATGAGGGAAATCCTTACGGGCGGTCTGTAACCCAGCGGCTTGATAGCCGTTTGCGCTGAAAGAAGAGAAATCATCCTTAAGTACCAGATCCACTCTCGCCCGAAGGTCAAGGGCCATGACGGCCGCGGGTGCGCCAGCGAGTACTGCGTATTCGCCCCAGAGTACGATTTTGCCGGGCGCGCTGGTAATCAAGCCTTCAGCCTGGCACCGTGCCCGATGCCACAACGAATGGTTTTGACGACGCCTTGAGTCTGTTGTAACGCGGCCTCGACTTTGTCCACGTCTATCGGTGTGCAAATAGCTTTTATCTGTGGTCCTGCATCGATCGTAAAGAAAACGTTTAAACCTTTGTCCCGAAGCACATGTACCTGTTCGATGCAGGCGAGCGTCGCCGCGTTCCAGTAGCACAGGGTGGGTACACTCGTCAGCATCAGGCTATGCATCTTCAGACAATTGAGTTCGGCCACTTCAGCAAGTGCGTCGAAGTCTCGTGCCACGATGGCATCGTTTGCCCGAGTATAGTCGTCTGCCGCACCATGTACCCATGTCTTGTAGAAAGGTGAGGTGGCTGCCGTGCGCTGCATCCCTTCGGTGCTGCCGACCTTTTTAGATTCTTCGCTGGTGACGGCGATGACTATGCAGAGCGGCCAGTGGTCCTCTTTCGCCAATGGCTGTGCACGCCAAGTGGGAGGCACCAGGCTGACGAAACCGCCAAACATGGAGCGTGCTGCACTTGCTGAACCCATGCGTGCCCATTCGCTGGCAGATTCAGCGTCTAAATTGAGGGCACAGTGGCCGTTGATTGCCGTCATCAGAGCGGCAAATCCAGAGGCCGAGGATGCGAGTCCAGCGGTTGTCGGAAAGTTGTTATTCGACTCTATCTTCAGTGGCGGAATCTCGAAGCTTGCCCGTAATCTGTGCAGAAATCCGGTGACCTTGGCATCTTCGACTTTACTGCCGTTGAGGACAAACGCATCTGACGTGGCGTTGGCGACTGTGGTGGTGCTCGTCAGTCCATTCAGGGTCAAACTCAGATTGGGTGTGGCCGGGAAGTTCCCTGGTTTTTCCTGTTTGCCCCAATATTTGACCAGCGCGATATTGGGATGTGCGATAGCAGTTGTGGTCACATTCAGTCGATGTAGGCGGGGGGTGGGGTGAAAGCAAAGCCAATTTTTTCGAGCGCTTGTGCTATACCGATTGTGATGAGGTCGTTGTATTCAGCCGAGACGATCTGTATGCCAATTGGCAGCCCGGCTGGGTTGAGTCCTGTCGGGATCATTGTCGATGGTAAATACGCTACGCCAGTCAGGCCCGCCCAAAATACCTGTTCGAAGTAGGGGCGTTCCTGATTGTCGACCATAATTGTTCGATCACCGAAAGCACGATGGTCATGCTCAAACGCGGCGGTTGCCATGATAGGCGTGATGAGAATGTCGTAATCCTGGAAGAACTCATGCCAACTCCAGCGTAAGTGGTGGCGTAGTTCATTATTTGCCATCCAGGACTTAAAGCTTGAGACCTGCGCCCGCAAGATCTTGGCCTGATCGCTCTGATCCTCGGGATCGAGTGTATTGACGTAGGCCTTGAGGCTTTCGTATTGATCGTCTGGCATACGTGCTGACATCGTCGCCTGTAGTAGATTCTGGTATGTGTCGTGGGTATGTTCAGATGTAAAACCTGGTCGTGCATCCTCGTTCACGGTGGCACCTGAATCTTTGAGCGCCTGGGCCACCAGATCGACACGGGCTTCCACTTCTTGGGCAACCGGAGCGCGTTCATCGTTCTTCCATACTGCGACTTTTAGATCTGACAGTGCCCGGCCTTGCCATTCGGGCAGATCGAGCTTAAACCCGCGAGACATGATGTCATCAGGACCTGCCATGATCCTCAGGGCCTTGTCGAGGTCGGTGGCTGATCTTGCCAGAGGTCCAATCACGGAAATGTCGGAACTCGATCGTATGTCGCCTGGCCCGTGGCCGCGCATCCACAGTAGGTTGTAAGTGGGTTTGTGCCCAAATACACCGCAGAAATGTGCTGGATTGCGGATAGAGCCGCCGATGTCAGAACCGATTTCGAGTCCGGTCAGGCCGGCGGCCAGTGCGGCTGCAGAGCCGCCCGAAGAGCCTCCCGGGATGCGGCTGTGATCGTAAGGATTGTTGGTCGTGCCGTAGACCTCGTTGTAACTTTGGAAATCAGCCAGAGCCAGAGGCACATTGGTTTTGCCGAATATATTTACGCCTTCACCCCGTAACTTTTTGATTGACTCCGCATCTTCCTTTGCAATGTTGTCTCGCCAGTCCGGATTGCCCCAAGTCGTCGGTGTGTCGGGAATATTGTAGGACTCCTTCACGGTCATCGGCACCCCCCCAAATATACCGCCGGCTGGGTTGGCATCCATGGCATCGGCTGTCTTGCGGGCAGTGTCACGGACATCCACAACGATGGCATTCAGTGCGTCGTTGTAACGATCGACCCGCTCGAGATAGAAATCGAGCAGTTCACGCGCGGAAATGTCTTTATTTGCCACCATCTGTGCAAGTTCGGAGGCGGATTTGAAGGCGATGTCGCTCACTGAATTCCCCTTTAGTCGCGTATCAAAAGATGGTCGCGCAGCCGTGCATGACTTGCAATGCGAGAAGTTGTTTGAAGAACCCGGATCTCAGTCCTCGTCCCGAGTTTTGCTGTGCAACGTCTGTAGCCAGCTGTCGATACGGGCGTTCAACGGCGGGATGTCCAGGGCAACAAAGGCGATGCCGAGCGGAAACATCCAGAAGCCGAGAATGGGCAGGAAGCCGAAGATGCCGCAGATCATAAGGAGGATGCCAATCAGGCTGCGTACACCCCGGGGTAGGTGGTCGCGTCCCCACTTCAGCATACGATAGGTGATCGCGGCGATGCGCTGGCCGAGATCGCGTTCGTCGCTCTTCTTTTGGAGGAACTGATCCGGCACTAAACCAGAACCGGCTCATCGCTTAACACACCGTCCATACCCGGCTGGGCCTGTCGAGCAGAATCGGAATCGACGGTATGGAAACGGTATCTGCCATCTTCATGCAGGATGCGGTCAATACGGCCGCGAGACATAAGAAGGTGTAAGTGCGCAATGGCCTCGCCCAGGGCCATCATCATCTGACGTGGGTCGAGCTCCCTTTCGAACAGGACAGGCAAAAGATCTTTAGCCACCTGCGGGTCAACACACGTCTGTTCGACGGCGAGCATGCGTTGGTCGTGGTGACTGATTAAGTCGTGTAAGCGTTCACGGACACCGTAAAAAGGCAGGTTGTGTGCCGGCAGAATGAACGTATCTGCTGGTGTGATTAGAAAGCGATCCAGAGAATCCATCCAGTGTTTCAGCGGATTAGCATTTTGTTCGGTTGGGTGCACGCTCACGTTGGATGTGATGATCGGTAGAATCTGATCACCGGAAATCATGATTTTCAGCGAAGCGCAATACAGGCATGCATGTTCCGGTGAGTGTCCGGTGCCAACGAGGATCTGCCAGTCGTGATTGCCGATCGTCAGTATCTGACCTTCTTCCAGGCGTTCATAGCCGGAGGGTATGCTGGGCATCGACATGCCCTCAGAGGAGCGCTCCGACCACATCTTCTGTATTTGGTTAACGTAGTTTTTTGGCATGCCGGCGCGGGTGTAGAACTCCTGACCCAGCCACGAGGCATGGTGACTCCCCCCGGAGATAGAGAATGCACGAGCCTGATAATATTCGGTCCGAGTCATATATAAAGGGCAGTGGAAAGCATCGGTAATCATTGTCGACTGACCGATATGGTCCGGATGCATGTGTGTGCAGATGACACCTTTCACAGGTTTGCCACCGAGCTCGTTGCTAAAAATTTGCTGCCATAATTCAGTGGTTTCTGCATTGCCGAGACCGGTGTCGACGACGTACCAACCGTCAGTATCTTCCAGAAGGTAGAGGTTAATCCAGGCCAAGGAACCGGGCATGGGCATGGAGAGCCAGCGGACACCCGGTGCGAGTTCCAGTGTGGTTCCCGGCAGCGGATGGTCTTCGTATGGATAGGATAGCTTATTTTCTTCTAACATAACCGACGCATTATAACTGGATTGGAGGCGCCTTGCTTACGGATGGCATTTCCACCCTCATGATCGTTGCGTTAAAGTCAAGGAAGTGGAAATGAAATAGATTCTTGAACACGCGACAGATAGAGGGAGACCAGCCATGGCTACCGCCTTAAATATGAATGTCAAACCGGTGCCGACACTCGATGATGAGGTCAACGAGATTCGTCTCGCCACAGCGGACATCATCAACAATCACATACTGCCCAACGAAGGCAACCTCTGGGGCTGGCTGGCAGACAGTGCCAACGCCACCAACGAGGCTAAAAAAGAAGCCCGGCAGTTGCGGCTGGATATTCAAGAAACGGTCAAGGAGGCTAATCTCTGGGCGCCGCACTTGCCGCCGGAGTTTGGCGGTATGGGGCTTTCGTTTCTACAGCATGCGTATATGAACGAGGTGTTGTCGTACAGCCCGGGCGCTGCCTCCTTGTTCGGTGTGGTCGCACCTAATTCCGGTAACCAGAAGATTCTCGTCAAGTACGGGACGCCAGAGCAGCACGAACAATGGCTGAAGCCTTTGACCGAAGGCACGATGCAATCGGGCTTTTCCATGACAGAACCTCACAATCCGGGTTCCGACCCGCGCTCATTGACGACCCGAGCTGTGCTGGAAGGTGATGAATGGGTGATTAATGGACATAAGTGGTTTACCTCTAACGGGCATGCGGCTGACTTCTACATTGTCATGTGTCGCACTGCTGATCCGGATGATCCCAGCAGCGGCAATGACAAGATGACGCAAATTATCGTGCCTAAAAAGACCCCGGGTGTGAACATCGTGCGGGGTGTGCCCGTGTGGGGTAAGGCATCCAGTCACTGCGAAATCATTTATGAGAACGTGCGTGTGCCGAAAGAGAATCAACTGGGGCGTACTGGCACGGGTCACCAGGCTGCGCAGGATCGACTGGGTGCAGGCCGGGTTTATCACTGCATGAATTCCATCGGCTCCATGTGGCGCGCCTTCAACCTCATGATCGACAGGCTGATGACCCGTGAGGTGCACGGTGGCGAAAAGCTCGAAGAAAAACAGTTCATGCAAGGTTTCGTGGCGGAAAGCTACATGGACATCCAGTCCTCCAGGCTCATGACCATTCACTGTGCCGAGAAAATGGAGAGCGGTGCAGATCCGCGTACGGATATTTCGGCAATTAAGGTTTTCGTACCAGCGGCCTACCACAGGGTGGTCGACCGAGCGATTCAGGTATACGGTGCTGCAGGCGTGTCGGGCGATTTACCCCTGGCAGGCATGTATCAGGGCGCGCGGACGCTGCGCCTTGCTGACGGTCCGGATGAAGTGCACAAAATCCTGATGGCCAAACTTATTCTGCGGCGCTATCACGCGGGAGAGACCTGGGACTTCGGTAACTGATACCGGATCAATCCAGCAGGGATTTCGCGATGACCAGGTTCTGAACTTCGGTGGACCCGTCCAGGTAGTGCGCCATTTTTGCGCCTGCGTGCTGTCGGGCCAACGGGTGATCGTGTAGTAAACCGTCGGCACCCAATGCCTGCATGCAGGTCTCTATGCCTCTCGAAGCAGCCCTGGCGGCAAACTTTTTGGCGTGGGCTGCACAAACAATTTCATCGGCTGCCTGAGCGTCGATTGCTTGTGCGGCGATCTCTGTGAGGGCCACCGAAGCTTGGATGTCTGTGGCCACATCTGCCAGCATCCAACGCAAGCCTTGATTATCAGCGAGTCTCTGTCCGAACGCCTGGCGACTTTTCAGGCGTTCGGTTGCTACGTCGAGCGCGCGTTTGAGAATGCCGTTGCATAGGGCTGCTACCAGAACTCTGGCCAAACCAATCGCATCCATCGCTGCGCGAAAGGCAATGCCGGGAGGGGTGAAAAGCTGACCGGGCGGGACCTCCACGTTGTTGAGGCGAATGCCGCAAGCGCCGGTGGCATGACCACCCAGCATCTCGTAACGCTCTTGAGGGGCTACACCCGGCTGACTTGCATCGACTAAGAAGGCTGCGATCCCTTTAGCACCCGAGCCCGGCTCGGTTTGTGCATACACGCGTAGCACGTCAGCACGACAGCCGTTAGTTACCCAGGACTTATCGCCGTTGATGACCCACCGCCCGTCGTTGAGAGAGGCAGTGGTTGATATACGTGAAGCGTCCGTACCGACTCCGGGTTCGGTGAGTAGAAAGGCGCCCAGGCTTTCCCCTGCGAGCATCGCGGACAGGTACTTAGACTTGATCTCATCGCTGCCTTCGCGGGCGATGGCATTGCTTAAATTGTTGTGAGGAATGAGGGCGAAGGCAAACCCCATGTCACTATAGGCCAGGCGTTCGAAGACACCGGTCAGTTCAAGAAGCGTTGCACCGGCACCGCCGTCCTCGGTTGGCACCATGAGCCCACAGAGCGCGGCTGCTCCCGCTTTGGAGAAGACCTCGGGCGGGACGTGCCGCTCTCGTTCCCATCGGGCAGCGTTTGGTTCTATCTCTGAGGCGATGAATGCTTCGAGTGTTGTGTGCGTCACTTGTTTTCCTTTGGCTTGTTATTCAGGACTGACAGTCGCCACTGCGTGATTGTACGCTGCTCTGGATTTTGTCCAGACCCCTACATGGTGCACGGTGCGATGCATCTCGACAAATTGGCTACGTGACAATCTTCGCTTTAATGGAGTCAAGAGATTCATCGCGCACGCCCATTTTGCTCAAGTAAGCGACCGGACCCCCGTATTCCCGACGTAGGAAGCCCAGCGTATGCGCCATCGTTTCGGGTTCACAGGTTCGCTGCCATATTCCAGGTTTATTGGCTTCGATCGGGTTGATCGCTTCGTGTCGTAGATAATCGGCCGTGAGTGCGTAGTCTGCGCAGATAACATCCTCCGGCACCTCGGCAATCGAAAGCAGCATCATGGCGACAAGTCCGGTTCGGTCTTTGCCGGAGCGGCAATGGAATGCATATCCTGAGCGATTAGCTTCCGCGAATGTGTCCATGATGTCAGCCATCACAAATCCGGACTTTTTGAGTCCCGCGCAATAAAGATCGCCGAGCTTTTGATGGGCAGGCGCGGTTTTGTTGGCCGAGCGGTAGTCGTCAAAACGCCTTCCCCAGAAATCATGAATGCGAAAATCTATGGTGTCGGATTTGGCGAAGACATTGGGACTTGTATCTCTCTCTTTGCGCATACGCAGATCAATAACCGTGGTGATGCCGTAGTCGATAAGTGCTTGCTGGTCTGCCGCGCTGAGGTTGTCCATGTCGCCCGATCGCACAAATACGCGCCAAGTCGTGGTGTGGCCTGCCAGCGTTTGATAACCCCCCATATCGCGCACATTTTCGCCGCTTGGCAGATTGATTTGACGATCGGGATGCTCAAGTTCACGCTGGCTCATAATGTACCTTTCTTCTTTGGATATTGATGTAAAATATATTCTATGGATGTCATGCAACGACCAAAAGACTTCTTCTCCGAGGAAGAAATCTCCTACCTCCGTGCGCTTAGTCCCTGGCGCGCAGTATGGGCGCTCGTACACTGTTGGGGCGTTATCTTTCTAACCTGGGGATTGGTTTGTATATGGACCAACCCGGTGACTGTCATTGCGGCTGTCTTCATTATTGGCGCCCGGCAACTGGGGTTAGGTGTTTTGTCCCACGACGGGGCACATTTTGCGTTGTTTGAAAACCGAACGCTCAACGACTGGGTTTGTGAGTGGATCCTTTCCAGACCCTTCACCAGCGGTACGATTTATGGCTATCGGAAATACCATCTCATTCACCATGCCAAGACGCAGCAGGAAGATGATCCCGATTTACATCTTTCCAAGCCTTTCCCGATATCCAAAAATTCTTTTCGTCGTAAAGTCTGGCGGGATCTGACGGGTCAAACCGGCATCAAACAGTACGGTGGTATGTTCAAGGACGCTTTCTCTGGTGACACGCCCTGGCAGGCGTTCCGCCATGGATGGCATCGATTTGGTGGCAATATTGCGATCAATGTCGCTTTTTTGATTGGCTTTGCGCTCATCGGCAAGTGGTATCTCTATTTTCTGCTTTGGTGGTTGCCGGCCTTGACCTGGAATCGATTCATTACACGCCTGCGGAATATTGGTGAACACGCGGCAGTACCGGACGACAACGACCGCTTACGTAACACGCGCACGACACGGGCGTCCTGGTGGGAGCGGGGATTTATTGCGCCGTATGGTGTGAACTACCATCTCGAGCATCATCTGATCATGAACTGTCCTTTTTATAAGCTGAAGGAAGCGCATCAGATGCTTACCGACAAAGGACTCACGGCAAGTATGGAGGTACGGGAAAGCTATCGCGATATGCTGGCAGTCGCGGTGCCCGGTTAGGCAGAAAAATTAAGGGTTGAAGGGAGAAAATTCATGCCAAAGCTGACAACCGATGAACGCGAACAGTTTTTGAATGAGCGTGAAGTGCTTATGAGGATTTCAGTGGTGCGTGAAGATGGTAGTCCGCTCGTCACACCGATTTGGTTTATTTATGAAGACGGGTCGATTTATTTCACACCCAGGGAAAAGTCGGAGTGGTTCGGTTGTTTGCGCAGGGATCCCCGTGTCGCATTATGTATTGATGAATCGGCGATACCTTATCGAAAAGTTATAGTCGAAGGCAGCGCAGAACTTGTGCACGACGTGGGTGAGGATGATGTCTGGCGAGACCAGTATCGGCGAATCGCCAAGCGCTATGTGGATAATGAGGGCGCAGAGGCCTACGTGCAAAATACCATCGATCAACCCCGTGGCCTGTACCGTGTAGGTCTTGCGGATATGAAAGTCAGCACATGGCGGATGCCTGTTGAAGGCGAAGACGGAATGGGCATCTGGCACGGACGATACTACGTGCCGGGCACACAATTCTAACGGCGAGGGATGTACCCTGCGAAGTGCCTCGGCACTCTAAGCGCCTTTAATCGGTGGTCTTTTTAAGCCTCGTCGAAAAGGGTTTCGAAAGTTCTTGCCTCATTACTCGTGCGAGCTTCGCGTAGACATCGGGCCAAAATGGGTATTCCATCTTGGATCTGTTCTTCGGTGAGATGCCCAAAAGCCAGACGCAGATAGGGCTTGTTTCGATTTTTGTAGTGGAAAGCTGCCCCTGGCAGAAAATTCACGCCATTTGCCTGTGCGGATTCGTAGAGTGCTTTTCGATCCACATCGTCTGGCATACGTACCCAGATAAAGAGTCCCCCGACGGGATTAGACCATACGCACAAGTCCTCTAACTGGTCCTTGAGCCCGGATATGGTCAGGTCGCGTTTGTTCTTAAGCACTGGATTTGTCACGTCGGCGTGAGATTCGATGCCTTCTTTGTAGAATTCAGCGGCGATGGCCGACGCCAGGTAGTTTGAGCCTGCGTCGTGGCGGCGCCCGAGAATTTTTTCGAGCATAGGTGGGCGTGCATAAACGTAGCCGAGACGGAAACCAGGCGCGAGAATTTTCGATAACGAACCCAAGTAAATGTGATTCGGGCTGGCATCAAGGGCAAAAATAGCAGGTTCGATATCACCTTCGTAATGTACGTCCGCGTAGCAATTGTCTTCGATGATGGGTACCTCGTGCCGGTGGGCGAGTTCAATCATTTCCTGCCGTCGAGCTTTGGGCATGTTGAACCCTGTCGGATTTTGATAGGTACTGATGGCGTAGATAAATTTTGGCTTTCGACCTTCTTTGTCCAGACGATCGAGTTCTTCTTCCATATGATCAATGCGCATACCGCCTTCATCGAGCCGGATGCCGACCATGTCAAACTTAAGGCTGCGATAGGCGCTCAACGTGCCGGGGTAGGAAAACTCCTCTACCAGCACTGTATCACCGTGGTTTTCCTGTAATGCTTCCGCGGTGAGGGTGACGGCCTGCATTGAACCATTGGTGAGTAGCAGATGATCAGGGTCGATGGTAAAACCTTCTCGCTCACCCTCGCGTTTAGCCATTGCCGTGCGCAAGCCCGCATGGCCTAGATTGCCAGGGTACTGGGTGATCGCTTCAAACTGCTCCCCAATGACTTTCACCGCTGCAGCTTGTAGTGCCTCGGTTGGAAATGTACTTGGGTCTGAACGACCCGCGCCAAAATCATAAAGTATCTCAGACATTGCCTTGTGCCAGGTTGTTTGTAGTTAGGTAAGTATAGGATTCTGCGACCGCGGTCATCATGTCTGTATCGCAGGCATCGAGCTCGACGACTGCCCACTCAAAGACGTCCTCATCGACGGCGTCGAAGAGCGCTTGGATGTTCATCTTTCCCTGCCCGAGCGCGACGTGAGATTCACCGTGGACAAGGGGGCCATCTTTAATATGGAGCAGAGGGGTACGATCTTTGATGCGCGAAAGTTCGGCTGCAGGATCGCACGCGCCGAAGTTGGCGGCCCAGTAAGTATCGAGTTCAAATTCCACCTCCGGGACTGAAGCCTGTAAATGGTGGTAAGCCAGGTCATCGTCGATTTCTGCAAACTCCCACCAATGGTTGTGGAGGAAGAGCGTGATTCCGTGAGGTTTAAGGGCGTCAACGTATTGCTGCGTTGTCTCGATGGTGGCGTCGAGCGCGGCCCGGTCTTTGAAATCGGTAGGCATAAAACCGCCCGGTGCCCGGCTTAATCCCATGGCCTGAACCGTATCTATGACTTGCTGAATGCTCTCAGCGCGATTCACCCATGGAAAATGGGTGCTGCTAACGCGCATACCCAGATCGGCTACCTGTGTGGCGAAGGCTTGGGGTGACTTGCCAAAGAGATTGAAGGGTTCGACACCTGCGTAACCAATCCGAGCAAGTTCAGATAAAACAGCGTCGAAGCTGTCCTCGCTCGCCTCTCTCAAACTGTATAGTTGCACCGATATAGGGACCATATTTTTCTCGTTCTGACTCGGCGATAAGGGTATCTTACTTCCTCTTTCGAAGGGGAGAAAACTGCATATATCCCCCCGGTGGGTGCAAGCGTACGATGAATAGAAAGTGGAGATTTGGTCTGGTAGGAGGTGGAGAGGGCGCCTTCATTGGTCGCGTTCACCGCATTGCCGCTGAGCTTGATGGTCTGGCACAGCTCGTGTGCGGTGCATTTTCCTCTGATCCTGAGCGGTCCAGGCGTTCTGGGCTTGAGATCTACGGATTAACCGACGCGCGTTGTTACGCCACCTATCAGGCAATGTTTGAAGCCGAATCTGATCGCGACAATGGCATGGACTTTGTGGTGATCGCGACACCCAATCACACGCACTTTCCAATCGCGGCTCACGCGCTCGATGCAGGGTTCCATGTTGTGTGCGATAAGCCAGTAGGCATCAGTGTGGATGAGGCCGAGGTCCTTCGCGATCTCGTCGGTGCCAAGAACCTTCAGTTTGCCTTGACCCACAACTATACGGGTTATCCCATGGTGCGGGAGGCTCGGGACATGATCACCAGCGGTGAGTTGGGCGAGGTGAGGCGCGTGAGTTGTGAATATTTGCAGGGCTGGCTGCATGAAGCACAAGATGATAACAAGCAAGCGCAGTGGCGAACCGATCCGGAGCGGTCTGGCGTTGCGGGGTGTTTCGGCGATATCGGTAGTCATGCCGAAAATCTGGTTCGATATATCACGGGTCTGGAAATCGAATCTCTATGTGCCGACCTCACAGCTTTTGTGCCCGGGCGTGCCCTGGATGACGATGGCAATGTGCTTGTACGCTACAAGGGCGGCGCAAGAGGGGTGATCAGTGCATCTCAGATTGCGGTTGGCAAAGAGAACGACCTGAAGATACAGGTCT
Source organism: Pseudomonadota bacterium (assembly GCA_036338285.1). GTDB lineage: Bacteria > Pseudomonadota > Gammaproteobacteria > Pseudomonadales > Azotimanducaceae > UBA4421. The sequence continues at coordinate 21,075 of JAYZCO010000099.1, forward strand.
TTGGTGAAGCAGGCGGGATTGAATGGTCGCAAACGGAACCGAATAGCCTGATTGTGCGGTGGGCGGACAGACCCTATGAAGTCCGAAGAACCGGTTGGGCTGGAACGGGGGCGCGCAGCCAGGAAGCCGCACGCCTCCCGGCCGGTCACCCTGAGGGCTATCTTGAAGGATTTGCCGAGGTATATAGAAACTTCTACCTCACACTGGATGGCGGAGAGGGCGATTATCCCGATATCACAGACGGCGTCCTGGGCATGCGTTTTATTGAGAAAGTTGCTGAGAGTTCATACGCCGGGGCGATATGGGTGGAGGTGTGATGGATCTCAAACGTTTCTTCGAGAACGTTTGCTGCTATGCGCTCACAGCGACCCGGCAGAGTGCCCGGTTAGCAAATGGGTATACAACGTCTGCTGCAAGTTGAAACAAGCGCGTACATTTTGCAGACCGCACCGTAACTGGTTAGAGTCTGCGGTCAACTTGGCCCGACGCCTCGAATCCACTAAGGCGAAACCATGAAGACACTGAAAGGTCCGGCAATCTTCCTCGCACAGTTCATGGCGGACGAAGAACCCTTCAATTCTATAGATGCCATGGCGAAATGGGCCGCAAAGCTCGGCTTTAAAGGCATTCAGGTGCCGATTGGCAACCCCGACTTTATTGATGTTGCTCAGGCTGCTGCGAGCAAGAGTTATTGCGATGACTTGCGAGGTCGGGTTGCGGAGCATGGGATTGAAATCACTGAGTTGTCGACCCATCTCGAAGGACAACTGGTTGCCGTTCACCCGGCCTATGATGAGCTTTTTGACGGTTTTGCAGCAGCTCATGTGCGTGGGAACCCCAAAGCACGAACCGAATGGGCGATCGAGCAGGTGACGCTCGCTGCGAAAGCCAGCGCCCACCTGGGGCTCACCAACCAGGTGTCGTTCTCGGGCGCATTTCTCTGGCCTATGATGTATCCCTGGCCACAACGTCCGGCCGGACTTGTCGATGAGGGGTATAAAGCACTGGCGGATCGATGGCGTCCGATTCTGGATGCGCACGAAGAGGTGGGCGTGAACATCTGCTATGAGATTCATCCAGGTGAAGACCTGCATGACGGCATCACTTTTGAACGGTTTCTCGATGCGGTCGATCAGCACCCGCGCGCGAACATTCTTTATGATCCGAGCCACTTTGTACTGCAGCAGCTGGACTATCTTAGTTTTATCGATATCTACCACGAGCGCATTAAGATGTTTCATGTCAAGGATGCGGAATTCAACCCATCCGGACGATCTGGAGTCTATGGCGGTTATCAGGGTTGGCTCGACCGACCCGGGCGCTTCCGATCGTTGGGTGATGGGCAGATTGATTTCAAAGGCATTTTCTCCAAACTCGCGGCTTATGACTTCGATGGCTGGGCGGTGCTCGAGTGGGAGTGCTGCCTTAAACACCAGGAGGATGGTGCGCGCGAGGGTGCGGAGTTCATACGCGATCACATTATTCGTGTCACAGACAAGGCATTCGACGACTTTGCTGCCAGCGGAGTCGATGCTGAAATGAATCGGCGGGCCCTGGGGTTGGATTGAGGAGCAGAAAGGAGGAGACATGTTAGCGATTGAGGTATTGCAGGAACCGGCGCGTGTGCTGAAACAGGCACAAAGAGAGAAGTATTTCCGCGATGGCTATCTTGGCGTAGGCGGGCTTGTCAGCGATGAGTGGCTTGATCAGCTGCGGTCAGTTACCGAGGAGTTTGTCGAGATAAGCCGCAGCTTGGATAAGGATAGCGTTGATGAAGATGGCAAGAAAGACAAGCGGTTCGATCTGGAGCCAGACCACAACCACGAGGCGCCGCGTATTCGCCGACTGAATGCGCCGATTGATGTACACGAGGCGTACTGGGCTTTTGCGAGCGAGGGGCCGTTTGTTGAGGTGGCGCAGGACCTTCTGGGGCCTGATGTTAAATTTCATCACTCTAAACTTAATTTTAAATGGAGCGATGGTGGTGAGGAAGTGAAATGGCATCAGGACATTCAATTCTGGCCACATACCAACTATGACGTACTTACGCTGGGTGTTTACCTTGAAGATGTCGCTGAAGATATGGCACCGATGGGTGTGATACCAGGTAGCCACGAGGGACCGCTTTATGATCTATATGATCACGAGCACCAATGGACAGGCAGCATTCGGGACGAGGATGTTCCGGCCCTCGGTGTTGAGACTGCTGAGTACATTGGTGGCAGAGCCGGCACGATCACGGTTCACAATTGCCGCTCGATACACGGCTCGCCACCTAATATGAGCAGCAGCCCGCGCCCGTTGCTGTTATGCGCCTATAGCCGTGCGGATGCTTTCCCGATTACGAATCTCACGAATGGCGGTAAGCACTCAGAGGAATTTGTGGCCGGAGGTCCGGCGCGCTGGGCACGTTTCGACCCAAGGCCCGTTCTGATGCCGCCTGATTGGTCGAAAACTGGTCATAAATCGATATTTGAGTATCAGCAGCGCGAAGCATACCGCTAGGGGCAGATCAGTTGTTCTCAGCGTTCGATCTGTGGCATATGCGCTTCACATTCGTGATTTTGAGCGTATTGACGGAGACAGGCGCGACACAGATTCTGCCGTTGAATGCAGCTTTTAAGATTTAATAGCAACGGCCGGGGTAGAGGCGACGTTTAGACTGCCTGGTAGCACTTGAATACCTTTTGGCGCAAGCTGTCGATGTGGATATAGGACTTTTTCCTGAAAGTGCCGTGCGGCTGGCGTTCTTTTTTGGCGTCTTTGCAACTTGCGGCATGCTCGAATGGTGGGCGCCCAGACGGAAGCAAGAAAGATGGCAGCGGTGGATCAGTAATCTTGGTATCTCCGCTCTGAATCAGCTGGCGGTGCGGTTAATCGTGCCAATCGCCGGTGTTCAACTTGCCAGGCTTGTCGAAGAAGCCGGTTGGGGGTTGTTAAACTGGGCTTCGCTGCCGGTGGTGCCGTCGATGCTGATGGCCGTTTTATTGCTGGACTTGGTCATTTATATGCAGCACCGCGTCTATCATCGGGTGCCGCTGCTCTGGCGATTCCATCGAATGCATCATGCCGATACGCAGTTCGACGTGACGACGGGTGTTCGCTTTCACCCTGTTTCGATCCTTTTATCAGCGCTGATAAAGCTGGGTGCAATTTGCATCATCGGGCCTTCTGCCATGGCGGTCCTCATCTTTGAAGTATTGTTGAACGCGACCTCTTTGTTTAACCATTCCAATATCAAAATTCCTGCAATTCTCGATCGAACGCTGAGACTTGTCGTGGTGACGCCGGATATGCACAGGGTCCACCATTCCATATTAAACGATGAAATGAATCTTAATTTTGGTTTCAACTTTCCCTGGTGGGACCGTCTGTTAGCGTCTTATCACGCGCAACCTCGTATGGGACACGAAAACATGCAGATTGGCTTGGAACGATTCCGTGACGCAGAAGAAATAAGACTCATCAAAATGTTGAGCCAACCATTCCGGTAACGAAATCATTGGGCGATTAGTCGCTAGAGGGCATCTGGCAGGTGCTGAATTTAGATGTGCATATGGCGGATATGTTTAAACTGGTGCGGGCTGATCAGCCAATCAAAAAGGCCAGGCAGGCTCGATGAAATCGAGTGGTTTTAGATCAACATAGCCCTCGGCAGTGCCTGCAAATTCGAGATCGATACCGCGCATAGCCGAGAGGTCTTTTGTCAATGCCGGCCCGATCTCGGCAGGCCTCAATTCGAGAGGTTCACCGCATCAATCAGATCGTTGCGTAAGAGACTTGCTGATGGAGTTTTTCGCTCATACTTACGTGCCGGCGTGTTGATGATCTCCGTCAGTTCGTCCGCCTTGAGCCCTGCTGCTTCCCTCTCCTTGCTGACCGAGCCGTATGCGGTAGCACGCTGTCTTGGGTTGCGGTTGAGAGTACGGATGATCCGGCGCATCTCATCTGATGAGGTCTCCTGACCATGTTGCGTTCCTGCAGCTCGGCTGATGGACTCGTTCATCAATGTGCCGCCAAGGTCATTACAGCCGGCGTTGAGGCACGCCTTGACGCCTTGGTGGCCCATCTTTACCCAGCTTGCCTGTATGTTATCGATGAGCCCATGCAAGGCCAGACGTGCCACCGCGTGCATAAGGACTGACTCCCTGAAAGTTGGGCCTTTGCGCGCTTTGCCTTTGAGATACATGGGGGCTTCCATGTGTACGAATGGCAGTGGGACAAACTCGGTGAATCCACCGGTTTGTTTCTGTAGATCTCTGATACGGATCAGATGGCGCGCCCAATGCTCATAGCCTTCGACGTGGCCATACATGATGGTGGCCGTGGTTTTGAAACCTACGTTATGAGCGGCATGCATGACGTCTAACCACTGTGCCGTGTTGATCTTGTCTGGGCAAATGATTGCTCGAACTTCGTCATCGAGCACCTCAGCCGCGGTTCCAGGGAGAGTGTCCAGACCGGCTTGTTTGAGCCTTTCAAGATAGGGGGTAAGCGCCATATTGAGTGTGGCTGCACCTTGCCAGACTTCGAGGGGCGAAAAAGCGTGTATGTGCATTTCCGGGACGGCTTGTTTGACGGTTTCCAGGATATGTAGGTACGTCTCGCCGGTGTATTCTGGGTGAATTCCGCCCTGCATGCAGACTTCAGTACCGCCCCTTTGCCAGGCTTCCTTTACGCGTCGCGAAATTTCTTCATCCGATAGATCATAAGGTCGCCCGCGAAGATTTTCTGCAAGCTTTCCCTTTGAAAAAGCACAGAATTGGCATTTGAAATAACAGATGTTTGTGTAGTTGATGTTGCGGTTAACAACGTAGGTCACGGTATCGCCGTTAACCGTTTTTCGCAGACAGTCTGCCGCCTGCACGACGGCGGTGAAATCGTCGCCGCGGGTGGAAAAGAGACGCACGATATCATTTTCCGAAAGGTCCTCGTTGCCTACCCGCTCGAGGATTTCAGAAATATCGGTGCTAATGTTTGTCGGCGCGTCCATGATTGCAGTCATGACCTCGCTCGGAGGTGGGGTATCGACATCGCCAGGACACCAATCGTCGATGCGAGGCATGCCCTCAGCATCGATCATCTCCAGAACGCGCTCATGGAGATTAGGGTGTATCCATTGATCGAGATTCTGGGTGTAGCGTGAGTAGACAGTCAGTCGTTCAGTCAGATATTTGCCGGCGGCGGTGGTTTCAGATCGGAGATCTTCCAGGTGCGGCCACGGCGCTTCCGGATTGACAAAGTCAGGGGTGATAGGAGAAACACCACCCCAATCGTTGATGCCCGCATGGATAATTTGTGGGAGAACCCCCGGACTTAGATTTGGCGGTGCCTGAACGCTCATGGTTGCGCCAAAAAGAATTCTCGTGATGGCGATTGTCCACAGGAGTTCGGCTAGATCCGGTTCCGGGGCATTGACCATCTTGGTCCCTTCCTTGGCCCGAAAGTTCTGTACGATGATTTCCTGAATGTGCCCGTACTCGTCCTGGATATCGCGCAGGGCGAGCAGACTCTCGATTCTCTCACGTCGCGTTTCACCAATGCCGATCAGAATACCTGTGGTAAATGGAACTCCGGCTTGGCCGGCATTACGGAGAGTTTGCAGACGAACTGCAGGAATTTTGTCAGGTGATCCGTAATGAGGCATACCTTTTTCGGTCAGCCGGTCAGAAGCTGATTCAAGCATGATACCCATGCTTGGGGAGACTGATTTCAACTCAGCAAGTTCGTCCGGACTCAAATTACCAGGGTTGATATGTGGCAGCAGGCCCGTTTCTTTGAACACAGCCTTAGCCGCCGCAAACAGATAGTCCGTAGTCGAGGCAAAACCCATTTCGCCAAGTGCTTCCCGAGCAGCTTTGTAACGCAACTCTGGTTTTTCACCGAGTGTAAAGAGTGCCTCTTTACAGCCCATCTTCTGGCCATGACGAGCAACATCGAGCACTTCCTCAATCGTCATGTAGGGTGCTTTGACCTTGCGCGGAACTGTCGCGAAGGTGCAATAGTGACAAACATCCCGACACAAATGCGTGAGTGGTATGAATACTTTTTTGGAGTATGTGACGACGTTGTTGAATCCACGGTCTCTCAGCACCTGGGCAACGTCTGCGAGTTTACGGGTGTTGTCACAATCTGCGAGGGCTAATGCCTCGTCGTGTGTTGGTGATGTGCCATCGAGGGCACGCTCAAGAATAGCGTCAATCATGTGTTATCCAGAATG
>JAYZCO010000100.1:0-17393 GCA_036338285.1 Pseudomonadota bacterium
CGACCCTTGTCGTCGACACCCTGAAACCCAGCGACAACGGGGACCGTACCACTGCCAAGCAGCTCTTTTAGCGGTCCAAGGTCGATTTTCTCTATCCTGGCCTTACCAAAACTGCTATCCGTGTAGATGCCCAGCTGCTCCGCCAACATCGACTTGGCAGGGACACCTTCATTTCCTAAGGCTATAGAGAGCAATGCGATGGCCACCTGCTCACCCGATGATGTCAGGACATCCATCTCCTGGGCATCCGGCACACCACCAGCAAGTTCCGTACCGAGCCCTATCAGCCGATTCGTTTCTCCTGACATAGCGGAAACAACCACCACAACCTGATTATCCAGGTCCGTGTAGCGCTTGATGCGTTGAGCGACACCTTTAATCCGTTCTAGATCTCCTACGCTCGTACCACCATATTTTTGAACAATTAAAGCCATGAGTACTACAAGCCTCTCTCTGCAAGGGTATAAGCATACGCAAGCGCATCACCTAACTGCTCTGGCCTATCCCCTCCTCCCCCTCGCGCAAGATCAGGGCGCCCACCGCCTTTGAGACCGACCAGAGTACCCACCTCGTTGAGAACATCAGGCGCACTCAATCGATCGGTTAGATCCTCGGAGATCGCAACCACCATATTCACTCGTCCATTGCTGATTTGGGCAAGTACCAACACATGACTTTGATGCTGTGATTTCAGTGTATCCAGCGTCTGCATCATCGCGTTGTTATCACCTGACACCTCAAGTGCCAACACGGCAGAGCTGTTCACGATCCTTATCTGATCATCAGCACCTGACGAGGTATTACGCGCAAGTTCCTGGTTCATATGCCGGATTTGCCTCTTAAGCTCCTTGTGCTCAAGCAACAGGCTTTCAATTTTCGGCACAAGTTCTGTCGAATTCGTTTTTAACAACGATGCCAGGTCGTCCAGGGCATTGGTCTGTTCAACCGCAAGCGCATACGCACCAGGGCCCGACACAGCCTCAATACGCCGAACACCCGAAGAGATCCCCATCTCACCGACGATGTAGAACGAACCAATATCACCCGTTCGGTTAACGTGAGTACCCCCGCAAAGCTCCACGGAAAACCCGTCTGCCATACTCAGCACACGAACATCGTCACCATATTTCTCATCGAACAAGGCGATCGCTCCCTTGTCGAGCGCTTCGTCATACGCCATTAACTCCGTGCGAACGTCACTATTGGCGCGAATGTGTTCGTTTACCATTTGTTCTATGCGCTGGATTTCATCCTCTGTAACAGCTGTACTGTGAGAAAAATCGAACCGAAGTTTTTCATGATTAACCAGTGAGCCACGCTGCTCAACATGGGTGCCAAGCACACTTCTCAGCACCCCATGCAAGAGGTGCGTGGCCGAGTGATTGCACTGTATGGCCGAACGCGTGGACGAAACTACTTCTGCAGACAGCTGATCGCCCACTTTCAGGCTGCCCATGCTCATCCGGCCGATGTGAATGCTCTGCTGAGCCGATGCCTGCGTATCCAGCACATCAAACACAGTGCCGTCTTTGCTCAGACGGCCCGTATCACCCACCTGGCCACCAGACTCCGCATAAAAAGGCGTTTGGTTCAGAACCACAACGCCTTCACTGTCTTGAGTTAACTCAGCGACGGACTGACCTTCAAGGTCAAACGTACCCAGCACCTCACATTGCGCTTCTGTGAGGGTCTCATAACCGAGAAAGCGGACACCAGACTGCACATTTATTTTTTGACCCAGGTTGGTGGAAAAACTCGCAGCTGCGCGTCCCCGAGCGCGCTGTTCTTCCATGGCGGCGTCAAAGGCGGCCTCATCGATTGCCAGGCCTTGCTCCCTGGCGACATCAGCCGTGAGATCCGCTGGAAAGCCATAGGTATCATATAGCTTAAACACAGTTTCGCCGGATATCTGCTCACCCTCCATGTGTCGGATGTGGTCGTTGAGTAGATTCATGCCCTGATGCAACGTCTCTGTAAAACGCTCTTCTTCACCCTTAAGTACATCTTCAACATGGCCTGCTCGCTCTCGGAGCAGCGGGTAGGCTTCTCCCATTTCATCAACCAAGACATCCACCAGGCGATAGAAAAATGGCTCAACGATCCCAAGTTTGTGTCCATGGCGAAGACCTCGACGAATGATACGCCTGAGAACATAGGCTCGATCTTCATTGCCTGGCACAACGCCATCTGCGATAAGAAATGCGCTGGAACGTATATGATCCGATATCACGCGCAGCGAGGGATTGGCCAGCATCTCATCGATGTCCTGGTAACCCGCAAATCGTCCTGCGGCTGCAATGATCGAGCGAAAGAGATCAATCTCATAATTGCTGTGCACGCCCTGCATAATCGCCGCAACTCGCTCAAGGCCCATTCCCGTGTCCACACCAGGGCGTGGTAAAGGCGTAAGTTCTCCATCTGCCGAACGATCAAACTGCGGAAAAACGAGATTCCAGAACTCGATGTACCGGTCACCGTCTTCGTCAGCAGAACCCGGAGGGCCGCCAGCAACTTCACTTCCATGGTCGTAAAAAAGCTCAGTGCAAGGCCCGCAGGGTCCCGTATCACCCATCGTCCAGAAATTTTCTTCCAGATCTATGACCCTGTTTTGGGCAAGCCCTACCTTTTCCTGCCAAATTTCACGCGCTTGTGCATCTGTGGGGTGTACAGTCACCCAAATCTTATCTGCAGGCAGTTTGAGCACGTTGACGACAAATTCCCAAGCCCAGGTGATGGTCTCTTCTTTGAAATAATCACCAAAACTGAAATTGCCCAACATCTCGAAAAAAGTGTGATGTCGAGCGGTATAGCCTACATTTTCGAGGTCGTTGTGTTTGCCTCCCGCCCTGACACATCGCTGTGATGAGACGGCTCTTTTATAACCAGGATCGGACCGACCCAGCAATGGATCTTTGAACTGATTCATGCCCGCATTGGTAAACAGAAGCGTCGGATCATCTTTTGGCACAAGTGTGCTCGAGGGCACGACTTTGTGCTCACGATCTGCAAAAAAGGACAAGTACGCGTCTCGTACTTCTGCTGTTTTCATCGGATTCAGGACTGGTACCAAGGGGCGGGCAAGTATACGTGATGGACTTGCAATTGGTAGGGGCCTTGAACCTGCGGAGGGTGCCTGTCCCCCGGCTTAATCACGCCTTACTCGCGAGCTCAATCACCCGAATAAGGCGCGGCGAATATCTGTCGCTGCAAAACCCCGCTGTTGTAACGAGCGCGCTGCCTTTTGCCGTCGGTCAGAGGCGTTATTTTCCGTTGCAGCCCCCACTTCAGGAAATTTCCGCTCAAGGTATTCGGCAACCAGGCTCGACCAGTCTGCTGCCTGCCATGCTTCGGTTTCATGTACAACCGATGACGTGACACCCTTAGCTCCGAGTTCCCTTTCTATAAAAAACGGTCCGTAGCCCTTACGTATGCGACCACGAACCACCGACTCTGCAAACCGTTGATCACTCTGCAGACCCTGTTGTCGAAGCGCATCCAACAGATTATCCAATTGTGCCGAGCTGATATTTCCTCGAAACTTCCGGGCCAGCTTGTCTCGGAGCTCTTTGACACTGTGTTCACGCGCGCTGAGGTAGCGGATAGCCGAGCCATACAGCTTCGCGTCTATCTGGTCGTTCACGATCGAAACAATTCGCTCTATGTAAGGCCATCCTGAGCAGCCTCGGGTATGACCACCTCACCCACATCCTCTTGTGTCTGTTCAGCCAGCGTGGGTAGGAGCGCTGCTCGCAGAGATGCCTCGATTTCCTCTTTGAGTTCCGGGTGTTCATCTAAGAAATCTGCAGCGTTTTTGCGCCCCTGGCCGATTCTGTCATTTTTGTAGGCGTACCAGGCCCCTGATTTCTCAACGAGTCCCTGCTCGACACCCAACTCAAGGATTTCGCCGGTTCGATGTATACCCGTGCCATAAAGTATCTGGAACTCAGCATTCCGGAAAGGCGGCGCGACCTTGTTTTTAACCACTTTGACTCGGGTTTCATTACCAATCGCTTCGTCACCTTCTTTTACACTGCCGATGCGGCGTATATCGAGACGCACAGATGAATAAAATTTGAGCGCGTTGCCACCCGTCGTTGTTTCCGGCGAGCCAAACATGACACCGATTTTCATACGAATCTGGTTGATGAAAATAACCAGCGTGTTGGATTGCTTAATGTTACCCGTCATCTTACGCAGCGCCTGACTCATCAGTCGTGCCTGCAGGCCGACATGTGAATCCCCCATTTCACCCTCGATTTCGGCTTTAGGCGTTAATGCCGCAACAGAATCTATAACGATCACATCAACCGCTCCGGAACGTACCAGCATGTCGCAGATCTCCAGCGCCTGCTCCCCGGTATCAGGCTGAGAAACGAGCAAGTCATCTGTGTCTACTCCCAGCGCCTGCGCATATATCGGGTCGAGTGCATGCTCTGCATCGATAAAGGCACATGTACCTCCCGTCTTCTGCGCTTCAGCGACAACCTGCAGCGTCAGCGTGGTCTTGCCGGAAGATTCAGGGCCATAAATTTCTACAACGCGTCCCTGTGGCAAGCCACCAATACCGAGCGCCACATCAAGTCCCAAGGACCCGGTGGAGATACTCGGGATAGCAACCCGCTCCTGATCCCCAAGGCGCATGAGCGAGCCCTTACCGAACTGACGTTCTATCTGTGCCATCGCCGCACCGAGGGCACGCTCGCGGTCGCCATTGATATTGTCTCGCGGATTCATCTTAGGGGTTGTGTTTTTGGCCATCGCGGTCTGTCTCCATCGGCTGAAGTGATCATACAATACGGTCCACGGCAGTACTGTATATCTATTCAGTACCTGTTTGCAAGTGTCAGATGATTTAGTGGGCCAATTTCTTACCCAATATTGCACAGATCTCTCAACAAATGCCGCTTACGACCTTAGAAAAGCGCGCAAAATGGCAAAGGCTGATCGCGGCTGAGATGATCAATTAATTTCAAGAGAGCCCCCTCGGGCAACCCCTGAGGCCCAAGGTACGGCTGTGGCTGAGTGACCAAGCCAGGCAGTATAGACTCATGCCTGGCCGCCGAGCACGCACACGATCTGAGTCAGCTTGCGGGCAACCTCGGGTTAATTTCCGCCCTCATCGACCGTCGCACAGCTAAGACCAACAACGTCGCGATCAACAGCAGCTTCGGCACCCTCACCACCATCGCGGGGGGTACGTATTCGTAGTATTCCGGGGTCAGTGGATGCAGCCAGCTGACGACGAAACCGAAGCAAACCTCTAACAGCATGAATGCGAGCATCAGCGGGATCAGCGCGCGATAGCGCCAAAGCACAAGCGCATAGAGCAGCGTAAACATCATCTGATTCAGACCACCAACCGCGCTGAACATGTAGATGACATTGTTAGGATCAGGCGTCCCGGGGAACACGATGATGCTCGCGATCGAGTTGACGCCACTGTCAGCCTTGAGAAAATGTACCGTGCTTGAAAAGATCTGCGCTGCCAGAAGAATGCAGAATCCGCTGAGCGCGACCTTGCCACCCAAATACTCATTGGTAACCGGTCGAGGCAGAATGACTTCGAATATCGATCTCAAATGGCATCTCCTCAGATCGTACGAAACCAGGGCAACAGTCAGATCATGGATCCGATTCTACCAGATGAATCGTTGCACATAACCAGATCTCGATTTCTTTAGGGTTTCGGCCCGTATTGATCGGCTCATCAGAGATAAATCCGGCCTTTAATTACCTCGGCCTTAAACAAGATAGCAACCCCGCTTCAAACCGTGGCATTCGCTGATAAACTTAAGGCCACACAAGAACCACAAGACAAACGCTTTTCGCCAAAAGGCTAACGCGCACATTTGCAATTGATGCACACCGACAATCACCAACACACACCCATGATGCAGCAGTATCTATCGATCAAGGCCGCGCATCCTAACGAACTGTTGTTTTACCGCATGGGCGATTTTTACGAGCTTTTTTACTCAGACGCGCAGACCGCCGCTGAGCTCCTGGACATCACTTTGACCGCCCGCGGTCAAAGTGCTGGAGAACCCATCCCCATGTGTGGCGTACCATTCCATGCTGCCGATAACTATCTATCACGCCTGGTCGGGATGGGTCGAAGCGTTGCAATATGCGAACAAATAGGCGACCCAGGTGCAACAAAAGGCCCCGTTGAAAGACAAGTGCAACGCGTTGTCACACCCGGGACGCTAACCGACGAAGCATTGCTGGACGGGGTCGCAGAAAGCACAGTCATCGCCATAGCACCCGGCAAATCGGGCTACGGCGTAGCTGAATTAAACCTGACCGCTTGCTGTATACAACTCTTTGAACTACGCGATGCGCAGGCACTGAACGGCTGGGTCGCACAACGCCATCCCAGCGAGATCATTTTCCCGGACAATATGGATTGCCCGGTAACAGGACTCCCCAACCAACCCAGAGCCTTGCAGGACTTTGACCCGGTCTCAGCAAGCACTTTATTACGACAACACTTCGGAGCCGACGTGGCGGGCACAGCAGGACTTGATCATATGAGCCCTGCCATCGGAGCCGGGGCTGCCGTACTCAGATACGGACGCGCCACCCAGTGTCAGGATCTTCAATTTGTCAACGAAATACGCCTGATACGCGATGACGAATACATCACACTGGATGCGGCATCGCGCAGAAACCTCGAGATAGACCAACGCGTGAATGGTGCCCTTGATCACACACTCTTCAGTCTTTTCAACACCAGCAAGACACCCATGGGCGCCCGCTTGTTGCGCCACTGGCTGAACGCACCGTTAAGAGATCAACAGCAAGTGCGAGAGCGCCAGGAATGGGTAACAGCGCTTCTTGAAGAACAGGTCCACACACAACTGCGCAAACACCTGCACGGTATGGGCGATCTCGATCGGGTCCTTACACGCATTGGTCTCGGCTCGGCAAGCCCCCGGGAACTTAACCGCTTAAAAGCAACGCTCTGCGCTCTGCCCGAACTGCTGCAGATCCTCCAAAGCATTCCCAAAGCCGCCGACTCCGATACACCGACCGCATTTTCCGGCTTCGACGACTTAGCATACGAACTCAATCGCGCGATCGTGGCAGAGCCACCTGCAACGATTCGCGAGGGTGGCTTTATCGCCGACGGATACAATACAGACCTGGATGAACTGCACACGCTCACCAAAAATTCCGCTACATGGCTGAGCGACCTTGAACTCACGGAAAGAGAAAAAACCGGCATCTCCACCCTTAAGGTAGGCTATAACCGCGTGCACGGCTATTTCATAGAAACAACTAAAACTACCAGCGAATTAGTACCCGATACCTATATTCGACGCCAAACCCTCAAAAACGCCGAACGCTACATCACACCAGAATTGAAAGCGTTCGAGGAAAAAGCACTCAGCGCACAGGCCAGGGCAATTCAACTTGAAAAGACCTTATACGAACAGTTGCTTGCACACCTTAAGGAAGACCTTGCACGCCTTAGGGTCATGGTGGCACATCTCGCTGAAATCGATGTTCTGGCAACTTTCGCCGAACGAGCTCAGGCGCTCGAGTTGAGCCTTCCCCAGCTACGTTCAGCATCGGGATGTCGCATCGACGGTGGCTGGCATCCGGTCGTCAAGGCAGCAAGCACAGACCCTTTCATCACCAACGACCTCGACTTGCACGACGCTGCACACATGCTGGTTGTGACCGGACCCAACATGGGTGGCAAGTCCACGTTCATGCGCCAGACAGCGATTATTTGCCTACTCGCCTATTGCGGCAGCTACATACCAGCCCGATTTGCGGAGCTTGGACCCATTGATCAGATATTCACGCGTATTGGCGCTGCTGATGACCTGACCGGCGGCCGTTCTACCTTTATGGTAGAGATGACCGAGACCGCCTACATCCTGCACAATGCCACCCAGTCAAGTCTCGTGCTACTCGATGAGATAGGGCGTGGAACCTCAACTTATGACGGGCTGGCACTGGCCTGGGCGACTGCTCAGAAACTTGCAGATGTCGGCGCAATGACGCTTTTTGCGACCCACTATTTTGAGCTGACGACCCTGCCTGAGATCAAACCACAAGTTGCAAACGTGCACCTGTCGGCCACTGAACACCATGGCGACATCGTTTTTCTTTACCGGGTGGAACCTGGTCCCGCCAGCAAGTCATACGGCCTGCAGGTAGCTAAACTGGCTGGTGTACCCCGCGACGTCCTGAAAATCGCGCAGGCTCGCCTGGCTTCATACGAAGAACAGGCGCTCAAACACCCGCAGCCCGACCTTTTTGCCTCAGGTGACCCTGCCCTCACAGCGGGCCCAGCGGAACTAACCGATGAGGTTGAAGCGCTCATTCTCGCGCTTATCAATCTCGACTTAGACGGCTTAAGCCCCCGCGATGCACTCAACCAGCTGTACGACCTGAAAGACCGGGCAAGGCAAATTTGACCTCGACTTCAACTACGCGTCGGCTAAAATAGCCCGCTTTTGAACACTTCGGAAATACCTATGACATTTGTCGTCGGAGAGAACTGCATAAAGTGCAAACACACAGATTGTGTTGAAGTCTGCCCTGTAGACTGCTTCTATGAGGGCCCTAACATGCTGGTCATCCATCCGGATGAATGCATCGACTGTGCATTGTGTGAGCCTGAATGTCCTGCAGACGCAATATTCTCCGAAGATGAAATACCACAAGACCAGACCCAGTTTCTCGACCTCAACGCCGAGCTAGCCGAGTCCTGGCCCAATATAACCGAGAAGCTGGACGCGCCGGACGACGCCGAAGAATGGAACGGCAAACCCGACAAGCTGGCACTGCTGGAACGCTAGCTCAGCCAGGTCTAGCGAATTACCGACCGGGGATCAAAAGGTTCGCCAGCTCGCCGAACCTCGAAGTGCAACTTCTGTCCTGCGCGCGTAACAGAAGCGATCTCGGCAATTTTCTGGCCCGTTTTAACGGCCTCCTGCTCACGTACCGTGATGTCCCCATTGAAACTGTATGCACTCAACAGTAAATCCGAGTGTTTAACGATAACAAGGCGTTCAAAACCACCGATGCCATTGCCCGCATAAACAACCTTACCGCCGCTGGCGCTTTGCACGGCAGTGAGCTGGCCTGGCGGAATGACAAAATCTACACCCTTACTCACACGCGTGAAGTTTCTGCTCGGCACATACTGCACGGGCCATTTCCATGCGGCAGGGGCTGGTGTTTTTGCGGGTTTGCGCGTGCCTTGTTGTTTTGATGGTCGAGCTTTCTTAGCCGGCTTTACAGGCGCCGGCGTCATCTCCACCTCAACCTCTGCGAGCGTGATGACTTCCTGTGCACGGATTAGATAAGGCGAAGGTATGCGGTTAGCTGCAGCGAGCTTGCGATAATCAAGACCATAACGCCACGCGATCGAATACAGTGTCTCTCCCTTTTTGACAATGTGCTGACCGGATAGCCGTGTTTGCTGGCTCGATTCGGAGACGGGCACCCTGGTTTGAGGTTGGCTGGCGATCCTCGGCCTCGACACGGGCGCTGGTCGCGGGCTTGGGGCAATATCCGGAGAATGGTCAGTAACGACCGGACGTCCCTGTTGAAGACAACCCGACATCAGGAATACGAGCAGATACGCTAGATGTCGGTATTGCGAGCAAGCAGCCACAATCCACTCCCCCCGATGACAAAGCTGATCATACTCATCGTGAGCATTGAGGGTTCAACCATCTGCTCATAGGCCCAGGGTGACAGCCATCGAGATTCACCTGCCATCACATGCCGCCACGGCCATAGATTTATCGTTGATCCGAGCATAAAGCCTGCCAAAACTCCCATCGTTTGTTCGTAATAACGAATGAGCAAGCGCTTCAATACCCGAACGAAGACAAACAGCCCAACCGCACAACCGCTTGCCAGAGTCATTAAGGGCACCATAGCAAACTCGCTGAGCGCACTGATCACAGGCTCATACAACCCCATCAGGACAAGGACATAGCTGCCAGAGACTGCAGGCAGAATCCATGCACACACCGCAATCGAGCCCCCAACAAACAACTCCAGTAAACCCGCATCAGTAGAACGTACGGGTAACAAGGCCAGCGCAAGACCGGCAATGAGTCCCACTAACCCCAGCGTCATAAGCACCCGCCGATCTCGATGACGGGCAACAACAAAGGCAGAAACGACGATAACACCGAAGAAGAATGCCCACACAACTGTGGGATACGCATCGAGCAGATATCGCATCACCTGAGCGAAAGCGAGTATGCCAATACCCATGCCCACCCCAAGTGCCAGGAGAAACCTGAAATTATGGTGTGCGTAAAATTCACGGGGTGAGCTGAGCAGAGACAAAGACTCAGGCCCAAATCGCGCGATCGTATCAATCAACTCTTGGTATATACCCGTGATCAGAGCAACCGTTCCACCTGAGACACCCGGCACGACCTCTGCAAGGCCCATTAAGCACCCTCGCCAGAATCTCGAGAAGAAATGTTTCACCTTATCGGGCCTTGACCAGCGGCACGAAACGCACGGATTCCAGCATCGTCTGGCGGATACCATCAGGCCCTTTTTCGATAAGCAGCAGATCCTGCTGCTCACTACTCCCGACAGGGATGACCATCCGCCCACCGACTGCCAATTGTTCAATCAATGCATCAGGCACCTCGGCAGCAGCTGCAGTAACGATGATCCCATCGAAAGGTGCGTGTACTGCCCAACCCGCATAGCCATCACCGACCATGGCGCGCACATTATTGATCTTCAGCGCCGATAAGTGTGCCCTGGCCTTCGCCGCCATCGCATCAAGAAGCTCGATCGTCCACACTTTATCAACCAGCCCCGCGAGTACCGCGGTCTGATAACCACAACCGGTTCCGACTTCCAGCACCGTAGCCGGCTCAGTTTGACAGATAAGTTCGGTCATGAACGCCACAATAAACGGCTGTGAAATTGTCTGGTTATGACCAATTGGCAAGGCCGTATCTTCGTATGCCCGGTGAGCCAGTGCCTCATCAACAAATATATGCCTGGGGAGGTTACGCATTTGTGCCAGCACACGGGTGTCGACGATACCCTGCTCACGCAATCGCTCAACCAGACGATCTCGCGTCCTTTGCGAAGTCATGCCAATACCTACAAGATCAAATTCAGCCATTGTGACCTACTCGAATCTCACCAAGCCCACTGAGCATGGTTGTCGCATAAACGCCTTTAGGCAGCGTGAAAGCTAAAATGAATATTTCGCTAGAAACTTCAGTGACCTGCAGATTGGCAGGCCGCGCAAACATCACCCGACGGTCATGTTTGACACCGGCATATTCCAACCCATCACACAGCTTCTGATAAGGTGTAAGGGCCTCACATTCGATCTGCCGTGCTTGGCCGGTGGCCAGTGAGCGGCCTCTGCCCCACATGGGTCCACTCGGCAAGCCTTCGACCAGGACATCTCCCTCAACGATACGCGGCAACCCGATACAACTGTCACGATGCTCAATGACAGCGTTGAACAACAAACTGCGCAATACCGACAAATACCAGCCCCTTTGTGCCCTCGATGGTCTGCGTCGGCGGCGATCCTCAAGCCAGCGCGAGGCTCGAGCCACATTGTCAGCGGAGACACGCTGCAGGCCAAAGCCATTGTTGAAACCCTCACATAACGTGAGGAAATCGTCTCGACCCAACTTCTTCACATCGCGCAGAGTCAGCTCAAATGCGTTGGCAATCAGTTCACCAACACGAATTTTGCGCCTGCCTCGCCTCGTTTCAAGGCATCGAGTGCCTGGGATATCCGGCCAATCCAACCGCGTAGGGGCACTGAACCATTGCTTTGTCACAGCCCACTTGTCTTTTCGACCTGCGTAGCCAATTTCCTGTGTGGCAAGTCCGAATGCATGACCGAGTGCACAGACCACATCCAGCGTATTTAAGCCACACTTTTCTACGTAGAAGTATCGCTGCGGCCCTTCATCGTCAATGAGAAGGCTGGCGATTTCCGTCACGCGCCAGTCTTCAGGCGTGCTCTTGATCAAAAGAGACGCATCCGCCACTAATCCACCTTAGGGACAAGAAAGAACACTTCCCCCTGCTTCACCATACCCAGGTCTTCACGCGCACGTGCTTCCAGGGTGCTTTGATCGGTCTTTAGCGCAACCACTTCCGCAGCGAGAATTCGATTTCGCTCGCGAATGACTTCCACCTGGCGCTCATGTCGGTCCAGTTGATCCTGCAGACGTGCCTGTGTGAAATGTCCGGACTGTCCGAACCACAACAGGTACTGTAAACCCAACAGAAGAATCGATAACAACACCAGCAGGCTTTTCAAAGGACGGCCCCGATTGCGATTCTGCCCAATACGGGTTCGGGCCTAAAGTTGAACATCTTCATGCTGCACGCTTCGAAACAGGCGCTAACTCGCATTGATCGCCACCCGGCCCGGATAGTTTGCCGCCGCGCCGAGGTCCTCCTCTATGCGCAGCAGCTGATTGTATTTGGCGACACGATCAGAGCGGGACAACGAACCGGTCTTAATCTGTCCCGCACCCGTTCCGACCGCGAGATCAGCGATCGTCGTATCTTCGGTCTCTCCACTACGGTGCGAAATAACACTGCTATATCCCGCCGCATCGGCCATGCTGATCGCATCGAGTGTTTCAGACAGGGTACCGATCTGATTGAACTTGATTAAGATGGAATTGCCGATCTGCCGGTCAATACCCTGCTTTAAAATGTTCGTGTTCGTGACAAACAAATCATCACCAACAAGCTGGACAGTGTCTCCGAGTTTTTCAGTTAACAGGCGCCAGCCTTCCCAATCTGCCTCATCCATGCCGTCTTCAATCGAGATGATCGGGTGCTTGTCACAAAGTGCGACAAGGTAGTCTGTAAACCCAGCCGCATCGTAGGCCGCCCCTTCCCCGGAAAGATTATACTGACCATCCACGTAGAACTCCGATGCAGCGCAATCAAGTGCCAGCGTTACATCGGTGCCCAAAGCATAACCCGCCCGAGCAACGGCTTCGCCAATCACATCCAACGCCTGGGCATTGGAAACGAGATTGGGTGCAAATCCACCCTCATCCCCAACGGCCGTGGAAAGCCCCATCTGTTGCAATACTTTTTTCAAATGATGGAAGATTTCGGCACCGGCCCGGAGCGCCTCGCGAAAGGAATTCATAGATACCGGTTGCACCATGAACTCCTGAATATCGAGGTTATTGTCTGCGTGTTCACCACCATTGAGAATGTTCATCATGGGTACAGGCATCCGCAACGCCGGTTCACCCGCGAGCCGATTGATATGACGGTAAAGTGGTAAGCCCGCCGAGTGTGCGGCAGCTTTCGCACACGCTAAAGATACCGCCAGTGTGGCGTTTGCGCCCAGGTGCGACTTGTTGTCAGTGCCATCCAGGTCAAGCATTTTCTCATCAAGATCCCGTTGATCGGCTTCATCACATCCACTGATCACTGGTGCAATCTCTTTATTCACGTGGGCGACTGCCTGCTCAACGCCTTTACCCAGATAACGTTGATCATCACCATCACGCAGCTCCAGCGCTTCGCGACTTCCCGTCGAGGCGCCTGAAGGGGCAGCTGCGCACCCAACATGTCCACTTGCCGTGACCACTTCGGCTTCGACGGTCGGATTGCCCCGGCTGTCGAGAATTTCCCTGGCGTGGACTGACTGGATCGTCATAATCGGCTGCCTTGTGGCAATTTCTTGTTATCCCCTTTAGAGATCATCTTCGGGCCAGGATGTAGATTTGACCACACCATCGATTTCGCAGAGTTGTTGCAGAAGTTCTTGCATTTTATCAAGCGGCCACGAATTAGGGCCATCAGACAGTGCATTGTCCGGGTCCGGATGAGACTCCATAAATACGCCGGAAACACCCGCCGCGACAGCCGCCCTGGCAAGCACTGGCACCATTTCTCGATTGCCACCGGAAGAACTCCCCAGTCCGCCCGGCATCTGCACAGAATGAGTCGCATCATAAACCACAGGACAGCCGGTCTGGCGTAACCAGGAGAGACTTCGCATGTCCGAGACCAGATTGTTGTAGCCGAAACTTGCCCCTCTTTCACAAACCATAATCTGCTCGTTGCCAGTACTGTGTGCCTTTTTGACAACCTGCAGCATGTCCAGAGGTGCGAGGAACTGGCCTTTCTTAATGTTGACCGGCAGTCCCTGGGCACAGACTTTCGTGATATAGCTGGTCTGTCGGCAAAGAAAAGCCGGGGTTTGCAGTACATCGACAACATCTGCCACCTCGGCGAAAGGCGTATCCTCATGAACATCCGTGAGCACCGGGACGTCCAATTGGGATTTAACTTCACTCAATATCTTCAGACCTTTGCCAACACCCAGGCCTCGATATCCATCGATGCTCGAGCGATTGGCTTTGTCAAATGAGCTTTTGAATATAAACGGAATGCCAAGAGAGGCAGTCACCTCTTTCAACCTACCTGCAGTGTCTATCGCCAATTGCTCGGTTTCAATCACACAAGGTCCTGCGATGAGAAAGAAAGGCTCCCGCTCGCCGATTTTGTGTCCGCACAATTGCATGCTCGTCATCGCTGATCCTTGCCGCTAAAGCGGAGAAACATTACTGCCGTGCCAGTCCGGCCTCTATGAATCCCGCAAACAGTGGGTGTCCCTTGCGCGGGGTGGATGTAAATTCAGGATGGAATTGGCACGCTAAAAACCATGGATGGTCTGCCAGCTCTATCATCTCGACCAGTTCGCCGTCTTCTGAACGACCGCCGACCCGCATGCCCTTGGTTTCTAAGTCTTCAACATAGCGATTGTTTACCTCAAAGCGGTGACGATGTCTTTCGTACACGACGCCCTGGCCATAGACCCGCTCGGCAAGGCTGCCTTGATTGAGCACACAAGGCTGTTCCCCGAGGCGCATTGTTCCGCCCAGATCGCTTTCTTCATCCCGCCGTTCTACCTGACCGTCCTGGTCTCGCCACTCAGTAATTAGACCAATGACAGGGTGCTCCGGGTTCTCCTCGATCTCTGTCGAGTGTGCACCATGTAGGCCCAGGCAGTTACGCGCAATGTCGATAATCGCCGCATGCAGGCCATAACAAATACCGAGATACGGAACCTGATGTTCACGTGCATACTGAGCGGCAAGGATCTTGCCCTCAAAGCCCCGGCTACCAAAGCCTCCAGGCACGAGAATCGCATCAGCCTCTTCAAGTGCACTAACGCCTTCCTGTTCAAGGACTTCTGCGTCGATATAGCAAATATCAACCTCCGTACGCGTTTGTATTCCCGCATGCGTAATCGCTTCGATCAACGACTTATAAGCGTCTAACAGGTCAAGATATTTACCAACAAAGGCGAGCTTTAATTTGTTGACCGGATGCTTTTCAAGTTCGACCACATTCGACCACTCACTGAGATCCACCGACTCGCACTCAAGGCCTAAATGTTCGACGACACGTTCATCCATACCTTCATCGTGCAATACCTGTGGCACCTGATAGATGGAATCAGCATCAAACATGGATATCACTGCTTTTTCTTCAACGTTGGTAAACAGCGCTATTTTATCCCGGGCCGATTTCGGCAGGGGCTCTTCTGATCTGCAAACAAGGATGTCAGGCTGAAGGCCGATGGAGCGTAATTCTTTAACCGAATGCTGCGTAGGCTTGGTCTTAATTTCACCGGCTTTAGGCAAATAAGGTACATAGGTTAAGTGGATAAACAGTGTATGGTTGCGGCCATCCTCCAATCGCAGTTGGCGGGTTGCTTCCAGAAAGGGCGACGACTCAATGTCACCTACTGTGCCGCCGATCTCTACGATGAGCACATCAAAGTCCTCCGCGACAAATCGTATACGCCTTTTTATTTCGTCAGTGACATGCGGGATGACCTGGATCGTACCCCCCAGATAATCGCCCCTTCGTTCCCGACGGATGACCTCGGCGTAGATGCTGCCCGTGGTGAAGTTATTGTTCTTGGACATTTTCGTGTTCGAGAATCGTTCGTAGTGCCCCAGGTCGAGATCTGTTTCCGCGCCGTCTCGGGTGACGTATACCTCACCATGCTGTATCGGACTCATCGTGCCGGGATCCACGTTGATGTATGGATCCATCTTCAGCAGATTGACTTTCAGCTTGCGGGCTTCAAGCTGTGCGGCAAGCGATGCAGTCAGCACACCCTTGCCTAAAGAAGAGACGACACCACCGGTCACGAATATAAGTCTTGTCATGTAAATCCATCTACTGTGCACCGCCGCCTACAAATGAACGGTTTAGGACACTGGTATGACCCCTCCCTAGACACGTTCTGTCCCAAACAGACAGGCGCTTTGTTCAGCCGTTGCGGCTATTGCGAGATGGGATTGCAAGATAGCAAAAGCCCTACACAAGCTCAACGAACACTGTACATTATTTACACCTCAATCAACGTCGCTCCCGAATATCTTCCTGGTCGATCATCAACTTGCCCTTCCTAACGACGAGCGATGCGCCCGCCACATGCAAGCGTGCGCGCTGTCCCGCTCTTGCACGCACGAGGAACGCCGCAAGTGCTGCATCTGTCGCATGGAAATGACCGGCATTTTCAAGATAGAGACGAATAAGGATCACCGCGGCACCTTCTTCTTCCGGCAATTCATCGAGACACAAGTCCGGACGATGCGCCACTTCACGGCGAGCAAAGCTAACCAGTGCGGCAGACGTCTCGAGCACCCTCTGAATGCGCCCAGGGACGTCGGGCCAACGTTTCTTAAGAAGCGGTACGATTTCGTGGCGCAGATAATTGCGATCATAGCGCTGATCCTGATTACTTGGATCCTCTATCCACTCTAGGCCTCGCATTTCGCAATACCCCTCCAATGTAGCACGTGGCACATTAAGCAGCGGTCGCAAGACACTAACGCCAAGTGTTCGGCCAACCGCCTGTATCCCGGTAAAGCCTCTGCCTTGAAAGAGTTTCAACAGGACCGTTTCAAGCTGATCATCTGCATGGTGTGCAGTTAACACCACATCACAGCGGGCAGCCATGCTGCGAAAGTAGGCGTACCTCGCCTCCCTGGCATTGGCTTCCAGATTTCCGTCAGTAGGCACGTTGAGCTTGTTTGTGTGAAATTCGATGCCAAGTGTGGCGGCCACATGGGCACAATGGGTCTGCCAAGCATCCGCCTCAGGAGACAAAGCGTGATTTGCGTGAACAGCAGCAACCCGCCACCCTTGTGGAACCTGTGCGCGAGACATCAGATCAAGCAAAGCGATGGAATCCACACCCCCACTCACACCAACCCAAAGCACCGCTGAGTCAGGAGACACCGGCGCAATGTTCGCCTTAAGGAAATCTGCAACGCGCACGGTTAATTCTGTTTGAGGCTCAACTGCCATAGTTCAAGGCAACGTGGCTACCGAATTCCTGCTTGAGCGCACGCAGT